>NZ_JBHTKH010000012.1:0-101408 GCF_042676085.1 Terrabacter terrigena
AGAATCACGCCGATGGCTCCCTCACGTCCGGAGCCACTCCGCTACCTCGAAACCCCACCACTCCCAGGGACTCTCACCTCTGGCCGGGGTGGGGAGCCGACCCCCAGGGCATCAAGCCCGCGTCTATGTCAGTTCAGGTTTTGTGTGGGTATGTCCGCACTCCCAGAATCCACAGTCAGGGCGCCCGCCGACGAAGAAACACGCCGAGTAACTCGCGGTCGAAGTTACCCACATAAAGCCGATGAGCGGATTCGCTTGATGGGCACCCTGGTGCGTCTCATCTCTCGGTCCGGGGACATGGCGCCGAGGCGGGATGCGCCAGCGCTCGGACAGTGACTCCTCTCGCTACGGAATGCGGGTGTCACCTGAACGAGTCACAACGTTCTGATGTGGCCCACATCACACCGTGACAGCATGTGCCCGAGGGGGCATCACGGGGGGTCGTGGTGGACGGGGGGCGGCGCCTCCCAGGTGGGAGTGGAGGCGCCGCCAGCATCGACTCTCGTCGACGCGCGCCCGTGCCCTGGGGGAGGGGGTGGACACGGCAGCCATCACGTCCACGCTGGGGGCCGTGGACTTCACACACCCAATCGAACAACGGCGACCTGTCTAAGCGGTTTCAGGAATCTTAGCGGGCGCACGACGCGGAGCCCCGCCAGGCCGGTCGGTGCACGCGGGCGCGTCTATGTCGCGAGTCGAGCAGTCCGGTGTGTACTGGCCGCGCGACGGCGTCGTCTCTCGGTCCCAAGCCCATCCGGGCAACCGCCGAGTCGGCGCCGTCGTCGCGCCTCCGGGTCGCCGCGGCCTCGGCGTCGCGTGCGAGAGAGTCGAGCGGGCCACCCCACGCTCGATACCGTGATTGTGCCGGCGTCGCCTCTCAACCCCGCCCGGGCGGCGACGCCGTCGTCGACGGGTGTCTGGAGTCACGACAGGTCAGTTAGGAGTGCCCAGGCCGCGTGGGCATCCTGGTGTCTCCTCCGCTTGGGCGTCCCGTTGGCGCGAGCGGGGTGGGTCCTCAGGTCGCCGGGTGCGGTATCCGCCTAGACCTGAACGGGTATGTCCTCGGCTAGCGGTGCTCACCGACCACCCCGGGACTCCCTCGGAAAGGCGCGCCGGCCCACGCCTTCGGGAGTTCTGCTGTGCGACAGCAACTGATTGGGAGCCGAACCATGTCATCCCCACCCCGAGTCAGCGTCGGCCCGCCCGCGCCTGGCCGCGGTCCGGCGCGAAGCGGTCCAGGCACCAGCTCGTTCACCGCCCTCATCCAAGAGGTCCACGACCTGGGCCTGATGCGGCGACGGTATGGCTACTACTGGGCTAAGCTCGTGGGGTCTGTCGTCGCCCTCGGTGCCTGGGCGGTCCTCTTCGTCCGGCTCGGGGACAGCTGGTGGCAGCTGGCCATGGCGGCAACGCTGGCGGTGGTCATGACCCAGATCGCGTTCCTGGGCCATGACGCGGCGCACCGTCAGATGTTCGCCTCAGCGGCGTGGAACGACTGGGTCAGCCTGGTCGCGGCCAACCTCCTCGTCGGGATCAGCTACGGCTGGTGGCGCAGCAAGCACAACCGTCACCACGCCAACCCGAACAAGGACGGCACTGACCCGGACATCGCCCCCGGCGCTCTGGCCTTGACCCCCGCAGCCGCTGAGCGGGTCCGATCGCCGCTTGGGCGGTGGTTCGTCAGGCACCAAGGCTGGTTCTTCTTCCCACTGACCGCGTTCGAGGGCCTGTCGCTGCACTGGGACGGCGTCCGCCGGGTCGCCTCCCGAGGCGCCTTGAATCGCCGCTGGGTGGAGGCGGCCTTCCTCACCATGCGTCACGGCGGCCTGTGCACGTTGGTCCTTCTGGTCCTACCGCCGGGCAAGGCGCTCGCGTTCCTCGCCGTACAGGTGGGCCTCTTCGGCATCTACCTCGGGTGCGCATTCGCCCCGAACCACATCGGGATGCCCGTCGTCCCCGCCACCCTCAAGCTCGACTTCCTGCGCCGCCAGGTCCTGGTCAGCCGAAACATCACCGGCGGTCCGGCCGTCTCGGTGCTGATGGGCGGACTCAACTACCAGATCGAGCACCACCTCTTCCCCTCCCTGGCCCGACCACACCTGCGCAAGGTCCAACCCCTGGTCGCCGCCTACTGCGCCGCCGAAGGCATCCCCTACACCCAGACCAGCCTCGTGTCGGCCTACCGGCAGGTCATTGAACACCTCAACCGCGTCGGCCTCCGCGGCAACGACCCCTTCCTGTGCCCTCTGGTCGCTCAACGCCGAGCCATCGAACCAGCCACCTGACCCCGGCCGTGCCAGGGCCACCCCTGGTGTGATGCCGGGTCGATGGGCGCCGTGTCAGCGCGGGGCCGTCGCTCCTCCGCAGCGGTGGGTACGAGGGGTACGAGCGTTACCGTCTCGCTTCAACAGAGAGGCCCGACGGTGGCGTGCCGGTCCTGCCTCCCCGGCGGTCGCTCGCATCCCGGCCGGATCCGTTGCCCGTGCCCGCGCCTAATGCGTGCCGCGGGCGGCTACACCGAGGGGGTCTTTCACTGCTTCAAGTGCCCTGTCTGGGCGAGTTCCTCGGCGACGTCGAAGAGCTTGCGGTTGCTGTCCTGGCTGATCCGCACCAAGATACTGAACGCCTGAGCACCGGTGATCTTGAAGCGTTCCATCAGGATCCCCTTGGCCTGCCCGATCAGGTCGCGCCGGGCGAGAGCGATGTTCAGGTGGTGGACCTTGTCCGCCCCGGCGAACGCGACCGCGGCGTGACTAGCGAAGAGCAGGCCCACGTGCTCGGACTCGTCGGTGAAGCTGTCGGCGGTGTAGCTGTAGAGGTTCAGAGCCCCGAGGTTGTCATTCTCGACCCACAGCTGGATCGAGAGCATGCTCGCTGCCCCCAGCGCGGCCGCGCGAGCGGCGAACTTAGGCCAGCGCTCCTCGCTGGCCATGTCGGGCACACGCACCGTCTCGTGCTCGTACGCGGCGTCGATGCACGGTCCCTGCCCGGTCTCGGTCTGCACGGCGTCGACCTTCGCGGGCAGTTCCCCGGACGGGTGCTCGGAGGTGACGTCGCGCCGACCGATGGTGACGCTGATCGAGGCCTCGTCGACACCGGGAATCAGCTGCAATGCGGCCCTGACGACCTCATCGAGCATCAAGCCGCGATCGTCCTCGGACTGCGCGCGCCGGGCGAAGTCGCTCAGCTGTTTGGCGAGCTGGTCGTCGTCCACCGCGGTGCCGGTGTCAGCGGTCGACGGTTGGCCTCGCCCGGTCTCGAAGTCTTCAGGCACCATGATCGGACACCATAAGGCACTCGCAGTGACGACGAAAGCGCCGCGACGCTCAAGCGAGACCAGCGTCTGCTGGTGCATGGACCGGCCGCCCGCTCTAGTTTCGTGAAGCGGGACACGCGCCGGACGCCTCTGCTGTCCGGGCTGATGTTCTGCGCGTCGTGGGTAGGTGGTGCGCGGCGTCCCGGTCGCCGGGCTGACCTGGAGGGGCCTTCATGGCGGGCGCCGCCAGCAGCCACCACGCGGTCAGACCTCGACCGCGTGACCGCTTGAACTGCGTGCGGCAAGCCTCGCAGGCCTACGACGCTGTGTAGATCCGCGAACGCGCGCTCCCAGTTGCGGCAGTCGGCCGACGAAATGGGCCCGGGCCACAAGTGCAGGCTGAGGACCCGGGCGCCCCGCGGTCGGTTGAAGGTCGGTACGACTGCCACGGTGAGTGCCGCGTCGGCGACGTTGCGTGGCGCTGGTGGTGTCTCAGGGGCGAGGGCTGGGATCGTCGAGTTGGGCCTGGAGTCCTGTCAGGACGGCTTTGAGGCCATGGTCCAGCTCGGCGGCGCCGTCGAAGCGCGCGAGCTCGCTTGCAAGGCCGCGCAGGTGCGGAAAGTCCTGGGCGGGCAGGCGGTGAAGCGCGAGCCGGAGCATCGCCTCGGACTCCTCCGGGTCCATGCCGACCTCCTGGAGCTCGTTCAGGATGCTGCCGAAGAGGAAGCCAAAGTAGGTGCGGTAGACGTGCAGCGCGTCGGCCGGCGGGAACCCGGCATTGGTGAGCAGCTTCAGAATGCGCTCCAGGGGGCGCAGGGTCCCGAGCGGACGCAGCCCGAGCGGGGTCATCGGTGGCCGGGTGACCAGCAGAGGGACGACGTGCGGGTGGTTCATCGCCAGAGTGCGGAAGTCGTGCGCGATGCGGCGCAGCTCGAGCTGCCACTCTGTCCCGTCGGTGGGGATCTCGAGCTCGTCCAGCACGTGCTCGGCGACGCCGTCGAGCAGGGCTTCGCGGTTGGGGACGTAGCGGTAGAGAGCCATCGGGTCGCGGCCGAGCTCCTGGCCCAGGCGCCGCATCGTCAAACCATCCAGGCCCTCGACGTCGACGAGTCGTACCGCCGCAGCGAGGACCTGCTCGCGACTCAGGCTGCCGCGACGCGATCTCTTCGACCGGCCCGCTGATGAGGCAGCGGACTGATCGGCTGACGACGCCGACGCAGGGTCGGTGGACTTGGGTGTCATCGCTCAATCCTCCAACACGTGTCTGGGTCTCAGTTTGCTTATCTCGTAGTCTACCCGTACAGTCTACATCGTAGACAAGCGGATGTGGCAGTGACGCCCCCGCACCGCGACTGGGCCAGCCCCCCAGCGCCCCAACGCCAAAGCGACAACCGAAGGACACCTCATGAGCAACGCCACGAGCACCCACACCCACTCCGACCACACCGACAACAACCTCGACCGGACCCGCCGCCTGACCACCGAGACCAAGGCCTCGACCAAGACGACCGAGCTCTTCGTCTACCTCGCGGCCGTTCTCGCCGTGGCCATCACTGCCTTCATGGTCAACGACGACGGCGGCGTCCAGGGCGGCAACGGCATCGACCCGTTCAGCGCCTCCGACGCCATGCACCTGATCACCTACCTGACGATCGGCTACATGATCGCCCGTGGCCTCGCCAAGGCCGGCAGCCGCGACAGCTACGACGCCTGAGCAACGCTCCCGACCTCCGCTGGGACACACGTCCCAGCGGAGGCATGAGGGCCGTGCCCGTCCGCGAGGAACCACCTCTCGCGAACGGGCACGGCCCTTCGTCATGCCGTCACCGGCCTCAGAACCAACAGCGACGCCGTAGCGGCACAACCCGCACTCAAGCAACGACGGCGGCCCATCTCGAAGCCCCGGTGCGGACGGAACTGGTTCGAGTGCGATGCGCGCCCTTGCCGCGACCAGGGATTCGCGGGTAGGGGAGACGTCCCGGCTGAGCCCTGGGTGCGACGCCGCGTGGCGTGGGGCATGCTGCGCCCATGGGGCTTCTGACGCATCTCACCTGGGGCGACTCGTGGCGCCGCCAGAAGGAAGGGCTAGGCCGTGTTGTGGATGCGATCCAAGCAAAGTCCATCAACATGCCGAAGCCAATCGGCCCGGACGACCCCTCTGTTGACGTCTACATCTACGTCTCGGGCGCCGTATGGCAGCACGAGGATGAGGGGTTCAAGCTCGGCACGCTGAGCGCCCGTGGCCGCAACTGGCTGCGGGTGATGATCTACGTCCCCGACCACCTGACGGGTCAGTTGGAATCGGAGACCTACTTCTCGGCGACTCTCGAGGACGCGGCTGTCGCTGTCGAAGGACGACTACGAATGAAGCGGCCAGACTGGCCGATCGAGACCTTGGTAGAGCATGTCCGCCTGTTGAAGCCGGCAGCCTGACGTCCGGATCTCATGGGTTCTGCCGCGCGCAGGACGACCTCCCGACGCGCACGTTCGCGTTACTCCTGTGATCCGAGAGGATGGCGCGGTGCACGTTGTCGACATTGATCATCTGCCCGCTCGGAACATTTCCAGCTTCGGCAGCGTGGGCTTCGGGGTTGTCCCTTTCGGGGCCGATGCTCACGTCGTGGTCGCCAAGCTGGTTCCCGGTGGCATCATCGCGCGCCACCTGGCGGTCGTGGATCAAGTACTGGTCATGCTGAGTGGAAAAGCCCAGGTATCCGGCGAAGACGCGGTCAAGCACGTGCTTCGCCCTGGTTCGGCGGCCCTCCGTTGCCTGGAACCGATCATTGGTTGGGCGTGGAGAGCACCGCTACTTCGAGCAGAGCAATCCCTTCTTGAGCCTCTCCTGCCCGGCGGTGCCCGGGCGGCGCAACCCATGTGAGAGCCACACGACAAGGCATGGGCAGCCGCGTTTGCGAGCGACCAGCCCAGGCACCTAGACCAGAGCCTGCGCAGGCACCGGTCCTACCGTCAATGAAACAAGTAGCCGCCGGTGGATGGGAGGGTCAGGCGTGGCGTGAGGACTTTCTGTACTGGCTTAAACGCGCCTGCGGCGCGAAGGAGCGCGGGACCCCGCGATGGGGACCCCGCGCTCCGGCGCTGGCGCGCCTACGCGCACCCCACCGCACCCCGCGCTTCAACCTGGGGAGGTGCGCGCCCGGTCGAAGCCTTCTCGATGGCCGGCTCGACGATCAGTGGGCCTGGCTCAAGCGCCTGGACGAGGGCGGCCCCAGCCGTCGCCGCGCGGGCGCAGTCCCACGGAGGACCACTGCCCACCTCGAGCGACCGGCGCAGTCGACTACCCGCGTCGCTGGGTCCCCGAAGCGCTTTCTGCGCGGCACCACCCAGCCCCGTCCGTTCCGGTCCATGCGCAACCCCGCGGAGCTGAGTCGTGTCCCCCCGGCGTCCCCCGCGCCCCAAAACGCCCACCCGTCAAGGGCGCCGAGGAAACGCATGCACCGCACCAGGACGAGCACGGCAACGGCCCCGCACCTGTTCGCAATGAGAAGGTCAGGGGTTCGAATCCCCTCAGCTCCACAACATGAAGAAGGACCCGGCACGCTTTTCGCCGGGTCCTTCTTCATGTTCAGAGACGTGTACGGGGGGATTCGGGAGGAGGCGGAGCGAAGCGGAGCCGACGGCTCCCCTCAGCTCCACGACATGGAGAAGGACCCGGCACGCTATTCGCCGGGTCCTTCTCCATGTTCTACCCGCGGGACACGCCTCACCGGCGGGCCCGGGCGACTCAGGCAGCCGTGTCTTCTGCCGGTTGCCGCCCGCGTCGGCGCAGCTCGACGACGATGGCCTCCTCCAGCCGGCGCGTCCGGTCGCCGTCCACCTCGGAGAGCCACCGCTCCTCCTCGAGGCGAGCCAGCTCCCGGATGAGCTCTCGGATGCTGAGGCCGGTGAGGACGCCGTCGTCGAGCCCTGGCGCAGCCACGGACACGGTCAGTACCTCCTTCAGGGTGGGCCGGCGGCCCCGCGCGGACCTGCGGGGCCGCCCTGTCACGAGAACACGAGATCAACCACTCGGAGGGCTGCGCTGCCGGTTGCGGCGTCGGGCCGCGGTGAGCCTGGCAGCGGAGCGGGAACGGGGAGTGAGCGCGTCGCGGGGTCCCGGTCGCGGCCGCTCGTCTCCCGGGTCGTCGTGCGGGACGGCGCCCGACTCGGGCGGTTCGCCGAACTCGGCACTGACGAGGGCCTCGAACTCGAGGTCGACGAGGTCGACGTCGGCGAGCACGATGTCGGCGAAGACCGCGTCGACGTCCACGTCATCGAGCGTCTCGGGCCCGAGCGAGGGCTCCATCGGCATCGTCGTCACCTCCATCACGTCGTGAGCCGCCATGGATCCACCACCAGATCTGTGGTGGGTGCGATAGATTTGTTGTAGCACCAGCGACATGCCGATGCAAGACCCTGATTCGAGGATCGATGACCTCCGAAGCCACTGGCGAGAACGACCCCGAGCACGGCCTCTACGGCATCACCGTCGCTGCCGACCTCGTCGGCATGGGCGTGCAGAACCTGCGGCTCTACGAGGCCCGCGGCCTGCTGCGGCCGTCACGCACCGCCGGCGGCACGCGCCGCTACAGCGACAACGACCTGGTGCGGTTGCGCCGCATCGGCCAGCTCCTCGACGAGGGCCTCAACCTCGCGGGCATAGAGAAGGTGCTCGGGCTCGAGACCAAGGTCCGCAAGCTCGAGTCGGCGGCCCGGCGCCGGCCGCGCTGAGCGGTGCGCCCACCGGTGTGGAACGTCCACACCTGACCTGCGCTGCGGGGCTACACTCCCCGAGGCGACGGCACACGGGTGCGTCGCAGTGACAGCAGGAGGTGGGTCCCCATGTGTGGCGAGCCTCCCAGTCATACGACCGACGAGGGCTGACGGGTCGAGACCGCACGACGTGCGGCAGGGCTCGCGGCGGCTCTCGTGATGCTGTCCGCTGCCCCTTCGTCCCGTCACGGGAGGTCGTCATGTCCGAGCGCACCCGCAACCCGATCCGCACCCTCGCCGGCCGCGTCCGCCGGCCCGCCCCCGCAAGCCACACCTCGCACTCGTCGCACCCCGAAGCCCCGTCGAGCCCCCACCGCAACCGGCGGCAGGGGGCGAGCGTCGTCGACAGCGCGATCTACCTCGACGGCCGTCGGACGCTGTCGCCCGACAGCCTCGCCGACACGTTCCGCGCCCTGCGCGAGCTCGACGGGTCGGTGGGCTGGATCGGGCTCTACCGACCGACTCAGGACGAGCTCGCTGCTCTCGCAAGCGAGTTCGACCTCCACGAGCTCGCGGTCGAGGACGCGATCGTCGCCCACCAGCGGCCCAAGATCGAGCGCTACGGCGACACCCTCTTCGTCGTGCTGCGGGCCGCGCGCTACGTCGACGCCTCCGAGCAGGTCGAGTTCGGAGAGGTCCACCTCTTCGTCGGTCCCGACTTCGTCATCACCGTGCGCCACAGCGAGGCGCCGGACCTCTCCGCCGTGCGTCGGCGCCTCGAGAGCGACCCCGAGCTGCTCGCACGCGGGCCAGAAGCCGTCCTCTACGCCATCCTCGACCGGGTCGTCGACGGCTACCTTCCGGTCGTCCGCGGGCTGCACAACGACATCGACGAGATCGAGACCGAGGTCTTCCGCGGCGACCCCGCCGTGTCGCGACGCATCTACGAGCTGAGCCGCGAGGTCATCGAGTTCGAGCGCGCCGTGCGTCCGCTCGCGACCGTCATCCAGTCGCTGTCGGCCGGCTTCGAGAAGTACGGCACCCACGAGGAGCTGCGTCGCTACCTGCGCGACGTCGAGGACCACCTCACCGCGGTGCGGGAGCAGGTCGACGGCTTCCGTCACCTGCTGCGCGACATCCTCACGGTCAACGCCACCCTCGTCGCCCAGAAGCAGAACGAGGAGATGAAGACCCTCACCGAGGCGAGCATGGACCAGAACGAGGAGGTCAAGAAGATCTCGGCCTGGGCCGCCATCCTCTTCGCCCCGACCCTGATCGGCACGGTCTACGGGATGAACTTCGACGCCATGCCCGAGCTGCACTGGCGCCTGGGCTACCCGTTCGCGCTCGGCATGATGGGAGTCGTGAGCGCCGCGCTCTGGGGCGTCTTCAAAGGCCGCCGATGGATCTAGCCCCTCCCGTCGCCGGCCGGGTATGGGTGGTGCATGCCCCGTGCACTCGTCGGCGTCTCCGGGTGGCGCTACCCCTCCTGGAGGGGTGACTTCTACCCGAGAGGGCTGCCCCAGCGCCTCGAGCTGACGTACGCCGCAGAGCGCATGACGTCGATCGAGGTCAACGGCTCCTTCTACTCGCTCCAACGCCCGAGCTCGTATGCCGCCTGGCGGGCAGCCGCGCCCGCCGACGTCGTCTTCGCGGTCAAGGGAGGGCGCTACATCACGCACCTCAAGGCCCTGCGTGACGTCGAGACCCCGCTCGCCAACTTTTTCGCGAGCGGGGTCCTCGCGCTCGGTCGACAGGTCGGACCACTCCTGTGGCAGCTGCCCGAGCGGCTGCACTTCGACCACGAGCGGTTGGCGGCCTTCTTCGACCTCCTGCCACGCACCACCGGCGCGGCCGCCGCCCTCGCGGCGCAGCACGACGACAAGGTCAAGGAGGACCGCAGTCTGACGGAGACGGAGGTCGACGTGCCGTTGCGGCACGCCCTCGAGCCGCGCCACGAGAGCTTCGACTCGGACGAGGCGCGCGCCCTCTGCGCCGAGCACGGTGTCGCGGTGGTCGTCGCCGACAGTGCCGGCAAGTGGCCGGTGATGCACGACGCGACGAGCGACTTCCGCTACGTGCGCCTCCACGGAGAGACCGAGCTCTACGCCAGCGGCTACACCGACGAGTCGCTCGACCGATGGGCGCAGACGTGCAGCGGATGGCTCGACGAGGGCCACGACGTCCACGTCTACTTCGACAACGACGCGAAGGGTCACGCACCCCACGACGCCGTCCGCCTGCTGGCCCGGCTCGGCATCGAACGCGACCCGGCCGGCCCCTAGGGTCCTCCCGCGACGCGCGCGGTCCGCACTCCGGGCGCGGCGGCGGCCGACGGCATACGTTGGCAGGGCCCGCGTGCGTCGACCCCGGAGGCCCCCATGAACGACCACCCCCAGCACGCGCCACGCCCGAGGGCGCACCGGTGAACCGCGACGAGCTGCGCGCCGCGCAGACGCCTCTCAAGGAGCGCTACCGCCAGCACCCCGACAGCGCGCTGACCCCCGTCTCCGCGAGGGCGACGTTCGACGTGCCACCGGCCGTCGAGGTCGCCACGTGGGCAGGGCCGGTGCGCGCCGGGCTGCACCGCGCCACCGGTGGTGACGGCGCCGACGCCTGCTCGGGCGACATGCTCATGGAGGCGCTCGTCGCCTGCGCCGGGGTCACGCTCCACTCGGTCGCCGTCGCCTTCGGCGTCGACCTGCGCGACGTGACCGTGCGCGCCGAGTCGAGCTTCGACGCACGCGGAACGCTCGGGATCGACCGCGGCGTGCCGGTGGGCGTCGCCGAACCACGCGTCGTCGCAGAGGTGACGAGCGACGCCGACGACGCCACCCTCGAACGGCTGGCGACCGCGACCGAGAGGTACTGCGTCGTGGGTCAGTCGCTGCGCCAACCGCCCACCTTCACGGTGTCGCGGCGCGCTCCCGGTCCCGACCCGACCTCGACGACCGTTCGCTAGGTTCGTGTCGTGAGCCGAAGCGTCTACGTCACCTCCCCCGAGGGGCTGACGGGCAAGTCCGCCGTGGCCCTGGGCCTGCTCGACGCCCTCATCCGCGAAGTCGGCTCGGTCGGCGTCTTCAGGCCACTGACCACCCTCGGCGCCGGCGCCCCGGACGACGGCGTCGACCACATCGTCGAGATGCTCGTCAGCCAGCCCGGCATGGACCAGACCTACGAGGAGGCCATCGGCGTCACCTACGCCCAGGCCCACGACGACCCGGACGAGGCGCTGCACGTCATCGTCGAGAAGTTCGGGGCGCTGAGCGCCCGTTTCGCGGTCGTCGTGGTCGTCGGGTCCGACTACACCGACGTCTCGACCGGCACCGAGCTGTCGTTCAACGCCCGCGTCGCCGCGAACCTCGGCTCGGCCGTCGTCCTCGTGGTGCACGGCCGCGGCCGCACGCCCGACCAGATCCGGGTGGCCGCCGACGGCGCCGTCGCCGAGCTGCGCGCCCACCACGCCCAGACCGTGGCGGTCGTCGCCAACCGAGTCGAGCCCGACGACCTCGACGAGGTGCGGAACGCCTTGTCGTCGTTGCCCTTTCCCGTCACGGGCGCGATCCCCGAGAACGCGCTGCTGTCGGCACCGAGCTTCCGGGCCCTCGCCGAGGCCGTCGACGCCAGACTGGTCCTCGGCAGCGAGTCGTGGCTGGACCGCGACAGCCTCGGTCTCGTCGTCGCCGCGATGAGCCTGCCGAACGTGCTCGCGCGCCTCGGCCCCGACGTCACCGTGATCGCCCCGAGCGACCGCAGCGACCTCATCCCCGGCCTGGTCCTCGCGCACCAGTCGGGCACGTTCCCGACCCTGGCCGGCATCATCCTGACCGGCGGCTACCCCATTCCCGAGACCATCGCGCGACTCTCCGCCGGCGTGCAGCAGGACCTGCCCATCGCCCTCACCGACGACGGCACGTTCCGCACGGCGGAGCGCCTCATGCAGGTGCGGGGCCCGATGACCAAGACCTCGCGCAACAAGCTCGAGGCCGCGAGGCGCCTCTTCTCCGAGAGCATCGACGCGACGGCCGTGCTCGCGGCCATCGACGTGTCGGCCTCCGAGGTGCGCACCCCGCTGATGTTCGAGTTCCAGCTCATGGAGCGAGCCCGCTCCGACCGGCGGCACATCGTCCTGCCCGAGAGCCAGGACGACCGCATCCTCGAGGCGGCCGACATCCTGCTGCGGCGCGGCGTCGCCGACCTGACCCTGCTCGGCGACGAGACGAAGGTGCGGGCTCGCGGGTCGAGCCTCGGCCTCGACCTCGACGCAGCGGCCGTGGTCTCGCCCACCGACCCCGAGCTCGTCGAGCGCTTCGCCACCGAGTATGCCGCCGCGCGGGCGCACAAGGGCATGACCGTCGAGCGCGCCCGGGAGGTCGTCACGGACATCTCCTACTTCGGCACGATGATGGTCCACCTCGGGCTCGCCGACGGAATGGTGTCGGGCGCGGTCAACACAACAGCCCACACGATCCGGCCGGCTCTCGAGTTCGTGAAGACGGCCGACGGGGTCAAGACGGTGTCGAGCGTCTTCCTCATGTGCCTTGCCGACCGCGTGCTCGTCTACGGCGACTGCGCCGTCATCCCCGACCCGACCGCCGAGCAGCTGGCCGACATCGCGGTGTCCTCGGCGCAGACGGCTGAGCAGTTCGGCATCGAGCCGCGCGTCGCGATGCTGTCGTACTCCACGGGCGCCAGCGGGTCGGGTGCAGACGTCGAAAAGGTCAGGGCTGCAACGGAGCTCGTGACCCAGCGTGCACCAGGACTGGCGCTCGCCGGGCCCATCCAGTACGACGCCGCCATCGACCCCGCCGTGGGCCGGGCCAAGATGCCCGACTCCCCCGTCGCCGGCCACGCCACGGTGTTCGTCTTCCCCGACCTCAACACGGGCAACAACACCTACAAGGCGGTGCAGCGCAGCGCTCACGCCGTGGCCGTCGGCCCCGTGCTGCAGGGGTTGCGCAAGCCGGTCAACGACCTCTCGCGTGGCGCGCTCGTCGACGACATCGTCAACACCGTCGCCATCACGGCGGTCCAGGCCCAGCAGGGAGCAACCCGTTGACCCACAGGAACGCCCAGTCCTCGGACAGCGCCGACCGGGCGCAGCCGGTGCTCGTCCTCAACGCGGGGTCATCCTCGCTGAAGTACCAGGTCGTGGTGCCCGAGACCGGTGAGAGGCAGGCCGGCGGCACGATCGAGCGCATCGGCGAGCAGGGCAGCGATGTCGCCGACCACTCCGCCGCGCTGGAGCAGATGACCGACGACCTCCGCAGCGACGGCGTCGACCTCCACAGCGCCTCACTCCGCGCGGTCGGCCACCGTGTGGTCCACGGCGGCCCCGACTTCTCCGAGCCCGTGGTCATCGACGATGCTGTGCTGGACCGAGTGCGTGAGCTGAGCGCCCTTGCGCCCCTGCACAACCCGGCAGCCGTCATCGGCATCGAGGCGGCACGCGAGCGCTTCGACGTGCCGCACGTGGCCGTCTTCGACACGGCGTTCTTCTCCTCCCTGCCGCCCGAGGCGTCGACGTATGCCGTGCCCCGCGACCTCGCCCGACGTCACTCGATCCGCCGGTACGGGTTCCACGGCACCTCGCACCAGTGGGTCTCCCACGCAGCCGCCGAGCTCGTCGGGCGGCCGATCGGTGAGCTGCGGCAGGTCATTCTGCACCTCGGCAACGGGTGCTCGGCGTCGGCCGTGCGCGGTGGTGTCGCCGTCGACACCTCCATGGGCCTGACACCGTTGCAGGGGCTCGTCATGGGCACCCGATCCGGTGACGTCGACCCCGGGCTGCACGCGTACCTCGGCCGTGAAGCCGGCCTGTCGCTCGACGAGGTCGACACCCTCCTCAACAAGAAGTCGGGCGTGCTGGGACTCAGCGGTGTCAACGACTTCCGCGAGCTCGAGCAGCGGCTGTCCGGCGGCGACGTCGAGGCGCGGCTGGCCTTCGACGTCGCGGTGCACCGCCTCAAGCACTACGTCGGCGCGTATCTCGCGATCCTCGGCGGCATCGACGTGCTCGTCTTCACGGCCGGCATCGGCGAGAACAGCATCGCCTTGCGCGCGGCCGTGACGGAGGGGCTCGAGGACCTCGGCATCGTGATCGACCGGGCCCGCAACGGTGCCCGCTCGAAGCAGGCCCGCGTCATCTCGCCCGACGGCTCTCGCGTGGTCGTCGCCGTCGTGCCGACCAACGAGGAGCTCGCGATCGCCCGTCAGACGGCCGAGCTGGTCGGCTAACGCTGCGACTCGAGGTAGGCCCGCAACGACAGCGGCGGCCGGCCGGTGAGACGCTCGACGTCGTCGGTGACCCCGTCGAGCTCGCCCTTCGCCACGGCCGTGTAGGTCGAGACCCAGGCGTCGACCTGCCAGTCGGGTGCCCCGTAGACCGCGCGCGACGCGTACGCCTCCTCGACCGTCTCGTCGTGGAAGGTGACCTCTCGCCCCGTGACCTCACTGACGACCGCTGCCATCTCGGCGAAGGTGAGCGACTCGGGACCGGTGAGGCTGTAGGTCTCGCCGGCGTGCGCCGACGGGTCGAGCAGCACGGTCGACGCGACCCGCGCGATGTCCTCGTGGGCGACGACTGCTGCGCGGCCCTCGCCCGCCGGCCCCCGGATCACGCCGTCCTCGCCCATCATCTTGTCGACGAACTCGAGGTAGAGGTTGTCGCGCAGGAACGTCCACGCCATCCCGGAGTCCCGCAGGTGCTGCTCGGTCGCGGCGTGGTCGCGCGCCAAGGTGAAGGTCGCGTCAGGCGCTGCGCCGAAGAACGAGACGTAGACGACGTGCCGCACGCCCGCGGCCGCCGCCGCGTCGACGAAGGCCCGGTGCTCGGCGAGGCGGTGCTCGTTCTCGGCGGCGGACACCATGAACAGCGTCTCGACGCCGGCCAGCGCTGACTCGGCGGCGGGCCTGTCGGCGTACGCGGCTTGCACCGGCTCGGCTCCCGGGAGGTTCGGCGCGCGACCGACGTCACGCACCAGCAGCCGCTGGGGCACACCGAGGTCGGCGAGCGCGCGGGCCACGAGGCCGCCCAGCCAGCCGGTCGAGCCGGTGACGGCGAGAGTCGGTCGGTCGGCAGCCGCGGTGTCACTCATTCCCCGAGCGTACGCAGTGACTGCACGGAGCGGCTCATGCCGTGGGCGTGGGCGTGGGCCTACGACAGCCTTCTCGCCCACCTGAAGAGCGACCCGGTCCGACGTCGCGACCACGGCATCACGCACCGACGCCGTGACACCGTTGTGACCCCGACGAAGGGGTCGTTGCCCCTCAAGCCACGCGTGGCGGCATACGGTGTCACCGTGACCGACAAAGCGGCTGACGCCCCCTCCGTCCGGACGCCCGAGCCCGCGAGCCCCCAACCGGCCGGCGCCGTCGACGTGACCCCGCCCCTCGCGCCCGCCCTGCCGGGCATCGAGGCCGCGGAGGTGCCACCGGGCATGCGCGTCGCGGCCGACTGGGCGTGGCGCATCCTGCTCGTCGGCGCGGCCCTCTACCTGCTGTCGGTCGCCGTGCGCGCGGTCTCCGAGATCATCGTGCCTGTCGCCATCGCGATCCTCCTCACCGCGCTGCTGCGCCCCGTCGCCTTGTGGCTCCAGGCTCGGCGGATCAAGCCCGGCGGCGCCGCGGGCCTCACGGTCGTCGGCGTGCTGATCCTCGTCAGCGCGCTGTTCACACTGGTCGGGTCGCAGTTCAGCAGCGGCTTCTCCGACCTCACCTCCCAGGTCGCGACCGGCCTCGAGCGCATCCGTGACTGGGTGCGCACGACCTTCAAGATCACCGACGCGCAGTTCGACCAGTACTTCAACACGATCCGCGACAAGGTCAGCCAGTCGGGCAACCTCGGCGACACCGCGACGTCGGTCGGCCTCACGGCCACCCACTTCGTCGCCGGCCTGTTCATCGCCCTCTTCTCGCTCTTCTTCTTCCTCTACGAGGGCCCGCGCATCTGGGGCTGGGTCGTGCGGCTCTTCCCGCGCGCGACCCGCCCGCGCGTCGACTCGTCCGGCATCATCGCCTGGCACCAGCTGTCGGCGTTCGTGCGCGCGACGATGATCGTGGCGCTCGTCGACGCGGTGGGCATCTCCGTCGGGGCCGCGATCCTGAAGGTCCCGTTCGCGTTCGCCATCGGCATCCTCGTGTTCCTGCTGGCCTTCATCCCGATCGTCGGTGCGCTGCTCTCGGGCGCCGTCGCGGTGCTGCTCGCCCTCGTCGCCCACGGACCCGGCGTCGCGCTGATCATGCTGGCCGTCGTCATCGGCGTGCAGCAGCTGGAGTCGCACGTGCTCCAGCCGTTCCTGCTCGGCAAGGCCGTCAGCGTGCACCCGCTCGCCGTCATCCTCGCCATCGCGACCGGGTCGATCATCGCCGGCATCGTGGGCGCGCTCGTGGCCGTGCCCTTCGCGGCCGTGCTCAACGCCGTGGGCAAGCACCTGTTCAGCGACGAGAGCGCCCGGGAGCTCGACCGCGAGCTCTCCGACTCCGCCGACGAGGGCAGCTCCCCGGCCAACGCCTGACCGTCCCGCGGAGCAGGGCTGCCGCCCACAAGGCGTATGCCGTCGCGCCCGAATGCGCGCCACGGCCCCCGGTCCGACGCCCGGGTGCGCGTCGCGGCCCCCGGTCCGACGCCGAAACGCCCCCGGACCCGACGACTCAGGCGCCACGGGCCCTCAAACCGGCGCCGAAAACGCCCGCGAGCAGGCTGCCGGGCCGGACTCGGGGGGGCGTGCTGCGTGCGAGGGGCTACTGCGAGACGGCGCGGCGGGCGAAGAGGGCTCGGTCGTCGAGCTCCTCGGCCTCGTCGGCGAACTCCGGCGTGTCGAAGACGTCGGCCGGGATGCCACCCTCGGTGAAGCGCGGCTCGGCCTTCGCCTTGAGGGCGTAGGTCGGCCTCGGCACGGGGACCGGGCTCCAGCTGCCCTCGGGCGCGGCCTCCGGCTCGGCCCGCGCGACGGGAGCCTCGCCCGCCACCGGCGCCTGGACGTCGAAGACACCGGGCTCGGAGTGCGCCACGGCCTGGGCTGCCGGCTGGGCGTGCGCGGCACCCGTCGCAGCCGCCTGCACCGTGACCATCTGCTCGACGCCGACAGCGACCGCCGACGCGGAGCTGCGGATGACCTGGGTGTCCTCACTCGACAGCACGGGCACGTGGGTCGCCGTCCAGTCGTAGTCGTCGTGACGCCGGTCGCGGAGACGTCGCCCGTGCGCCTCGCGCCCTTCGTTCGTCGACGTGCGCAGCTTGTCGGCCTGCGCCTCTGCTCGCAGCCACACGAGGACGGCGCCGACGGTGAGGACGGCGAACGGGATCGAGATCCACATCAGGAGGCCGGTCACCGTGAGCACGATCGAGGCCGGGAGCCACAGGAGTGCCGTGAGCAGCAGCGCGGCACGGATTCGCCTCTGCGCCAAGGGAACCCGAGCAGGGGCCGGAGCAGAACCGGGCCGGCGACGGGCCCCGGTGCTGCTCGACTGGCGCGCTGACTCGTGCATGCGGTCCACCTCGGTGACGTAGGGGGCGATGTCGTGGTCGGTGCCGGGGCGGCCAGGGGTCGTCTCGGCCAGATCGGTGGCGCGCACCTGCGGGTCGGCGCGTCGTGCCACGAGGGGCGAGTGGCGGCGCGAGGTTCCGGCCGGGACGGCCCGCTTCACGTCGACCGTCGGACCGGCGACGCGGGCGGGCTTGACGGCATACGAGTGGGGACGCGGAGTGCTCAGCTCGGTTGTCGGCAGGGAGGGGCGCTTCTCGAGCACGCGCATCGCCTCGGAGAACCCGTCGACGGAACGGGTCGCGGCGGCATCCTCGCGGCGGCGAGCCCAGTGCTGCACGAGGTAGGCAGCCCAGATCGCCACGATGACGACGAAGATGAGGCTGCTGACTGGCACGGGACCCACGGTAGGACGCGCCTCGACGCCCGCCCCGCACATTCGAGGCGTGTCGCGCAAGAGGCTGGTGTTACACCTGTGACAGGCGTGCCATGAGGGTGGCCCCTTGGAGGTCCTCGCTCGTCACCGCGAACGACCGGTGGTCACGCCAGGCACCGTCGATGTGGAGGAACCGCTCTCGCACGCCTTCGTCGCGCAGCCCGAGCCGCTCCGCCACCCGCAGCGACCGCTCGTTGTCGAGCCGGATGTTGACCTCGACCCGATGCAGGCCGCCCTCCCCCAGGGCATGGTCGACGGCGAGCGCCAGTGCACGCGTGGCGATCCCGCGTCCGGTGACCGACTCGTCGAGCCAGTAGCCGGCTGCACCGGACTGCTGTGCGGCGCGGACGATCCCGAAGAGGTGCACCTGCCCGACGATGCGACCCCCGACCTCGATGCACCAGGGCAGCGCCCGGTCGGCGCGGGCCTCGGCATCGAGATCGCGCACGAACTGCCGGAAGGACACCGGGTGCCGCGCCGGCGCACCCGGCGGCAGCGTGGGCTCCCACGGCTGCACGTGGGCCGCGTTGTCGCGGCGCACCCGCTGCCAGTCGCGCTCGTCGTCCAGGCGCAGGGGACGCAGCACCAGGGGCGGGTCGACCGAGGAGTCCCTCAGCACGATCGGCCACCGCGCCTGTCCGTCGCGGTGCGGACGCCACGGCATCCTCATGGGACCACGACCGACAGTGCCGAGCCCAGCCGGATCGTGCTGCGTCGCAGCCTGGCCCACGCGGTCATCAGTGGTCGCTGCCCGGCACCTGGTCGAGCGCGTGCCCGAGCACCGGCTCGAGCACGTCGAGGGCGTCGGTCACCCCTCCGCGCGACCCCGGGAGGTTCGCCACGAACGTACGCCCCGCGAGACCGACGAGCCCTCGCGAGAGCATCGCCGTCGGGACACCCTTGGCGACACCGGCCGCGCGGATGGCCTCCGCGACACCGGGCACGAGCCGATCGAGGAGCGGAGCCGTCTGCTCGGGCGTGACGTCGGTGGGGGTGAGCCCGGTGCCCCCGCTGGTGAGGACGAGCTCCGGCTCGCCGGACAGGGCCACCCGCAGCGCGCGGCCGAACTCGTCGCCGTCGGGCACGACGACGGGGTCGGCGACCTCGAAGCCCCACGCCCTCAGCCGATCGACGATGACGGGACCGGACTTGTCCTCGTAGACGCCTGCCGCCGCGCGGGTCGACGCAGTGAGGACGACGGCGTGCCGCCCCGTGCCGAAACGCTCACTCACGCCAGTCCCCTGAGCGGCCGCCTGACTTCGCGGTGACTCGGACGTCGGTGATGCGAGCGTGCTTGTCGACCGCCTTGACCATGTCGATGAGGGCGAGCGCCGCGACGGACACCGCGGTGAGCGCCTCCATCTCGATGCCCGTGCGGTCGGCGGTGCGCACCGTCGCGGAGATGTCGGCGCCGTCGTCGGCGACCGTGACGTCGACCTCGACGCCGTGCACCGCGATCGGGTGGGCCAGCGGAATGAGCTCCGGAGTGCGCTTCACCGCCTGTATGCCGGCGATGCGGGCCACGGCGAGGGCGTCGCCCTTGGGCACGGTGCCCGACCGCAGGGCCGCGACGGCGTCGGCGCTGAGGAGGACGCGTCCGGCGGCGCTCGCCTCGCGCGCCGTGACCGCCTTGGCGGAGACGTCGACCATGTGGGCGCTCCCGTCGGCGCGCACGTGCGTCAGAGGCTGCTCGCCCATCACGCCTCCCGGTCGAGCACGAGCACGTCGACGACCTCGCCGGCGACGAGCTCGGTGACGTCCTCGGGAACGACGAAGAGGGCGTTGGCCTTCGCGAGGTCGGCCACGAAGTGCGACCCCTGCCCGGCCACCGGCACCGCGACGAGCGTGCCCTCCGCGGAACGAGACACCACCGCCCGACCGAACTGACGTCGACCGCCGTACGACTCGACGCCGGAGATCAGGGTGGCAGGCCGCAGGCGACGCTTCTCCGGGTTGAGCCGCATGAGCCGTCGCAGGGCGGGCCGCACGAAGACCTCGAACGAGACGAACGACGACACGGGGTTGCCGGGCAGCGCGAAGAGCGGCACCCGCCGACCGTTGGGGCCGGTGAGCAGGCCGAAGCCCTGCGGCTTGCCCGGCTGCATGGCCACCTTGACGAACTCGATGCCCTCGCTCCGCAGGGCGTTCTTGACGACGTCGTAGGCCCCCATCGACACGCCACCGCTCGTGATGACGACGTCGGCCTCGCCGACCACCTCGTCGAGGGCCCGGATCAGCTCCTCATCGGAGTCACCGACGGCCGCGCGGATCTCGGCCGACGCCCCGGCGCCGACCGCGGCCGCCCAGAGCATGGACGAGTTGGAGTCGTGGATCTGGCCCGGCTGCAAGGGCTTCCCGGGCTCGACGAGCTCAGCCCCGGTCGACAGCACGACGACGTGCGGACGACGGTGCACCTCGACCTCGGCATAGCCGCACGCGGCCAGCAGTGCGATGGTGCGTGCCCCGACGACCTCCCCGGCGGACACGACGACGGATCCGGAGGCGACGTCCTCGCCGCGCGGTCGCACGTAGCGACCGGGCTCGACCGGGACACGGCACTCGACCTCACCCTCCGCGGCACCGTCGGTGTCCTCGACCGCGATGACGGCGTCGGCCCCCTCGGGCATGGGTGCACCCGTCATGATGCGCGCAGCCTCGCCGGGGCCGACGGAGAAGCTCGGGTCGTCGCCGGCCGCGACCTCGCCGACGATGCGCAACCGGACCGGCGCGTCACCCGCGCCCGCGAGCGAGTCGGCACGGACGGCATACCCGTCCATGGACGAGTTGTCGAAGTGCGGGAGGTCGACCTTGGCGCGCACGTCGCGCGCCACCACGAGGCCGAGAGCGTCGGTGAGCCGCGTCCACTCGGTCGGGGACGGCTCGAGGGTGGCCAGGATCGCCTTGAGGTGCTCGTCGACCGTGCGCACGTCGCCGGGCGTGCCGACGGGCACCGTTGCGGGAACCGGCAGCTCACCGAGCACGGCGTCGTCGAGGACGCGCCGGTAGCCGTCGATGAGGACGTCGCCGACACACCTGACGTTGCGCCCGAACACGGGGTCGCCGATGACGCGCAGGCTCGTGCAGTCACGCATCGAGGGGACCCCCTTGGGGAACCTCTTCTCGAAGCCGGGCACGAAGCGGTAGGCGGAGTCGAGGTCGACGAAGGGCTCGGGCCCGTCGACGGCTGCGACGACGTGGTACTCCTCGTCGAGCGAGAAGAAGTCGGAGCGGATGACGAGCAGGTCGTTGGTCGTCTTCACCGGCCGGAACCGCGTGCGTGGCACGAGGATCGCCTCGGATCCCTCGAACACCTCGATCGCCGTGCCCATCGCCGACTCCATCTGGATGACCTCGGGCGAGGTCGTGTCGGCCGGGTCGACGTTCTTGCGGTTGACGATGATGGGCAGACCCAGCACGCCCTCCTTGGCGGTCATGCGCTCGCGCAGCACCTGCAGGTCGATCCACACGTTGTTGGCGTTGAAGGTGCTGTGCCGCTTGATGTCGCGGAAGTGGCGCTCGTCGCCCTCGGCCACTTGGGCCGTGTCGCGGAGCACGATGCGCCCGTCGGACCTGCGCACCGCCAGGTGCCCGCCCTTGCGGTCGCTCTTGGTGCGCTTGCAGACCTCGGCGACGTAGGGCAGCCCGTGCTCGACCATCCACGCGGCGACGTCGGGGTCGCAGGTGGCGCCGAGGTTGTCGGAGTTGGAGAGGAAGGCGTAGCGGATGCCCTTCTCCAGGAGCGCGTCGAGCACCCCGGAGGTGACGAGGGAGACGTAGACGTCACCGTGGCCCGGTGGGCACCACTCGAGCTCGGGGTCGGCGGGCCACTCGACGGGCATGAGGTCGTCGGGGCGCAGCTTGGGCTCGGCGTTCTGGATGAAGTCGAGCGGCAGGCCCTCGACGGGCAGGTCCGCATACTTCGACAGGATCTTGAGCGACTCCTCCGACGTGCGGAAGGAGTTCATCAGCACGAGCGGCAGCTCGACACCCCAGCGCTGCCGCAGGGCGAGCACCTGCAGGGCGATGATGTCGAGGAAGGTCAGGCCGTCCTTGACCTCGAGAGCCGACTTGGCCCCCGTCATGCCCATCCCGGTGCCGAGGCCTCCGTTGAGCTTGATCACCGCCGTGCGAGACAGCGCCTCACGCGCCTCCTCGTCGGAGACCTTGACCTCGCGCAGGGTCTGCACCTCGCCGAGGGGCTCGATGGAGTCCTCGGGGATCGTGCCCTGGGCACCGTCCTGCAGCTGCGCGTAGTAGTGCTCGAAGACCTTGATCGCCTCGGGACCGAGGCCCCGTTCGCGCATCATTGCCACGGACGCCTGGAGCCCCTGGTCACTCATGGCCATCACCTTACGATGGGCCGTATGTGCGACACCCCAGTGCGCGGAATGTGGGCCCCGTGAGCGCTCCTGACAAGCGTGACCTCCGTCACGCCGCACGGGCGAGGCGCCGCGAGCTGGCCGCCGCGATGGATCGTGGGGCGTCGTCGGAGGTGCTGGCCGAGGCGGTGCTCCGCTTCGTCCCCGACCCTTCCCGCGTCGCCGTCTACGAGTCGCTGCCGGACGAGCCACCCACGGGGCGGCTCGTCGAGGCCCTGCTCGCCGCCGGGCACGAGGTGATCGTGCCCGTGGTGCTCGACGACTGGTCGCTCGAGTGGAGGTATGCCGTCCCCGGCGCCGTCGGCGACCAGCAGACCGTGACCCGTCCCAGCAGGCTCGGCCGCCCCGGCGACGACGAGCGTGACGGCTGGCTCGGCACCGACGCCCTCGCCACGTGCGACCTCGTGGTCACCCCCGGCCTCTCGGTCGACGCGCACGGCACCCGCCTCGGCCAGGGCGGCGGCTGCTACGACCGCGCCCTGGTGCACCGCGACCCTGCCGCACCGGTCATCGTGCTCCTGCACGAGGGCGAGCAGAGCGACGCCGACCTGCCCGTCGACGAGCACGACGTGCCGGTCGACGGCTACGTGACGACGACCGGTCGCGTGGTGCGGCTGCGCTAGGGCGTCGTCGCCGCCTTCGGCGGGATGAGGGTCAGCTCGTCGGCGGAGGCGTCGCGTACGGCGTTCTGGCTGAACGGCCACGGGAACGTCTCGTTGGCCGCCCACGCGTCGACCTGGTCGGAGTAGTGGTCGTCGTAGGTGTGCCCGGACTGCCCGGTCGAGTTGACCCAGCGCGACGCGTCGAGGTTGGCGAGGTCGACGACCATGCGCATCGACGGTCCGTTGGTGACGTCGTAGCCGGGCTTGGAGGCGTTCCACGAGTTGGCGTTGACGATGGAGTTGCCGCCGCCGAGCTCGATGTCCTCGCGGTCGAACAGGCTCTGCACCACGGTCGGGACGCCGTCGGCGCCCATCACCTGGTGTTTGAGGTCGAGCTGGTGCAGCCGGCCCCAGCGCCACGTCGCCGGCACCTTGCCGAGCTCACGGGCCAGGTCGAGACGCGCCTCGACGAGGGCGCGCTTGAGGATCTCGCCCGACCCCTCGGTGACCCCGGGCGTCGTCTTGTCGTCCCACCAGTCGTTCTTGGGGTCCTTGAGCAGCTGCTCCATGACGACCATCCACCGGCTGCCGCCGTCGGGGGCGATGTCGGGCGGCAGCTCGTCGAAGGTGAGCTCGAGGAGGTACTTCCACACCGCGTTGTAGTACGCGGCCGAGGCGGAGTCGCGGGACTTGTCGTTGGGCTGGCTGCCGTCCCAGTCGCGCAGCAGCCGCTGGGCCTGGGCCGTGAAGTCGTCGACCTGGACGGCCAGCAGCCGCTCGACCAGGCCCGGGGCGTACGTGTTTCGGCTGTCGCCCTGGATCTGCGTCATCGTCTCGGGCGAGACCTTCGGCGTCGCCGCGAGCAGCGTGCGGATGCGCTGGGCCCGGAAGCCGTAGTCCCACTCCGAGGTGAGGAACGGGGTCTGGCTCGCGGAGACGGCCTGGTTGGCCGTGACGATGAACCCCTCGGCGGGGTCGAACGACTGCGGCAGGTCCTCGAAGGGCACGTAGCCCTTCCAGTCCCACTGCGAGTCCCAGCCCGGTGACGGCCAGAAGCCGGGGGGAGCGCCCGGCGTCGACGAGCGGCGTACCGGGATCTTGCCCGGCGCCTGGTAGCCGATGTGGCCGGCCGTATCGGCGTAGACGAGGTTCTGCGACGGCACGGAGAAGAGAGCGGCCGCCTTGCGGAAGTCGGACCAGTTGCCGGCCCTGTTGAGCGCGAAGATCGCGTCGGCCGTCGAACCCGGCGTCAGCGCTGTCCAGGCCAGCGAGACGGCATACCGGTTGGACTGGGCCGCGCCACGCACGACGCTGCGGTCTCCGGCTGTGTCGATCGCGGGCACGACGTCCGACACGATCGGGCCGTGCACCGTCGACCGCACGGTGATCGGGACGTCGGCCCCACCCGCGACCTTGATGACCTCCTTGCGCTGGACGAGCGGCGTGTTCGCCCCGTCGCGCAGGTAGGCGTCGCCGGTGACCTGCTCGAGGAAGAAGTCGCTGACGTCGGGCCCGAGGTTCGTCATGCCCCAGGCGATCTTGTCGTTGTGGCCGATGACGACGCCGGGCAGGCCCGAGAAGGTGAAGCCCGAGACACGGAACGGGCAGGCGGCGCTCACGGTGCGGCACTGCAGGTTGACCTGGCCCCAGATGCCGGGGATCGACAGCGCCAGGTGCGGGTCGTTGGCGAGCAGCGGTTTGCCGGTGGTCGTGCGGCTGCCCGAGACGACCCACGAGTTCGAGCCGATGCCGTCGCCGCGGCCGAGGCTGGAGGGCACCGCATCGACCGACGCGAGCGCCGAGTCGAGTGCGGCATGTCCCTCGGCCGACTGCATGGCCGAGAACGCGGCCGGCTCGGCGCTGGCGGCCTGGTCGGACTCCGCCGCCGGCTGCCAGTCCTGCGCCGAGAGGATAGGCAGGTTGCGGTCGACGGGGTAGGGCGGGTAGAGCAGGTTGATCTGCTTCAGTGAGCGGGTGGTCCGCGAGAGCCGCGCGCGGGCGAGCTCGTCGTTGTAGTCACCGCGCAGGTCCCACGCCATCGCCTTGAGCCAGGCGAGCGAGTCGACCGGCGTCCACGGCTCGACGCGGTAGTTCGGGTTGCGCCGCGAGAGCACGGTGTACTCGAGCGACATCTTCTCGGGAGAGCCCGCCTGCTTGATGTACGCGTTGACACCGTCGGCGTACGCCTGGAGGTACTGCCGTGTCTCGGGGGCGAGCCTGGGCAGCTCCTGCTCCGCGACCCGGCGCCATCCCATGGTGCGGATGACCTTGTCCTTGTCGACGCCGGAGTCGCCGACCAGCTCGGACAGGCGGCCGGCCGTCAGGTGCCGGCGCAGGTCCATCTCGAAGAAGCGGTCCTGGGCGCTGACGAAACCCTGCGCCCGGAAGAGGTCGCTGGCGCTGTCGGCGTAGATCGACGGGATGCCGCGGCCGTCGCGGTTGACGGTGACCGAGCTGGTGAGGCCCTCGATCTGCAGCTCGCCGCTGGTCTCGGGGAACGACTGCCGCACCACCGAGATCGCCACGATGCTCGTCCCGACCACCGCCATGACGAGCAGGACGACGACGAGCAGGACGATCTGACGAGCGCGCTTCAACCGTGACACGCGAACGAGCCTAGGCCACGGCCGAAGGCCCGAGTCGCCGCCCGCGGACTGCCGCGCCGCATCGTTGCCGAACCGTCTCGTCGGGTTCCGGCGAGCGCGGACACGCCGCCCGGAGAGGCGCATCGGGATGGTTGGATTGCCCCACACCGGAGGAGCCTCCTTTGCCCGCACTCGCGTCCGTCACGTCGTCGAGCATGACCCTCGACGACCTGACACGCGTGCTCCTCATCGGCTCGCTCGTGCTGCTCGTGGCGGTCGCGGCCGTCCGCCTCTCGGTCCGCTCCGGCCTGCCGTCACTCCTCATCTACCTCGGCATCGGCGTCGCCCTCGGCAACGCGGGCGCCGGCATCCAGTTCGACGACGCGTCGACGACCCGCGTGCTCGGCTACGCCGCCCTCGTGCTCATCCTCGCCGAGGGTGGCCTCACGACCTCGTGGAGCAACATCAGGCGCTCGGTCGCTCCGGCGGCGGTGCTCTCGACGGTCGGGGTCGTGGTGTCGGTGCTCGTCGTCGCCGTCGCCGCCCACGCCTTCCTCCCCCTGTCGTGGACGACCTCGCTGCTCATCGGCGCGATCGTCTCGTCGACGGATGCCGCCGCCGTCTTCGCGGTGCTGCGCAACGTCGCGCTCCCCCGCCGCATCTCCGGCATGCTCGAGGCCGAGTCCGGCTTCAACGACGCCCCCGTCGTCATCCTCGTCGTCGCGTTCGCCGCGCAGGGCATGCCCGGCGGCACGGCCGACCCGTGGTGGGTCCTGCTCTTCCACACCGCGGTCGAGCTCGCCGGCGGCGCGCTCGTCGGTGGGCTCGTGGGCTGGCTGGGCGGCCAGCTGCTGCGCCGCGTCGCGGGCGCGTCGTCCGCCCTCTTCTCCATCGGGGTCGTGTCGCTCACCGTCCTCGCGTATGCCGTCGGCGCCGCGGTCCACGTGTCCGGCTTCCTCGCGACGTACATCGCCGCCCTCGTGCTCGGCAACATGGGCCTGCCCAACCGGGTGGCCTTCCAGAGCTTCGCCAACGCGATGGGCTGGGTCGCGCAGATCGGCCTGTTCGTGCTGCTCGGCCTCCTCGCCGACCCCACGAGGCTCGACGAGATGTTCGTCAAGGCGCTCGTCATCGGGCTCGTGCTCCTCCTCGTGGCCCGCCCGCTCTCCGTCATCGTGTCGGTGTCGTGGTTCCGCGTGCCCTGGCGCGAGCAGGCGTTCCTGTCGTGGGCCGGTCTGCGAGGGGCCGTGCCCGTCGTGCTCGCCACCGTGCCCCGTGTGACGGGAACGCCCGACACCGAGTGGATCTTCGACCTCGTCTTCATGCTCGTCGTGGTGTTCACGGTCGTCCAGGGCCCGACCCTGCCCTGGGTCGCCAAACGGCTGGGGCTCACCGAGCAGGTGCACTCGGTCGACGTCGACCTCGAGTCGACCTCGCTCATGGAGATCAGCGCCGACGTCATCCAGGTGACGGTCGGCGACGAGTCGCGGCTGCACGGGGTCGCGGTGTTCGAGCTGCGCCTGCCCAAGGGGGCCAACGTCACCCTCGTCGTGCGCGGCGGCGAGGGCTTCGTGCCCGAGCCGCACACGACGATCCGTCACGGTGACCGGCTGCTCGTGGTGACGACCTCGAAGGTCAAGCAGCGCACCGAGCGGCGCATCCGCGAGATCAGCCGGGGCGGGCGCCTCGCCGGCTGGCCGTAGACTGGCCTGCGGTTCATCTCCCATTCGACGCCCGAGGTTCACCTGTGCCCACCTACTCCTACGCCTGCCAAGAGTGCGGCCACGCGTTCGACATCCGCCAGTCGTTCACCGACGACGCACTGACGGTGTGCCCGAACTGCGGTGAGCCCCGGCTGCGCAAGGTGATCCACCCGGTCGGCATCGCGTTCAAGGGCTCCGGCTTCTACAAGACCGACTCGCGGGCACCGTCCAAGGGCTCGGGTGCCTCGACATCGGCCACCGGTGGCGACACGAAGGACACCACGAGCCCCACCTCGTCGGGCTCGTCGGGGTCGTCCAGCTCGTCCAGCTCGTCCGGCTCCTCGGGTGGCGCGAGCACGTCTTCCGGCGGCTCGTCGAACGGCTCTTCCAGCGGCTCGTCCACGGGGTCCGGCAGCGCCAGCACGTCGTCCTCTTCGTCCACAGCCTCCTGACGTCGCGGGGCGTTGTCCCCACCCGTGGCGTGGGTTGCCCGGCCCGGTCGGTGACCGCCCTAGGCTCGCCGCATGATGACTGACCAGGTGCCTCTCCCGACGATGCCCGACCCCGCCGGCCCGCGCGCCGAGATCGGTGTCATCGGCGGCTCGGGCCTCTACGAGTTCCTCGACGACCACGAGACGGTCGACGTCGACACCCCGTTCGGGCGCCCCAGCGACCCGCTCGTCGTCGGCGAGGTCGAGGGCCGCACCGTCGCCTTCGTCGCCCGGCACGGCAAGGGCCACCGGTTCGCACCCCACAAGGTGAACTACCGCGCCAACCTCTGGGCCCTGCGCGCCGTCGGCGTGCGCCAGGTCCTGTCGCCCTGCGCCGTCGGGTCGCTGCGACCCGAGCACGGCCCGGGCACCATCGTCGTGCCCGACCAGGTCGTCGACCGCACGTGGGGGCGCCCGCACACGATCTACGAGCAGGAGGGCCCGGTCGTCCACGTCGGGTTCGCCGACCCCTACTGCCCCAACGGGCGCCAGGTCGCCATCGACGCCGCGCGGCTCTCCGACCTCCAGGTGGTGCCCGAGGGCACCCTCGTCGTCGTCAACGGCCCGCGCTTCTCGTCGCGCGCCGAGTCCGTCATGCACCAGCAGGCGGGCTTCGGCATCGTCGGCATGACGACCATGCCCGAGGCTGCCCTGGCCCGTGAGCTCGCGATGTGCTTCACCACCATCGCGATGGTCACCGACCACGACGCCGGTGTCGAGGGTGGTGAGGCGGTCACCCACGAGGAGGTGCTGCGCGTCTTCGCGTCCAACGTCGAGCGTCTTAGCTCCGTCCTCCACGACGCCATCGGGCAGATGCCGGCCTACGAGGCGGACGACGTGGCGACCTGTCCGTGCCGCCGCAGCCTCGACGGGCTGGAACTGCCGTTCACGCTGCCCTGATGTACGGCATGCACCGACCCCGCCCGGGGTCACGCTCCCAGTGGCCGGACGGTCCACGCCGACGCCGCGCCTGGCGTACGCGGTGGCGCCGATGGGTGGCCGCCGTCCTCGCCGGGGCCGCGCTGCTCGTCACGATGGCGGCCCTTCGGCCGGCGCCCGCCGGTGGGCTGGGGGCCCCGACGCTCGTCGTCGTTCGCGACGTCGCGGCCGGTCAGGTCGTCTCGCCCGACGACGTCGCACTGGTCCGGCGCCCGAGCGCCGAACGTCCAGCGACGGCGCTGACGACGCCCGGGTCGGCCGTGGGGCGCGCCGCCGCCGGACCGCTCGCCGAGCACGAGGTGCTCACCCCCGAACGGCTCGTCGGTGGTGACCTGCTCGTCGGCCAGCCGTCCGACCACGTGGCGCTGAGCGTCCCCGTGGTCGACGCCGGCTCGGTCGGGGTGCGTCCCGGCAACCACATCGACCTCTACGCCACCGGCAGCGGCACGCAGGTCGCGTCCGACGTCGTCGTCCTGGCCGTCCGCGACGCCGGGCCCACCAGCGGGCTCGGGGTCGCCGCGCCTCCGCTGCTCACGCTCGCCCTCAGCCCAACGCAGGCCGCCGAGGTCGCTCGCGGGCTCGGTGCCCTCGGGGCCGGGCAGAGCCTGGTCCTCGCCGTCAGGCAGGCCAGCCCCACCGGACGGTAGGGTTCGACGCGTCACGCACGACCACTCGGGGCGCATGCGACTCGGGTGCACCGCTCACCGACAGACTGGAACCCCTGGCATCGCCACGCACGGTCACGACCACGTCACGCCACAGCGACCGGTCCACTGCTGCCTTGATGGGCGACCTGCCTGCTCCTCGGGGGTCATGAGAGACAGGACACGCACGTGATCAAGGGATTCAAGGACTTCCTCATGCGAGGCAACGTCGTCGACCTCGCGGTGGCGGTTGTCATCGGCACAGCGTTCGGCAAGGTCGTCGACGCCTTCGTCAAGATCATCATGGACCTCATCGGCAAGGTCGGCGGCCAGCCGAACTTCTCCTCGTTCACCCCAGGAGGGGTCTCGGTGGGCGGCTTCCTCACCGCGCTGGTCAGCTTCCTCATCGTGGCTGCCGCCGTCTACTTCATGGTCGTCGTCCCGATGAACCTGCTTGCCGAGCGCCGCAAGCGCGGTGTCGAGCCGGAGCCCCAGGCCCCCTCCGAGGAGATCATCCTGCTGCAGGAGATCCGCGACGCCCTCCGGGTGCGCTGACCGACCGCGACGCCAGGCACGACATCGGCCGGATGCCTTCCGGCCGGAAAGCACAGTGCCCACCTCCCGACGCGTCGGGAGGTGGGCACTCGGCCGTCGAGGCCGGGTCCGGCCGTGGTCAGGTCGTGGCGGGAGCCGGGGTACCGGTTGCCTCGTCCGTGCCATAGGCCTTGGGCCGCTCGTAGCCGCCGAAGACCTCGGCCAGGGCCAGGGGACGAGCCGCGTCGGCGTGGCGACCGGCCCGCTGCAGGGTGCGACCGAGCAGCAGGTGGGCGTACGCGTCGGTCGGGGCGTCCTCGATGACGCGCACGAGCGTCGACTCCGCCCGGCCGAGCTGGGCCGACTTGAAGTAGGCCCGGGCCAGCAGGAGCCGCAGGTCGGTCACCGAGTGCAGCACGCCGTCGGACGCCGAGGCCGGCCCCGCGGAGTCGATCTCGTCGACGAGCTCGGCGAGCGCCGTGGCCGCGGCGAGGAAGTCGCCTCGCTCGAACAGACCCTCGGCCCACGAGAGTCGCAGCGTGAAGGGAGTCGTCGTGTTCATGCGGGCCACAACGCGGGCTGGCCGTTCAACATTCCACCACCCGCGGACCTGTCGGTCGGTTGCCCGCGAGTCGGCGCGGTTCACTCGTAGTGCGGGGGGCGCTGCTCCTCGAGCCAGCGGTCGCCGACGCCTGTGCCGGACGGTCCGTCACCCCAGCCGAGGTCGAGCTCGTCGCTGCTGCGCCGAAGGGCTGCGCCCGGCTCGTCACCGTCAGCGTTCTCGGTCGCAGTCTCGGTCGCGCTCTCTGCCGTTCCCTTGCGGAAGACACGGCGGCGCTTGCGCTTCGCGGGACGTGCCGGCGCCGTCGTCTCGTCGCCGGCGGTCGCCTCGCCCGGTTTCGGGTCGTGCGGCTCAGGGCCGGTGTCAGCCTGGGGGGCCGAGGACCCGCTCTGACCTTCACCGGGCCCGCTCGCCACGTCGGAGCCGTTCCGGTCGGCGTCGGCCGGATGCCCGGCCGCCGCCGGTTCCACCGTCTGAGGCGGCGGCGGTGACGCGGTGCGGGCCACGGTCAGCAGTCGTGCGATCTCGCGCGCGGGGTCGCGGAAGAGGTCTGTGCTCCAGACGCGCTCGTGCACCCAGCCCAGACGGGCGAGCTGCTCGGGGCGGAGCCGGTCACGGTCGCGCGTGCTGCGCAGCGCGGCGTACCGGGCGCCGTCCGTCTCGACGGCAACGAGCGCGCGACCGCGGTGGTAGGGGTCCTCGATCGCGATGTCGATGCGGTGGCTGGCCGTGCCGTAGTCCTCGTGGACGGTGAGTCCCTCGCGGCGCAGACGCTTGGCGAGGTCGCTGCGCAGGGGGTCGTTCGTCGTGGTGGCGGTCGCGAAGAGCGTCCCCTCGTCGGCCACGACGCCGCGGCCCTCGGCGTACGCCAGGAAGTCACGCAGCATGATCGCCCCGCGCGCCTTGAGGCGGTCCGGGTCGAGGTCGGCGGCCCGCAGCGCCGAGACGACGGTCATGCGTGCGCGGGCGCGGGTGATCGCGACGTTGAGGCGCCGCTCGCCACCCTCGTTGTTCAGGGGCCCGAAACGGTGCAGCACGCGACCGTGCGGGGTCTTGCCGTAGCCGATCGACAGGATGATCGCGTCGCGCTCGTCGCCCTGGACCCGCTCGAGGTTCTTGACGAAGAACCGCTCGTCGCGCGCCTCGTCGAAGAAGGCGGCGACGTCGGGCGCGCTGCGGAGGGCCTCGGTGATGGCGTCCTCGAGCCGGTCGGCGTGCTTGATGCCGAGGGCGATGACGCCGAGGGACTCCGCGGGACGACTGCGGGCGTGCTCGAGCACCAGCTCGACGACCCTGGCGACCTCGCTGTCGGTGGTCTCGATGGCGTCGACGCCCGGCTGCACCTCGGCCTGGCCGTCGACCGGCTCGAAGGTGACGGCCGAGTCGAGCGCGGTGCCCGGGAACGTGGTGAGCCGGCCGTCGTACATCGACTGGTTGGCGAAGGCGATGAGGCGCTCGTCGCGGCTGCGGTAGTGCCAGGTGAGGTTGCGCGTCGGCAATGCGGCGGCTAGCACGTCGAGGACCGACTCGAAGCCCTCGGTCAGGGTGTCGTCGACACCTGCCGGGGTGTCGGACTCGTTGTCGGAGACCACGGTGAAGAAGTTCGTCGGGGGCAGCTGGCGCTCGTCGCCGGCGACGACGACCTGGCGGGCCCGCGAGATCGCCGAGATCGCCTGGGCGGGCTGCACCTGGGAGGCCTCGTCGAAGATGACGACGTCGAACCAGCGACCCGGCGGCAGGGTCGAGGCGACGACGAGGGGGCTCATCGCCCAGCACGGCTTGATCGCCGTCAGGGTCGTCGAGGCCTGAGGCATGAGGTCGCGCAGCGCCTTGTGCCGGCGGGCCTTGCCGGCCTCGGCCCGCACGAGAGCCTCGTGGGCCGGGTTGTCGGCGAGCACCTCGCGCACGTTGCGGGCCACGGCCGACCGCACCCGCTCGACCGTGGCCTTCTGGTGCTCCCGGTCGGCCTCGGCGAACTCGGCGACGTCGCGGCGCAGGCCGGCGCCGTCGTGGGCGCCGTAGGCGGGGTCGCGCACCGTGATCTCCTGTGCCAGCGACGCCCACCAGACGTGCTCGACCTCGGCGGTGACCTGCTCCGTGGGTATGCCGCGACGCGCCAGGTCGTCGACCAGCGGTCCGAGGCCCGTGGCGCGCACCTCGTCGAGGACGGCCGTCACCTGCGGCAGCACCGCGATGCGGTCGGGGCGGGAGGCGAGGGCCGCCAGCCGGGCGCGCAGCTCGCCCAGCGGGAGCGAGACCAGCGTCTGCCCGTCGGGTCCGGGCTGGAGCCGCTCGTCGAGCCACTCGAGATCGGCGGTGAGGCCGCGCAGCAGCGCCAGTCCCTCGTCGAGCCGCGGTGAGATCTCGGGTCGGCCACCGCCCCCCACGAGCTCGAACCAGTGCTCGCGCTGCTCGCTCGCCGACACGAGCTCCTCGTGGAGGTTCGCCGGCGGACGCCCGGGCCGCAGCAGCCGTTTGGTCTGCTGGCGGATGCGCCACCGCTCGAGCCAGCCCATCTCGATCTCGCGGTTGTCGCGCCAGTCGCGCGTTGCGGTCGCGGCGATGTGCTCCTTGAGCGGGATGTCGAAGACCTCCGGGCGGAACACCTCGAGGGTCTCGCGGACGTTCGCCATGGTCGCGAAGGCGGCCTTCCGGTCCTCCAGCGAGTTCGCCTCTGGCACATGGGACTCCGACAGGATCGCGTTGAGCTGCCGGGCGGCGTCGTCGAGTCCGCTCGTGCTGTGTCGGCTCGTGATGTCGAGGGCCCGGGAGGCGTCGTCAGACGTGAGGATGCGGGCGGCATACCAAGGGTCGTCGCCGTCGCGCGTCCACGCGCCGAGGCCCGCGGCGTCGCGCAGGCGCCGGCCGAGCTCGACGGCGCGGGTGCGGCTGAGACCCGCGAGCTCACGCCCCCCGAGGCGTACGTGGCTCGTCGGTGCGGGCGTACGCGTGCCCAGCTCGACGAGGGCCTCCTGCGCGTCGTGCGCGGAGACGCCCCACGGGTCGCGGACGGTGTGCAGCGCCTGCACGTGCGACTGAAGGCGGGCGCGTCGCTCGCGCAGCGTCGCGGTGGTGTGGTCGCTGACGGACCGGTCGTTCTCGACCGCGGAGTCGAGGCTCTTCGCGAACTGCTGCGCCGTGGCGCGCTTGTTCGTCGGGCCGTCGTACGCGTCGAGGACGAGGTCACCGAGACCGAGCCGGTCGAGCCGGCTGAGAACGGCGTCGATGGCGGCGCGCTTCTCGGCGACGAACAGGGTCGACTTGCCCTCGGCGGCGAGCGAGGCGATGAGGTTGACGATCGTCTGCGACTTGCCGGTGCCGGGCGGCCCCTTGACGACGAGGTGGGCACCGGCGCGGACGGCGTCGATGGCCGCGTGCTGCGACGAGTCCGCGTCGAGGACCAGGTGCTCGTGCTCGGGGTCCGGGTCGGGCTCGCTCTCGGGGAGGCGGAGCCGGACGGCCGCGAGCGCCGACTCGTCGCCCGCGAGCGCCGCCACGACGTCGTGGTTCGCGAGGCTGTCGCCCTGCAGCGCGAGGTCGGCGACCATGGGCAGCTTGGCGTAGGAGAACGTGCCGAGCACGAGGCGCGGCGCGATCGAGAACTCGGGTACGCCGCCGCACTCGTGGTCGAGGGCGGCATACACGGGGTAGGGGTCGAAGCCGTTGCCGACGGTGGCAAGGTCGGCGAGCGCGTCGGCGTCGATCTCGATGCCCTGCTCGGAGCGGAGGTACTCGCGCAGCACCGGGTTGAGCTCGACCTCGGGCCCGAGGTCGATCTCGAAGTCCTCCTGCGCCGCTCCGGTGGGCCGCAGCACGCAGGAGCGGAGCAGCACGGGTGCGGCCGGCGGCCGGGCCGCGCGGGGCACCGACCACGTGGCCATCCCGATCGCGACGAAGCCGGCGGCGATGCCGCGCTCCTCGCGCAGCTCGAGCGCCTTCGACCGGATCGCCCGGGCCCGACGCCGGGCCTCGTCGAAGGCGACGGGCTCGCGCACGAGGTCGGACAGGCGCGTGCGGCGCCCGGCGAGAAGCATCGAGACGCCGCCGGGGTGGGCGGTCGTGAGGTCGAGGGTGCCGGAAGGGAGGTCGCGGTACCAGAGCAGGGTGTTGCGCCCGCCGAGGTCGACGAGCGTCCGCTGCCAGGTGCGCACCGCAGCCGCCACGCGGTCAGCCCGGGGATCGCCCGACGACTCGGCCTGGAGGGCAGGGTCGGTCCTGGGCGCGTCCGTCATTCCAGCAGGCTAACCAACGAAGCCCCTCCGGACTGCCACCGACAGACCAGCCGGCGCAGGAATCGCTGCTCACAGCTCCGCGAGCTCAGGCCACCGGCCGGGAGCGTGCGGGGCGCGCCCCGGTCGACGAGGCGCACGGCACGCGACAGGGGCGGACGGCAGAGTGACGCGCATGGTGGAGACACCCGCGGACGGGCTGGGCCGCCATCTTGCCGGCGACGAGCGCTGGTGGTTCCAGCAGAACTTCGAACGCCGAGACGTGCCGCTCCTGTTCTTCACCGAGGACCAGCCCGACCTCGACTTCAACACGCCAGCCGACGCCGACTTCGCCGCCGACGTGGCGACCTGGCACGCAGAGTGTGCGGTGTCGCGCGACATCGTGGCTGCCCACGGCCTCGACGACATCGCACGAGCGCTCGACTGGTACGAGGACGTCGACCTGCGCTGGCTGGTGCTGCGGATGGTCACCGGGTACGGGCAGCACTGCGGCCACGTCGACCTGCTCCGCGAGGGGGTCGACGTGAGGACCGGCGCCTGAGCCTGCGGGTCGTGCTGGCGTCGCCCTGGCCGGTCGAGTCCGCGAGCCCTTCCCGTACGCGCGTGGTGGGGAGTGCTCCCCATCGCGGGCTCGCCGTTCCCTCCGTAGGTTGCAATCGCCCGGCGGCACGCCGGAGACCCACAGCGACAACCCACAGGGGGAACACGATGAGAACCACAAAGAGAGTCCACACCTTGCTCGCAGCCCTGGGCATGGCCACCACTGTTGCGCTCGTCGGCGCGCAGCCGGCCAGCGCCGGCACGGAGATGAACGGCTACTTCCCCTGGATCAAGGGGTGCGACTCCGACCAGTCGCTCGTCGACTCGCAGCCGGTGTGGGACAGGTACGGCCGGTACGTCGGGCAGGTGGAGCTCTGGTGGTCGGGGCGCTGCGTGACGAACTGGGTCCGAGTCGCTCCCAACAACCCGAACGGCATGGGCCTGTCGGCGAACATCTCGAACGCGTACGGCCAGTACGGCGCAAGCGCGAAGGACTACTCGTTCGGCTACAGCGGGATGGTGTTCTCCCCCAGCTGGTCGCCGTGCGTCAACATCGATATCACGGTCAGCGCCGGTCCTTGGAGCGACACGTACAACGACCCGGCGCCGCGCTACACCATCTGCTGACGTCCACGGGCCGTCGTGCCCACCGGGCCGATCTGCAGCGGTGCGGCGCGGCCGCCCGGCTCGAGCACCTCAGGCGACACCGGCATGCGTGCGCGAGACGACCGGTTGCGTCCAGTAACCTGTCCCCGGTGGCCACCCAGTGAGCCAGACGTGGACGAGGCGCACCGCCCCGTTGCGTCTGGATCGCAGCCCGGGTCCGGCCGTGCCCGCCCTCGTAGCTCAGGGGATAGAGCACCGCTCTCCTAAAGCGGGTGTCGCAAGTTCGAATCTTGCCGGGGGCACCACACGTTTGCCTAGGTCAGCGCGTGTTTACGGCGCCGTCTCCTGCGATCCACGAGAGCCCGGACGCCGGTTGGGTGCCCGTGGGGTGCCCGAGGGCCTTGTTGACCCGATCGAGCGCCGCACGGTCGGCGTCCGTGCCCAGGAGGTGCCCGTACGTGTCGAGGGTGAGCTTCGCGGTCGAGTGACCGAGCCACGAGGACACCGTCTTGATATCGACACCCGCAGCAATCCACAGGCTCGCGGCGGTGTGCCGCAGGTCATGGGGCCGGCGGCCTAGGCCCGTGGTCGTCCAGTGGACGGCTCGGCGCCAGTTCTGAGCGGACAGGTACCCGCCCTCCGGCGCAGGGAAGAGCAGGCCGTCCGGCTCCCGGTTTTCGGCCCACGACTCGACGACCGGGCGGACCAAGTCACTGAGCGGAACCAGCCGTGACCGACCGCTCTTGGTCGTCGCTCGCTCGATGACAGCGCCGGTCCGACCCGACTGCGGGATCGATCGTTTGACGAGGACCCCGGGGTAGGGCATGTCGACGACGTCTCGAACCCGCAGGCCACGCAGCTCGCCGAACCTGACCCCAGTCAGCGCCAGCACGAGGGTGATCTCGGCGTAGCGCTTCGTGTGCTGTCGCTGGGCGTCCACGACCTCGAGGAGCAGGTTCAGAGTGAATGGGGCAACCTCGACCACATTGCCCGTCCGCGAGTCGGGCCGGGGCAGGGGCACGTCCTCGGCTGGCGACTTCGATATCCGCCGGGTCCGTACGGCGTAGCGGAAGAGGCCACGAAGCGTCGTGCGCACTCTCGCTGCTGTTCGCACCGACCGGGACACGGCGAGGTCGGTGAGGAAGCGCTCCACGTGGACCGGCGAGACTGCCGACACGGGCAGCTTGCCGAAGGCGGGCACGATGTGGACGCGTAGCGCGCTCTCGTCCGACTCCCACGCACGGACCGAGATCTGTCCGATGCGTGCGTCGCGGTACTCCTCGGCCAGTTCCGACACTGTGACGCGTCCTGCCGAGGGCGACACGAACTCGCCGGAGAGCAGTAGGCGCTTCTGCTCCATCTCCCAGCGCACGGCGTCGCCGCGTCGCTCGAAAGTGCGGTCGGCCACGACCCGGCCTCGGTGCTTGACCTGGACACGCCACTTCCCATTGGGCCTTTTGAGGATCACACCCGCTCCTTCTGAGCCTCCAGCCATGCGAGGAGGTCCTGCGGCATCCAGAAGCATCGCTTGCCGACTCGAACGGCTGGCGCGAACCTGCCGTGGATGCGCAGGTGGTTCAACGTCCCGACGCTGATCCTGCACCACTCCGCAGCCTCGTCCACATTCAGCAGGACTGGCGCCTGAACTCTCACAGTCTCATCCACGATGCGCTCCTTCTCGGCGCCTCGTCCAAGTGTGGCGCCTCGTCCCGGATACTTGCTAGGTGCCAACGGTTGCTTCGGGACACCATGTGCACGCATCGAGCGGACTCAAGATCACGCGAACAATGGGCGGGACCTCGTGCGCGCTTGACATTCTGCAACCGGACGCGCCAGTCACAACCGAAACGCCCTGAGACACGGCCCCGACGGCAGAGCCACAGAAGTCAACTCACCCGGTGCGCGAGGCCACAAACGAGTCAGGAGTCGAATTGTCGGCGACGGATTACAGTCCAGAGAATGCGATTCGCTGACGTGCGACGTTTACGGGTCTGAACAAACTTCCCCGCGGAAAGTCGTCGCCAACCCGCGCCAGTGGACGTCCCGGGTGTTCCGGATGCCCACACGGACACCTCGGCCACAGCTTGCGGCGCAGCGCGCCTGAAGCGGTCGACGGTCGCAGCCATGGTGCGCCTGCCAGCCACCGTCCGACATGAGCCCTTGATGGGCGATCGACGCGTCCTCGTCAGCGCTTGGCTGGGTCATCTTCGGCCGCTCCGGCCAGGCGCACCTTCTACGCGCCCGAGTCCGGCAACCGGGCTGCGATCACGGCCAAGGCAGCTTCATGGCGCTCTTGGGACGACTGCTCAGGCCACCGCGCCATGGTTGCCTGTGACCGGTCGGCCCAGTCGATCAGCATGCTCGACCAGCTGGCGAGGAAGTCGAACACCAGAGCGCGCATCTGCACGTGCTCCTGGAACGGCGCCCTCCGCTCCATGAACTCCATGCCGATGGCACGTCCAGCGGCTTGGATCCGCTCTCCGTCGTTGCGGATCCGACGAACGGCGAGTGCCGCCTGGTCGTCGGTGCCCAGATGACCGAACAGCAGCCGCAGCAGGGGTTCGCATTCCAAGACGGTTGGGCGTGGTGGACTTGCGAGCCACGCCTTCAGCCGGCGCCGCCCGGCGGGGGTGATTGCATAGCGGGTTCGGTTGCGCCGCGGGCCGATCGGCTCCGGTGAGGATGTGACCATTCCTTCGGACGCGAGCACGGTGAGGGCAGCGTAGATCCGACTCTCAGCTCTGGGCCAGAAGAAGCGCATGTTGCGCGCGATCTGCGCTGTGAGTTCGGAGCTCGACCAGGTATGACGCAGCCCTAACAGCCCGAGCAGCGCGTTCGTCGTCGTGGAGGTCCGTCGCATCCGTAGACGCTACTCCTAGTAGGAGTAAACTGGTGCTCCTACAAGGAGTACGAGGGCGTGCTATGGACCCGCTCGAGATCGACGGCTGCCGCGTCCAGGTCACCGATGCCGGTCAAGGCCCCCTTGTCCTGCTGATCCATGGCACTGCCGCCAACCTGTGGGGAGCGGTCCCCCAAATCCTGGCCCACAACCATCGGGTCCTTTCCTACGACCGGCGCTCGTTCGGCCTCTCCGCAGCTCCTCCTGTGACGAGCCTGCGACGACACACAGACGACGCGGCCAGCCTCCTCGAGCGTTTGGGCGGACGACCGGCCACGGTGGTGGGCTGGAGCGCCGGCGGTCTCATCGCCTTGGATCTCGCGGCCACCCGGCCCGACCTCGTGGGCGCCGTAGTCATCCTCGAAGCACCCCTGAGCGCCAAGACCCATCCCCGGCCTGAGTTACTGGCAGGCGTCTTCCGAGCGAAGTTTTCCGCCGCTCGAGGGCGCGATCGCCAAGGCGCCGAATACTTCTTACGGTGGGCATTGATCCGGCGCGGTGAAGGAAACGACCTCGACCGGCTTCCCGCCCCGTGGCGCGATGCCATGCTGGCCAACGCCTCCAGCATCCTGGGCGAGATCGAGGCCGGCACCGGGGAGCGAGAACTAGGTCGTCGCGCCATCGCCGGTATCACGTGCCCCGTGCTCTGGCTCACCGGCGATCGCAGCGCCAAGAGCTTCTCGGCGGCGGCGCGACGGACCAACCGCAAGCACCCGAACATCATCCTCGTCCCGGTCCAAGGATCCGGACACGTCATACAACACGACCGACCAGACGCCGTGGTCGAGGCCGTCCGCAGCGTGGAGGCGATGGCCGCCAGCTGAGCGCGCAGACCCCCTGTCCATGGCCATGAAAGTGCCCGCTGGTGACCAGGTGGAGGTCCCCGTTGATGCCCGAGTAGAAGTCCCCATCCCTCCCTCGTCGTGTCGACCCGGAGCGTGAAGCCCTGAGCGGTGAGGTGGCGGCGTCTAGCCAGTCACCGCACCGCCGCCCAGGAGGGCTCCATTGTGATGTCTGCGAGGGAACGAATGAACGTCATCTCCGCCTACCAGCAGGTGGGCACCTACGGTGGCGGCGCAGCGATCTGCGGGACCACTCACAAGACCGTGAAACGGGTCATCGAATGTCAGGGATCCGGCGATCCGCGCCGGCGCGTCGGCCGCGGCCGACGAACTACGAGGCGATGCGCAATCTGATCGCGCAGGCCGTGAAGGGCACTCGGGGCAAAACTAGCGCGAAGCGGCTGTTACACAAGGCCCGCCCCGTCGGGCACAGCGGGTCGAACCGCAACTTCCGGCGCCTGGTCGCGCCGGAGAAGCAGGCGTGGCGCCGTGAGCAGGCCCGGGCCGTCGTCCGGCCGTGTGGTCCCCGGGTGAGCACCTGGTCATCGACTGGGGCGTGATCGCCGGCGTCCACGTCTTCTGCACCGTGCTGGCGTGGTCACGGTGGTGGTTCGTGCGGCCCGCCTCGGATGAGAAGGCGGCCACGACGTTGGCGATGCTGGCCGAGTGTTTCGAGGCGCTGGGTGGGGTGCCGAAGGTCGTGCTCGCGGATCGGATGGGCTGCCTCAAGGTTGGCGTTCTCCCTAATCGTCTTGTCCCAAGGAGCGATTACGTCCGGTTCGTGAGCCGCTACCGGTTCCGGCCGGACTCTTGCGAGGCTGCGGATCCCGAGTCCACTGGCATCGTAGAGGCGCTCGTCGGGTAGGCAAGGACGACTTCCTCACCCCGCTGCTGCTCGAGGCTGGCGGCCTGGACGCGGCCGCGCGGGCGTTGGTGCTGGGCGACCTGCACGGCGCGAACGATCGGGCGCGGGCGTGGTGCGAGGATTGAACGCGGCGGTGCACAGCGAGGTCGCTGCAGTCCCGACTCGGCGGTGGGGCACCGAGCCGGACCGCTCACCAACCTGCCGTCACTGCGGCCCCCGATCGGGCCGGCGCCGACCGTGCGGAGGGTCGACAAGCTGGGCACGATCCGCCCGGGTCGGCCCGCTACTCCGTCCCGAACCCGCTCGCTGGGGCCAGCGTGGCGGATGCGGTGACCGAGGCGAGGGTGACAATCTTCGATACGTTTACCGGGCTCGTGAGCGTCTCGACAATGGCGACCGGCGGGCCCAGGAGCCGTCCGAGATGTGCACGTTTGAAGTCGGTGGACGTGAGCCGCACCGGGGCTCTAGCTGGCTCGTCCTGGCGTCTCCCTCAAGGGCGTGCAAGCGAACCCCACACAGCCGGCAGTAGCTTCCGATAGAGCGCGCGCTCTCTCCGCAATCGCCGCCGGTCGCGGTAATGATTTCGCGGTACGTCTTCAAAGGGGTCGGCTGCGGTGCGCTCGTGGCCGCGATGGTGAACGTGAACCGTGGCAGTGGGCGCAATGTCTGGACGCTCGGCTTAATGCTCATCCCGCCTGCGCGCGCAGCTCAGCATGCTTTCCTTGGAATGGAGTGACCCAACCTAGCAGCCGCTTGGGGACCTTGCACACTACCGAGTAGACGGTGTCACAGACGTTCGCAATGGGACTCAGGGCGGCCTGGGAAACCAATTGGTAGGAATCCATGACAGACAGGGAAAGGAGTTGGGCGATCCAATGAACCATCTCCGTGTGCGCTATGCGGAACGCATCTTCCAACGGCTTAGCCGAGCCCACCGTCATAATATGCTCGTCAGTTTCCAGCCGAGGCCAGGGCGTCATGGTCCGCTTGACCAGATCAACTAGGACGGTCGAGTCCATTGCGCACTCGACGGCAACGCCGCACGTCTCTCCCTCGCCCTGCCTTGCATGCCCGTCCCCGAAGCTGAGCATTGCCCCTTCCACATTCACGCCGAGGTAGCAGGTGGTGCCGACCTTCATCTCGGGTGTGTCCATGTTGCCGCCCCAAGAGCCAGGCGTGAGTGAGGACCGGACCTCCTGGAGAGGTGGGGCAACGCCCACCGTGCCATGCATTGGCGCCATCGGTAGCGGTAGATGCAACTTACTGTCAAGCGCCTGGTAGTGGACCAAGCGTTCTTCACGATCGATCTCGTAGATCCAGGTGAGTTCCGGCAAGGCTGCATTGAGAAGGGCGGTTTCCCGGCTTCCTGTCAGTGCCCCGAAGAATGGCACCGTCGTGCTCACTCCCCAATCGTTCCTCGGTTCGATGCTTACGAAATGCACAGCGACCGTGTCGCCCGGCTGTGCTCCCTCGATGAAAAAGGGCCCCGTCTGAGGGTTGAGGAAGCGCGGGTCACACACCTGTGATGGGCGTTGGTCGACCGAGGTAAGACGGCCGGCGAAAGCGTCGAGCGTAGATGTGGACAGCAGCGTCCCCGGTTTCAGGGACGCGATCGGCTCCGCACCGCCGAAGGTGTACACCAACTCCTCCAGTGGACGGTCCTCGTCCACCTCATGGTGCTTGACTTCCGTTGCCTCCATGTTGCTGTCCTTCCAGTCTGGCGTGATCGCTCCCTTGGCGTTATGCACGTAGCTTCGTCTCGGGTTGTCAATCTCACCAGATTCAGCGGCGCAGGTGGGCGGTCAGCGCCCGCTTCGCTAGCAGAAGATGCTCGGTTACCGCGGCGCCGGCCGCCTCGGGGTCTGCCGTCTGTAGCGCGGCGAGGATCCGCCGGTGCTCCTCGATGATCTGGGTGGGGCGAATCAGGTCATGCGTCTGGACCTGCGCCATGCACAGCCGTGTCTCGGACAGCAGCAACCCGTGAGCGCGGCTAAGCCGCGCGCTCCCCAATGCATCAATGAAGCTGCGGTGGAACTGGATATCTCCATCAACGAAGGTCAAGGTGTCTCGGGCCGCGAGCGCGTCCTCCATGTCGGCCGCGGCCTTGAGCGCTTCGTCGGGCACGGCGGCCCTTGTGAGAGCGAGCCTGCGCATCGCTGACTCCTCCAGGCACCCCCGGGCGAAGTACAGGTCCTCGACCTCATCGGCGTCCAGCAGGAGCACCCGCGCGCTGCGGTGCTGCTCCCGGACCAGCAGTCCCTCCCCAACGAGTCGCTCGATTGCGGTCTTGGCAGTGGGCCGCGCGACGTCGTACTCCGCGGCGACCTCAAGCTCGGTGACGGCGGCACCGCCCGGGAGTTGCTCAGAGAAGATGCGCTCGCGCAGGGAGTCGACCAACGCGTCAACGACGCTGCGCACATCCAATCGAAGGGCCATCGCGATCCCCACCTGCCTCAGCTCGGCTCCGGTATGTCAACCGCATCCTACCCATAGTCCTACCGACTTGGCGTACGTGAACGCTTGACATCTATGGATACTTGTCAGACATACTTCGGCTCATGTTCTCCGCCGACCACGCCGCTCAGGCCGCGCACGGGCCGCCTCTCTGCCGCGCCCGTGTTGTCATCGCGGCGGATAAGTACAAGGGCTCGCTGAGCAGCGGCGAAGTCGCCGAGGCACTCACGGAGGGGCTCGCGGCGGAGCTGCCGGGCGCGCACGTCGACGCCGTTCCGGTTGCAGACGGCGGCGACGGCAGTCTGGCGGTGGCCTTGGCATGCGGCGCCAGCCCGATAGCCGTGACAGTTGCGAACGTCGATGGCGTGACGCGGCAGACCCACATTGGTGTTGAAGGGTCGCGCGCCATCATCGAAGCGGCGCTGGTGTGCGGGCTCGGCGCCGGCACTCCTGACGGCGCGGCGGCCCTTCGTGCGACGAGCCGCGGCGTCGGCGAGGCAATCCTGGCCGCGCTCGACGCGGGCGCCACTCAGATCGTCCTCGCGACCGGCGGAACCGCCACGAGCGACGGGGGAGCCGGCATGCTCAGCGCGCTCGGCCTGCGGCTCCTGGACGAAGCCGGGCGCCCGGTCACGCCTGGTGGAGCCGGCCTTGACCAGCTCGCGACGATCGACGCGAGAGGCCTCGACGACCGGCTCCGAGGCATCGACCTCATCCTCGCCTCGGACGTCGACAACCCCCTTCTGGGCCCGCTCGGCGCTGCGTCCGTCTACGGGCCGCAGAAAGGTGCCGGACCGGCGGAGGTCGCAGCGCTAGAACGCGGCATCGCCCGTTGGGTCGCACTTGCAACCAACTCCGGCCTGAGCCCCGCCGGCCCCGCCTCCGCACCGGGAGCAGGCGCAGGTGGAGGGCTAGGCTTCGCAGCCCTCCTCCTGGGCGCGCAATGGGTCTCCGGCGCGGACTACTTCCTCGACCTCGCCGGCTTCGACAAGAAACTTCGCGGGGCGGACCTCGTCATCACCGGCGAGGGCCGGCTGGACGAGCAGTCGCTGCGCGGGAAAGCACCCTCCATTGTCGCCCGGCGCGCCCAGTCTGCGCGTGTCCCCGTTCGCGCTGTGGCGGGGAGTTGCCTACTCACACCGGCCCAGTGGCGCGCCGCCGGCCTTGTCGCCGTCGACACCTTGACCAGCCTGGATCCCCGCTGCGAGCACGACGCCGAGCTCTCCCGAAAGCTGCTACGCGAGGTCGGCCGGCGCATCGGTCTCGAGCTAGCAGCGGGCGAAGCTGTCGGCGCCCTCAACGGCAACAACCCATCGACCCTAGCGTCCAACTGAAAGGACAACGATGTCATTCAAAAGCAAGTTCCGAGGTCCTGCCACCTCGATCGACGAACAGATCGAATCCTTCGCCACCGAACGGGTCCCCGCGAACCGGCGCTGGCCCATCCCGGCCATCTCCATCGTGCTGCTGGGCAACTCGACGGCCATGTTCTTCTTCTCCTTCGGAGCGCAGCAGGCCTTTGCCGTCGGCTTCCCCAAGATGCTGGTGCCCATCGGCTACTTCTTCGTCGGGGCCGTCTTCATCGGTGCGCTCACCATGCGGATGGCCAGCCGCGAAGGTCTGTCGCAGGGACTGATCTCCCGCGGCCTCGGGTTCGGCTCCCGCGGCGCCGCCGTCACGTCGTTCATCTACGCCGTGAACTTCATCTTCTACTTCCTGTACGAGGGTTCGATCGTCTCGCACGCCATCGCTCGGTACTTCGACATCCCTGTCAGCTCCGTCGGCGGCACGGTCATCTTCGCAGTCCTGGGGCTGCTTACGATCCTGCTGGTTTGGCGCGGCATGAATGCGATGTCCCACCTGCAGACCTGGGGCTTCCCCATCTTCGTGGTCCTCCTCACGGCCGCGATCATCCGACTCCAGTCCGTGCCTGGCGCCCACCCCGTTGGCCCAAGCGGCTGGGCCGCCGCTACGACCGGCGCGAGCGGCATGCTCGCCGCAATGAGCATGGCCAACGGCCAGATGATCTTCCAGGGCCTCATGGCCACCGATTACGGCCGATTCGCTGCCAAGAGCATCCGTTACCGGGGCACGGCCACGATCATGCTGCTCGAACTCATCCCGATGTTCACCGTCATCTTCCTAGGCGCCTACTTCGGCTCCTCGCTCGTCGGGAAGATCGGGCACGACGCCGCCATGGACCCCGGCCTCTACTTCGTAGATATTCTCGGGCTGCTCGGCGTGCTGTTCGTCGTCATCACCCAGATCCGCATCAATGTCATGAACCTTTACGGCGGATCCGTCACCCTGGCCTCCGGCTTCGACGTCATTGCTCACTTCCGGCCTGGGCGCCCGTGGTGGATGTTCCTCGTGTGGGGCTTCGGAGTGGTCTTCTACGCGTTCAACGTCATCAACCACCTCGGCACGTTCCTCCAGGTTGCCGGTGTGCTGACCAACACCTGGGTCCTCATCATCCTGGCCGACTACTTCATCTGCCGGCGCCTGCTCAAGCTCGGTCGCACCGAGGACGTCGAGTTCAAGGAGGCCGAGGTGCGACCCTGGAACCCGTGCGGTCTCATCTCACTCGTGGTATCGGTGGCGGTCGGCGGCGTCTGCATCGTGGCCGGCGGTGGCCTGGCAGACCTCGCGTCCTTCATCGCCATGTTCCTGGGGCCGATCCTGCACGTGGCGCTGACCGTGGCGACCAAGGGCAGGTACTACACGCCGGCGGCGATTCCGGAGCGGGCTGGAGTCCCGGTCGCATGAGCTCGCCGGCAACCTTGAACCGCCCGTGGAGTTGCGACACCTTCCTCGTCGCGGCCGACCGCGCCGCAGCAGGAGCCACCCTTCTGGCCAAGAACTCCGACCGACCGGCCGGTGAGTGCCAGCCGCTCCGGTTCCACCCGGCACGTACCGGTGGCGGAACACTCGAGTTGGCCTACCGCTCCATCCCCGACGCCGAGGCGACGTACGCGCACTTGGGTGCCTCCCCCTATTGGTGCTGGGGGCACGAGCTGGGCCTCAACGAGCGCGGCGTGGCCATCGGCAACGAAGCCCTCTTCACACGGCCGCTGGCAGAGGCGATCACCCGTGCCCGGGCCGGGACGCCAGACGAGCCCGGGATCCTCGGGATGGAACTGCTGCGGTTAGGGCTCGAACGCGGCGGTACCGCCGACGAGGCGCTCGAGGTGATGATCGCCCTGCTGGAGCAGTACGGCCAATGGGGCAGCGGAGTGGGTGGCCGGGCGCCCGAAGGGGGCGCCTATGACAACTCCTTCATGGTGGCCGACGCCACCGGCGGCTGGGTCCTGGAGACCGCCGGGCGACACTGGGCTGCCCGCAAGATCAGCAGCGGAACGTGGTCGATCTCGAACCAGCCAACCCTCCGCAGGCACACCGACCGAATGAGCGAGGGACTGCCCGACCTGGCAGTGCGCTCCGGTTGGCACCCCAAGGGCCCCGATTTCGACTTCGCCCGGGCCGTCACCGATCCCATGACCCCACTGCAGGCCTCGCAGCCACGGCTGCAACGTTCGCGCCAGCTCCTAGCCGATGCGGGCGCAGTCGACGAGCGGCGGGCCATGGGCGTGCTGCGCGACCACTACGAGGGCTCCTTCCTGGACGGCCCGTTCTTCTCGGCCGCGCTGCCGGACCTACTCACCATCTGCATGCATGAGCACCCTGCCGGCTTCACCTGGGGCAACACGGCATCCTCAACCGTATGCGTCCTGCCAGGCGCGGACCGCCTCGCCCGCATGTGGTGGGCGGCCGGCACCCCGTGCACCGGCGTTTACGTGCCACTGTGGGTCGAAGCCCAGGCAGTACCGGCGCCTCTAGCCGCCGCAGGCTCGCATGCCGGACAAGTGCAGCCGCCCGAGGTCGCCGAACGGGATCACTTTGACCCGCAGTCCTATTGGTGGCGGTTTCTTCAGCTTCTTGAGGCCACCAAGGGAGGCCAGCTCGCCTGGGACTTCGCCGCGCGCCAGCCCGTGGTCCGAGCAGCCTTCGACGCGCTCGAGCAACGATGGCTGGCCGAGGTCCCCGCGGTGGAGGAGGAGGCTATCGCCGCCCGAACGTCGGATCCGGCCCGCTGTGCCTCGATCCTCGGAAGATTCACCGAAAGCTGCGTGGCAGAGGCCACCGGCGTCCTCGAGAAGCTTCTCGTGGACTTCACCGGCTCTCTGGACGATGTCGATGCCAGATGGTCGACCGCCGAGGTAGCCGCACTGTCCTAAGACTCCGTGCATCCCCGATGGGCGCCCGATCTGTAGGTCGGGCGCCCATAACGGCCCCCGAAGGCGGCACGCTGCGGAGGGCACGCCGGGCAAGCGAGCTTGTCAATGGTTTGCCAAGCTTGCGCCGTGGGTCATGTCGGCAACGCGCCGCTGATTCAGCGCGGCGGTGAAGTCCGGTGGACAAGGGTCTCCCGCGATGCGGTTCACGACGCCGTACGACCGTATCGCTGGAGGGTCAGGACTTTGGGCCCGCAGGTTGGGCGCACTGGAGCCAGCAAACTAATATCGTCTCATGAGGCGAAGTGCGTGAGATGAACCGCGTAGCGAATGCCCGATCGGCTCTCTTCGTGCCCGGTGACCGGCCCGAGCGGTTCGCTAAGGCGAGCTCATCCGGCGCCGACGTCGTCGTGATCGACCTCGAGGATGGGGTGGCACCGGATCGAAAAATTCCTGCCCGCGAGCATGTCTTGTCTTGGCTGCAGCAGGGAGGCCGAGCACTTGTCCGCGTCAACGGCGTGGGAACTGACTACTTTTCAGCCGACCACCAGGCCCTGGCCGGAATGCCAGGCGTGGTCGGCGTCGTTGTGCCCATGGCCGACGACCCGGACGCACTGAGACACCTCGGCGCGACGCTCGGTGCTGACGTCCCGATCCTTCCCCAGATCGAGACTGCTCGTGGTCTTGACCGGGCCTCCGAGCTGGCCGCCGTGAGCGGCGTCGCAAGGTTGACTTTGGGCCATCTCGATTTGGCCGCCGACCTAGGGTGTGAACCGGGTCGGGAGGCGCTTCTGTTCGCCCGATCCACCATCGTTGTGGCTTCGCGCTTGGCGGGCCTACCAGGACCTGTTGAGAGCGTGACGACGACGCTCGACAACCCGACCACGTGCGCCGACGACGCCGCCTACGCCAAGCGCCTTGGCTTCACCGGAAAATTCGCCATACACCCATCTCAGATCTCCCCGATCAACACCACGTTCGGTCCGACCGAAGATGAGCTCGCTTGGGCTGTCAAGGTTTTGAAGGTCGGCGCGGGTGGTGGTGCTGTCCGGCATGACGGCGAGATGATCGACGGCCCGGTGATCAGCCGCGCGCGGGCGATTCTTTCCCGTGCCGGCGGCAGCGACTAACTATCGCCCTCACGACCAGTGGCCCAGGGCCACAGCGCTGCGGTGGCCGTCCGCGGTAAGCCCCCCACGCTATCGTCGGCGACACCGCTGACCGACGGCGGTAGGCCAACCGCCGGCAGACCTTCGCCTAGTGACGAAGGGGCCACCAGGGGTCCCAGCGTGCTGGCTGCTGTGACCCTTCCTGAAACGTCCCTGATCTGCGCGCCTGCGCCAAGACCCTGTTCCCCCGCTGTCGCAACAATGGTCTGCGGCCCCACCAAGGGAGCAACCAAGCGGAACGCAAACTCGCGCCCCACCTGCTGCACTCCGTTGCGGCGCAGCAGCTCGCCCATCATGAGCGCCTGCAGGGGGCCGTGGACGACCAGGTCCTCGTAGCCTTCCCTCTGTGCCCACCTGTGGTCATAGTGAATGCGATGGGCGTTGTAGGTCAGGGCTGAGAACCGGAAGAGCAGCGACTCGGTGACCGCAAGGCTGAGCTTCGGTTCTCCGGCCAGCGGCGCAACCTGAGCACCAGGACCGGTCGGCAGTGAGCCGGTGTCCGCTGCCCGGTACACGATGTCCTGTTCTTCGATGATCGCTGTCTCCTCGTCCTGGCTGATCTCGTGACGGACGGTCACGAACGTCAAGGGACCGGATCGCCCTTGCCTGGTCGAGGTTTTGGCGACACGGACAGTTCTCGTGGCCGGCCGCCCGATCTCGAGGAGGCGGTAGGTCTGGATCCGTCCGCCGGCGAACATCCGGCGCAGCCCGGGGCCGGGCGGCGCGGGGATACCGGAGCTGGGGTGGCCGTCGGGGCCGAGGTGGCCTTGCGGGCGCCGATCGAGGAGATAGAGCCAGTGCCACAGAGGGGGGACCCAACCGCGAGGGTCCGGGAGACCAACATCGAGCAGCCCGGCCAGCGCCTCGACCGGTTCGTGCGCGATGAGCTCGGTCCGGCTCTGTGTGTCAGCCGCCGCCGGCCGTGATGCGTGGGGCATGTGCTCTCTTTCGAACGACATTGGTCGCCAGGGGATACCCGGCGAGTCACCGTGGTCCCGCACTGGAGGCGATCCCCAGCTCGGCCAAGATCTTCTCGGTGTGCTCCCCGGGCGCCGGTATGGGGCCCATGACCGGTTCTTCTCCCGACAGAGTTGCGGGCGGGAGCATCGCCTTCAGTGGGCCCACCGGTGAGTCCACCTCCCGCCATCTATGCCGCGCCGCGAGCTGTTCGTGGTTGACCAGACCGGTCAGGTCACGAAGCCGCGCGTTTGCGATGCCAGCCTTCTCCAGACGACGAACGGCGCTCTCTGCCGTCTGGGAACCGAATACCTGCTCGATCTGCGCGGACAACGCGTCCCGGTTCTGGACCCGCGCGCTGTTTGTCACAAAGCGTGGGTCGTCGACCAGTCCGGGGACACCTAGCACCGAACGGCAGAAGGAGGCCCATTCACGCTCGTTCTGGACCGCCAAGAAGATTCGTTCTCCATCTCCGCAGAGAAACGGCCCGTACGGGGCAATGGCAGCATGGGAGGCACCACTCCGCGGAGGTGGCGTTCCGCCGTAGTGAGAGAAGTACATAGGGAAGCCCATCCACTCCGCGAGGGCCTCCAACATCGAAACCTCGAGGGTTGCCCCCTCCCCCGTCCGGTGGCGGCGCAGGAGAGCGGTCAGCACTCCGGTGTATGCGTACATTCCCGCGGCGATATCCGCCACCGGGATACCCGCCTTGGCTGGCTCGGCACGGGAGCCGGTGATCGACAGGAGGCCCGCCTCACACTGCACCAGGAGGTCATAGGCCTTCTTGTGTGTGTAGGGGCCGTCAGTTCCATATCCGGAGATCGACACGTGCACCAGCTGCGGATGCCGCGCCCTTAGTGCCGTTGCGCCAAGCCCCAGCCGTTCTGCCGCACCAGGCGCCAGGTTGTGGATGAAGACGTCCGCCTTCTGTAGCAGCGCGTGTATGGCGTGGCGCCCGAGCTCCGACTTCAGGTCGAGGGCCAGTGACTCCTTCGAGCGGTTAAGCCAGACGAAGTGGGAGGACATTCCACGAACGGTTTCGTCATAGTCCCGGGCGAAGTCACCGGTTCCGGGACGTTCGATTTTGATCACTCGCGCTCCAAGGTCCGCCAGCTGTCGCGTGGCGAACGGCGCGGCAACCGCTTGCTCGATCGATACGATCGTGGTGCCTTCAAGAGGGCGCACCATACTCCTTGGCTCGTGCTCGTGGTGAAGCGACGGGCGTAGCCCGTGGCGCTAGGAAGGGCAGTCGACGGACGTTCGTGGATTGCCTTGCCGAGTGTCGAAGGCGCCCGGTCGACACGGATCGGCCGCCGGCAAGGACGGCGCCGCCTCTTGCCGCTACGTCGGCCAAGCGACGGTGAGACCCCCGTCGACCGTGACGGACTGACCGGTGACGTACCTCGCTTGATCGGAGAGCAGGAACGTCACCACCTCCGCGACGTCGTCCGGCTTGCCGACACGGCCCAGCGGAATTCTCTGTGCGGACCTGGTCAGGCCCTCTGGGCCCGCTGAGTTGCGGGAATCTAGCGACTGGGGCGACTCGATGACTCCGGGAAGAACTGCGTTGACGCGGATTCGTCGGGGCGCGAGTTCAAGTGCGGCAGTGCGGACGAAGCCCAAAACCCCCGCCTTCGCAGCGGTGTACGGGGTGTGGCCGGCCCAGCCGACCGTTCCCCCTGCGATGCTGGATACGCAGACAACCGCGCTGTCAGGCTGGAGGTAACGGCACGCGGATCGCACCGTACGCATCACTCCGCTGAGGTCCACGTCGATGACGCTGTCCCATAGATCGTCGGTGAGTTCCGCTAGCGGGGCGAGCTGCAGCCATCCTGCGTTGGCCACGACGCCGTCAAGCCCTCCGAAGTGCTCGACAGCGACCCGGCACGCATCATCCAGTTCCGAGCTGCTGCGGGCATCGGCCTCGACGACCAGGGCGTGACCACCGGCCCGCTCGACGTCTGCGACGGTGCCAGCCGGGTCATGGGGGTCGCCAGCGAAGGTGCCGATCACGACGTTCCCACCTTGTCGGGCGTGGGATGCGGCGACGGCACGACCGATTCCGCTGGAAGCACCTGTAATGAATAGCGTCTTGGTCATCAAAGCATCACGTCCCCGCTGTTGGGTCCGAGCGTTTGCCCGGTGTAGATGTTGCCTGCCGGGTCGCTCGCCAGGAGCACGGCGGTTGGGGCGACCTCGTGCGGTGCCCCAAACCTCCCCAGCGGAAGGCTCGCGGTGAGGGTTCGGATCCACTCGTCCGACAAGCCGTCAGCCAAGGGCGTGTCGATGGGACCCGGCGCGATGCAGTTGGCCGTGATGCCGTGCTTGCCGACCTCGCGCGCCAGTGCTCGTGTGAAGCCGATGACGCCGGCTTTTGCCGCGCTGTAGTGCGCCAGGCCCACGCCCCCCTTTTGTCCGAGCTGGGAGGCGACGTTGATGATGCGTCCGAACCCTTGGCGTTGCATGTGGGGCAGCGCCGCACGTGAGCAGAGAAAGACGCTGCGTAGGTCCACCGCGATCATCTCGTCCCACATCGCCGTGGACATCTGCTCCACGCGGCATTCCGTCAGGATGCCTGCGTTGTTCACTACGACGTCCACCCCGCCGAACTCCTGCTCGGCGCGGCCAAACATGGCGACCACGTCGGCCTCGTCCGAGACGTCGGCGGTGAGCCGGAGCGTCTGGACGCCCAGAGCCTCACACCGCCGTGACACCTCCGCGATGCCGCCATCGGCATCACGATCGGCCAGGCAGAGCGACGCGCCCTCGCGAGCGTATGCCTCCGCGATGGCGGCGCCGATGCCTCGACCGGCACCGGTGACGAGGGCGACGCGGCCGCTCAGTGCCCCGCTCACGCGTTCACCCGCTCATCCAGACGGAAGACCCGCTGCGCGTTGCCGGCGAAGATCTGCGCTCGCTCCTCCTCGGCGACGTGCAGGAGTCCGACCCTCATCCGCTCATAGTCGAGGTCGAAGTAGGGCGCCGCACTTGCGAACATCACCCGCTCGACCCCGAAGGTACGAACGACCTTCTGGAGAAAGTCCTCCCGGTACACCCCGCTCGTCTGGATGTGGACGTTGTCCAGACGCAGCGCGGCTTCGGCGTCGATCTGGGAGAGGCCGGAGATGTTGAACTGGCCCCCATTGGTCATGACGACCGGCACCCCTGGACACCACCCGGCGAACTGCGCCACCTGTGACGGTTCGGACAGCCACGGATAGCCAGCGGCGACGAGCACGGGGATTCCCAGATTTTCGGCGAGCTGCGCAAGGGGGATCAGTCGCGCGTCGTTGATGCGGAAGTGCTCCTCGGCCGGGTGCAACAGGAGCCCTCGGTGGCCGTGCTCGTTCACAGAGCGCTCCAAGAGGGCCAGGGCGTCTTCACCGTCCCAGGGGTCGACGCGGCAGAGCCCGACGAGACGGCCACTGGCCGCGTCCACCGCGTCGGCCAGCTCTCGGTTCGCCCGGTCGAAGTCGTGGTCGACGGGGTGCGGTGCAGTCGCAACAGCCATGTCGATCCCGCCTGCCCTGCAACGTTCCAGTGCCGTTTCAGGTTGGAGCTGCATCCCGAACCTCGAGGTTCCCAGCGTGACGAGGGCATCGACGATCATGACGGGAGCCTCAGCAGCCTCATGGCGTTCAGACCGAGTACGCGTTCTTCCTGCGCGGCTGTGAGTCCCGCGATCTCGATCTTCCGCCGCTCGAGCACCGGCGAGCACACCGGGCCGTCGCTTCCGAAGACGACGCGCTCATCACCGATCCTCGCCACGGCCTCCTTGATCTTCTCCGGGTATGGCATGGCTGACGTCTCGAGGACGATATTCGGCAGACGGTCCGCCACCTCGATGGCTTCATCGACGTGGAAGTAACCGCCCATGTGTCCAAGGATGACTGTCGCTTCTGGGCACGCCTCGGCTGCCGGCGCGATGGACAGTGGAGTCGTCATAGGCTCGTCCCCACAGTGGAAGAGCGTGGGAACGCCAAGCTCGCCGGCGGTGCGGATCAGGCGGATGGTGTCCTCCCCGCTGGGATGCGCGATGCTCGTGACGGGGTGGAGCTTGAGGCCACGGAAGCCGTACTCCGTGATCGCCAGCTTGAGCAGTCGCACCGCCTCGTCCTGGTACCACGGGTGTATCCGCGCCAGCGGAAAGAGTCGGCCCGGGTACTGGGCGCATGCTTCGCCGATCATCTCCAGGGCATCTGGGTTCACCTCCGGCAGGTCGGTGATGGTCATGACGACGGCGGCGTCGATCCCTGCCTCGTCCATGCTTTCGATGCACTGCCCTGCGGACATGTGCCAGCCCAGCGCGGGAATGTCGTCGACGTGCATGTGCATGTCAATGATCACGCGTATCTCCTTCGCATCTCGGGTATCTCACGGTTTGGTGGCTTCGCTGAGCTGCCGCAGCGCCTCTTGCACCCACGGCATCGGGACGAGCCGGCCCCGCGACACCACGTACGCGGGTTCGCGTAGTGCGTCGAGGTCTCTGCGGGGATCGCGTTTCACGATGACCATGTCGGCTGGGCTGCCCAGGTCCAGCACGCCTAGTCCGTCGCCGAGGACGGCACCGGCGCGCGACGTGGCGCTCTGCAACGCCTCTACGGGCGTCATCCCGGCATCGCAGTACATCGCGAGCTCGTCAACCAGGCCGCCGATGGGGTTGAGGGCAGTACCGGCGTCCGTGCCTGCCGCGATGCGGACTCCGGCCCTGATGGCACGCTGGGTGCTCTGTCGATAGGTTCCCCGCGCCGAAAGGCTCTTCTCGACGGTCGCCTCGGGGATACCGAGACCGCCTCCGATGTTGTTCAGGGCGCTGACGGTCGGCACCAGCGTCGCGCGGCTCCGACTCAGCGCCTCCAGGGCAGCATCGTCGATGAAGGCCGCGTGCTCGATGGTGTCGACCCCGGCAGCGAGGGCGTTGCGGACCCCGGCGGGGCTGTGCGCGTGTGCGGCCACTGGGACCCCCCGCTGGTGAGCCTCCTCGACCGCCGCCGTCATCTCGTCGACGGTGAGCTGGCTCGCATGCGGGTCACCGGGAGTGGATATGCCACCGGTCGCCATCAGCTTGATCACCTTGGCACCGGCGCCCACTTGCTCACGCACCGCTTTGCGCACCTCGGTGGCGCCGTCGGCGACGCGGGCATACCGGCAGAAATGGCCCCCGGTCACCGTGATGGGACGGCCTGCCGCCACTACTCGCGGACCGAGCAGGACTCCGCTGTCGACCTGGGCGGCATACTCCAGCACCAAGTGGTCGGCGCAGCCGAGGTCGCGGACCGCCGTGATGCCGCGGCTGAGGGCCAGCAGACCGTTGTGCAGGCACGTCAGCGAGCGAACGAGCGGGCCCTTGGTCCAATGGTCGTACGCCGCCGGGGCCGCTGCGAGATCGAAGTGGACGTGGCAGTCGATCAGTCCGGGCAGGACGAACTGCCCCTGCAGGTCCAGTGTCGGCGCAGACGAGTCACCGCCTTCGCCATCGAAGGTGGCGACCCGTCCGTCGCGGACCAGCATGCGCTGGAAGGGCCTGGCGTCGAGTGCCTCACCCACAAGCGCGACACCGTTGCTGAGAACGAGGTCGTCGCTGTACTGCGGCGTGGTCAGGCGGTCACTCACGTGCGCCGTCCACATCCGCCGGGTGGGCGGTTGCCTCGGCAGCAAGAGTCCCGGCGCTTGCCACGCTGGTGGACATGAGGCACTTCTCGCTGATGTTGTGCCGGCTCACCTGGCTGCCGGTCAGCTCCTCCCGCAAAACACCGTTCGCGAGCACGAGGACCCGGTCCGCCGCATCCTCGAGGTGCTCGTAGTCGGACGTCGCCACGATGACCGCCGTCCCGGCCTTTGCGGCCGACCGGATCTCCTTGACGATCTGTGCCCGCGCCCCGACGTCAACGCCTTGGGTCGGCTCGTGCAGGATGAGCAGCCGCGGCTCCAGTTGCAGCCACTTCGCGATGACCGCCTTCTGCTGGTTTCCGCCGCTCAGGGACGAGATCGGGGCTTCCGGGGCAAGCGGCCGCACGTCGACGCGCCGCATCAAGCCCAACGCGTGGTCGACGAGGTTTCGCCTCCGCAGGCGCCCACCCCGGAAGAACCGCGGCAGGACGGGCAAGGTCATGTTCTCGGAGACGGTGAAGTCGGCGACGACGCCGTCGGCAAGGCGGTTGCCGGGCACCAATACGACCCCGGCGGCGACCGCGTCGCTGGCGCGCAGACTCGTCAGGTCATGCTCCCAGGCGCCAACTCTCAGCCGGCCCGTGTCGGCCTTCTTGCCACCGAGCAGCAGATACGGGAGCTGCTCGAAGCCAGAGCCGACCAGCCCGGTCACGCCGAGGACCTCTCCCTCGTGAACCGAGAGGGAAATGTCATGCAGCCCACCGCCGCTCAGGCCGCTGACCTGGACGAGCTCAGCACCTGCTCGCCTGTCCTGGCGGTCTTGGAGCGCGTGAGCCTGGGCCCAGGTGTGCCCGAGGATGAGCTCGATCAGCTCACGCTCGCTGGTAGCCCCGGTCTCGCGCGTTCCCCGCAGGCGACCGTCGCGCAGAACGGTGACCCGGTCGGTCACTTCCAGCACCTCACCCATGTCGTGGGTGACGAAGAGCACGCCGGCGCCCTCTGCAGCGACACGTCGCATGAGTGAGAAGAGCATCCCGACCTCTTTGGCCGGGAGGAACACGGTCGGCTCGTCAAGGATGAGCAGGCGAAGTGGGTGATCATCCTCACGGCGGCCCACCGCGCGCACGACGGCGACGAGGGCCTGCTGCAAGGGGGACAACTGCTCAACGACGGCGGCGGGGTCCACGTCGACGCCGTACGAGCGCAATGCTTCCGCCACCCGTCGGCGCTGTCGTGACCAAGAGATCCGCAGCGGGGACAGCTCGTCCTGCTCGACGAGCATGAAGTTGTCCGTGACTGTCAGCGACGGAATCAGGCCAAGGTCTTGATGCACGAAGCTGAGACCCAGTCGGCGAAGCTGCTTCTGGTCGAGTGTGCCGTCCACCGGCACGTCGCCGACGGAGATCAGGGCGCCAGGTTCGGGCGTGTGATACCCGGCCAGCACCTTGATGAGCGTCGACTTTCCGGAACCGTTCTCGCCGAGGAGCCCATGGATCTCGCCGGCACGGATCTCGAGGGCCACGTCGTCCAGTGCGTGTGCACCGCCGAACCGCTTGGAGAGCCGCTCGATGCGCAGGGCGCTCGTGCCCTCGTGAGTCACTGCAGTCATGCCGTCTCCGCCTTCGTCAGAGTCTGCCGCCGTAGCGGCACGCGAGGCTCGAGCCTCGCGTGCCGTCCACGGGCGGGTCGTACTTTCCTTCGTGTCACAACACCGGCCTCACCGGTGAACGACCGTCACTGACCGGTGCCGGACCACAGCTTCTTGAAGCCGTCCGCGGCAGCGGTGCCATAGCCGTTGGTGAACTTGGGCGGGCTGCCGGCCTCCATGGCGTTGCTCTTGTCGAAGATGCGCAGAGCGGCATACGACTGCTTGCTCGGGGGCAGACCGGCCAGGACGCGGGCGTCCTGGTCGAAGATGGCACGGGCGAGCCCGTTGGAGTCCTCGCCCACATCGAAGGTGACCACGTCACCCTCCTGGATCATCTTGACGACCGAAGGAGAGGCGTTGAAGGTGGCGATCTTGACCCGATCGGTGGCGCCGGCCGAGGTCAGCGGCGCGAGGATGTACTTCACCATGTCGTCGTAGACGCCGATGACGTAGTTGAGATCCGGGTTGCGGCTCAGCTCGGCCGCCACGACGGGCGAGATCGCCGTTGACCAGTTGGGGATCGGCACGGAGACGTGCCTCACCTTGCAGGTCTGCGGACAGTACTTGGCGAACTCCTGCTTGATACCGGAAACGAGTTCGGGAGTGGCGATATCGCTGCCGATGTCGTCGATCGCCAAGACGTTCGCGCGTCCCTTCGTCCGCAGAATGACCCAGTCGGCCTGCAGTTCCCCGACGGTCTTGTACTGCGCGTTGACGATGCCGGCGAGGTTGGGCGCGAGCTCCTTCTTCGTCGGGTCGTAGTTGTGCGCGGCGACGACGGGAATGCCCGCGGCCTTCAGCTGCGCGGTCTGCGGTGAGAGCACCGAGGGATCCGTGCCGCACGCGATGTTGACCACGTTGGCCCCGCTGTTTTCGGCGGCGTTCATGCCGGCGACCCATTGGTTCGGCTGTCCCTGGTTCTCGTACTCCACCGCCTTGACGCCGTACTCGGAGGCGACCCTTGCCAGCTCGAGGTCCACCTGGTGGCAGAACTCGAGGGCGCTGGAGGACGGGATCGTCATGATGGTCTTGCCGGCCGCCTTCTTGGCATCGAAGGGCTCGCCGTGCGGAGGAAGCTCGGGCAGCTTCTTGTACTTGTCGATCTTGGCCTGTAGCTCGGCCGTCTGGGCGCTGGTGAGGGCGGACTTCTCGTCGCTGCCCCCTGACGCGCTCGAGCTGCCTCCCTGTCCGCACCCGGCCAACGCCAGTGCGAGGAGGAGGAACGAACCGGTCATCATGCGTGTTGTTTTCACACTGGCTCCATTAGTGGTGAAGGGGTTGAGAAAGTGGCGTACCGGGAACAGCACTTACGCCTTGGCTCGCCTGCGACCAGCGATGACGGCGATGGCTACGGCGACCACGAGGGCGGCGCCGTAGAAGAGGTTCTGCACGTAGACCCCGATGCCGAGCAGGGCCAGGCCGTTGATCCCCGTCGCGAGGAAGTAGGCGCCGATCAGCGCGCCCCACGAGTTGAACGTCCCAGGAAAGATGGCCGTCGATCCAAGGAAAACCGCCGCCATGGCAGGCAGCAGGAGCGTCAGCCCCGACGTGGGATCGGCCGAGCCGCTGGTGCCCACGTAGATGACGCCGGCGAGGCCGCCCATCAGGCCACCGAAGACGAACGAGCCCGCTCGTAGCCGTGAGACGTGCAGCCCGCTGAGGCGTGACACGTTCCGGTTGCGGCCCACGAAGAGCAGGCGGCGGCCCAGGGGCGTGTACTGGGCGATGTACCACAGCAGGATGCAAAGGCCCAGAGCGTAGAAAAACCCCAGTGGCAACTGGCCAACCTTGGGCGTGTTCACCAGTTCGACCAGCCCTGACGGCACTCCCGAGATCGTCTCGCCGTTGCTGATCTTGAGGATCACACCAGCCAGGAATGTCTGTGTTCCGAGGGTGGCGATGAGCGAGTCGATGCCGATCCCCACGACGAGTACCGCGTTGACGACGCCCACCAGGCCGGCCGCAACGATGGCGGTCACCACCGCGAGCGGCGTGCTCCATCCCTGCTGAACGGTCAGTATCGCAACCAGCATGGCCGACAGCGCCAGGCTTGCGGCAACGGACAGGTCGTACTCGCCTGCCGTCAGCGTGGGGATGAGCGAGAAGGCCAGGACGACCAAGACGGCCTGCGAGCGAAGGATCGAGGCCCAGTTGCCGCTGGTCATGAAGACGTCGCTCATGAGCATGAAGCTGACGATGACGACGGCCCAAGCGACGAGCAGGCCGAACCGGACAAGGAACGTGCCCGAAGGCCTGGTCGGCCGCCGCTGTGCGGTGGCTGGCGCATCATGCGGAGGCTGTGGCTCTGCGGGGGCCCGTGACGGGGTCGTGCTCATGGGTTCCTCCTGTGCGGAACTGGTGGTGTACCAGTGATACATCAGTTGTTGCGCAGTGCGCAAGGGCTCTGTATAACAGTCTTAGGAAACGTTGATGTGCTGCATCCGGCGGTGGCAGGCGGATCATTCCCCAAGAACTGGAGGCTGACGTGATCGAGGTCGACGGCAAGCGCGTTCTCACCGAGCTGGACGAACTCGTCGCTCCGCAGCACACCGCGCTCGTCCTGGTGGACATGCAGCGTGACTTCGTCGAGCCAGACGGCGCGTTCGCTCGCCTGGGCGTCGACGTGAGCATGTACGAGGCGATGCGGCCGCGGCTCAGGCAGCTGCTCGAGGAGGCTCGTCGAGCAGGAGTGCTGGTGGTCCATGTCCAGATGAGCAGCCTGCCCGGAAGACGCAGCGACTCCCCCGCCCAGATCCGGTTCAACCTACGGATGCACGAGTCGGCACACGGGCGCGCCGCGCCGCTGCACTACACGCAGGTCGGCAGTCGAGGACAGGAGTTCGTCGACGACCTAGCTCCTCGGGCGGACGAGATGGTGGTGCCGAAGTGGAGGTCCAGTGCCTTCTGGGGCACGAGCCTCGACCTGCTGCTGCGCAGCAATGGCATTGAGACCGTCGTCGTGACGGGATGCACCACGGAGGGGTGCGTGGAGTCCACGGCCCGCGACGCGATGTTCAGCGACTACTACGTCGTCGTGGCAGAGGACTGCGTAGCGAGCGACGACGCTGCCCAGCACGACGCCTCGCTGTTCCTCATGCGTCATCGCTTCGATCTGGCCCTCGGTGCAGAGATAGCCTCCACGTGGACCCAGAAAGGCGAGTCGCGCAGCATCGGGGGTCACACTCGTTCGGAGACTCTTGCCCGTGCGGGGGCATACGACGGACGAGGGCACCCGCGAGCGGCACTAGCCGACCTTCAAGATGGAGAAACTCGTGGCAGCCAAAAGAGCGAGTGACATCGCCTACCAGATGCTTCAGGAACGCATCGTCGACCTGCGTCTCCCACCGGGCACGTTCCTGAACGAACAACGTCTGGCTGACGAGCTCGAGTTGGGTAGGGTTCCGGTTCGCGAGGCGCTGGCGCGCCTGGCGGGTGACCGGTTCATCACCGTCCTACCGCGTCGCGGCACCGTGGTCACCCAGTTGGCGCTCGACGACATTCTGGACATGTTCGAGGCCCGTGAGGCAGTCGAGTGTGGCATCGCGTACATCGCGGCAGCCCGCGCGAGCGACGAGGACATAGCGCAGCTGAGGGAGCTGGTGAAGGCTGCGGACGGAGCGCGCCTTGGCGGCGACCACGAGCAGTTCCTGCGCGACGACCATGCTGTGCACATTTTCCTCGTCCACATGATCCGCAACCCGCTGCTGCAGGACGCCGGAGACAGGCTGCTCCTGCACAGCCTCCGGTTCTGGCGCAGCTACTGGGCCAACCGACCCGCCAACCTGGAGTCGATGCTGACCCACGCCGACCTCATCGCCGCTCTGGAGAGCCGGGACCCGGAACTCGCCGAGAAGGCGATGCGCGAGCATCTCAACTCCTCGCGGCGCTTGGTCAAGTCGCTCTTCTGAACCACCTCGCGCGGTCTCCAACCGGTGACCGGCGTCCCCCACTCCCGGAGAACCTCTGTGCTCATCGTCGACCTCGTCTGCGTCCCTGTGCGCTCCGGCTTTTTCACCGACGACCAGGCGGCCATCCGCGCGGACGCCGGCCAAGACGGCTTCAGCTACCTCGCAGCCCCCCTGACACCGGGATTCTCCCGGGTACGTATGCCGGGTGAGGCGCTGTCAGTCCTCCTCGTCCTCTCGGACGGCCAGATCGCCCATGGTGACTGCGCCACCGTGCAGTACGCTGGCGCCGGCGGACGCGACCCGGCACTCGACGCGGACGCCATGGCTGACGTCGTCATCGGACAGGTTCGGCCCAGACTGCTCGGTCGGAGAGTGACCGACTTCCGGTCGCTGGCCACCGAGATCGACCAGATGACATTGGACGGGCGTCCGCTGCACAGTGCCGCGAGGTACGGCGTCACCCAGGCCATCCTTGATGCCGCTGCCAAGGCGCGAGGCATCACCATGGCTGAGCTCGTCCGGGACGAGTACGGCACGGGGGCGCAGCTCTCTCCAGTGCCCGTGTTCGCCCAGTGCGGTGATGACCGGTACACCAACGTCGACAAGATGATCCTCAAGGGCGTGGACGCGCTGCCACACGGTCTCGTCAACAACGTGGAGACGAAGTTTGGTCATTCGGGAGAGCTGTTCGCGGACTACGTCGAATGGGTTCGCGCTCGGGTGCTGAAGCTGCGTCCGAGCGAGAGCTACCACCCGGTCCTGCACTTCGACCTCTACGGCACCGTCGGCCTCGCGTTCGATGCCGAGACCACGACCATGGCGGCCTACCTCGCCCGCGTCGGCGACCTCGCCGCGCCCTTCCAGCTCCGCATCGAGCACCCGGTCGACGCGGGGAGCCGCGACGGCCAGGTGGAGGCCTTCACCGCCTTGCGCGCGGAACTGAGACGCCTTGGTTCCAGCGTCCAACTCGCCGCCGACGAATGGTGCAACACCCTCGACGACATCAAAGTCTTCGCGGCTGCCGGCGCTGCGGACATGATCCACGTCAAGACGCCAGACCTCGGCGGCGTCAACAACACCGTCGAGGCCCTGCTGCTTGTGCGTGACCATGGGCTTCTCGCCTACTGCGGCGGCACCTGCAACGAGACCGACAGATCCGCTCAGGTCTGTGCCCACATAGCCATGGCGTGCGACGCCCAGCAGGTTCTCGCTCGACCCGGGATGGGAGTCGACGAAGGACTCATGATCGTCGGGAACGAGATGGCGCGGACGGCCGCCTTGGTTGCGGCCCGTGCGACAAGTAACGGGCGGCCCGCATGAGGCCACTCGAGGACGTCCGCATCCTTGCCGTCGAGCAGTACGGGGCCGGGCCGTTCGGCAGCATGCACCTCGCCGACCTTGGCGCCGAGGTGATCAAGATCGAAGACCCCTCAACTGGAGGAGACGTCGCTCGGTACGTTCCGCCGTTCCAAGAAGGCGAAGACAGCCTGTTTTTCGAGGCGTTCAACCGCAACAAGCGCAGCATCGCTCTGGACATCGCCAACCCAGCCGGCCGGTCCTTGTTCGAGGATCTCGTTCGCCACAGCGACGTCGTCTATTCCAACCTGCGGGGGGACGTGCCGCCGAAGCTGCGACTGATGTACGACGACCTCAAGGAACTTAATCCCGCCATCGTCTGCTGCTCTTTGACCGGGTACGGGATGAGCGGTCCCCGCTCTGCAGAGCCCGGATACGACTATGTCCTTCAGGGGCTCACCGGTTGGATGGACTTGACCGGCGAACCGGACGGCCCACCCACCAAGTCGGGGCTCTCCCTAGTGGACTACTCGGGCGGGCTCGTGGCTGCGATCTCAGTCCTGGCGGCAGTGCACGCCGCCCGTCGCGACGGCATCGGGACTGACTGCGATGTAAGCCTCTTCGATACAGCAGTGGCCATGCTCTCGTATCCCGCGATCTGGCAGCTCAACGGTGACTTCCAGCCCGCCCGTACCCATCACTCCGCCCACCCGTCGATCGTCCCGTTCCAAGCCTTCCCGACCCGCGACGGCTGGATCGTCGTCGCCTGCCCGAAGGAGAAGTTCTGGCGGCGCCTCACCGGGGTGATGGGTCATCCGGAGCTCGCCGACGACGAGCGCTTCGCGACGTTTGCCGCGCGCCGGGCAAACGCGGCCACGCTCGTTCCGCTTCTCGAAAGCATCTTTCAATCGCAGACCGTGGCGCACTGGCTCAATGAGCTGCGCCTCGCAGGCATCCCGAGCGGGCCGGTGAACAGCGTCGCCCAGGCGCTTGCCGACCCTCACACGCTTGCCCGCGACATGATCATGGAGACGACCCATACGCGGTTCGGAACCGTAAGACAGGTGGCGAGCCCCGTGCGCGTCGGAAACGGTGCCGGGGACTTCCGTCGTGCCCCTGCCCGTAACGAGGATGCCTCCCATGTGCTGCGGGACATCTTGGGATACGACGATGAGCGCATCAGGTCCCTCACGCGCCAGCAGGCGTTCGGCGCCTACGATGAGTGACGTTGAGCATCTGGGCCCCATGGATCCAACGTCGCGCCTGTCCCCCGGATGATCCGGCAGCTCCCGAAGTCTTGGGCAGCTCCAGACTGGCGAAGATCTCGTCCCCTCGGGTGAAACCGACCAGCTCCGATCTGACGTCGACAACAACTCCGTGAGTCCAGCCGCGGACCGTGTGACAGGCGGCGCAATGACTCATCCGCGCCCCGTCCTAGGATCGCGGGATCCCGGGCCGCTGGCGGCTCAGCGCTACACCGGCCGATCGGTTGCCGTCGAGGTCATCACGAGGATCGCCTTGTTGGCCGTCCCGAGTAAGGGCTTCGATCCTCAACCCGGTGCCTCACCGCGGAACCGCGGTGCGCACGCACTCCAATTCACGCCCGAACAGCGTGATGCGCGCCGTCCGGTCGAGACCCGCAGCCAATAGATCCGTCGATGCTCAGACGCCGAGGAGCTCGTGCTGGAGCGACACGTCTGAGAGCAGGTGGTCGGTCTTGAGCTTCTGGGCAATCCGGCCCTTGTCCATGACGTAGGCGGTGTCGGCGACCGATGCGGCGAACTCGAGGTTCTGCTCGACGATGACGACGGTGATGTTCCGGCGCTGGTTGATGTCTTTGATCTCGTGGGCGATCTGCTGGACGATCGAGGGCTGGATCCCTTCTGACGGCTCGTCCAACAGCAGCAGATCGGGGGCCGTGACGAGGGCTCGGGCCAGTGCGAGGATCTGCTGCTGCCCACCGGAGAGGGACCCGCCGGTGAGGGTCCTCTTCTCGGCCAGGATCGGGAACTGCTCGAGCATCTCGTCGACGATGGACTGCCATCCGGGCTTCTGCGCGGCGTAACCGGCGACGCGGAGGTTGTCCAGGACGCTCAGGTCGCTGAAGATCTGTCTGCCCTGTGGCACGTACGCGATGCCTGCTCTGGCCCGCTCGTGGGGCTTCATCTTGGTGATGGGCTTCTCGGCCAGTCGGACCTCCCCGCGGCTGGCGGGGATCTCGCCGGTGATGGTACGCAGCAGCGTGGTCTTGCCCACGCCGTTGCGCCCCAGCAGGGCTACGAGCTCCCCTGGCCCGACCTCGAGGCTGATGCCGTGCAGTACGGGTGTCGGTCCGTATCCGGCGGAGACATCATGTAGCTGGAGCATCGGCGGTGGCCCTTCCGAGGTAGATGTCGAGGACTTGTTCGTCCTTGCGGAGTTCTTCGATCGAGCCGGTGCGGAAGACCTCGCCCTGATGGAGCATCACCACGTCGGAGCCGAGCTGGCGGACGAAGTCCATGTCGTGCTCGACGACGACCACGGTGGCACCCTCGGCGAGCTGGAGGACCAGTTGCGCGGTTCGGCTGGTCTCCTCGCGGGTCATTCCGGCTGTTGGCTCGTCGAGGAGCACCACCTCGGGGTGGCCTGCGACCACCATGGCGATCTCCAGCCATTGTCGTTGACCGTGCGCCAGGTCCCCCACGAGCGTTTCCTGCCGCTGTGTGAGGCCGAAGTCCTCCAACACGTGGTCGGTGACGCCTTCGGCCTGCTCGACTGAGCGCTTCTTGGCGTAGGCGGCGAGCCAGATGTTCTCTCGGATGGTCAGCTCGTTGTAGACGCTGGGGACCTGGGTCTTGATGCCAAGGCCGAGCTGAGCTCGTCGGTAGGTGGGGGTCTTGGTGATGTCGCGCCCATCGAGGGTGATCCGTCCTGCGGTTGCGGGGTAGCGGCCGACCAAGAGGTTGAAGAAGGTGCTCTTGCCGGCGCCGTTGGGTCCTAGCAGGGACGTGACGGTGCGGGGCCGGAAGGCCGCGGACACGTCGCGGACCGCCTTGACGCCACCGAACGTCTTGGACGCGTTCTCGGCGACCAGTTCGCCGGCGCTGGCAGGACGGTGCTCGGCGATGTCCTGTGCGCTGCGCCGGGGCGTCGTGGGGCGCCGACCGACGTTGACGCCAAGGCGGCGAAGGGCTGCCCATACCGCGGCCATCAGGCCCTCGGGGGCCAGCAGCACCACGAGGATCATGATGGCGCCGAGGACGATCGGTGTGAGGCCACCGCCCTGGCCGCCCATGACCGTCTGGATCTCCTGGATCACCACGGCGCCCAGGAACGCGCCGAACAGGGAGCGCCGTCCTCCGACGAGCACCCAGATGATGACCAGTGCCGCCTGCGGAAGGCTGAACACGGACGGGTTGGTGAACTGGCCCCACGCGGCGAACTCGCCTCCAGCCAGCCCGGCCACGACTCCACCGATGACGAACGCCGCGAGCCGGACCTTCCTCACGTCGTAGCCGAGCAGCTGTGAGCGCAGCTCGTTGTCCCTGACGGCGATCAGGGACCGGCCGAAGGGCCTGCGCAGCAGCTGGTCCAGGAGAAGCACGACGACGGAGGCGATGGCGACCACGACGATCAGCTGAAGGCCCGGGTTGAGCGGCGCGGTCGCCGAACCGAGGGCCGGGATGCCGCTCATGCCGTTGTAGCCGCCGAACAGGGCGTCCCCGATGTGCCACTCGGGCGAGCCGGTGCTCGACATGAAGGTCAGCAGCACCAGCGTCACCGCGAGGGTGATGATGCCGACATACAGCTCCCCGACGTTGCCGTAGAAGATGAAGTAGCCCAACAGGAGCGCGAAGAGACCCGCGACGGCGGCGGCCACGATCAGTGACGAGTAAGTCTCTCCGGTGCTCGGGGAGAGGTTGATGGCCGAGACGCCGTAGGCGTAGGAGCCGATCCCGAACAGCGCGCCCTGGCCGAAGCTGAAGATGCCGCCGTACCCCCACACGAAGGTGAGACTCACCGCGAGCTGGCCGAAGATGACCCATAGGGCCCACTGCTGCGCGAGGAAGGCGTTGGAGCCGGCGGCCGCGGCAGCCGACGCGGCGATGCACAGCACCGTCAGACCGATGCGCCCGGGCAGCGACCTCGCCAGGCGGAGGATGGTGTTCATGGTGCCTCTCAAGGGTGGGAGCTGCGACCAGCTAGAAGCGCCGGCCCCATTTGCCGCTGATGCCGTTGGGCATGAAGCGCAGGAGAACGATGGCCACGACGAGCAGCGCGATGGAGCCCAGGAACGCCGTGGAGAGGTTGGCGACCGCCCCTTGGACTCCGCCCAGGAGCACGGACGCGGACGCGGTTCCCGTCAGGACTGCGCCTCCGCCGGAGATGACAGTCATGAACGCGTTCCCGACGTACTGCTGGCCGAACGTGGGGACCACGCCCGCCAAGGCCGAGAGCAGGGCACCGCCCAAGCCGGAGAGAGCCGCGCCGAAACCGAAGGTCAGCATGTTGACCCGACGGACGTCGATGCCGATCGCGGCAGCCATCTTGGGGTCGAGTGTGGAGGCGCGCGCCATGGCCCCGTACCGCGTCCTCGTGAAGACCACGAAGACGAGGGCGAGCATGGCGATGGCGGCGACATCGACGACGATCGAGTACTGGGAGAACGAGTAGCTGCCGATCCGGAAGGAGCCGAGCGGTGTGGGCAGGGAGTGCGTGCTGGTCCCGAAGACGATCGTGACGCCCTGGATGATGATCAGGCTCAGGCCCCAGGTCGCGAGCATCATGGCGGCCAACCGCCCATAGAGGAAGCGCACCAGGCAGCGCTCGATGATGACCCCGAAGAGGCCGACCGAGAGGGCCCCGAGCAGGCACGCGACCCAGAAGCCCAGTCCTAGGCGATAGAAGGTGACCGTCATGTAGGCCCCGAGCATCAGGAACTCGCCGTGGGCCAGGTTGATCAGGCCCATCATCCCGAAGATCACGGCCAGACCCACCGAGATGATGATCAGCATGGCGATGCTGTTGATGACGGACAGGCCGATGGCGGCCACTTGAGATGCGTCCATGGGGGCTCCTAGCGGAGCCGACCCGAGGGCCGGCTCCGCAACCGAAGAGTCAGTCGAGGCTGAACTGCTTGTTGACGTCGGGCTTTGCCTGCAGGTCACATACCTGCTGCTCCCAGGCCGGTTGCACCTGCGGCGTGGTCTTCACGATGTCGAAGCTGTGCTTGTCGTTCGTCGAGGCGATGTGCACGTCGTAGACGCTGTGGTGGGTTTTGGGGTCCACGCTGACCTGCCCGCCTGGTCCGTCGAAGCTGGTTCCGCCTTCCAAGGCGGCGGTGACCTTCACACGGTCGGTGCTCCCGGCCTTCTTGGCGGCCTCCGCGTACATGTGGATCCCGTTCCACACATCGATGTCCTGAGCGGTCGGCTCCTGGTAGGAGGCGCCGTTCGTCTGGTGCCACGCCTTCTTGAAGGCCACGTTCTCCGGGCGATCGAGCGCCGCGTAGTACGAGGCAGCGACGAAGATGTTGCTGGCCTCCTTGGGGTCCAGCACGACCTGCTCGCCGCTGAGGCCGAAAGTCTCGGACAGGATGGGCGTGCTGCGGTTCAGTCCTGCGGCGGCGTAGGCCCGGTAGAACGCGACGTGGTTCGTGCCCACGAGCATCGAGGCGATGAGGTCAGGTTTCGCCGCCTGGATGTGGTTGATGATGGAGTTGAAGTCGGAGACGTTAAGCGGCACGAACTCCGTGTTGACGACCGTGCCGCCCGCCTGGGTGGTGAGCTTCTGGACCCACTTGGCGGCGTTGTGCCCGAAGTTGTAGTCGGCAGCGACGACGTAGACCTTGGGCCCGTATTTGTTGATCCCCCACGGCATCAGCGGCGCAATCGTCTGGTCAAGGGTGGCGCCGTTGAGGAACGTGTTCTTGTCGCAGACGCCGCCCTCGTAGGGCTCGTTGTACATGTAGAGCGTCTTCGTGCGGTCGGCCACCGGGCGCACCGCTTCACGCGAGGCGCTGGTGATGCCGCCCATGATCACGTCGACCTTGTCCTGCTCCGCGAGCTGGCTCGCGTACTGGGCGTACTTGGCGTTGTCCGACTGCGGGTCGTAGCTCTTCAGCTCCAGCGTGCGCCCGAGGACCCCGCCGTGACTGTTGACATCGGCCACGGCCATTTCAGCCGCCTTCTGCATCGGCTTGCCCGCGAGGTTGAGCTCGCCGGTCTGGTCCAGCAGCATGCCGATCTTGATCGGGCCGCTCGTGTTGGCCTGTGAGCCTCCGCTGCTGAAGGCTCCGCCGCTGCACGCGGCGAGGGACCCGCTGGCCAGCAGCGCGAGGGTGACCGGAAGCAGACGGGCGTGCTGGGAGCGTCGGGTCGTGTGCGACATCGAGCCGCCTTTCGTGGGGGAAGCGGTTGCCCGGCGTGCACAGCGAATCAGCACGCGGCTTCACTTCAGACTGGGGATGATCATTATTATGAACAGGCACAGGTCACCGGTCAAGAGATGAGATGAGGATTCTTCACTTTGTTGATGACGTGGAGTTTCGCCTGGTTCCCGCGTCAGCGCGCCTCAGGAGCGCAGAGCCCGTTCTTCGGGGGAGAGCAGGATGAACCTCTCGACCTCCGCGTCGTGGCCCCCGATGGGGTCCTCCCGCGTCGGCATCATCTCCACGAAGGGAAGCAGCTGCCGCCGAGCAACCTCGTACACCCGGCGCAGCTCCAGGACCGGCTGCGCGTGCTCGTCGACACGAAGATCCAGGTACGGGTACTGCTCGGACTTCCAGATCTTGACGGCCGCGGACTGGCGTCCCCGCTTGTCGCCCCCAGCCGCTTGGCCGGCCTCGAGCGCGCTGACTAGCCGCTCCGGCAGTTCCGCGTCTTCGGTGGCGGTGAACCGTTCCTGCATGACTTGCAAGGTGTCGGCGCCGACCAACATGTTGCCTTGGATGCTGTAGCCGTGCCCGGTCATGTGGCCGAACCATGAGGTGCACTGCGTTCCGCTGTAGGCGGCCGAGCGGCCCTGGGCATCGACGACGCCCAACTGTCGCACGTCGCGCCCGGGGTCCTGACCGACCAGGCGCTCAACCACTTCCGCGGCAGCCAGCCCCTGCTTGAGCAACTCGACGCCGTCGATGCCGAGATAAGGGTTGACCCAGGACTGCGTGGCAATGGCACCGATCCCTGGGCCGCCGAAGCAACAGATCGCCCCGACGGCTGGCACCGCGGTAGAGACCGCCACACCGAACATGCCGGTGCGAGGGCAGCGGGCAGTGATGGAAAACGTCATTGTGAGCCTTTCGTCGAGCCGGGGAACCGGCAAAAGGGACTAGAAGGACGGCGGCGTCATGGCGCCGATCAGAACTGCATCGGTGGTCTCGGGGTTGCGATACCAGTGCGGCAGTGACGAGTCGTAGGTGAGCGAGTCGCCCTCGGCCAAGTGGTAGCCGGTGCCGTTGACAGTGACCAACAACCTGCCCGCAGTGACGATCACGCACTCCTCGCCGGCATGGACAAACGGCGCGTCCTCGTTGTCCCATCCCGCAGCGATCTGGGCCCGGACCATGCCGAGCTGACCATGCATGTGAGGAGTGAGCATCTCGTAGACCAGGTTGTCCTCCGCCACCTGCAACCGCATGCGCTGATCGCGGCGCACCACCGCTCCGGCCTCGTCACCCCCGCCGAAGAAGCGCCCGACAGGCACCCGGAGCGCTTGGGAGAGCTTGATCAACGTGGTCAGTGACGGGTTCCCACGGCCACGCTCGATCTGGCTCAACAACCCCGGGCTCATGTCCGCCATCGCCGCCAAGGTCGCAATGCTGTAGCCCGCGTCCCGCCGCAGTTGCAGGACCAGCGCCCCGGCTGCCGTGATCGCACGCTTGGCCTGCTGCTGCGTCGCTTCGCCGGCGGCCCCGTTGAGTTCCGCTTGGTCGGGCTTGAGATCCATGAGGAAATCGTCCACTATGGCGACACGATCGTCAACATAGTGAATTCGCTGCGCGCAGGGCTCTACCCCGCAGCCCCGCGGCCCCTTGCCGGGAGGCCGCCGAAAGAAGAGGACCATGACCACCCCCGTGCCATTGCCCCCCGACGCTCTCCAATCCGCTGAGCGCAGCGGTGATCCCAGCGACAGCCCGGTGTCGCTGCTGTGTTCCGAGCTCGTTCGCTTCGACTCGTCGGCACTGGGAGAGTTCGAGCGGGGAACTGCGGAACGGGTGGCACTCGAACTGTCCGACCTGTCGCTGTCGCCCCAGATTCTGGAGTCGGCACCCAGACGAACGAACGTGGTGGCCAGGATCGCCGGCACCGACCCACACCAGGACGCTCTGCTCGTTCACATTCATCTGGACGTGGTGCCAGCCGACCCCAGCGCCTGGACCGTCCCACCGCACGCCGGGGAGATCCGCGACGGCTACGTCTGGGGCCGAGGCACCGTGGACATGAAGAACATGGCCGCGATGACCCTGACCGCGCTGCGTCGTCTGCTGTCCACCGGTTGGCAGCCCCGCCGCGACATCGTCCTGGCCTTCGTGGCCGACGAGGAGCTGGGCGGCGGACTGGGAGCACGCTGGCTGGTCGAGAATCACCGTGAGCTGTTCGAGGACTGCACCGAGGCAATCGGGGAAGCCGGCGGGTTCAGCCACGAGTACGACGCAGGCCGGCGCGCCTACCTCGTGCAGACCGCGGAGAAGGGCATCGGCTGGCTACGGCTGATCGCTCGCGGGACTGGAGGCCATGGTTCCATGAGCCACACCGACAACCCCGTCGTCAAGCTCAGTGAGGCCATCCACAGGCTCGAGCACCACGACTTCGGACTGCGGCTGTGCCGCACGTCCGAGGGCCTCGTCACCACGGCACGCCAGTGGCACCACGCCGACACCCCAGAGGCCGCCCTGCAGGCCACGGGCCCGCTGGCCAAGCTGCTGGTGCCCACCCTGCGCAACACCTACAACGCCACCCAGCTCACGGCCGGCCTGCAGCACAACGTCGTCCCCTCCTCCGCCGAAGCACGCGTGGACGGACGTTTCGTCCCCGGCTACGAGAAGGAGTTCTACGAGGAGCTGGAAGCACTCGTCGGTGACCTCGTCCACGTCGAGCGGACCCTGCACAGCGACGCGCTCGAGACCCCGTTCACCGGCCCGGTGCCCGCGGCGATCTCCGCCGCCATCTCCGCGGAGGACCCCCAAGGCGTCGCCGTGCCCGCCTGCCTCCCCATCGGAACCGACGCCAAGCACTTCGCACGACTGGGCATCAACTGCTACGGGTTCGTTCCGCTTCAACTGCCCGCCGGATTCGACTTCCCAGCGATGTTCCACGGAGCTGACGAGAGAGTGCCGACCTCTGCCCTCACCTTCGGCGAGCGGGTCCTCACCCACTTCTTCTCCGCATGTTGAGCTGCAGCGGGACGCACTGAGTCCGAGCCCCTTGGGGGGCGTGTACGCCGCGGTGTTCACTGACGGGTTCATGGTCAAGGTCCGAGACGGTCAGGTCCGGAACCGTCCGGTGTACGCCGCGATCGCGTCACCAGCGCCTGGCTGACGGTGACAGTAGAGGTGGTCGGTGCCGCGGCGCGGGAGATGAAGTAAGGACGCCTCGTCGGCGCCCAGGACCTTGATGGGGACTCCCGTCTCCGGGAGTCCCAGACTAGACGCCGGGAACGTCCCTGCCGACAGGCGTAGGGGTCAGGAGTCCGACTACATGGTGCGTTGCGTCGTGACTCGTCTCGAGCCCTCGTTTCCGGCGATTGACGGCTCGGGGTCGACGGCCATGGCCCGAATCAGGAGCACCTCGATCGACAGGAGCCGATCCCGCGCGTGGAGGCCCTCGGTAGCGGCTCTCCACGACATGATGGCTCCGGGCACGTTGACGCCGAGCCGCTCGGCGTGGTGCATGCGGGCGAGGAGGGGTCGCCACCGGTCCGACCGTTTAGCTGCCTCGATGTCCGTGGCCGGGATGCCGGCCGAGAGGAGCAGATCGGCGTACCGCTGTGCGCCGCCGACGGCGTATATTGCCGCGCCTTCGGCGTCGAGCCGGGCCGGACCTTCGGCAGTTTGCGCCTCCTGGTGGCGTGTTTCGGTGGCGGACTGGTCCGCGCCCGAATGCGCCAAGACCTGCTCGAGTACGTCGACGGCTTGAGCCTCGACGGGCTCCTCGTGGGCGGTGGCGACGTCCGGGTCGTACATCGTGTCGACGTAGAGCCGGTTGCTCTCCCGGCCGCGGGTGGCCATGACGTAAAGCGGCTCGCGCACGGTGGTCGCGGTGACGTACGCGTGCGCGGTGTCGACGGTTCGCCCTTGGGCCCGGTGCGCGGTGCACGCGTATCCGAGCTCGACGTGCTCGCGGACATACGCGGCCGGCAAGACGGCCACTCCTCCGCCACTCGGGCGCCGGACCCGGACCGATCCGTCTCCGCGGATGGCGGTCACCGTCCAAATGTCGCCGTTCTTCACCCACGCACCGGAAGTGGCGAGGTCGCGCTGGTTCAGGCGGGTGACGACCACGTCCCCGACGCTTATCGTGGCGCCGCCGCCGATCGCCACCCCGCCATGGCTGACCTCACCCGCGGCGACGCGGTCGGCGCGGGTCCGGGCGTTGAGATCGGCCACGGTCTGCGCGTCGGCCGCGACCATGATCGATCGTTTCCCTGCCTTCGTGTCTGCCTGCCACGCCTCGTAGAGCATGTCGAGCATCGACTCGCGGTCGCCGCCCTCGACGCGACCCTGCTTTGCGTACTTCCCGGCCGCCGTCACGCGCCCGGCGCGCAAGCCGAGGGAGGCGTCGCGCTCCCACTCGTGCCGGAATCGGCGCACGTCCGATAGGTGTGGGGCGTCGTCGCGGTCCGTCGCGACGAGCTTGAACGCGCCTCCGGCCGACACCGGCGACAACTGGGCCCAGTCCCCCACGAGCAGCACCTTGGCGCCCGCCGCCCGGGCGTGCGCGGTGAGGGTGTCGAGCTCGAACGTGCCGGCCATCGACGCCTCGTCGACGATCACCAGCTGCCCCGCCTTCAGTCGCCACCGGTCGACCTCCGCGGCCACCGCACTCGCCCGCCCGATCAGGGCACGGGTGCGCAGTGAAGGGCTGGCCCGGTCCAGCCGCACCGACAGCCGCTCCAGCTCCTGCAGCCGGGCGGGCTGCCGAGCGGCCTCGGTCAGCCACTTTGTCGTGTTCTCGGTCGGCACCCCGACGGCCTCCGCCAACACCTCCGCAGCAGCCGCGGACGGCGCCAACCCGACGACCGACCCGGGACCGAACCTGGCCTCCCAGCCGGCGCGGGCCCCGGCCATCGCGGTCGACTTCCCGGTCCCAGCCGGCCCGACGAGCACGTCCAGGACCCGCCCGGAGCCGAGCACCTGGCACACCGCCGCGGCCTGCTCCGGTGAGAGCGGATGCCCGCGCCCGGGAAGATCCTGAGCCGTGACCGACCCGGCCACGGCCTCGTCGACAAAAGGCCCGTCGAGTGCGCGCCCCGCTGCGAGGAGCCGCTCCTCCGCGTCGATGAGCTCGACCGTGGTGAACTGCTCCGAGTTGCGGGGACGGAACCGGGAGGACCCGTCCGGCCGACGCAAGCCTTCGGGCACGACGCCGCTTTCAGCGGGTGTAAGCGCCACCGACCGCTCGAGGGCCAGGTCCGCGACCCGGTCCGCGACGGCGACCCGCTCCGTTGGCTCGGTGAACCGAATACCGGCGATCTGCCGCAGAACCTCGGCCAGCACGTTCGCCCGGGTGAACGTCGCCCGCTTCCCGGACACCACCTCGACCGCGACCCGCGCCGCCTCATCGAGCATCCCCGCAGACAGGTCCGACGCCCTCAGCAGCGGCAGGTCGTTGCGCCCGGCGAGGCTCGCGACCCATGCCTGCGGGTCGTCGCCGACGAACGGCTCCGCGCGGCGTCGCCAGCCGTGGATGAGCTCCCCGAGCGGCTTCAGGTGCTTTTCAGGGCGGGTCTCCAGCGTCGCCTGCTGCCGCATCTGGAGCACCTCACGCGCCGTCGGCTGCCGACCATGGCTGGCGACGAACCACTCGACGAGGACGTCCTTGGCCTGCTCGATCTCCGTGGTGCGCTGGGAGAACTCCGCCCGAAGCGCCGCACCGACGCCGCTGACCTCCCACTTCTCCACGGCCGAGTGCCGGCGCCCCTCCGGGGTCCACCCCACGCCGAGGTCGCCGGTGACCAGGTCGGCCAGGACCCCGTTGTACAGCTCGGACAGCCCAACCGCGGAACGGAACAGCGCCTTGCTGTCGAGGGTGCGCCAGCCGCCGTCCGAGACCGCCTGCACCCGGTTCAACACGACGACGTGCGTGTGCAGCTGCGGGTCGCCCGCGCGGGAGTCCCAGTGCTCGAACGCCGCCCCGATGACCCCGCGCACGTCGTCCGACACCACGCCGCCGCGGCCGGTCCGGGTCGCGAACACCTGCTCCTCCGCGTACCCGAGCACAAACGACAGTGCCGCCTCGTGCGCGACCCGGATCCGCTCCCGGGTCGCCTCATCCGCGAGCGCCCAGATCGTCGAGACCGACTTCGGCGCGCTGAACGTCAGGTCGAATCCGGCCACCGTCTTGGGCGCCCTCCGCGCCCGGCCGAGACCGTCGACGGATGCCGCGTGCCCCGGCGCCGGGGCCCGGCCGAGGGGCTGCCCGGTGACCGGGTCCTGCAGCATGCCGAGCATTCGCCACAGGTGCTCCTCGGTCACCACCGACCCCGTTTCGACGCCTCGCCCCGCGTCGAGCCCGGCCAGACCGCTGCCGAGGAACCGGCCCGGCGGCGTGCCCGCCTGGGTGTAATAGCCGCTCAACGGGGAGGCCGTCGGGCCACCGGAGTCGCCGCGCGCGACGGACGCCATCAGGTACCGGTAGCCCGACCCCAGGGTCATCCGCCTGATCGACATCGTCACCCCCGAACCACCCCGCGCCCGGGTCACCATCCGCGGGAGCGGGCACCTTTGGTGCCAGACGTGTAAAACGGTTGGGGCCCTTCGGGTCGCGATCTGGGGGGATGAGAATGGGGTGTCGCTCGGTGACGTCGAGCCACACTGGTGCGGGTGAGCCCGTAGACGTGTATGACGCGGGGTGTCTCGGGAGAGCTGGATTGTTGCCGTGAGCACGTGGGTCTGTGTCCTGGATTAGAGAGCCCTCCGGGCGGCGCCGCAGTTGACGATGGCCGATCGGAGGTAGCAGGCATGGACGTTCTCTTCGACCGCGCAGCGGGACTGGACATCGGCAAGAGGTCGGTCACCGTGTGCGTGCGCACCCCGGGCTCGGGCGGTAAACGCCGCAGCGAGATCCGGACCTTTCCCACGATGACCCGCACGCTGCAGGAGATGACGGCGTGGGTGATCGACTCCGGAGTCACCGTGGCTGGGATGGAGTCGACCAGCACCTACTGGAAGCCGGTGTTCTACGCGCTCGAGGAGCACCTGGAGTGCTGGCTGATCAACGCCGCCCACATCAAAGCCCTGCCCGGGCGCAAGACCGACGTGCGCGACGCCGAGTGGATCGCGCAGCTGGTCGAGCACGGCCTGGTCCGGCCCTCCTTCGTGCCGCCGCCACCGATCCGGCGGCTACGGCTGCTGACCCGGTACCGCACCCAGCTCAGCGGGGACCGGGTTCGTGACGCCGGCCGGCTCGAGCAGATGCTCGAGGACGCCTCCATGAAGGTGTCCGCCGTCGCGTCCTCGGTCACCACCGTGTCGGTGCGTCGGATGCTGCAAGCGCTGATCGACGGCGAGGCAGACCCGGCGGTGCTGGCCGACCTGGCCAAGGGGAAGATGCGCGTCAAGATCCCCGACCTCATCGAAGCCCTCACGGGCAGCTTCGACGCCCACCACGCCCGGCTCGGGTCGGCGATGCTGCGTCGGCTCGACTCGGTCGAGCTGGCCCAGAGCCTGCTCGGGGAGGTCATCGACGCCGCCTTCGACCCGTGGCAGCACCAGCTCGAGCTGCTGACCACGATCCCGGGCGTCGGGCTCCACACGGCCCAGGTCATCGTCGCGGAGACCGGTGCCGACATGTCCCGCTTCCCGTCCGCGCAGCACCTGGCCGCGTGGGCCGGCGTCGCCCCCGGCGTGCACGAGTCCGCCGGGTATCGCCGCCCCTCCGCGACCCGGCACGGCAACAAGTGGCTCACCTCGGCGCTGGTCGAGGCCGCCAGCTCCGCATCCCGCACCAAAGACACCTACCTGGCCTCGCAGTACGCCAGGCTGGCCGGACGTCGCGGGCCCAAGCGCGCCCAGGTCGCCGTCGCCCACTCCATCCTCGTCGCGGCTTACCACATGCTGCTCACCGATCAGAGCTACCGCGACCTCGGCCCGGACTGGCTCCAGCGGCGCAATGACGAGGCCCATGCTCGAAGGCTCGTAGCGCAGCTCGAGCGACTCGGCCACACCGTCGTGCTCGACCCGGCCGCCTGATCAGGACAACCACAGGCCCGCTGACCGCCGGTCACGGGTCGACTCAGTCACGCTGTCCCGCAAAGGTATTCACGGGTCTGTGGAGCGAAGGATTGCCTATCTGGGCGGGATGACCGGGACAAGGGTCGGGGCCGGCGGCGAAGATGCCGCGGGCGTGATGACGGGGTTCCTGCGGGAGCGGGGTTCTGGTAGGTCGGTTCGGGAAGAGGCGTGGGAGTGGGCGAGTCAGGTGGGGTGGGCGCAGGTACCGGGCGTCGACCCAGGCCTGCACCGTGACGGCAGGCCCTCGTCCGTGACCACATAGACGACGAGAGCCGACAACGGAGCGGGTGCGGGATCGCGTCGCCACTCGCCCGGCCACGGACCGCCGCCAGGCATCGTCCCCTCCACCAATCAGTGGCGGCTCGGGCGAGGTGCTGACTGTGGTGCCACCACGTGCCGGTCACGCAGGGGATCCCGCGCCCACGCCCCGTGCCTCCTGCCATCAGCCCGTTGTCGCGCAACATCGAATTGGTGTTCGGCGCCAAACGATGTGCCCCCGTCGCGGGACCACCGCGCCGTGTCGGGCGAAGCATGCTGTCCCGGCGGGGACGTTGGACTCAGGTCAAACTCGATGCTTGAAGGAGCCGCCATGTCCGATGCACTCCCCGTGAACGAGACCGCCCGCGCACGGCTGCGTGCAGCGCAGAAGTCCGAGTCCGACGCACTTCGCGCCGTCACCGCCGCTGAGAAACTTCGCGACAAGGCCCGCGATCGTCTCGAACTCGCCGAGGCCGCCCTGTCGCGCGCTCAGGTGGCACTCGTGAAGGTCTCCGGTGTCGGACGGACCGAGCGCCTCATCGGCGAACCGGCGACTGCCCTGCGACAGAAAGCCCGGGAGGTCGGCCTCAAGCCATCACAGCTCGAGTGAACAGCCGGTCTGCCTCGCGGCGGCGGGGCCGCGTCCCGAACTCGGGCAGGCCGCTGCGGTCATAGGCTGGAGTTCGACTGAGCGGCAAACGGACGCGAGCACGTCGGCCATCGGAGCCGCAGGAAGAGTGAGCACCTCATGAGCGATTCGGTCGAGGCGGACGCATGGCAGGTCCTGGGTGAGCGGGCGATCTACGAAAGCAAGTGGGTAACACTTGGCGCGGCCGACGTCGTACTCCCCTCCGGACAACACTTCGAGCACCACACCGTGACGATGCCAGAAGCCGCCATGGCCGTCGTGATCGACGACGACGAGGAGCACGTCCTGCTCAGCTGGCGGCATCGCTTTGTCCCGGACGTCTGGAACTACGAACTGCCCGGCGGCTTGGTCGAGCAGGGCGAGGACCCGGAGGCGACCGCGATCCGGGAAATCATCGAGGAGACCGGCTACCGGGCAAGGACGATCCGTCGGGCGGTGACCTTCGAGCCGATGATCGGCATGGTTCGCAGCCGTCACCACGTCTTCGTCGCCCGCGGTGCCGAGCGCGTCGGAGAGCCGACGGAGCTCGACGAGGGGCGCTTCGAATGGATGCCCCTGGCCGAGGTCCCTCGCCTCATCGACGAGGGCAAGGTCGTCAACTCAGGGACCCTGATCGGGTTGCTGCACTACCTCGCGTTGACAGCGGGAGAGGATCGCGACTGATCGCTTGCGCTGCCTCGCTGAGCCATACCGCTCGGCCATCCGCAGGGCTACCCCTGCCTCGACCGCGGCGGCCTCGAGGTCACCGGCGTTGAGGTAGGCCGACGCCAAATCTGTGTGCAGCGCGGTAGCGGCACGTACCGAGTCACCTTCGGCCGGACTCGCAGCGGCCGCGGCATCGACTGCCTCGAGGTCACCGAGCTCGGCCATGCAGTGGGCTCGCCACCGGTGGAGGTGTTCCTCGGAGAGCATGAGATATGGCAGCTCGCTTCCGTCGACAACCGCGGCCGCCAGATGGCTGTCGGCCTCGTCGAGGCGCCGTCGAGCGTCGTCGGCATCTCCGAGCGCTGCGTGGCACTCAGCCAGAGCTGCGGCAAGCCAAGCCCGCATGACGGGCGGTGCGGCTCCGGCGCGTGTCGCAGCCGTCTTCACGGAATCCATTGCCAGCGTCGGCTGTTCGGCGTCGAGCAGCACCAGTCCCTGCTGTGCGAACACGTGGGCGGCGATCGACTCGTCCTCTCCCTCAAGCGCGGCCGATTTCGCCGACTCATGCAGTTCCCAGGCACTCGTCACATCCGCCCTGTCGAGTGCCTGCCACCCAGCGAGGGCGGCCGCCTCGGCGAACGCTCGAGCCAAGGCAGCTCGCTTGCTACCGACGCTGCGCCTTAGCACCGCCTCGATCTGACGCACGTGGGCCTCGGCCTGCGCCGCCTGGACAGCAGACCCGAGCCGTCGGTCGAGCAAACGCAGCGACTGTGTCTGCGCCTCGAAGATGTCGACGAGCCCTTGGTCGACCGCCACGATCTCGAGCGGACGCTCGCGCAGGTCGGCGACTCGCCCGGACTCATCCGCCGGCACGAATCCCAACGCCTCCGGGGGCGCGGCGTAGAGGCTGATGAAGGCCTGCTGGTAGACCGGCACCGTGACGGCCCGCGCGCCGGACTCCCAGTAGGCGAACATCCGTTTCAGCGATGTGCCCTCGGGTGCGACCCCACCATTGCGCACTACCTCGGCCGCGAAGCGGCGCATCGCTGCAGCCTGACTCCAGCCCTTCCTCAGCCGACAGGCCCGCAGGGGCGACGACTCGGTGGTCATCGCCGAGTCACCCGGCGTCACCTGGCGTCATCTGTTGGCGGAGCCGGCTGTCGGCAAACGTGATTCGGGCAAGCACTCGATTCGTCTCGGAGGCCAACATGCGATCCCTTTCGTCGCCGTCTGATTCCTCAGCCGTCGAAGCCAACGCCCATCGGCCCTGGCGTCGCCGCTGCACTAAGCCGTCCCGATTTGGCGTGCTTCATGATCATTCTCGGTCATGCCCCAGACAGCGCCACCGGAGACAAGCCCCGCCTGTGGATAACTCGGGGGCTCCCCTCAAGCGCACCAGTCGGTCCACCGATCTCGTCCCAGCCGCCGACAAGAGCCGTCCCCACGCCGTTCCATGGGCGAACCAACTCACCGAGGGGACGAAGCCATGACCCACAGCGCCACGAACGGCGACCGGAACTCAGGCAACCAGGAGGATCAGTTGTGGGCCGCGCTGAGACGCTGCCCCCGGCTGACGAGCATCTCGGACGCGAGGGACGAGCTCTGGTTCGTGGTGCAGCGGGTGGTCTGCACCCAGGGTGCCCGAGGCGTGACGCCGTTCGGCTCCACTGCTCAGGTCCGCGTGGTGGGCCGGGAACACGCAAGCCATGAGCTGCTCGCCGTCATGGACTGGCTCCACTTGCACGAAGAAGAGGCGCGAGACCTCGACGCCGGGGAGCTCTTCAAGAAGCTCCGAGGCGTCGCAACCAAGGGCGCGAACGGATCGGCACGTCTTGCGCAGTCAGACCTCTTGCATGGCATGACCGGCGTGCCGGGTGACTCCCTGATCCGTTGGTACAGCCTCGACCGGGAGGAAGGTGCCTGATGGCTCAAACGTCCCGGCCCAGCTTCGGCCAGTGGGTCCTCGAAAACATCGGTATCAGCGCGGCGGAGACGACCTCCCTTCAGCTCGACGCGGTCCTCGACATCTTCATCTCCAGATGCGAGGACGCGCGGCTCCGGGGCTCGACCGATCCGCTGAAGACTGTCTCGCCGAAGGGGTCCGGCGGAAACTCTCGGATGTGCACCCGCCGCATGCTGAGGAAGCTCGGTTTCACGGACACACAGCTGCGAGTCATCCACCGCCTCGTCGCGGGATCAACCAGCGGATGGCCAGGACTGCTTCGCATGTTCGTCGAGGAGCAGTCGGTAACGGCAGAACAACGCGCCTACGTCCGCCGGCAGATCCGCGCCTTCCACGGAGGCTCCGAGCATGCCGGACCCCATCCGGTCGCTCGGCGGCTCACGGCTCGAAGGCTGGCAGAGGGTGTCGAAGCGGCGACAGACCGGGATGCGTGGCCAGGGCGTCGAGCCCGTAAACCTGGGCCACGGCCATCACGGCGACCGACTCCACACCGGGACCGAGGAGCACTCGGGGACGAGCGTCCCCATAGTCAAGAGTCACCCGGTGGTTGACGAGATCAACGTCCAGGCCCACCAGCCCACCCCACCAGAGCGAGGCCATCTCGCCATGCGGCAGGGTGAGCAGCATCCGCCGGTCCGTGACCAGAACCGAGCACGCTGCCTCGTCAGTCCAGGTGCCACCCTCACGCACCCGAAGTCGGATCGCGAGTACGCGACTCGCACGCTCGCCGGGCTCGAGCACGACCCCGAGCGCCATCACATCCACCTCGTTGGACGGGGCAAGCCCGGCAACCTCGAGAGCAAGCCGCCGCGCATCAGCCAACACCAGCGCGACATCAGCCTCACGGCGCGGTTGACGACGCAGCATGGGCAGACACCTCCTCACTTCCATGGTGCCGAGGATCTCCGACAGTGCAAGGCGACATCCCCGCCCCTGACCGTGTCCGGCCGATGATGTCCCGACCGAACCGTCTTGCCCAGCATGTCGATCCAGAAGGCCGCGCTAGCCGTCCTCGGCTCCTTGCTCGCGGCGGGTGGCGTCCTCTTCCTGCTGCTCCTGCTGCCGAGCGGCACGGCTGCAGCACCCAGCCCGCCACCCGTCTGCGTCACCACGGGCAGCGTCCCTGAGCTCTCGAACGCGCAAGCCCAGAACGCTCGAACGGTCTACGCGACCGCGCTCGCACGCGGAGGACGCCCAGCGGCATACGTCGCCCTCATGACCGGCCTGACCGAGTCGAACCTCTTGGTGCTCAGAAACCCGAACGACCCGTCTGGCAATGGGATTCCGGCGCAAGGCATCGGCTATGACCACGACTCTCTGGGCATCTTCCAGCAACGTCCGGGTTGGGGAACGGCCGCCCAACGAATGGACCCCCGGTCCGCCACGAACCTGTTCCTCGACGCCCTGCTGGCAGTTCCTGGTTGGTCATCGATGGAGCCGTGGCGTGCGGCGCAGACCGTGCAGCGTTCCGCCTTCACAGGGAACCCCACGGCCGCCAACGGGCAGTCCCTGGTCTACGGCGGCAACTACCTCCGCCAGGGCGAACGCGCCAGTCGGATCCTGATGGCGATCGGCGGGTCGAACGCGTTCGGCGAACTGGACTGCGGAGCCGCCGCCATCTCGGACAGCCACCCCGGCACCTCCGACACCAATCAGAAGGACATCTCAGGTGTCACGCCGCGAGCAGCGGCAGCGGTCACGTTCGCTCTCGCGCAACGAGGCAAGCCCTACCAATGGGGCGGCGAGGGGCCCGCCACGTACGACTGCTCCGGCCTCATGCAGACCGCATGGCGGCAGGCCGGTGTCTCGATCGGCAGGGTGACCGGACAGCAGCTCCGCAACGGCAGCCCGGTCATCGCGGCAGCACTGCGCCCAGGAGACCTCATCCTGATCCCCGGCGCTCTGGGCACCCTTGCTCACCCGGGACACGTCGGCATGTACGTCGGGCACGGGCAGGTGCTGCACGCGCCGCGGACAGGCGACGTCGTCAAGGTGGTGCGGCTCACCTCCTTCATCGCCGACGGGGTCTCCGGTTACCGCCACATCGCCTGACTCGCATCCGATGCTGCCCCACCACGCGAGTAGAGCCAACCGTGTGCGGGACCTGCCCGCCTCATCGAAGGGACTCGACCATGCACCTCCCGTCCGTTGACGTCACGCCCAACACAAACGGCCTCCCGGGTCTCGCCGCGCTCGAGAGGATCGTGGGCGCCCTTCTCACGTTTGGCCTGGTGGCCGCCGTCGCCGGTGTCGTGATCTCAGCCGTGGCGTGGGCCATCGGCTCGACCTCCTCGAACCCGCACATCGCCGGCCGCGGCAAGAACGGCGTCCTGATCGCCGGGGCCGCAGCCATGCTCATCGGAGCGGCCAACACGCTGGTCACCTTCTTCTCGACCGCGGGCGCGGCGATCCGATGAGGTTTCCGCTGCGTCTCCCGCGCCGCCGGTGGTCTCCGTTCGCGATCACGATGCTGGCTGTGGCCGTTGCCGTGGCCTGCGGTGTGGTGCTTTTCTCGCGAGGAGACACGCCTGATCAACCGACCGCGTCTTCGGGACAGACCAATTCGGCAACACCGTTGCCGGTGCCCCCGACACCAGACGCCGCTCGTCAGGCCACCGGACCGGGCTCGGCTCTCGAGCGGGAGCTCCAGGCCCTGCGCGCCATGCCGCCCGTTCGGGCCGTGCTGCCCAACACTCGGGCGCCGCGCATCCCCGAGGCGGCGAAGAAGCAGCCGGACCTGTACGCCGCCGAGTTCGTCCGCGTGCTCCTGACCCAGGACTACCGGCGTGCTCGCGACGAACACATCGCCTGGGTCGCCTCGGAGAGCGCCCCGACGAGCGAGCCGCTCGTTGTCGGACTCGTGCCCCAGGATCTGCGCGACAAGCTGGCCGTGTTCTCGGTGACCGACCCGTCCTCTGGAGCTGCGCCGATCCCGGCAGCAGCGGAATGGGCCCGGCTAGCCGCCCTCGGGGGCCACACCACCGTGAGCGACATCCGCGTCAGCCAACCCGAAGGATGGACCAACGCTGTCGATGCCGGGCGGGTCACGGATCCGGGAATCACTGCACGCACCGTGGCTGCCACCGTCACTACGTACACGACCATCGACGGCCAGCCGCAGACAAGTGCCGCCAGCGTCGAGATCACCGCGAACATCGAGGGGCCTCCATCGCGGCCTCACTGGGGCGTCGTGACTGTTGTGACGTACACGCGCATCGCGATCGGCCAGACATGAGCTGCGACGGGATGCAGGCCTTCAACCCGGCTTGCCAGGCCGCAGCGGCCGCGTCCTCGATCGTCAACGACGCGTTCACCCGCACCGCCAGCTTTTTCGGCGACGCCGCCGTCACCGCAACGAACTGGCTGTGGCAGCAGATCGACGTGGCGACCTCCATCGACCTGAACTCGTCCGCGCTGCGAAAAGAGATGGCCATGACCGGTGCCATCGCGGGCGTGGTCTGTCTGGGACTGTTCGTCATCCAGCTGATCACCGCCGCCCTCCGGCGAGAACCTGGGGCATTCGCGCGAGCGGTCAAGGGCCTCTTCATCAGCGCGCTCGGGACGGGCTTCGCGCTCGCGGCCACCCGCATGCTCCTCGGGGCGATCGACGCGCTCAGCGAGGGCGTAGTCCAACACGCAATCGGCACGAATGTGCAGGGCATCGGCAGCAAACTGGCCCTCGGGAGCGTGACCACCATGTCGAACCCCGCCGTGACGTTGGCGCTGTCGTTGGCCGTGCTCTGCTCGGCCGTCATCGTGTGGTTCGCGATGATGATCCGAAAGATGCTGCTGATCATCTCCGCAGTCATGGCCCCCATCGCATTCGCAGGGGCAACTGCCGAGATCACGCGCTCCTGGGTCCGCAAGTGGATCGAGTTCGTCTGCGCCATGGCCGTGTCCAAGCTCATCCTCGTCCTGGTCCTCAGCACCGGCGTCGCGGTGATCGAAGGCGCAGGCCTCGCCGGGGCCCGAACGACTCAGGTCGGAACCCAGCTGGCCATCGGCGTCCTGATCCTGCTGCTCGGCGGCCTCTCGCCCTGGCTGGCCATGCGCATGTGCACCTTCGTCGGTGACGCCATGTACGCCGCTCACAGCTCTGCCGGTCACGCCGCGACCGGCGCCAGAACCGCGATCGCGGCCCCCCAGAAGGCGGCCATGCTCTACTCGCAGGGACGCGCCCTGAGCGCCTCGAGCGCAGGATCGCGGTCGAGGGCCGCGAGCGGCGGTACGCCGCAGAGCGTGTCAAGCACCCGGCCGCCGGACGGCCCGACCACAGGGTCGGGAACGGGCTCTGGCGACGGATCGACCCCCATCGGCGGCAGCGTGGCCAGTGCGCTCCCGTCCGAGGCAAAGAGCGCTGCACCCTCGACCGCACCACCCGGGCCTAGCGCACCGGCGAGGGACCCCCGTTCGGGCGCAGAGCCGATCTCCCACGGTGGAGGGCCCGCGGGGTCCTCGCCGGCGTCCGTGACCGGACCCCGACAACTGGCTGCAGGCATTCCTGCGCTCAGGGCCACTCCGGCGAAAGTCCCGCAGGCACCGCCGTCGTCCGCGTCTCGCCCGCTCGATCACAACCACTGAGCACACGTGCTCGTCCCCATAGCCCAGGAGAAATGCCATGAGTGACAGCTCGACCGTCGTCCGGGTGAGGTTTGGCCGCCGCTCGCAACGGGGCATGCTCCTTGGGCTCTCCCCCGCCCGCGTGTGTTGCATCGGCGTGGCCGTCCTCACGGTGACCCTCGGCGTCTTCATCGGCGGGGCGTCCGGGCTGGTGATGAGCGCCCCGGTCTGGGCATCCGCCATCGGGATGGGATTCGTGCGCCTCAACGGATCGCCGCTCGTCGAGACCTTGCCGACGGCTGCTCATTTTCTAGCGCGACGCGTCGCAATGCAGACCCAGTTCCGCGTCAGCCCAGACCGCCCGAGCCTCCTCGGGACGATGGCCCTTCCCGGTGACGCCGCATCGCTGCGGTTCCTGCTCGACGAACCCTCCGGCGCAGTGGTCGTGCACGACCCCCACGCTGCCACCCTGACAGTGGTCGCCCACGTCGAGCACACGGCGTACGTCCTGTTGTCGCCCGACCAGCAGGCCCGGCGGGTCGCGGGCTGGGGCCGCGTCCTCGCTGCGCTCGCGATGTCGGATCGGTGCGCCCGAGTACAGGTGCTCGAGACCGCCGCCCCTGACTCCGGGGACGGCATCGTGGGCTGGTGGAAGGCCAACGGCGTCGACGGGTCGTCATGGCCCGCAACCGAATACGCCCGACTCATGGAGTCCTATGCGCCGGCAGCGGCGACGCACCGGAGTTTGATCGCGTTCTCAGTCAAGGGACCGACGTTGGGCAGCTGGAAGCCCGGACCCCTCAAGGGGCTCGAGGAGCTCCGGCGCGAGATGGCGGCCTTCCACTCCGGGCTGCGCGCGGCCGAGCTGCGCCTCGTCGGATGGCTGAGTGACGTGCAGCTGGCGGCCGTGATCCGTGGTGCCTACGACCCGGGCACGTCCCCACGCTCCCGACGTCACGCGCTGCAAACCGCGGGTCCCATGGCCGTGGAGGAGCACTGGACTCACCTTCACCATGACACCGGCGTCTCGGCAGTTCTATGGATCACTGAGTGGCCGCGCATCGACGTGCCGGCTGACTTCCTGCACGCGCTCGTCTTTCAGCCGGGCGTGCGGAAGTCGTTCTCGATCACGGCCACCCCGCTCGCCCCGCGGCAGGCGATGCGCGAGATCCGCCGCGCCAAGGTCGAACACGTCACCGATGCCGAGCAGCGGGCGCGGATCGGGGCGATCGCTGACCTTTCTGACGCTGCCGAGCTCGAGGACGTCCTCGACCGGGAACGTGCGCTGCTCTCCGGGCACGCGGACCTCCGGTTCACCGGACTTGTCACCATCACCGCTGGCACGGTCGCCGAGCTCGATGCGGCCGTCGCGCAGGTTGAGCGCGCCGCCGTTCAGTGTGGCTGTGAGACCAGGCGACTCTTCGGGAGGCAGGCGCGGGCATTCACTGCCGCCGCCCTCCCCCTGGCCAGGAAGGTGGACTGACATGCCTGACATCCGTGCGCACACCTCGACGTTCTACAGCCCGGCCGACGAGAGCCGGGCCGCGAGGAATGCCAAGCGCGGCGCTGCACGGCGCCTCGACCGAACGGCACGGCTCAGACAGGCGGGCTTGCACGACGACGCTCAGGCGTTCGCGGATGGGCATGAGCCGAAGTCACTCCGTGCCTCCAGCGAACGGCGAGGGCAGTCCCTCAGGGCGCTTCGCCGACTGCGGCTCCCCAGCCACCGAGCCACCTCAGACGTGCTGTCCGGCGCCTACCCGTTCCTGGCGGAAGCTGGACTCGGCGAAGAAGGCGTCTTCGTCGGGCAGGACGCCTGGTCCGGTGGCGGCTTCTGCTTCGATCCCTGGGTCCTCTACCAGCGCGGTGTCCTCACCAACCCGAACTGCGTCCTTGCCGGCGCAGTGGGCAAGGGCAAGTCGTGCCTGGCCAAATCGCTGGCAACCAGGTCGATCGCGTTCGGTCGACGCGTCTACGTGCCAGGAGACCCCAAGGGCGAATGGAGTGTCGTCGCGCGCGCCGTCGGTGGCGCCTCCATCCAGCTCGGCGGGGGCAGCCCCAACCGGCTCAACCCGCTTGACCCCGGCCCACGCAACCCGTCGCTGCCGGCGGAGCAGTGGAGGACCGTAGTGGCGACCAGACGCCGAACACTCCTGGGATCTCTCGCCCAGTCAGCGCTCGGCCGCGCCCTGACGGCAGTAGAACACACGGCGTTGGACGTCGCCCTGGACACAGTCGTTCGCTGCGACGACCAGCCAACCTTGCCACGCGTGGTACAGGCGTTGTTCGAGCCCGCCGCTGGCCAAGGCGGCGCGAGCCGCGAGGAGCTGGTCAGCGACGGACGGGAGGTGGCCCACGCGGTGCGCCGTCTCGTCTCCGGTGACCTGGCCGGGCTCTTCGACGGTCCTTCGACCGTCTCATTCGAGCCGTCCCTGCCCATGGTGAGTCTCGATCTCTCGCAGATCCAGGGCTCAGATCAGCTCACCGCCATGGTCATGACGTGCACGAGTGCCTGGATGGAAGCGGCGCTGACCAACACCGATGGGGGCCAGCGGTGGGTCATCTACGACGAAGCCTGGCGCCTCATCAGACAGCCTGCCTTGCTGGCCAGGATGCAGTCGGAGTGGAAGCTGTCACGCGGCTTCGGCATCGCCAACCTCCTGATCGTTCACCGGCTGTCCGACCTCGATGCCGTCGGGGACGCCGATTCCGGTGCTCGCGCCCTCGCGCAAGGGCTCCTCGCGGACTGCTCGACAAAGGTCATCTACCAGCAAGAGGCCTCCGAAACCCCCCATGCCGCCCGGCAGCTTGGTCTGTCGGTCACCGAGGCCGCCCAGCTGCCAGAACTCCAACAAGGTGAAGGGCTGTGGCGCGTCGGGCAGCGGGCCTTCGTCGTCCGGCACCTGGCGACTGACGGCGAACTCGACCTCTTCGATACCAGCGCCCGCATGACCTCAAGACCCAACGGAATGCCCGTTAGTTCAGCAGAAGTCAGGGGGAACCTGTCATGACTGAACCCGCCAACTTCGTTTCACCCGCGGTCATCGACGACCCCGCACCCGCAGACTCCTACGAGGCGGCAGCATGGCTGCGTGAGCGACACCCATGGCTCGACGAGCTCCTCACCCGAGTCGTCGGCCCCACAGACCTGCGCATCGGGCGCAGCGCTTGGCTAGACGAGCTCGTCGATGCGTTCACCGAACTGGTCGAGCATGGCAGCGATTGGCGAGCGTACAAGGCCGCTAACCCCGAACCGCGTGAGTCAGACGACTGGGAAGAGTCCGAGCGCACCTACGCCGCGTGGTCACACGCAGGTCCGCAGCTGCGCACAGGGATCGCCCAGAGCATCGCACCTATGTCCAGCGGCGAGGTCCGGATCCTGCGGCTCCTAACAACCTTGGGCACTGGCAATCGGGTCGCCGCCGGATGGCGCGTCGACGACATCGCCTATGACGACCGCGGGGCCGCTGTCGTCGAGGACTGGATAGCGGTGGTCCGCGCCCAGCTACCCGCCCTGAGGGTCGATCCACCGGTGCGGCGACGGAGTTGGTCGCCTACGGAGTGAGGAGATCGCGTCAAGGAAACGCTACGCCGCTCGATGTGTCGATCAGTCGATGAGTGGCGGGAGGGCCATTGCCGATCTGGGAATGCGCCGCTCGGCATTCATCGATGTCGATCGGGCTGGATTCCGTTGCAGAGCAATGGCACCCGCCGCAGCTGTGGCGTGTCTGCCGCGAGTAGCGACTGTGAGCGGGGCCGCGGTTCTGTTCCCATGGTGTCCCGCCTCCGCCGTAGGGCTGGCCATGCAATCGAAGACGAGCGTTGGGTGGAACCCGGACAGGCAGGCCCTTGTCGTAGTCGTGACGGGCGCGGTGGCAGTGGCCCTGTGGGGCGCGGCAGTCGTCTCGGCATGGCTCAGTGGCAACCGTGCGCCCCGGTTCTCGGTACTCGCCCCGTGGGTCGCGCTCACACAGCCTCTCGATCCCAGCGCGGCATGGGATGCGCCGGTCGGTCCTGCTGCTCTTTACTGGACCACGGCGGCCCTCGCCCTGACTCTCGTGGCGGGAGCCGGGTTCGCAATCCACACCGGACGACTCGGGCGTCCGCCCGGCGCCGACGGGCCCGCCGAGCACTTGGAGGGCGTGGCCTCTCGCGCTGAGACCCGGCGTGCCGCCGGCCGGCACCGGTTGATGACCCGGGCTTCATCGCTGCGTCCATCCCTGGAGCACCCCACGCCGACTGACGTGGGTCATCGACTTGGCCACAGCCGGGGTGTCGAATGCTTCAGCACCGTCGAGGACTCCACCGTCGTCCTGGGCCCCCCGCGTTCCGGCAAGGGGCTCCACCTCGTGATCCCCGCCATCCTCGATGCGCCAGGAGCAGTCATCACGACAAGCACCCGACCAGACAACCTGACGGCCACCCTCCGCGCGCGTCAGGCGCGTGGCCCGGTGGCCGTGTTTGACCCCCAGGGCCTCGCGCCTGGGATCCCTTCGGCCGCGCGGTGGTCTCCCATCCGGGGGTGCGAGGACCCTCACGTGGCCATGGTCCGGGCGAAGGCCCTCACCGCCGGAGCTGCGCGGGGAACGACGGACGCGAACTTCTGGCAGGCGTCCGCCGAGCAAGCCGTGCGGGCGCTGCTGCATGCGGCCGCCCTCGGCGGTCGCTCCTCGACCGACCTGTACCGCTGGTCTCTGTCCGCCGTGCACGCACGGGAAGCCGTCACCATCCTGAGCACGGAACCGGCGGCCGCGGCCGCCTGGCATCAAGGGCTTGACTCGCTGCTCGAGGCCGATCCTCGGCAGCGCGACTCGGTCTGGGCGATGGTCTCGATCGCGTTCGCGGCGCTTGCCGATCCACGGGTGCTCGACGCGGTGTCCCCAGGCGAGGGCGAGCAGTTCGACCCCGCAAAGTTCCTCACCGGCAACGGCACGATCTACCTGCTCGGCACGTCCACGGGTGCCGCCGCCACCGCCGGCTTGGTCGGCGCGTTCCTCGAGGACGTGCTGGAGGTCGCCCGTCGAATGGCCGCTGCGTCTCCGGGGTCGCGGCTCGACCCGCCCCTGTCCATGGTCCTGGACGAGGCGGCGAACTATCCCTTGCCGTCGCTGGCATCCCTGATGTCCGACGGCGGCGGCTCCGGCATCGCCACAACCGTCGTCCTGCAGTCCCTGGCCCAGGCCCGTGCGGTGTGGGGTGAGCACGCCGCGTCGGCGATCTGGGACGCCGCGATCGTCAAGATCGTCCTCGGTGGCGGCTCGAACGCCCGGGACCTCGAGGATCTTTCGAAGCTCATTGGCACGCGAGAGCGTGAAGTGATCAGTCGCAGCACTGGTGGCGATGGTCGGTGGTCGACGTCGAGCTCAACCAGTGAGGTTCCGATCCTCGAACCGGCCCGGCTGCGCACCCTCCCTTTCGGCACGTCAATCCTGCTGCTGCGCTCCGCTCGGCCCATCGAGTTGACGATGCAGCCCTGGTCCGAGCGCCCAGACGCCACGACGCTCCACTGCAACCGGGCCGCACTCGAGGAGGCGATCAGGCGTGCCAGCGCACTCCAGCCGTGACCCGAGAGACCCCGCCCCCGAGCTCCACCGCCCGAGACGCGGCGCGCGCGGTCGCGCCTACGACGCCTATCTGGCGTCCAAGGCGTGGAAGACGAAACGCCGGCAGTGGTACGCCGCTTGGCTCACTGCCGCAGGCACGCCCCCCACGTGCGTGGTGTGCGGACAGATCTGGACGCTCAAAACCGGCCACCTGCACCACGTCACCTACATCCGCATCGGCGCCGAGGAACCTGAGGACCTGGTGCCCCTCTGCGCACGGCATCACCGCCAACTCCACGCCATCTTCGACTCCTCGGTGATGTGGCGCCGGCTCGGCCGCGCCGCGGCGACCGCAGGGATCCTCGCCCAGCTCCGCGCCCGCGCAGGCGAGCCCCACAGGCGCCCTGTCGCCGAGGCGCTCGCGGGACCGTGACCGACGATGACAGCCGACTGGTCAGCAGCGCCCCTCGCCTACGGGGACGACCCCTTGGACCGGGCCTTGACGCAGCTCCGAGGGCCGGTGCACTGGCCCTCGCTGACGCGTGCCGAGGCCGCCTCTCACATGGACGAGCTCGAGGCGTGGGTCAGGTCCCTCGTGACCCGGTTCCCTATCGAACCCCGAACGTTGCCACCGTGCTGGGGCCGTCACCCCGCTATGGTCGAAGTCCTGGCGGCGCTGCGGGATCACGAACGCGCCTGCTATGCCGACACGGCATCTCCGACCTCCGCGATGGACTGGCTTCGAGCCCTGCGTGACGCGCAGCTGTTCCTGGTCGAGACGGCAGCCCGCACCCAATGCTCGATTCACGAACACCGAGACCAGACCATCCCGCCGTGGGCAACGGATCAGCCTGCGGCCATTACCGGTTCGTGACTCGCAAGCCGCTTTCCAGGCACGGAGCGTCGCGGCACTCATGGTGTCCCGCGGTCACCGTGGCCCCGACATGGGCGAGACGGCCTCGCCGGGAAGGCCCAATCATGACCCCCACTCCAGCAGACCAGGAACGCCTAGCCACCGACCTCATCGCCTTGGCCCGCAATGCCACCGCGAACGTCGACCGGTCCGACCAGGTCGACTACTGGTATCGGCTGTGTCAGCGCAACGCCTACGCCCACGCCACCGGCATGCTCCTGTCCAACCACGTCGCCGACGACCCGTTCAGGATCGCGGAGCGCATCACGAGCGCCCTCGAAGCGAACGTCAGGACCACCGCCGAGCTGCGCTCGGCGGCATACGGCCTGAGTCCCGACAACCTCACGGCGAGAACCCTTCACTGGATCGGCCCGCGGGAGTTCAACGCACGCTTCGGTCACACAGCCGGGATTGACCACGACTACGGGTTCCTATGGGGGTCCCGGCGCGATGAGCGAATCTCGTTGCGGATCAGCAGCGGCCAGGACGAGGGGCTCCTGTACGTGTACGACCGGACGTGGGACGAGTACGCCGTCCTGTCCGAGAGCGCCAACAGATCCGCTGTCGAGGCGGCCTACGCTCGAGCCGTTCGGGGCGACCTCCACCTCGACCCCTGCCTCTTCGCAAGCCTCGTCGCCGCCGCGGCCCCTGCCGCCGGGCTCACTAACGGGGCGCCTACGGCCGAGGCGCCGGGAGTCGAGCTGTGAACGCCGCAGGCACCGGCCGCGTCGATGTCGCCGACATCCGTGCCCGATTTCCGCTCGCGGACGTCGTGGCGGCGGCAGGCGTGGAGCTGCACGCCCGTGGGCACGGCTGGGTCGGCTGCTGTCCCTTCCACGACGACAACACCCCATCCCTCTCGGTCGATGGCGTACCGGACCGCTTTCACTGCTTCGGCTGCGGCGAGACCGGTGACGTCATCGACTTCGTCCAGCGCATCCACGGCCTCGACTTCCGCGAGGCGGTCGCGTTGCTCGAGTCCAGCGCCGGACATCCGTCGAACCCCGCCGCTCAGGGTCGACCTCAGCTGCGACTCGTTCATGACCCGCCCACCGGCGCTCCCTGGGGCGGAGGTGCCCAGGCGTGGCGCGGAGTCAGCGCCGAGCGCGGATTTGAGGTCAACGCCATGGCCTGGCGGCACCTTGCCGGCCCAGTCCACTCCGGTTTTGCCAGTCACTACCTCAGCTCCGAGCGAGGCGTCGACCTCAACCCACTGCTCGACGAACAACCCGGCATTGAGCTCCTCGGGTACGCGAGCGGCCACTGGACCAGCCTCACCGACCAGCTGCGCTCCGAGGGCGTGACCGACGACGAACTCGTCGCCATGGACCTGTCCCAGCGCAGCCGGACCGGAGGGCTTGTCGACACGCTCCGGTACCGCCTCGTCATCCCGATTCGCAACGACCGCAATCAGATCGAAGGATTCGTCGGTCGTGACATCAGCGGCCGCCCAGCCGCGCCGAAGTATCGCAACCCGACCCAGACGCCGACCTTCGAGAAGAGCCGCGCCCTCTACCGGCCAACCTTTGCACCGTTGGCGTCCGACGGCCGCGTTGTCGTCGTCGAGGGAGTGCTCGACGCGCTCGCCCTGGCCTCCGCCGCCGCAGCAACCGGAGCCGGCGCCCGGATCGCTGCCTGCGCCGCCTCCGGGGTGACCGTCTCAGCCGAACAGGCAGACCGAGTCCTGGCCATCTCGCCCAACCCGCCCGTCATCGCCCTCGACGCTGACACCGCGGGCCGTGAGGGGACAGACCGCTGGCTCACCGAGATCTGTCTCGAACGTCACCGGCCCGCGCTGGTCCTGCAACTCCCAGGCGGCCACGACCCGGCGAGCTGGATCGCCGAGGAGGGTCCATCCGGGATCGAGGCGTTCCTCTCAGATGTGGGTCTCGGCCGGTCCAAAGAGATGTGCGGCCCTCCCTGTTGTGTGCTTCCCGGACGAGATCTGACTCGTCTATCGCTGACGGCAGCCGATGACCCCCTCCGCGACACCGTCGCGGCAATCGCGCCCGTCGCCAGAGACCTCAGCCCCGGGATGCGCACCGTCCTCGTCGCACAAGCCACCGCCGAGATGACGCGCAGCGGCTGGAACCACCACAACGCGTTCACCCACGCGATCGAACGCGAACTCGCAGCCGACAAACGCCCGGTCAATGACCGGCGGCCCGCGTCGCCAAATGCCGCAACCGCTCTGCCCGATCTCCTCTGACACCCCACGGAAGGAGCCAGCCGTGACTCACTCCCGAAGCCCCTTCGTGCCCCAGCTCGAGGCCGCAGCCGCGGAGCTGCACCGAGCAGCGGACCTTGCCGCGCTGCGCAGCGACGACAACCCCTTCAGCCACTGGGCGGCCCTCGCCGGCCAGCTGCGACTCGTCGCCGCCGGGCTCTCCAACCGCGGCCAGCCTTTGGAGTCGTCTGTCGGCGGTCCCGCGCCAGGCGAGGGCGACCTCGCGGCCCACCTTTCGGCGGCGTCCGCGGCCCTTGAAGGGATCAGCTCTGCGGATGCCCCGGCGGACCTCGCGTTCTGGGTCGGGCACATAGACGACCTCAACGCACTGATCGCCGATCTCGGCTTGGCTGGCGACGAGTACAGAAGCCGCTCGTGACCGCCACGACCGTCGCAGACGTCGTGGCACGCGTCGAGCATCTAGTCCAAGAGCTTCATGACAGCGCCGAACCAGTCGACCGCCACCAATGGGAGTCGTTCGACCAGACGATCTACCGGTTCCTCGTCACCCTCGCGCGCACTCGACCACTCGGACCGGGCCACGTCGACCTCGAGGCGCTGCCGCTGCTTGCCCTGCAAAAGGACTACCCAGCGCCCCTCGTTCCCGCCGACGATGCAACCGAGTACTCCCCAAGAGGAGCGGCGCGGATGCTGAGCAATCCGAGACGTACGTTCGCAATCGGCTCAAGAGTGGCACGCTGTCAGGCCGCCGGGAAGGTGGGCGCTGGCTCATAGCGCGGACCTCTCTCGGTTTGCGCGACGACATTCACCCGGCGACGCACGGGGACACGCATCCCCTGACGCGGACTGCTTGCGCCATCGGCGCCCTCACCGACATGCTCGTCACGCGCGATCTCGACGTTCACCGTCCGAGGATCGAGACCCCCTCCGCCATGGCGCTGGCCGAGACAGTCCTTCGCGTCGCGTTCGAGGCCGCCCATCACGCCGTTGCCCGAAGTGACACCTCGGACGCCTTCAGACCGCTGCAGATCGCAGTGTTCACGCGGCGCGCCCTCGATCGACTGTCCCCCGCGGTCTGGGAAGGACCTCTGCCACACATAGCCATCCCGCCACCACAAGAATGCGGGCTGGGGCTGAATGACCGCCTTGATCTTGCCCTTCACACGTGGACCCGCACCGCATATGGGGACCTGAGCCTGAGGGCCCGAGCATTGAGGTCGTCAAGAACGTGACCGGCCAAAGCGTGCACGTGCTGGCAGCCATCGACGCTCTCGTTGCTGTGAATTCGCATGAGCCCCCAAGCAGCACGCTTGAACGGGAGCGCCTCCGAGCCTGCGCAATCGCAATCCGGGGAACCGAGCATGCGTGGGGTCCAGCGACCACCGGCACTCCGCCGTCGCACGAGTACGTCAACGCAGCACGGGACCTCCACCGCGTACTGCACGAGCTCATGAAGGGCGCGGTGGCTAAAGGTGGCACTCCCGCGTTCGACAGAGGCCGCGCACTCGCGACCCTGCTCGACGCCACCGACGATGTCGCCGCGCTGGCTCGTCGATCAACAGGGATCTCGCAGCAACTGCTCACCGCCGGGCTCCTCTTCGCGCCTGCCAAGGCAACCAACGCAGCACCCGACCGTCTGCGCGCTCGAGCAGTCGGACGCTTCATCGAGCTCGGGCCCGGCGACTTGCCGGACCTTGGCCCCAAGTCCACGGCGGCCGACCTCGCCGCAGCGCGGCTCGCCGCCGACGCACGACGAGCGGCCATCGACGCTGGGAGGGTCGCGGATCCGCGGCAGCCGGCAATGCCCCTCCTGTGAGCCAGTCGGCAGGTGGCTCGGGCGACAACCCCTCGGCAATCCCTGGCGAGCTTTGTCCGTCCGATGAGCGCGTCCCACTTCGCCCACAAAGGGCGCGGCACGGCGCCCTCTATGGGCCCTACTTCTGCCCACTGAGGATCCGCCTCTACTTGGCTGGAGGGATCGACGACGCGTTCCGGTGACGCTCGGCAGTCGAAAGCCGGTTTGAAGCACATACAGGCTGGTCGCTTGCTCCGTCAACCAACCAAACAGTGTCATCTCCGAGGCGATGGTCCTGGTCGTGTCCAGCCGAACCACATTGCCTCGGCTGGAACGAATGCAATCGTGGCGGATGGATCGCGCGAATTCCGAGTGATGCAAACTGCTGTCATTTCCTGCTCGGAGATCGTCGAGCGTTTGGGTAACCTCGATCCCCCGAGACAGCGCGTCGACTGTCGAACAGGATATGTACCCGCTCTCATGGCGGACGTGAGGTATCGAAGACTCGCCAACCGACAACGCCAGTCTCGGTTGATCCAACTGTTGATCTATAAAGCTTCCAGAAACGCAAGGACAATCGAATTACTTAAGGGCAACGTACAGGCCCCGACTAAGGAAATCGGGGCCAGAATCCGAATCAGGTTGGCCAGAGGGCGATGCTGCTGACCCCTATTGGCGCACCTCCCCGGAGGGACTCAGGCCGCCTTGCCGCCCACGAGACCCAATATCGTGCCGAAGCCAAGCTGGAAGCCGGCGCTCAAGACCTTCATGACGTCCTTCACCTGCTCATTGGGCGCGTCTACGAAGAGCGCGATGGCGATGTTCGAGAGTAGGCAAACTCCCGTGATGATGAGTACGCAAATGACGACGAACTTGAACCTTGGCGGGATCTGCGTGATGGGCAGTTGGTCCTGCGCGGCGTCGGTGCTCACTTCTCATCGCCTTCGTCGGTAGCCGCATCATCGGGACGCTGGGAGGGGAAGACGTCCTCCTCCTGGTTCATCACAGCGCCGTGCTTTCCTCTGATGACCACTCTGAAGTTTGGCGAATCACTCGCATTGACGATGACGATGTGGCCCGCCGCATCCTCCTTAAGCGTCGAGGCCTCGGTCGGCCTGCGGAAGACCGCCTTGATGATTGCACGGAACTTTTCGTTAAAGTACCCGACTCCGAGCCCGAGGATCGCGACGACGACTTGAATGACGATAGCTTTATCCACACATCCCCCTACGCCTAAAATTGCACCAACCATAGCACTTCGGGTTCAAGCGCTCGTCTTGAACCCGAAGCTGCAACGACCCCCGACGGCACGATCGCAACGTCTCATCACCGGCTCGAGTCATCGAGGTTGCGGACGAAAGCGAGGTCTTGTCGACCTCTCCCGAGGTCCAGCATGGGCACGCCTCCAGACGTCTCTAGTACCTACAATTTGGCGAATGAGGCACTGGGACCACCAGGCGGAGTCCTCGAACTAGAGGAGACCATCGAGAAGGGGCTTCGCCCAGAGGTGCCCGAAAGAGACTAGGCCGAGATCACTGCCATCCCTCACAACGGATGCCCTAGGCAAAGCGCTTACTCGATTGGGCTGCCCTTAGTGACCCGGACCGCCTCTGGATCAAAACCGAGCCATCGCGCGATTCCATGACTCGCAATTGTCCAACCTGAGGATGTGTCGTCATTTACCTTGAGACCGAAGTACTCTTGGACGAGTGCCCCCAGCTCAGGAGAGCTCTTCGGATCATTCTCAACTGCAACTCCGTAGACAAATTCGGGCGCCTCAGACGGCTGCCGCACATACGCTATTACGTCGCTGACGAATCGGGGCTCGCCAGGCTTCTTCTGTAACAGAAGCGCATAGGTCTTCCAAGCAATCGGCTCATGGCGACGCCCAAGTACCGAGAGCCCCGAATCATACAATGCTCGGACCTCCGCGTGTGCCGCCAGGAATGCTGCCTTGACGGTCCTTGACACAAGATCAACATCGAGCAAATCCACGACGCGCTCACACTGAAGACGGTTGAAACTCCGCATCCTTTCTCGGTAATCCATGACGACCTCAACTACGGGGTCTCGTCTCGCAGCTCGACTCCAGGACTCAGACACATGGTTCAATGCGGCACTCGGTGGCAGATCTAGATTCTGCAGTGCCTTGATTCCGAAGAGAGGATCGTCAAATGTAAGATCCCAGTCTTCCACAATCATCACCCGTGGGGTAGGAGAAGAGAACTCAATCCTCATTTCCCCTCCATTTGGGTGGACGCGAACAGCGATTACCCGAGGCTCATCCAGATCGACGGCGACCAATTCGGCAGCACTTGCCCGCGAGCGAATATGTTCAATGATGCCCAGCCTGAGCTCGGCCGCTTCCAAAGGGTCTAGGGCGCGAGGGCTGCTGGGCGCAAATGTCGAGCGCCAGGGCGCCTCCGCTGCCAAGGAGGCTGCGGCATCCAGGAAGCGGGCATCAGGGTGAGGCTGTCCGGGGGCCGAGTGGAGCGTTTTCAACGCAAGAGGCTCTCCCCATAGGAGACTTGGGATGGATTTGAGTTCCCTCAGCGCGGCATCCCTCGAAGCCTCTCGTTCGAATTCAGCCGCCAGATAGAAATCTCTTGAACCCCACTTGGCGCGGACCAGCAGACTAGGTTGTCGCCCAATAGCATACTCCTCACGGGGAATGCCCTTGAGATCACCGTGCATCTTCGCAAGTGAAGGTTTGCCAATTCCGTAAACGGTGAACGTGAAAGCACTAAGAGCGGGTCTAAAAGCAAAATCGAAGATCGCGCTCGCTATCCTAGCGGTGGGCGCGTGGCCAAATTCGGCGACATGTCGCCCTAGGAGCAAGACGTACGCCTCATGAGAGGGCAGCGTCAGAGCGGCTATTGATGCCCGATCATTAGAGGCCACGTAGATGAGTGAAGCCTCCATGAGGCGCTCAAGGTCCGCAATCAAGTCTCCACTGCGGGGGGCAAATGCGCGGGCCTCCTCAAGGATGGCTTCTGTCGCGATGAACGCCGGGCCCCCATCCTCGACGTCGGAGCCATGGTCACTCAATTCAATCAATGAGTACAGCATCGCCAGCTGTGCAGTTCCTAAGCCCAGAACCGCGGGAACGCCGGGATGGTTTTTGAAATGAAGGGAGTGAGGGGCAAGCTCGGCCGCGGCCGTTACTTCGAAGAACGAGATGAATTTAGAGTCGTCTCCGGACGCTGGCAACGCGGTCAGGATGATGTCCGCTAACTCGCTGCGCTCCTCGCTCGTAAGAAGTGAATCCCACAACACTCTTCGACGGCGTTCATGAAACCATCGATTGCCGCCGTAGGGGCCAGATAGGAGTCGGGCATCGACAAGTTCCTCTTCGACCGTGCGCCACGAGCTTCCGTCAATTTCAAGCACGGCAAGGATCAGGTCCGTCGGCGGGCGGTCTGGGAAACCAAGAAGCACCCGAGCGCGCTTGCGCGCCTCGAAACTCAAACCTAGCCACGCCGATTGAGTTAGACTCGCAAATCGGTCCTCGACCGGCAAGTGGCCCAGTTCCCGACCTTGCTGTATGTGTTGGATCGCCGACTCAACAAAGATCGGATAGCCGCCAGCTAGCCTCACGATTCGTTTGGCATCAAAAGAATTTAACCCAGCATCTTTGGCCCATTCTTCTACCAGCCGATCTTCGATCGGCTCGATCACCAGTTCGCGGGCACCGCGTGACACCGCAAGGCGGATCCGTTCCGCATCGGTCGCGCTCGCCGTACGATGTCCGAGAATCACTGAGACTTCTGCCGGCAAAAGTTCCGGAAGCTCCATCAGGAGGCCAAAATCCGACGACGTGAGCCTCTCTCCACGGTCGATTAGTAGCGTGAGAGCGCCAGTAAATGCGACGACTTCGTCCGCCAACCGACAGAGGCTTCGGATCGAATCCAGATCAGAGAGCTGCGAGACCTGACCGACCAGATCCTGCCCGACTGGTTTAGAGAGGTCCCCCCATACGCGCGAAGCACTGTCCACGATGGCGTCGCCAAAACGCGCCCGGATGAGACCGATTAACTGCTTCGACAGGGCTCGACCAATCTCACGTCCTGACGCTCGAGCGATGCGCTCGCCAGCCTCCTTCAACAAAGTGATGAGACGCTCCCGGCCAGACGGTTCCTCAACCTGAGCGCACGCGTCTGCAAATTGGTTCAGCAACGCGTACTGCAAGGCACCGTCGTGGCCTAGCGCCAGTGCAATACTTGGGCTTCTGCGGCCATGCATCTGAGCCATGCTTGCTTCTAGGACCGTACTTTTGCCGATCCCGGAGTCCCCGGCGACCACCAGGAGCCCAGAACCATGCGAGGCGATCCGGGATGTCTCGACGTCCCGTCCGACAATGCGGTTCATGCTGCCCCCTGTTGTCTCGGCCTCGCACGCAGAGTAGCCCGATGTGAAGACTTTCTGCACTGGCTTGAGGGCGTCCGGCGCGAAGAGGCGCGGGACCCCGCGATGAGGACCAGGCGCTGACGATCCCGCGATCGACCGCGGCGGTAACGCTACATCTCACCGAGCACCGGCGGGAACGTCATCCCCAGCATCCAGTCGGCCGACGCGCTCGGAACCATCGTCGGTCCCAGCCACAACGACAGCCATGCAACTCCACCCAGAATCACGAGCCGGAAGACCCAGTGGAATGCGACATCGCCGATACACGCTCGGACGGGCGGGCGCTCGGGCATGCCCCTTAAGACAGGGCCACGCGCAGTCGGTGTGTGGGCAGCCTGCGAGCCGCTGGCCCGACGCTTCAATGTCCGCATGCCTGCCGGGCATGCGCCGCAGCTCGCCGTCAGTGCCGGCGCGCCAAATGGTGCGTCAGTACTTCGATCACGGCGCGCGCGTCTGAGGTGCCATGTCTTAGGCGCCAGAACTGCCTTTGCGTGCCGCGATGCGGCTGAGCTCTTCGGCGTTCTCCTCGCGCCAGAGTGTTTGCTCGATCGCTCGGTCCTGACCGAGGTGGTGGTAATAAAGCTCTTCAAACTCAGCCTCCGCGCGCTCGGCCGCGAGAACAAACTCGCACCATTCAGAGCTCCGGGGCGCCACGCCCTCGCCCCTCAGCCACTTGGCGATAAGTCGGTGCGATTCCCGACCCACGACCCCTGTGCTCCAATTCACCGCCTCGATGTCGAAGTGGTACCGCGCCAGCTCGTCAGAGTGCCTCAGGATGAGGGTTGCTTCCTGGACACGTTCTTGGAGATCTGTCGGTAGGTACACGGTCTCGGCAGCGAGCTCACGAAGGGGCTGCCCCATCGGAATCCCAGTCATCTCGGTGGGCCGGTTGGCCTCATCCCACTGCTGGACGAGTTCGGCGAGTCGGCCGATGAGTGAGTCGCACAGGACAGCCGCCGCACGAGCTCGCGTCTCGGCCAGATCGCGCGTCCTGCGGGCATCGGCCCTCTGCTCTCGCTCCAGTTCTGCGTTCTGTTCACGCCGGAACTGGAGCGAGGTTGCCCAGATCGACGCCGTACCACCTACCACAGCGCCGAGAAGACCGGCTCCGGCAGTGATGAGGTTATTCGTCGTCTCCGAATCCACGGCCGCAGCATAAGACCGGGGGCACTGTGATGCAGGGACCCCGGAGCCTTGGCAGCCTGTCGCCACGACGCGTCATATCGGCACCCTTCTGTCTAGGTGGCCCATCCGGACTAGGTGTGTGCGGGGCGCAGCAGAGAAGCGCGGGCAGTCACGCGCTCGATCCTTAACCCTTGGCTTCGTCCGATCACGCCACTTGCGATCTAGGCTGCGTGCATGACCCCCTCGTCTCCCATGTCGCTAGATCTGCGCGCCGTGCACGACGAATTGCTGGCTAAATGGGACGAATTCGCCAGCAACCCGCAGACCCTTCGAGGACGTCGCCGGGATGTTGTGCCCGTCGCTCGCTTTACCGTCGTCTTCGGCTTAGCTAGTCATGTACACGAGACCAGTCGGATTCTTCGTCACGCCGCGGCCGAAAGAGTTCCTCCAGCGGCACTTTCGCTGGTCCGCGTCATGTACGAATGCGGATTAACGGCAGCGTGGGCGGCCAACGTCGAGGATGCCGACGACGCCATGGTGCACGAACACTCACGCAACGCCGGAAACTTGAAAAGGACCTTGGCGAAGTCACAGGACCCGCGGTGGCGTGACCTGGCCGAGACCGTCGCCGACGCCGACGAAGCGAGTCCAACGTCGCCGGAAAGCGCCGCACAGGCCCGGTACTTCGAGCGACTATGTGAGGACCTCGACGATGACGTGGTCGGTTACGGCATGTATCGGCAACTGAGCCAGTACAGCCATGCCTCGGTACGGCTCGTCGACGAGTATGTGGACCTGCCGGACGACTCCAACGTCGCGTCGCCAGGATCGGACAGGCGTCCCGCGCTGCAACCATCGGGCAAATCTCAGGCAGAGGCCTACTACCGCTTGGCGCTTACGACGATGGTGTGGTCTGCGCGGGCGGTAACTCTCCTGGCCCCCGATCCCGACTTTGCTCGAAATCTGCGCCGCATAGCTAGGAAACTTGAGGTCAAGGACGTTCTCGGCCTATCGCACGGCTACGCCGCGCGACGGGTCCGCGCGGCCCGCGCAGCGCGAGTGGCCGAGCGTTCGGCAGCCGCTACTCGACCAACACGGGGCTCCCGCCGCTAATACGAGAGTTCCCTGGCGACGTGCACCGCCTAGGCAGCTGCCTCGTAGCGCGTCTAACCGCCGCGTAGGCCAAAGCCGCCGGCTTGGACATCCGCGGCCTTCCCGCATGATGCAGGCTCCAACGTGGCGTGGGTCCGCCGCCCGCGAGGAGGTGGTTGGGGGCTCTTCCCAGATGAGTGTGGGGTCAGGGCGACACGCGGGGTCTGCGGCCTGAGCTGAGAAGGGGTCGAGGTCCCG
>NZ_JBHTKH010000013.1:0-94631 GCF_042676085.1 Terrabacter terrigena
CCCCTGGCCTGTGGGCGAGACGTCCGTGACGAACGTCTTCGCCAAGCACCGGCTGCACCACAACCTCAAGACCCACCGCATCTGGACCAGCACCCAGATCCCCGACGGCGGCCTGCAGTGGACCACCCTCACCGGCCGCACCTACACCACCTACCCCAAGAACTGGCGCGAGGGCGTGCCCCCGCCACCAGGCATGCGACCGCCTGATTCGGTTGCGGCGGAAGATGATCCGTCGGAAGAGTCAGTGTGCACGACCACCTCCGACGACGACCCACCACCGTTCTGAGCCGCACCGAGACCGAACGCACGGGATTGGTGAGGTCATCGCCCTCGGTAGAACCACGGTTGCCTCGAGCGTGCCCCGGGGACAGTCCCGAGGTCTGAGGCCGGGGCGACGGTGGTCGAGCTCGGTCCTGAAGGAAACTAGGCGCCGTGCGCCGCGACGTGCCAGAGACGTCCTTCACCCCGGATGCCCGGCAGGGCGTCGCGGATCGAGCGCTCGGCGAGCTCGGGGGCCACACCCAGGTCGACGGCATACCTCAGGGCCACGGCCGGGGTGCGCTGGCTGCCCAGCCGGCAGTGCACGAGCACTCGCTTGCCCTCGGCGCGGAACTGGCGCAGCGCCGACGAGGCGTCGTCGAGGACGAAGTCGAGGTGAGGGTTGGAGTCCTCGTGCTCGCCGTCGTTGATCCAGAACTCGATGTGGTCGCGGGCGGTCATGCCCTCGGCCGGGATGTCGTCGAGCCCGAGGGGGCAGAGGGACACGATGGCCTGCACCCCGAGCTCGCGAACCCGGCCGAGGTCGGTGATCGTGCCGAGCACGATGTCGGGGTCGATCGGGTGGGGGAGGCCAAGGGAGGGGATGCCGGGGTCGGCCATCGTCTCCACCGACGGCCAGACTCCCGGACGCCGGCCGCCGAGCGACACCGACACAGCCAGCTCGACGAGGTCGTGGGCGCGCAGACCGGGCCAGCCGTGCACCATGCGGCGCCACTGGGTGGGCACCGCCGAAGCGCCGTAGCGCGCGCCGAGGAGCGAGCCCGCCATGGCGGCCACCGTGTCGGTGTCGTGGCCGGCCCGCACCGCGGCCTGCAGTCCACGCTGCAGGTGCATGGCCGAGCCGTCGCCACGGTCGGTCGTGGTGATGGCCGCCCAGGCGTCCTGCAGGGCCGTCACCGTGAAGCCGTTGTTGCCGAACTGACCGGGCTCGGCGCCGGTGGCAGCCTCGATCCAGTCGCCCCACCTGCCGACGTTGGCGGCGCTGACGAGGTCGAGGCCGGCCGTGAGGTCGAGACGTCCCTCGGTGACGGCGACCCGGATGGCCTCCGACCACAGCACCGCCGAGTCGCCGGCGAGGGGGTCGGCGTGCGTGAGGAGGGCGATCGCGCGGGCGGCACGGGCCGTGGCGTGGCGGTCGTCAAGCGCCGACAACCCGACGATCGGGGTACGCATCAGGGCGCCGTTGCCCGCGGTGAGGCCCGTGCGGGCGTGCAGCGCTTCGCTCGCGGCTGTGAGCCGCTCGTGCGGTGAGCCCTGCAGGGTCTTCGCGTCGGTCAGCACCGCCTGCGTCTGCACGCCGACGTCCGTGGCGCCACCGTCGAGCCACGCCGTGAACGCGTCCGAGATGGCGTCGAGTGCCTTGGCCGAGGTGAGGTCGAGGCCCTCCGCAGCCACGCGCGCGACGCAGAGCGTCATCTGCGTGTCGTCGCTCCACTCGCCAGGGTCGTACGGCCCGAGGCCCCCGCCCTTCATGACCGCCTCGCCGACGGGTGGGGCCGCCATCTCGTAGGGCACGCCAAGCGCGTCACCACAGGCCTCGCCGAGCAGCACTCCGGCTGCGCGGTCCATGGCGAGGGGCCGGATCGACACGGTCTCTCCTCGTGCTCGGGCCACGTGACGGTCAGTGGCGGCGGGTGTCTCGTCGAGAGAAAAATACCGGTCCGTATGCCGTCACCCCGCCGGCGGGACCGCGCGTCGGACAACCCCCGCGTACGCCGTAGGCTTCTCGCGTGCTCCAACCCCTGACCATCGTGCTGCTCGTCGCGTGCGGGGTGCTGGGCCTGCTGGCCGCCCACCACCTCCTGCGCCGCCGTCTCGTCGACGACCCGATCGTCCTCGTGGGCGCCGCCCTCGAGCTCGCGTTGCTCGTCCAGCTCGTCGTCGGGCTCACCCGGGCGTCGGCGATCGGCGACGGGGCCGAGCGCGCCACGTTCATCGCGTACCTCTTCACGGTGCTGCTCGTCGTCCCGGCGGTGGTGGTGATCGCCGTCAAGGAGAAGACGCAGTGGGCGATGGGCGTCGTCCTCGGCGGTGCCGTCGTCGTCGCGATCCTCGTGGCCCGCCTGCAGCAGGTCTGGACGCTCAATGTCTGAGGCTCACACGGAACCGACCGAACCCACCGAACCGACGGACGGCCCGGCGAGCGGGCCCGCCCCCGCCGACCGACCCCACACCGGGCACGGGTTCGGGCGCCTGCTCGTCGCCGTCTACGGGCTGCTCGCCCTGGCCGCGACCGGACGCTCGGTCCTCCAGATCACCGAGTACTTCGACCGTGCCCCGGTGCCCTTCCTCCTGTCGGCGCTCGCCGCTCTCATCTACCTCGTCGCTACCGTCGGCCTCGCCCGAGGCGACCGGGCATCCGTGCGGCTGGCCACCATCGCCCTCACCATCGAGCTGCTCGGCGTCCTCGTCGTGGGCACCTGGTCGCTGGCGCAGCCCGAGGCCTTTCCCGAGAAGACGGTCTGGTCACACTTCGGGTCGGGCTACGGCTACGTGCCGCTGCTGCTACCCGTCCTGGGCCTCTGGTGGATCCGTCGCACCGCCCGCGCGGCCGCTGCCTCCGACGCGGGGGCCGCCGCGTCCGGGCCGCGCGATGACGGCGACCAGGCCGGTACGAACCCTGCGCGGTCCGCGGACTGACGACGCGCCGATAGGGTTGCGGCCATGACCGAGCAGACCCCTGCCCCCGCGCCGACCTCCGCGCCGACGCCCGATCCCGGGTCCGTGACAGCGACCGTCGCCGGCCCGCTGACGGTCCGTGAGATCAGCGCCGACGAGGCCGTCGACACGCTCCTCGAGCTCGGCGGCAGCTTCCTGCAGACGCCCGCGTGGGGCCGGGCCAAGCAGGGCTGGCGCCGCACCCACCTCGGCTGGTTCGACGGCGACGGAGCACGGGTCGGCGCCGGCCTGGTGCTCTCCCGCACGATCCCGCGGCTCTCGCACTCGTACGCCTACCTGCCCGAGGGACCCGGTCTGCCGTGGGACGTCGTCGCCGCCGACCCGGCCCGCTGGCTCGACCCGCTCGTCGCCTGGGCCAAGGGGCGCAAGGCCTTCGCCCTGCGACTCGGCTACCCGGTCGTCTCGCGCATCTGGGACCGCGAGCCCGTGAAGAAGCAGGTGGTCGAGAACGGCCTCCTCAGCTTCAAGAGCCTGCCGACAGCGGTCGACAACCCGACGGCGCGCACGCTCGAGGCGTGGCTCGACCGCAACGGCTGGCTTCCCCTCGGCGCGGACGGCGTGGCGGTCGGTCAGCCCCGCCTGCTCTGCATCGTCGACCTGCGTGGGCGCACCGAGGCCGAGCTGCTCAAGGGCATGAACCAGCAGTGGCGCCGCAACGTCAAGAAGGCCGAGAAGGCGGGCGTGCAGGTGCGCGCCGTCGGCCCCGAGGGCCTCGACACCTTCCACGAGCTCTACGTCGAGTCGGCCGAGCGTGACAACTTCCTGCCGCGGCCCAAGGCGTACTTCGACGCGATGGTCCGTGCCTTCGACTCCGAGGGCGCCGGCACCGCGGGCGACGAGCCGCGCGTGTCAGCCCGCTTCTACGAGGCGCACGTCGACGGCGACGTGCTCGCGTCGGCCCTGATGATCCGCTTCGGCCGCACGTTCTCCTACGTCTACGGGGGCTCGACCGAGCGCAACCGTGACGCACGCGCGTCGAACGCCCTGCAGTGGCAGGCGATGCGCGACGCCGCGGCGGCCGGCTGCGAGGCGTACGACTTCCGTGGGTTCAACACCTCGCTCGGTGCCACGAGCCCCCTCACGGGGCTGCTGCTCTTCAAGCTCGGCGCGGGTGCCGACGTCGTCGAGATGGTGGGGGAGCGAGAGCTCGTCATCAGCCGCTTCTGGCACTTCGCCTTCGCGAGGGCCATGGCGGCACGGATCGCGATCAACAAGCGCCGCAAGGCCGCCCGTGCCAGCACCGACGCCGCCGACGCAGCCGACGTCTGACGCGACGCCCGAGGTGGCGGTCTAGCGACGCTGGATGTCGTAGTACGGGCTGACGTAGCAGTTCGCATAGCCGCGACCCTGCTGCGAGGTGAGCACGATGCCGTCCACGAGGATGCGGCAGGAGACGGCCCCACGGTCGCCCGACCCCGTCGGGTCGTAGATCCGCACCCGGAGGCTGTAGTAGTCGTTGCTCGACACGTTCTTGCCGATCGCCGTCTCGAACGCGAGCGGCGCCGTGCGCACGGGGTAGTCGTAGCGCGTGTGGCGGGCGTCGGAGAGCGAGACCTCGACGCGCGCCCCGCCGGCGGCGTAGGACTCGAAACGGATCGTCCTGGCGTCGGTCGGAACCGGGGTGACCGGGATGTCCGGCACCGTGACTATGGCCGGTGGGGCCGTCTGTGCTGAACGCGTCGGCAGGGCCGACGGCGGCCGAGACGCGGGTGGTGACGTCGCGCCGGGCAGGGGTGGGACGACGATCGACCGCGGGGGAGCGAGCACCGGGCGTGACGACGTGGGACGCACGCGGGTTGCCCCTGCGCTCGCCCGAGCCACGGGGTCGAGGCCGTCGCCGAGGCGCGCCAACGCCCAGAAGCCGGCCGGGACGAGCAGCCCGGCGACGATCGCCACGACGTGCCAGGTCTGCAGGCGGCCGCCGAGGACGCGAGCGGCGTGACCGCTGCCGAGCTCCACCGTGCGCGGACCCGGCCTCGTCGTCGGGCCGGTGGGCGGTGGCGTGGTTCGCGGGGGGTGCGGCCCGGCGCGCTGCGGCACCCAGCTGGGCTCGGCCGGCGTCTCGCGCCCGAAGGACGTGTCGTATGCCGGACGCCCCGCGGGAGCGTCCGCATCGTCAGGCAGGTCGGCGGGCGCCGCCGGGTCCGTGGGCGGCATCGCGTCTGCCATGCCGATGGCGCCGTCTCCCGTCGTGTCGCGCGTCGGATCCGGATGGTCGGCAGGTGGGTCCGATGGCTGGTCTGACATGTGGTCCCCTGTCTTCTCCTACGGCCCGCGCCGCTGGCGCGGGCGTTCTCCCTGTCGTTCGGGTGGCGTTGCGTCACATCGCGGGCGAGCAGGCCGCCGTCTCGGTGCCGTTGCCGATGGCCACGAGCTTCTCGCCGGCGTAGACGCGGCACTGAAGCCGGACCGTGGGCGAGGAGATGCTCGCCGTGACCTGGATGGTCGTGGGGCGCTCGTCCATGTGGATCTCGGTGGCGTAGGGCAGCACCCCGGTCGTCCGCTCGATGGGAATCCCGTTCGCATCGGCCTGGACGTCGATGGCCGTGCCCTCGTCGCCGACGATCTCCACCCGTAGCGACGTCGTGTCCGCGGGCACGGGCTCGACCTTCGGTGATCCCGTCAACGGGGCAGCCACGGAGGAGCTGTCGAGCTGGTTCTCCACCCAGACGCCCGGCACCCCACCGAGGCCCTCGTCTCCCATCGGCAGGTCTCCGCCCATGGGCATCTCGACGCCGGTGCCGCTGCCGCCCGTGGAGCCGTAGTCGAGCGAGCCGCCCGAGAAGAAACCGAGCATGGCCGGCACGAGCACGAGCCCCGCCAGCACCTTGGCGCCGAGTGACGCGTTGCCGCGGCGGGGAGCCGGCTCGTAGGGGCGGTTCGGCGGCGTGGCCAGGACCGGGCCCGGCTGCACCTGCGGCTGCCAGGAGCTGGTCGACGGTGTCGACGACGCCGAGGAGGCCGAGGTGGAGAAGGGCTCGACTGGCCGCGGCGCCCACGCCTCGGGCGGCAGTGCCGTCCCCGAGGCGGCACCCACAGCTGCACCAGCACCGGCTCCGCCGTCGTCCGGAAAGGCGACATGACGGTCGTGCTGGGGGTCCGGGAGCTCCGGGCGGTGGGAGTCGGTCAACGCTGCCTCGTTTCGGGTCGGCACCACGGTAGGTCCTGTGCCACGCGGTTCGTCGCAGATCTGACCTCCGTCATGCACCTGGAGTTCCCACCGGACCGGAAGAGTCGAGGGCGTCAGTCGGCTCCCGGACGCCAGCCACACGGCGCCCACGCGCTCGGCTCCGGCGAGGTCGCCCGCCACCCCAGGACGGATATCCGTTCGGAGGCACCGGGGCGGCGCGCCTATCCTGTCGGTCATGTCCGACGAGCCCGCGAACGCCCCCGCGCGCTCGCGGCCACCGCGACGTCGCGGATCCGGACCGCGTGTCCTGACTCCCGAGCAGCGAGAAGCACGACGTACGGCGCGCGCGGCGACGGTGCCACCGATCACCTATCCCCAGCACCTCCCCGTCGTCGACCGCCGTGACGACATCGCCGATGCCATCCGCGACAACCAGGTCGTCGTCATCGCGGGCGAGACGGGATCGGGCAAGACGACCCAGATCCCCAAGATCTGCCTCGAGCTCGGGCGTGGCCTCGACGGCGTCATCGGCCACACGCAGCCGCGGCGCATCGCCGCCCGTGCGGTGGCCGAACGACTCTCCGACGAGCTGGGCGTCGAGCTCGGCACCGCCGTCGGCTACCAGGTGCGGTTCACCGACCAGAGCAGCCGCGACACGCTCGTCAAGGTGATGACCGACGGCATCCTGCTCGCCGAGATGCAGCGAGACCGCGAGCTACGGCGCTACGACACGATCATCATCGACGAGGCCCACGAGCGCAGCCTCAACATCGACTTCATCCTCGGCTACCTCAAGCAGCTGCTGCCACGCCGACCCGACCTCAAGGTCGTCATCACCTCGGCCACGATCGACCCCGAGAAGTTCGCCCAGCACTTCGCCGACCCCGCGACGGGCGAGCCCGCACCGATCATCGAGGTCTCGGGTCGCACGTTCCCTGTCGAGCTCCGCTACCGCCCGCTGGTCGACCCCGACCGTCCCGGCGACGACGAGCGCGACATGGTCACCGGTGTCTGCGAGGCCGTCGAGGAGCTGTGGACCGAACGCCACACCGGGTCGAGCAGCGACATCCTCGTCTTCTTCTCCGGCGAGCGCGAGATCCGTGACGCCGCCGATGCGCTGAACGGCATGAAGCTGCCGGTCACCGAGGTCGTGCCGCTCTACGGCCGGCTCTCCGCGGCCGAGCAGCACCGGGTGTTCGCGCCGCACACCGGTCGGCGAATCGTCTTGGCGACCAACGTCGCCGAGACCTCGCTCACCGTCCCCGGCATTCGCTACGTCATCGACACCGGCACGGCGCGCATCAGCCGCTACAGCCAGCGCACCAAGGTCCAGCGCCTGCCCATCGAGCCGATCAGCCAGGCGTCGGCCAACCAGCGCAGCGGCCGGTGCGGGCGAGTCGCCGACGGCATCGCGATCCGGCTCTACTCCGAGGACGACTACGACAGCCGGCCCGAGTTCACCGACCCCGAGATCCTCCGCACGAACCTCGCCTCGGTCATCCTCCAGATGACGAGCCTCGGCCTCGGTGACATCGCACGCTTCCCGTTCGTCGACCCGCCCGACTCGCGCCAGATCGTCGACGGCGTCAGGCTCCTCGAGGAGCTCCAGGCGTTCGAGCCCGAGGACGACACCCAGCCCACGGGTCGAGGTCGCCGCCGCCCGGGACGCCGCCTCACGGCATACGGCCGCACCATCGCCACGCTGCCCATCGACCCGCGCCACGCGCGCATGGTGGTCGAGGCCGACAAGCGCGGGGTGCTCCGCGAGGTGCTGGTCATCGTCGCCGCACTGTCGATCCAGGACCCGCGCGAGCGGCCGCAGGACAAGCAGGAGCTCGCGAACGCGTCGCACAAGCGCTTCGCCGACGAGACCAGCGACTTCGTCGGCTGGCTCAACCTCTGGAGCTACCTCAAGGAGCAGCAGAAGGCCTTGAGCTCAAGCGCTTTCCGCCGCATGTGCAAGGCCGAGTTCCTCCACTACCTCCGCGTCCGCGAGTGGCAGGACCTCCACACCCAGGTGAAGCAGGCGGCCAAGCAGGCCGGCCTCGACGTCAGCCGCGGCAGCGCCCACGGCGAGCTCGACACGGACGCCGTGCACCAGTCCCTGCTCGCCGGGCTGCTCTCGCACGTCGGCGTGCGCGACGAGCAGAAGCGGGAGTATGCCGGCGCGCGAGGTGCGCGCTTCGGCATCAGTCCCGGGTCGGCGCTCTTCCGCAAGCAGCCCCAGTTCGTCATGGCCGAGGAGCTCGTCGAGACCACGCGCCTCTGGGCCCGGATGAACGCGCGTATCGACCCGGGGTGGGCCGAGCAGCTCGGTGAGCACCTCGTGAAGCGGCAGTACTCCGAGCCACGGTGGTCGGGCCGTCGCGGCTCGGCGGTCGCGACCGAGCGGGTCACCCTGTACGGCGTGCCGCTGGTCGTCGGTCGCCTCGTCGGGCTCGGTCGCATCGATCCCGAGCTGGCCCGTGACCTGTTCATCCGGCACGCCCTCGTCGAGGGGGACTGGCACACCGAGCACGCCTTCCTGCGCGAGAACGCCGCGCTCGTCGAGCGCCTCGGCGAGCTCGAGGCGCGCACTCGGCGGCGCGACATCGTGGTCGACGACAGCACCCTCGTTGCCTTCTACGACAAGCGGATCCCGGCAGAGGTGGTGTCGGGGCGCCACTTCGACACGTGGTGGAAGAAGGCGCGACGCGAGACCCCCGACCTGCTCACGTTCACGGAGGAGCTGCTGCTCCGCGAGACGGCCGGAAGCCTCGCCGACGACGACCACCCGACCACGTGGACCCAGGGTGAGAACGTCCTGCCGGTCACGTACCAGTTCGAGCCCGGGTCCGAGCAGGACGGCGTGACGGTCCACATCCCCGTCGACCGCCTCAACCAGGTCACGGCCGACGGCTTCGACTGGCAGGTGCCGGGCTTCCGCGAGGAGCTCGTCACAGCGCTGATCCGAAGCCTTCCCAAGGGGATTCGCCGAAACCTCGTCCCCGCCCCCGACCACGCCCGCGCCGTCCTGCCCGAGCTCGAGCCGTCGAGCGGCCCGTTGCTTCCCGTCCTCGCGGCGGTGCTGCGCCGTAGGGCCGGCGTGGCCGTGAGCCCCGACGACTTCGAGGTCGAGCGTGTTCCCGCCCACCTCAGGGTGACCTTCCAGGTCGAGGGGCCGGACGGGAGGGCCGTCGCCACGGGCAAGGACCTCGAGGCCGTCCGCGAGGTCGCCACTCCGCAGCTGCGCCGACAGGTGAGCCGGGCCGGCTCCGGAGTCGAGCGCAGGGGCCTGACCCAGTTCCCCGACGAAGGGGTCGCGCCGTCGTTCGAGAGCTCCAACGGCATCCAGGGCTTCCCGGCGCTCGTCGACACGGGTGCGGCGGTCGACCTGCGGGTGCTGCCCACACGGGCCGAGGCCGATGCCGAGCACCGCCTCGGGGTTCGGCGGCTGCTGCTCCTCGGCATCACGCCGCCGTGGAAGCAGATCCTCGCGCGGCTGACCAACACCCAGAAGCTCGCGCTGGGCCACAACCCGCACGGCAGCGTTCCCGCCCTGCTCGACGACTGTCTCGCAGCGGCGATCGACGCGATCCGCGACGACGCGGTGACCGAGCGCGCCGACCACACGGTGCGCACTCGCGAGGACTACGAGTGGGCGCTGTCGGCGGTCCGCACGCACACGACCGCCAAGGTCGTGCAGGTCGTCGGCCTCGTCGAGCCGATCCTCGCGAAGCACCTCGCCCTGACGAACCGCCTCGCCGAGCTCGACCGGTCGAGCAGTCCGGCGATCCGGCCGATGCTCGCCGACGTGCGTGCCCAGCTGCGTGAGCTGGTGCGCCCCGGGTTCGTCGCGGACACCGGGCTGCGCCGCCTGCCCGACCTCGACCGCTACCTGCGCGGCATCGCGCACCGTCTCGACAAGGCCCCTGCCAACCTCGCCCGCGACGCCCAGGCCCTCGACCAGGTCGACCTCGTCGAGGGCCGCTACGCCGACCTGCTCGACTCGCTCCGACCCACCCAGCGAGGTTCGGCCGACGTCGTCGACATCGGCTGGATGATCGAGGAGCTGCGCGTCTCGCTCTTCGCGCAGACGGTCGGCACGGCCTACAGCGTCTCGCCCCAGCGCATCCTCAAGGCGATCGCGAAGGTCGGCGCCTGACCGGCGTCTTCAACCCCGGCAAGGTGCTCTGACGGTCCCCGGAGTCCGCGACCTCGCGCCCGTGCGGCTGGCGGACGGGCGCACCCTCGCCGTACCCAGGTGGGCGACCCCGCCGTCCGGCCGCGTTTGCGCAGCGGCCTCGCCACACGGCACCCGTCCTCGGGAGACATGGGGAATCATGGGTGGGAGCGGGACGTTGGACGTGAGGACCGCGTACGACGAAAGGCCACACCGTGCAGGACCCGACCGAGCTCTTCCAGTTCGAGAGCGACACCTCGCCGAGCATGCTCCAGGAGCTGCAGGCCTCGGTGCTCGTCGTCGCCCTCGGGGGATTCATCGACGCCGGCCACACGCAACGCCTGATGGCCGACCACATCCTCGAGACCCACGAGTCGCGGGTCATCGCGTCCTTCGACGTCGACCAGCTCCTCGACTACCGGGGCCGCCGCCCCGTGATGGTCTTCGACCGCGACCACTGGACGAGCTACGACGACCCGAGCCTGCTGCTGCACCGCGTCGTCGACAAGGAGGGCGTGCCGTTCCTGCTGCTCGTGGGGCCCGAGCCCGACTACCAGTGGAACCGCATGGTCGAGGCGACGACCCAGCTCATCAAGACCTTCGGCGTCGACCTCACCGTCAGCGTGCACGGCATCCCGATGGCGGTGCCGCACACGCGCCCGCTGGGCGTGACGGCGCACGGCACCAACCCGCGCCTCATCGTCGGCAACGACCCGGCGTTCGGCCAGGTGCAGGTGCCTGCGAGCTTCTCGTCCCTCCTCGAGTTCCGGCTCGGTGAGTCCGGCCGCGACGCCATCGGGTTCGCGGTGCACGTGCCGCACTACCTCGGCCAGAGCGAGTTCGCCGACGCCGCCGTGCTCGGGCTGGAGCGCGTGCGCGCCGCCACCGGTCTCGACCTCGACCTGCGCGACCTCGCCGCAGCAGCCGGGTTGAACCGCGCCGAGATCGCCCGCCAGATGGAGGAGAGCGACGAGATCACAGCGGTGGTCCGGGCGCTCGAACAGCAGTACGACACCTTCCTCGAGGGACGCCAGCAGCGCAGCCTGCTCGCGACCGACCTCTCCGAGCTGCCGACGGCTGACGAGATCGGCGCCGAGTTCGAGGCCTTCCTCAAGGACGTCGCCGACGACGACGCCGACCACCCCGAGGACGGACCCGGCAGCACCCGGGCCTGACGCCCCTCAACCGTCGAGAGGCCACCTGTGGCCCCTGACGCACGTCGAGGCAGGCCAACGGCGGCTCAGGCCTTGGCCTCGCTCCAGCGGCGCACGACGGAGGTGTCGGCGACGAAGCGGACCTCGTCGGTGCCGGCCCACGTCCGCGCCGCGCTGACGAGGGTCTGCTCGACGGCCCGGGCGGCGGCGTCGGCGTGCTGCTCGGGCACGTGGACGAGGAGCTCGTCGTGCAGGCACAGCACGATCTGTCCACCCAGCGGGCGCACGGCGTGGCGCACCGTCGCCGCCCACGCCTTGAAGAGCTCCGCCGCTGATCCCTGGATGACCGCGTTGCGGGCGTAACGCCCACGCGCCGCGTCCGCGCCGGTGGCCGAGAACTCGCCCGCGCCCGGCGAGCCGGCGGCGACGTCCTCTCCCGGGGCGCCGGCGACGGGCACGGCACCGAAGCGGATGAGCCGACCGCCCCACGTGCGCACGGGCCGGCGCGCGACCCCGTCGGCGTACGCCCGGTCGAGCAGCCCCATCGCCACCGGGTAGGCGCGCTCGAGGTCCTTGAGCGCCTCACCGGCCGCGCCGGACCGCTGGCCGTACATCGCGGCCAGCACGGCCACCTTGGCCTTGGGACGGTCGGCCCCCAGCTTCGCGGCGACCGGTGCGTAGAGGTCGTCGGCGCGGGTCGCCTCGGCGAAGGCGCGGTCGGCGCTGACGACCGCCAGCACCCGAGGCTCGATCTGGCCCAGGTCGGCTCTGACGAACACGTGGCCCGGGGCGGCGCAGATCGCGGGCCGCAGCGGTGCCGGCAGGTTGTGCAGGCCGTTCTGCGCGGTCATCCGGCCCGCGGCGCCGTCGCACGCCGTCCAGCCGCCACGGAGCCTGTCGTCGGGGCCGACGTGCTCGTCGAGCCAGCGGTAGCCGTAGGTCGTCGCGATGCGCTCGTCCTTGCGCCAGCGCAGCAGGGCGTCGACGAGCGGGTGCGTGTGGCGGTACGGCTCGAGCACCCAGGCTCGCGTGTTGGGCACGTCGACCCCGACCGACAGCAGCAGCTCGCGCACCTGGCCCGGGTTGCGCAGGTCGGCGCCCTGACGCCCCCGTGCGTGGCGCAGCACCGCGTCGTCGCGCTCGGCCCGGATCGCTGCAGCGTGGGCGTCGTCGCGAGCCCGCGGGCCGGCCGAGGCCGCGATGAGGTCCTCGGCGGCTCCCCGGTCGACAGGCAGACCGTCACGCTCGAGCTCGAGGCAGAGCACGGCGGCGGCCGACTCGGACCAGACGGTTCGCTCGAGCCTCGCGGCGTGCGCACCCCCGATGCGCTCCAGTGCCTCGCGCTGGGCGCCCTGGCACTCGAGGGCGAGCTGCGCGAGCTCGCGGAGGCGGGTGTCGTCGGTGGCCCTGGTCAGGGCGTCGGGAACCAGGTGGCCGTCGGCCGTGAAGATGGAAGCGTCGTCGCCGGCCGCGACGTCGAACAGGTCGCCGTCGAAACCGCTCAGTCGTGGCGCCCGCGGGGCCGGCACCTGCGACTCGTCGAGGTCGCGGCACCCCGCGACCACGTGGCCGGGCGTGGCCCACCAGCCGCCGTGGATGATCCGGTGCGCCTCGGCGAGGTCCCAGGTGCGGTTGACCTCGACACCGGATGCCAGGACGTCGCGCAAGGTGGCCCCGGCCGACCAGACGACCCAGCGGGGCGCCAACCGTGCGTTGGCCTCGACGAAGCGTCGGGTCGCCTCGGCGAGCGGCCACGGCTCGTCGACACCCGGACCGACGGCATACGCCCCTGACGGACCCAGCACGAGCGCGACGAGAGGCGCCCCGGAAGCCTTGTCAGGCAAGGGAGTTCGCGATGCGCTGGATGGCCTCTCGGAGGATGTCGGGCGAGGTGCCGTAGTTGAGCCGCGCGCAGGTGCTGTTGCCGGGGCCGAAGATCGGGCCGGGGGAGAGGGCGACGCGGGAACGCCGGAGCAGCTCGAGCGCCGGGTCGGGGCCGAGACCGAGTGCGTCGAGGTCGAGCCAGGCGAGGAACGTCGCCTCCGGCAGGACGAGACGGACGCCGGGCAGGTGCTCGGCGACGAGCGCGGCGAGCAGGTGGCGGTTGTCGTCGAGCTCACCGACGAGCCGGTGCACCCACTCGCGCCCGTCGCGGTAGGCGGCGGTCTGCGCGACGACGCCGAGGTGGCTGGCGCCGTAGGTCAGGAACGGGTGCAGGCGACGAAGGTCACCGACGGCCTCGGCACCGGGCACCACGACGGCGGCCTTGAGCCCGGCGAGGTTCCAGGACTTGGAGGCGGAGGTGACGGCAAGTCCGCGCTCGGTGCCCGCGACCATGAGGTACGGAACGAAGGTGCTCGTGGGCATGACGAGCGGGCCATGGACCTCGTCGGACACGACACGCACCCCGTGGGCGTCGGCCAGCCCGGCCAGGGCCGCGAGCTCCTCGGCCGTGTGAACCGTTCCGGTCGGGTTGTGCGGGTTGGACAGCAGGTATGCCGTCGGCTCACCCGTCGCGGTCAGCTCACCGAAAACCGTTGCAAGACGGTCGAGGTCGAGCCGGTGCCCGGGGGTGAGCGGAACCTCGACGACACGGCGACCGCACGCCTCGATCACCTCGAAGAAGGCGTTGTAGGCCGGCACGCTGGTCACGACCGGGCCGCCCGGGTCGGTGAACAGACGGAGCAGGTGCGCGACACCCGAGAGCACGTCGGCGACGCCCACCGCCGAGCGCGCGTCGACGTGCCAGCCCCACTCGGCGGCCACGAACGAGGCGAAGGCCTCGATGTAGCCCTGGTTCATCGCGTAGCCGGTGTCGCCGCGACCGACGGCGACCCGGACCGCCTCGACGACGGGTGGGCACGGAGTGCAGTCCATCTCGGCGATCCACATCGGGATGACGTCGTCGTCGTAGCGGCCCCACTTGACGGAGCTGCGCTCCCGACGCAGCTGCGCCAGTGGGACGGACAGGATCGGTGCCTCGCCACCGGCCTGCTGCACCTCGTCGCGCGTCTCACCCATGGGGTGACCCTACGAGACCGACCGACATCGGTCGGGCACGGCACCGTCCTGGTGGCGACACGCCGACCGTGGGTAGGGAGGTGGCAGGACGACGGCATCCGGCGACGCCATCGCCGACGCATCCGGCATACGGTGGCGTGGGCGGGCCGGCCGGGCCGCACAGAGCGACTTCGAGCAAAGGGTGGAGCCCGTGGGCATGTTCGGTTGGGGCAGGGACGAGACCGTCGAGGCGTCGGACGCGACGGCCAAGCGGGTCCGCGACGCCAAGAACGCCGGGGCCCTCGAACGCGCTGCACAGCCGGTCGAAGGCGGGCTCTCCGGCGCCGCCACGCGGCTCGTCGAGAGGCTGCTCGACGTGGGCATCGACGGCAAGGGCCCGTTCGAGTCGGCTCACCGGGTCGCGGAGAAGGCGCTCGAGCAGGCCCACGGCGACCGGGACCAAGCGCTCCGGATCCTGATGCGCGACCACCGTCAGCTCGGCGCCGTCGGCGGCTTCGCCACGGGGCTCGGTGGGTTCTTCACCATGCCGATCTCCCTGCCCGCCAACGTTCTCGAGTTCTACCTGCTCGCCACGCGCATGACGGCCGCGACCGCGAAGGTGCGGGGCTACGACGTCGACCAGCCAGAGATCCGTTCGGCCGTGCTGCTCACCCTCACGGGCGCCGACAGCGACGACCTGCTCAAGAAAGCAGGTCTGCAGGCTGCGGGCGGCAAGCTGTCGTCCCTCGCCTTCGAGCGGCTCCCGGCACCCGCACTCATGGTCCTCAACAAGGCGGTGGGTTTCCGGCTGCTCGGACGCATCGGGCAGGGCACCTTCGCCAAGCTCGGCCGCGCCGTCCCGCTCGTCGGGGGCCTGATCGGCGCCGGCGTCGACGTCTACATGCTCGGACGCATCGGCAAGCAGGCCGCCAAGGAGTTCCCGCCGGTCGAGACCTTCGGCCGTTGAGCGGCCGCCTGAGCGTCAGGAGCGCGCACATCACCGTTTCGCAACACCGGCTCCAGCGGGGAATCGCCTCACCGACCCACTCGTTGGGCCGGGCATGAAGACCGCATCCCGCATCAAGATGGCCGCGACCGTCGCGTCGGTCGTGCGTGCCTCCACGCGTCCCGGCGCCCCCGGCATCGCCCAACGGGTGCAGGCGGTGCCACGCCTCGTGCGGGCGGCGCTCGAGGGCACGTATGCCGGCACGACCTTTCGCCGCCTCGGCCTCGTGGCGGCGGCCGTCGTCTACGTCGCCTCGCCCGTCGACCTGCTGCCGGAGGCCTTCCTCCCGGTGCTGGGTGCCGCCGACGACGCCGTCGTGATCACGTGGGCCATCAAGGCGTTCCTCGAGGAGACCGACCGCTTCATCGCGTGGGAGGCCGGGCAGGGGCTGCACCGCCCGCGTGCCGACCGCAGAGCACCCGGGCCGGTGAGTGAGACCGTCGCCGGCGAGGCGCTCCCGTCGACCGCCCAGCCCGCCGTTCGGGCCTGGGCTGGCGGGGTGAGCGACGGGCGACGGCGCGACCGCGACACGACGGGTGCCGCAGCTCCCGGCCGCTCCGACCGCGGGCGGCTGCCCGAGGGCGCGCGGCAGGCGGCGACCGACTACGTCCTCGAGTCGGTGCGCAAGCGCCTGGAGCGCTGAGCTCCCGGCCCGGCAGCGCCTTCGCGCGGCAGGTTCGCCGCAGCGATCCACACCTCTTCCGCCCCGGCGCCCTTCGTCCACAGGCGTGCTGGCCGGCCTGTCGGGCCCTGGTCGGCGCGGCCACGCTCGAGACATGCCGAAGATCTCGTTGTCCGGGCCAGCCGAGCTGCTGACCATCATCCCGTTCCACCTCGGGTTCCAGCCCGAGCGCAGCGTCGTCGTGGTCTGCTTCCACGGCAAGCGGCTCGGACTCGTGGCTCGGGTCGACGCCGTCGACCACCCCCTCGCGTCGGAGTCCGCCGCCCAGCTGCTGCCGACCGTCCTCGAGAGCTCGCCGTCGTCCGTGGCCGTCGTCGGCTTCGAGGACGAGCCCGACCAGTCGCTGCCGGTGCTCGAGGAGCTCGTCGACGGCCTCGAGCACGACAGCGTCCTCGTGCGGGAGCGACTGGTCGTGCGGGACGGGAGGTGGCGCTCGATCGGCTGCGACTGCTGTCCCGACGAGGGTTGGCTCCTGCCCGAGCAGGCGGACGTGCCGGCCGTGGCGAGCTACGTGGCACTCGGCCACGCCGTGCTGCCCGACCGAGCGGGTCTCGCCCGGCTCGTCGAGCCACTCGACGCCTCCGCCCCACGTCATGCACTCACCCTGGCCGCCGTCGACGACTGGCAGCGCCGGTACGCCGACACCGGGGGATCGGTGTCGGGCTCGGGGGGCGTCCGTTCCACCGGGTCCGCGAAGAGGCGTAGCTCCGCCGGCAGTGGTCTGAGCGTGCTCGACGGCGGCGATCTCTCGGCGCGTCAGTTCCTCGTCAACGACGCGCTCGTCGCCTGGGGAGGTCTGCTGCACGGTGAGATCGAGGGCTTCGGGCTGGAGCACTGGCTCCCGGCCGTCGTCGGACCCCTGCGCGACATCGAGTTCCGCGATGCGCTCCTGGGGTGGCTCTGCCCCGGCTCGGTCTCCCTGGGCTCGTTCCCGGAGGAGCTGGTCACCATGCTCGAGGTGTTCCTCGGGCCCGACCTTCGCATCCTCTCGTCCGCGGGGCCCTCATCATCCTCCGCATCCTTGGCGGACGACCTCGACATCGCGGCGGTCGAGCGGTCGAGGGTCGGCGCTGACTGGGAGGCGTGGGATGAGGCCGCGGCGCCGCGCCTGATGCTCTCGCGGCTCGAGGAGGTGTGCCGCATCACGCCGGCCGCGCACGCCGCTCCGGTGCTCTCGGTCCTCGCGTCACTCGCGTGGTGGTGCGGTGACGGAGCCCGAGCCGGCATCGCCGCCGACCGGGCCCTCGAGCTCGAGCCCGACCACAGACTGAGCCTGCTGGTCAGGCAGTCCCTCGACCACGGTCTCCGGCCGCCGGCCTGCGCCTGAAGAGCCGCCTCACCCCGGCCGGGCGAGCCTCCGACGAGCCCCTGACGACGGCGTCCATGTCGTGGAACGGAGCCTCTGCTGCGGCGCGGGGCTCGGTTATGGTGGGCACAGGTCATGAGTACCAGCGACAAGCCCCGGCTCGCTGGTCGGCAACCCTCCGTCGCGGTGGGGTGCCCCGGGTGAAGACCTGGCCGCACCCGAACCGGGTGTGCGCAAGCGCGAAACACCGAGGAGTGCCTTGATGACCGTCACGCACCGGAAGCAGAGCACGCGCCGTCTCGCGCGCCCGGCTGCCCCGGACACCGCGGTGGCAGGCGGGTCCCATCCGGCCGGTCACGAACGCGCCCACGAGGAGTCGTCCGGGCGACAGCTGCCGGACGGTGCGTGGCGTGACGGCGACGCGGTGGGCCGACGACAGTTCGAGACCATCGGCGACGTGCAGCTCGAGCGCGGCGGAGTGGTGCCCGACGTCCGCATCGCCTACGAGACGTGGGGGCGTCTCAACGAGGCCGAGGACAACGTCATCCTCGTCGAGCACGCCCTGACCGGCGACAGCCACGTGGTGGGCGAGGCCGGCGACGGTCATGCCTCGCCCGGCTGGTGGAACTCCCTCATCGGGCCGGGCCGCACCGTCGACCCCGACGAGTGGTTCGTCATCGCCGCCAACGTGCTCGGAGGCTGCCAGGGCAGCACCGGCCCCTCGAGCCTCGCCCCTGACGGGCAGGCCTGGGGCAGCAGGTTCCCCTACGTCACGGTGCGTGACCAGGTCGCGGCGGAGCGGGCCCTGCTCGACCGGCTCGGCATCCGCAGGCTCGCGGCTGTCGTCGGTGGCTCGATGGGTGGCATGCGCGCCATCGAGTGGGCCGTCACCCATCCTGAGGACGTCGACCGGTGCATCGTCCTCGCCTCGACGGCCTACGCGACCGCCGACCAGATCGCCTGGTGCCAGCCCCAGCTCCTCGCCATCCGCAACGACCCGGACTTCGCCGGTGGCGACTACTACGCAGGCGACCGCCGACCCGACGCAGGGCTCGGGCTCGCGCGACGCATCGCCCACATCACCTACCGCACCGAGACCGAGCTCGACGAGCGCTTCGGGCGGCAGGCCCAGCTGGGCGAGGACCCGCTGCGCGCCGGCGACCGGGGCCGCTTCGCCGTCGAGTCCTACCTCGACCACCACGCCGGCAAGCTCGCCCGCCGCTTCGACGCGAACTCCTATGTCGTCCTGACCGAGGCCATGAACTCGCACGACGTCGGCCGCGACCGCGGCGGTGTGGAGGCGGCACTGGCGCGCGTCCAGGCCGACTGCACCATCGTCTCCGTCGACACCGACCGGCTCTACCCGCCACGGCTGTCCGACGACCTGCATGCTGCACTGCCGCGGTCGCGTCGCGAGCACATCACGTCGGCGTTCGGGCACGACGGCTTCCTGATCGAGGAGGACCAGGTGGGCCGCATCGTCCGCGCGGCGTTGGAGTGCGGCCGGGTCGGCCACACCCACGATCGCGCCGACGACCACGCCTGAGCGGTCCTGCCGTCCCGGGTGTTTCGGGCCGGCGTGGCCTCCCGCGGGCAGCTCCGCGCCGGCGCGCGCCGTGCGACGTGATTTCGGGTACGGTGCGAGCACTGCTTGTTTCCGTCCCAAGGAGGTCCGGGAAAGTGGCCATCGTCGTTGGTTATGTCGCCACCAAGGAAGGTCGCGCGGCGCTCAAACGAGCCGCCGAGGAATGCGTCCTGCGAGGCACGAAGCTCGTCGTCATCAGCTCCCACAGGGGGGGCAAGGACTTCGACGCCAACGAGGCGAGCCAGTTCGAGACCGAGCTCGCGCGTGTCCAGGCGGTCCTGGAGGAGAAGGGCCTCGAGCACGAGGTGCGCCAGCTCGTCCGCGGCAACGACCCCGCCGAGGACCTCATCTCCGTCGCCGAGGAGGAGAAGGCCGACTTCATCGTCATCGGCCTGCGCCGCCGCAGCCCGGTCGGCAAGCTCATCCTCGGCTCGAACGCCCAGCGCATCCTGCTCGACGCGAGCTGCCCCGTCCTGGCTGTCAAGGGCGACTGACGCCCCCTCGGGCCGCGGCCGGCGCCGGGTTCACCCCACCGGTGCAGGGCCCGCGGCGCGCTGGTCACCCGCGCGTTCGCTCGGAGGCCATGGGGCGTTTTATAATGTCTGAGTACCGGATCGCACGAGGCGCACCGCGAGCTCGACTCAGGGACCGACTCCGACAGGCCAAGCCCTTCCGGCACCAACCCCCATTCTCGTTCGTTGTGATGATGCATGCCCGGATTCGGGGCGATCATCCGACGAGTCCGCGTGACGAAAGGCGACTGCATCCGTGCCCAAGGCAACAACCGCTGGAGCTCCGAAAACCCTGCCGAAGGTGTTCCAGCACGAGGCGATCATGCAGCTCCTGGTCAAGGGCAGCACCAACGGAACCATCACCGGCACTGAGATCGCGCGAGCGCAGGTCGACGCCGGTCTGGACCTCAAGCAGATGAAGCCCGTCCTCACGACCCTCGAGGCCCACGACATCGAGATCGTCGTCGACGCGCCGCACTCCAGCACGACGAAGAAGACCCGTTCTGGGACCAAGGGAGGCAGTGTGGCCACCGCACGCAACACGACTGCCGCCGCGACGAAGTCCGCCACGCGGACGACGACCGCGACGACGAAGACCGCCGCCAAGAAGGCTGCTGCCAAGACGGCGCCGGCCGCAGGTGCGGCGGCCGCCGAGGACGACCCGACCGCAGCCAAGAAGACGACGGCTGCCAGGGCGACGGCGAAGAAGGCCGCGACCAACGCCGGTGTCGCCAAGGCTGCCGCCAAGCCCGCGGCCAAGAAGGCTGCCACCAGGAAGACCACGGCCAAGTCGGCTGCCAAGTCGGCCGACGGCGCCCCCGGCGCTGGTGACGAGGCCGATGAGGATGCCGAGGACGCCGAGCCCGAGGACGCCCCGGAGGGTGAGCTCGAAGAGGTCGAGCTCGTCGACGAGGGCGCCGAGGACGGCGACGCCGAGGGCACACCCGCTCCGGCCGGCGCCAAGTCCGACGAGCCGGAGGAGTCCGGCTTCGTCATCCGCGACGACGACGAGGACGACGCCCCCGCGCAGCAGGTCGTCACCGCCGGCGCCACCGCCGACCCGGTCAAGGACTACCTCAAGCAGATCGGCAAGGTCGCCCTCCTCAACGCCGAGCAGGAGGTCGAGCTCGCCAAGCGCATCGAGGCCGGCCTCTTCGCCGAGGAGAAGCTCAACTCGGGCGACAAGATCGAGATGAAGCTCAAGCGCGAGCTCTGGTGGATCGCCCAGGACGGCAAGAAGGCCAAGAACCACCTGCTCGAGGCCAACCTGCGTCTCGTCGTCTCGCTGGCCAAGCGCTACACCGGTCGCGGCATGCTCTTCCTCGACCTCATCCAGGAGGGCAACCTCGGCCTCATCCGTGCGGTCGAGAAGTTCGACTACACCAAGGGCTACAAGTTCTCGACCTACGCGACGTGGTGGATCCGTCAGGCCATCACCCGCGCCATGGCCGACCAGGCACGCACCATCCGCATCCCGGTCCACATGGTCGAGGTCATCAACAAGCTCGCCCGCGTGCAGCGCCAGATGCTCCAGGACCTGGGCCGTGAGCCCACCCCGGAGGAGCTGGCCAAGGAGCTCGACATGACGCCTGAGAAGGTCGTCGAGGTCCAGAAGTACGGCCGCGAGCCGATCTCGCTGCACACCCCGCTCGGCGAGGACGGCGACAGCGAGTTCGGTGACCTCATCGAGGACTCCGAGGCCGTCGTGCCGGCCGACGCCGTGAGCTTCACGCTCCTGCAGGAGCAGCTGCACTCGGTGCTCGACACGCTCTCCGAGCGCGAGGCCGGCGTCGTGTCGATGCGCTTCGGCCTGACCGACGGCCAGCCGAAGACGCTCGACGAGATCGGCAAGGTCTACGGCGTGACGCGCGAGCGCATCCGTCAGATCGAGTCCAAGACGATGAGCAAGCTGCGCCACCCGAGCCGCAGCCAGGTGCTCCGCGACTACCTCGACTGACCCGCACAGCAGTCTAAGGAGCAGCTCGTCCTCAGGGGACGAGCTGCTCCTTCGCTGTCCGGGGCGACGGCCTGCCGCGTCGACTTGCTCAGCGGCGGCGGAGGGTGAGCAGCCGGTCGGGCAGCGCCCGCCAGAAGGAGACGGCCGCCTCGGGCCAGAGGAAGCCCTTGACCCGCGTCTGCCAGGCCCGCGTGCGTCCGACCTGCCTGCGGATCGACTGGATGTCGTGGTGCAGGCGGATGGCCTCCTGCGGCGAGGTGCGCTCCGGTCGGTCGTAGCGGGACCTCTCCAGGGTCGCGGTCACCCGGCTCATCGCCGACGCGTTCTCCTCGTCGAGGTGGCCGTCGGTGACGTAGCGACGGTGCAGCTGGCGCAGGGTGACTCCCTCGGGTGCGGTCAGCCCGAGGTCGCCGAGGTGGGAGGTGAGGTCCTGCCACTCTGCTTCGATGAGCTCCTGCTGGGTCACGGCGGCCCGCCGTCGACGCAGGCGCAGCCACCAGGCGGTGATCGGCATGATGAACGCCGCGAGCAGGCCGAGCAGCAGGGCGAGGGCGGTCACGACGTTGCGCAGCGAGAACGCGGCCCCGATGGAGTCGAGCAGCGAGACGTCCTGCGGCGCCGGGACGGCCGTCCGTGTGGCCGACGTCGTCGGGGTTTTCGTCGAGCCGGTGCCCGTCGTCGCGCTGTCGACATCGCGACCACCACCGGTGGACCCGCCGCCCGGGCCCAGCACGGCATACGGCGGCGGGGTGCCGGAGCGCGAGCCGGGGGTGGGCTCGAAGCGCAGCCAGCCGTAGCCCTGGAAGTACAGCTCGGGCCACGCGTGGGCGTCGCTCGCGCGCACCGTGTAGTGGCTGTCGCCGGAGGGCAGGCCGGGCAGGAACCCGATGGCCATGCGGGAGGGGATGCCCTGCGCGCGCGCCATCATGATCATCGCCGTCGCGAACTGGACGCAGTAGCCGCGGCGCGTCTGGTAGAACGCCTGGATCGGCTCGAGCAGCCGGCCCTGCGCGTCGCGCGGCTGCTCGCCGAGGTCGAGCGTGTAGGTGTAGCGCGAGGTGTCGCGCAGGTGGCTCTGGATCGCGATCGCCCGGTCGAGCGGGTTGTCGGTGCCGCGGGTCACCTCGTCGGACCAGCGCTGGACGAGGTCGCGCGAGCGGTCGGGGATCGAGAGGTCGTCCTCGGTGATGTCGGGGGAGTCCGGGGCGCCAGACTGGCGCAGCTGCGGCGGGGACGGGGCGAGGTCGGCGTACGTGACGCGGTAGCTGGCGACCGCCTTGCCGACACGCACGTCGCGGGTGACGGGGTCGATGGTCCACGGAGTGCCCTCCATGGCAACGGCCACCACGGGGTAGGGGGCGGCGATGCGGGGCGCGGCGAGCGTGTTGTCGGTGACCGTCATGACGTAGTCACGCCGCTGCGAGGCCGGGGGCAGCGGTGACGGGTTGTCGGGGCGGTTGCCCCCGGACCCGACCACGAGCCACTGGCCGCGCGAGTAGTACGACGTCGCGAGCACCCGCAGGGGTGCGCGGGTGAAGGCCGTCGTCGTGTAGGACAGCACCGGGGACTGGTCCTGGTTGTTGAGGCTGCGCGCGAGGTCGAGCGTGTCGTTGAAGCCGACCGACCCCTCCCCGCCGCCGTCGCCCGACCGCCCGAGGCCCTCGGTGAGGTAGCGCGGCGGGAAGTGCGGGGTGATGGCCGGCACCAGCAGGGCGACGACCACGCCGATGGCGCCGAGCTTGAGGGCTCCGGCGGTGAAGGAGCGCAGGGCGTCGCGGTCGTTGGCCGCCTCGTCGATCTCGCTCTGCTCGTTGGCGCTGGCCGTGCCCCACCGGCCGAACTGCGCGCGCGCGGTGGTGTGCAGCATGACGAGCCAGAGCGCGACGGGCACGACGAAGAAGCGCAGCGCCAGCGCTGCCTGCCCGTTGGCGGCGGTGATGAGGTATGCCGTCAGCAGTGGCAGTCCCGCTGCGGCGGGGCTGCGCCACGTGGCGGCCATCGCGTCGACGGCGATGGCCACGGCCGCGATCGCGACGATGAGGCAGAACGTCACCCCGTCGTTGAGCGGGGCCGGCGCGGTGTAGCGCTGGACCGTCTCGAGGGCTTGCAGCCCGAGGGAGTTGGCGGCCTCGAGCGTCGTCGGGGTCGGTAGACCGAACCAGAAGCTGTCGCCGGTCCACCGGGCGAGGATGACGTAGGTCGTCACGAGGACCTGCACCGCCACGACGAGCAGGCGCGAGCGGGTGAGCCCGCGGGCGACGAGTCCGAGACCGGCCACGAGGGCGACGACGAAGACGGCCTGCGGCAGCCAGCCGGCGTCGGCGAACAGGGTGGTGATGGGGAAGATCGCGGCGAGAGTCGCGAGCGCGGCGAGCAGCGTGATCCTCCAGCGGCGACGGGTCATCGGCTACCTCCGACGGTCGCGGCCGTCAGGACGGCCCAGACGTGCGCGACGTCCTCGTCGCGCTCCACGGCCACGGCGCGCCACCCCGCGAGCCGCAGCGAGTCGACGTGCGGCTCGGCCTCGTCGGCCTCGGACGAGCCGAAGGTGCGAGCGTCGAGCACGAGGGCGAGCCCGGTGGTGCCGGGCTGGCGAAGGCTCGCCACGCGCGAGGTGACGTCGCGTCCGTGCGGCCCCACGATGGCCACGAGGAAGCCGCCGGCGGCGGCGAGCGCCTGGGCCGCCCGCAGGATCTCGTCCTCACCGGTGTCGTCGCGGGGGGCCGTGACGGCCAGCACGTCGAGGATCTCGTCGGCCGTCATCGTCTCGGCGGCCCGGCTCGTCTCGACGGTCTCGGCGCAGACGAGGTGGACGGCATAGCCGAACTCGCAGAGGTGCACGGCGACGGACGCGGCCGCGGTCACCGCCCACTCGAACGAGCTGCTCGCCCCGGTGCCGCCGTGCGCCGACGGGCGGGGGTCCAGCAGCACCACGGCCCGCCGCTGCGCGGGCCGGTCCTCCTGGCGCACCATGAGGTCGCCCGTGCGCGCGGTGGCGGGCCAGTGGATGCGGCGCAGGTCGTCGCCGTCGCGGTACTCGCGGATGGTGACGTCGTCCTCGCCGTGCAGGGCGATGAGGTGGGCCTGCTCGCCCTCGGAGCCGACGCCCGCGCTGGGCTGCCGGTTCGAGGAGAGGGAGTGGACGGCGGGCAGCACGACGAGCTCGGCCGTGCCCTGGAGCACAGCGTGGCGGTTGGCGAGCCCGAAGGGGTCCTGCACCTGCACGCCGAGCGGGCCCAGGTGGTGACGTCCGCGAAGGTGGGACCGGACGGCGTAGTCGATGGCGCGCACGCGACCGGGCGGGATGCGGCCCACGACGAAGCGCGGCCGGTCACCGAGCACGTAGTCGAGGCGCTCCTCGGCCAGGAAGATCGGCGTCGTGGTCGTCGAGACGTTCTCGAAGGACAGTGTGACGTGGGCGTCCTGCCCGACGCTGATGCGCTCGGGGTGGGTGTGCCGCTCGATGCGCATGCGGGTCTTGCGGGTTCGCACGAGCACTGCCGAGATGAGCGGGAGCGCGACGAGCAGCACGCCGAAGCGCGTGATGTCACGGAAGCCGAGGATGACCCCGGCCAGGAAGAGCAGGATGCCGGAGAGGAAGAAGGCCATCCCCCTGGTGGTGAGGACGCTGCGCAGGGCGCGCACGGCGTTTCTCCTCGCTCAACGTGCTGCCGGCGGCACCGGCACCTGGCGCAGCAGGTCGGTGACCACGTCGGCGGTCGTGCGGCGGGCGAGCTGTGTCTCGCTCGAGGGCATGAGGCGGTGGGCCAGCACGGGGCCGGCCAGCACCTGGACGTCGTCGGGGATCACGTGGTCGCGACCCTCGAGGGCGGCGTACGCGCGCGATGCCCGGAGCAGGTGCAGGGCAGCGCGGGGTGACGCACCGAGGCGCAGCGCCGACGTGGAGCGCGACCGTGCGACGAGGTCGACGATGTACTGGCGTACGGCTGGGCTGGCGTGCACGTGCGCGACCGCCTGGACGACGCGGTTGATGGTGTCGGCGTCGGTGACGGCGGTCAGCCCGTCGAGGGGCGAGGACGCGCCGTGGCTCTCGAGCAGGTCGAGCTCGGCGCCGGGCGACGGGTACCCCATCGAGATGCGGGCCATGAAGCGGTCGCGCTGGGCCTCGGGGAGAGGATAGGTGCCCTCCATCTCGATGGGGTTCTGGGTCGCCATGACGATGAAGGGCGCTTGGAGCGTGTAGGTCGTGCCGTCGACGGTGACCTGGCGTTCCTCCATCGACTCGAGCAGGGCCGACTGCGTCTTCGGAGAGGCCCGGTTGATCTCGTCGCCGACGACGACGTTGGCGAAGATCGCGCCCGGGCGGAACTCGAAGCGTCGCGCGTCCTGGTTGAAGATGCTGACGCCGGTGACGTCGCTCGGCAGCAGGTCGGGGGTGAACTGGATGCGGCGAACGGTCGCGTCGATCGACTTGGCCAGCGTCTTGGCGAGCATCGTCTTGCCGACGCCCGGCACGTCCTCGATGAGCAGGTGACCGCCGGCGAAGAGCACCGTCACCGTGGTGCGGACCACGTCTGGCTTCCCCTCGATGACACTGGTCATCGCCGCCATCAGCCGGTCGGCCACGTCGTGGATGAGGCCGAGGTCGGCCGTCCCCGCCGTGGTGCCCGGGTCTGCCGTGGTCTCGAGCCCGGTGTCCGTCGTCGTCACACTGTCCTCCGCTTGTCGTCCCCGTGTCCTGCGCCCTGCGTGGCGCAGCCCTGCCCTGGCGGGCGCGCGACCCGTCAGGTGATCTTCTCCCATGGACCCCGGTCGCGGGTAGGGCTGGCCGCACTCGTGTCGTGCGACCTCCCGTGCCCGCGGCCGCCGGAGCCATGACCGAAGAAACCCTTCCACTTTCCTCCACAGGCAACGTCTCCAGGGCTCGTTCGGTTCGTTTCGCGGCTGCAGCGATGCGTGGAGGCGGGTGGTTCGAGCACGAGGGGGGAGCGGTCCGGCGTGCTCTCTCGAGCTGGGTGAGCCGGTCATGAGAGAGGTGCCCGTTGGCCCCTCCACATCGCTCCACCCTCGCTGACCTGCGTAAACGTGGGACGCGCCGGCCCGATTTGGGTCAAAGTTCGTTGACGGTGGGGCAAAGTGGAGTATCGTGGGGCATCAAGGTAGTGAATGGGGACGCCCGCGGGTCGACAAAGGGGAGGTGGCGGTCCATGTTTCTCGGGACGCACACGCCCCGGCTCGACGAGAAGGGCCGGCTGTTCCTTCCCGCGAAGTACCGCGAACGCATGGCCGGTGGCCTCGTCGTGACGCGTGGCCAGGAGCGCAGCCTGTTCATCTACCCGATGGACGAGTTCGTCAAGGTCGCCGAGCAGATGCGGCAGGCGCCGACCACGAGCAAGGCGGCCCGCGACTACATGCGCGTGTTCCTCTCCGGCGCCTCCGACGAGATCCCCGACAAGCAGGGCCGCTTCACGATCCCCGCCAACCTGCGCCAGTACGCCGGCCTCGACCGTGAGGTCACCGTCATCGGTGCCGGTTCCCGCCTCGAGGTCTGGGACAGCGCGGTCTGGAACGCCTACCTCGAGGAAACCGAGCAGAGCTTCGCCGACACCGCCGAGGAGGTGATCCCCGGTCTCTTCTGACCCACTGCTCGAGGCGCAACGCACCTGAGTGCCGGCCTCCAGCCGCTCCGCCCCCGGGACGACTTCCCCCGTCCCGGGCGAGGCAGCGGATGGGGACCAGCCCCCAGGTCCGGGGGCGCAGAACCAGATCCCCGTTCGACCCCGTTCACACCCGGCCCGACGCCCGTCCGATCCCCGCCAGCCGCTCGGCACCGACCAGCACCCTCCACCTGGTCGCGCGAGCGCCGCCGGCGCACCACACACCCAGACCCGCCCGACCGCGGAGAGCTCCAGGCTCCGTCAGGTCACACGAGTCACACCAGCCACACAGATGCACAGGCGCCCCACAGCGCACCCAGCGAGACCACCAGCAACACCAGCGTGAGAGGGACGCACCATGAGCGATCGAGGACCGGCGCACGGACGCCACGTCCCCGTCATGCGCGACCGGATCCTCGAGCTGCTCGCGCCGGCACTGGAGCGCCCCGGAGCGGTGCACGTCGACGGCACGCTCGGCATGGGCGGTCACGCCGAGGGCGTCCTCGAGCGCTTCCCGGAGTGCGTGGTCGTCGGCATCGACCGCGACCGCGAGGCGCTCTCGCTCGCCGGGGAGCGGCTCGCCCGGTTCGGTGACCGCTTCCGCCCGGTGCACGCCGTCTACGACGAGATCAAGGACGTCGTGGCCGACCTGCACGTGCCCGCGGTCGACGGCATCCTCTTCGACCTCGGTGTCAGCTCCCTCCAGCTCGACGAGGCCGACCGCGGGTTCGCCTACCGCGTCGACGCGCCGCTTGACATGCGCATGGACCAGTCCACCGGCCGGACCGCCGCCGACGTCCTCAACACCTACTCGGTCGAGGACCTGACGCGGATCCTGCGCGAGTACGGCGAGGAGCGCTTCGCGAGCAAGATCGCGAAGGTCATCGTCCACGACCGCGTCGCCGAGCCCTGGACCACGTCGGGGCGGCTCGTCGAGATGCTGCGCCGCGTCATCCCGGCGGCGTCGCAGCGCCAGAGCGGGCACCCGGCGAAGCGGACCTTCCAGGCCCTGCGCATCGAGGTCAACGACGAGCTCGAGGTCTGGCGACGCGCCATCGACGAGGCGATCGACGTGCTCGCCGTGGGGGGGCGCATCGCCGTGCTGTCCTACCACTCGCTCGAGGACCGGGCCACCAAGCGGGCCTTCGCCGAGGGTGCGACCTCCAGCACCCCGCCCGGGCTGCCGGTCGAGCTCCCCGAGCACGCGGCGTACCTCCGCCTCGTCACGCGCGGGGCCGAGGCCCCCTCCGACGACGAGGTCACCACGAACCCCCGGGCCGCCTCGGCCCGACTCCGCGTCGTCGAGCGCGTGCGCGACACCGGCACTCACCCCTCAGCCAGCAGCACCAGGAAGGGAACCCCCCGATGAGCCAGATGACCGCCACGGCCCGACCGCTCCGCGTCCCGCGGCGTGGTCCCGCCCCCACGCCGCTGCGCGTCATCCCCGCCCGCATCACGCGCACCGGGAACGGCACCTTCGTGGCGATCTGCATCGGCCTGCTCATCGGCGGCCTCATCGCGCTGCTGCTGCTCAACACCGCACTCGCCCAGGGCTCCCTGGCGCTGGGTGACCTGAACCGTGAGTCGGCGCGCCTCGGCGACACGGCAGGCAACCTCCAGGAGGAGATCGACCGTGCCTCCGCCACCGGCGCGCTCGCCCGCAGCGCGGCCGAGATCGGCATGGTCCGGATGAACGCCCGCGGCTACATCGACCTCGCCAAGGGCACGGTGACCGGTCAGGCGGAGCCTGCGACGACGAACAACGCGTTCCCCATCGTCACGAGCCCGACGCCGCCGGTCGTCACGGCGAAGGTCAAGAAGCTGCTCTCGTCTGCGACGACCGCCAGCAACGCCGCGTCCAGCGCGGACGTCGCCCGTCAGAGCGAGAACGCCAAGGCCGACAAGCAGAAGGCCGACCAGGGCAAGGCCGACAAGGTGAAGAACGACAAGGCCGGGAACGACAAGGCCAAGGCCGGCCAGGCGTCCTCGGGCCAGGACGCCACGCCGACGGTGCCCGGTGCAACGAACGAGACGTCCGGCACGCCCACACTGGGCACGACGGACTGAGCAGACCCAGCAGAGACGGCGAGGTGAGACCGTGACGCAGGACCGAGGTGCCGATCCCGGGCGGACCGGCCGCGGCAGTGCGCCCGCGCAGCGTTCGGGCGCATCGAGCCCGGCGCGTGCGACCACCTCGGGTTCCCCGTCGCGAGCCGGGCGGCCCCGTCCCTCGCGCACGACCGCCGGCGGGCAGGGGAGCGCAGCGAGCCGGGCCAAGCCCACCGGCAAGGTGGCGAGCAAGGCCACCGGCAAGCAGCCACAGCGGCAGGGCGGCGTGCGCCGCGACACGACGTCCCGCGCCTCGTCGACGGGGCGCGGGGCCCCTGCCGCGAGGGGTGGCGCGGGCAGGTCCGCACGGTCGGTCGATGCCGTCCCCACGCGTACGCGTGCTGCCCGACCTTCCGCGCGAGCGGGGGGATCCGGCCGCCCGGCGCCGGCAGGGCGCGGGCGCGGTCCGGCCCCCAAGCGCGCAGCCGCAGCACGCGCCCTCGGGACCTTCGGGCCCAAGGGTCCGCGAGGTCCCAGAGGCCCCGGTGGGCCCAAGCGCCCGCTCCGCATCTCGAAGGCCAACCCGCGCCGCAGGGCGCGGGTCATGTTCGTGGCCATCCTCTTCGTCTTTACGATCTTCGCCGGCCAGCTGCTGCGGATCCAGGCGTTCGACGCATCCGCGACGCAGGAGGCCGCGCAGTTCAAGCGGACGACCAAGACGACCACCCCGGCCATGCGCGGGCAGATCCTCGACACCAACGGCCAGGTGCTCGCCGACTCGGTCGAGCGCTTCACCATCGCCGCCGACCCCAAGATCATCCCCGAGTACACCGTCAAGGTCGACGGCAAGCGTACGAAGGTCGGTGTCACGCGCGCGGCGACCGACCTGGCCCCGCTGCTCGACATGTCGACCTCCCAGCTCACCAGGCTCTTCACCCGGTCCGGCACCCGCTACGTCGTGGTGAAGAAGGAGGTCAACCCCGCGATCTACCGCGAGATCCGCACGCTGGGCATCCCCGGCATCACCGGCACGCGGACGGCCCAGCGGATCTACCCGACCTCCATGGCCCTCGGCCAGCTCGTCGGGTTCGTGCGCCCCGACGACCAGAGCGGTGCCGGCGGCATCGAGCAGATGCTCGACAAGGAGCTCAAGGGCACGCCGGGTGTCAGCGTCTTCGAGCGGGCCCGCGACGGCTACGCCATCCCCGGCTCGCAGCGGGTCGACACTCCCGTCGTCAACGGCCGCGACGTCAAGCTGACCATCGACGCCGACCTGCAGTGGTACGCCCAGAACGCCCTCGCCAAGCAGGTCACCGGCGTCGGGGCCGAGTCGGGCACGGCGGTCGTCCTCGAGGTGGCCACCGGCAAGGTCCGGGCCGCCGCGAGCTACCCGACGTTCGACCCCAACGACCTCGCCGACGCCAAGAAGGCCTCGCTGGGCAACTACGCCTTCAACGACGCCTTCGAGCCAGGGTCGACCGGCAAGCTCATGACGATGGCGGCAGCCCTCGAGCAGAAGGTGATCACACCCGACACCGGGGTCATCGTGCCGCCACGCCTGCCACGCGCCGGCACGTCGTTCAAGGACAACGAGCCGCACGGCGTCGAGAACATGACCGCCACCGGGGTGCTCGCCAAGTCGTCCAACATGGGCACGATGCTCATCGGCGAGCGCGTCACGCCCGCGGTCATGGAGGCGTACTACCGCAAGTTCGGCATCGGCTCGAAGACCCCGGTGGGATTCCCCGGCGAGTCGGCCGGCCTGCTCGCCGGCGCCAAGGACTGGATCTCGACGCGCCGCTACACGATCCTCTTCGGCCAGGGCTACGCCGTCACCGCGATCCAGCAGGCCGGCGTGTTCCAGACCATCGCCAACAAGGGCGTACGCGTGCCGCCGTCCCTCGTCGAGGGCACGGTCAACGACAGCGGCACCTTCGTCCCGGCGACCCCGACGACGCCGTCTCGGGTCGTCACCGAGGACACCGCGGTCAAGCTGTCGCGCATGATGGAGGAGGTCACGGGCCAGAACGGCACCGCCAGCGCCGCCCGCATCAAGGGCTACCGCGTGGCGGGCAAGACCGGCACCGCCGACCGCTACGACGACAAGCTCAAGCGCTACAACGGCTTCACGGCCTCGTTCATCGGGTTCGCGCCCGCCGAGGCGCCGAAGTACGTCGTCGCGGTCTTCATCCAGAAGCCGTCCGCCGGCATGTTCGGCGGCATGCTCGCCGGGCCGGTCTTCAACCAGATCATGAGCTACCTCCTCGAGCGCACCGGCGCCCCGCCGAGCCCCAAGTCGAACCTCGACTACCGCGTCTGGGCCGACAAGCCGCTGTCGTCCGACGATCCCCAGGTGATCAGCAATGCGCGGGCCAAGCGGGATGGCCTGTAAGTTGGGATGACGTGTCACCTTCCCCCCCAAGACCCGCCACGTCGGGCGTGCACCTCCGCGACCTGACCGCCCGGATCGGGGCCTCGTGCGCCGACGACGTGCTCGTGACGGGTGTCACGCTCGACAGCCGTGCCGTCGTCCAGGGTGACCTGTATGCCGCACTCCCGGGCTTCAACGTGCACGGCGCGCGCTTCGCCGCGGACGCCGTCGCAGCCGGAGCGGTCGCGGTGCTGACCGACGCGCAGGGGAGCGACGAGCTGGCCGGATGCACCGTTCCGGTCGTCGTGACAGCCGACCCGCGCAGCGTCCTCGGTGACGTGGCCGACCTCGTCTACGCCCACCCGTCCGCCGACCTGACCATGCTGGGGATCACCGGCACCAACGGCAAGACCACGACCGCGTACCTCGTGGAGTCGGCCCTGCGGGCCCACGGCCGGCGCACCGGCCTCATCGGCACCGTCGAGACGCGCATCGGCGACGAGCGCATCGAGTCGGTGCGCACCACCCCCGAGGCCACCGACCTGCACGCGCTGATCGGCGTCATGCGCGAGAGGGGCATCGACGCCTGCGTCATGGAGGTCTCGAGCCACGCGCTCGAGCTGCACCGGGTCGACGGGGTCGTCTACGACGTCGCCCTGTTCACGAACCTCTCGCAGGACCACCTCGACTTCCACGCCTCCATGGACGACTACTTCGCGGCGAAGGCCTCCCTGTTCACGCCACGGCGTTCACGTTCCGCCGTCGTCTGCGTGGACGACGAGTGGGGGCGCCGGCTGGCGGTCGAGTCGGGCGTGCCGACCACGACGCTCTCGACGAGCGCACGGTCCACGACGGCCGAGACGCCCGAGGCGGACTGGTCCGCCGAGGAGTCGAGCGGCGGCGCGTTCACGCTCCGCGAACGCGCCACGGGTGCGTCCCTCGAGCTGGTGTCGCACCTGCCGGGCCACTTCAACGTCGCCAACACGGCTCTGGCCGCCCTGGCGCTGCTGCGGGTCGGGCTCGAGCCCGCTGCCGTCGAGGCTGCGATGGCCGTGCCGCCCGACGTGCCGGGGCGCATGGAGGTCGTCTCCGCCGGTGGCCCCGACGGACCGCGATGCATCGTCGACTTCGCGCACACGCCCGACGCCGTCGATGCGGCGCTCGCGGCGTTGCGCTCCTCGACGGAGGGCCGGCTCATCGCCGTGCTCGGTGCCGGCGGCGACCGTGACCGCGGCAAACGACCGGCCATGGGCGCCGCCGCAGCGCGGCAGGCCGACGTCGTGGTGGTCACCGACGACAACCCGCGTTCCGAGGACCCCGCCCAGATCCGCGCCGAGGTCATCGCCGGGGCGCGGGAGGTGGTGCGTGACGGCAGCGCGCGAGCCACTGAGATCATCGACGGCGGCACGCGCTCGAGCGCGATCGCCGAGGCCATCGCGCTCGCGGTGGTCAGCACGGGGGACGACCGCCCTGTCGACACCGTGGTGGTGCTCGGCAAGGGACACGAGAAGGGTCAGGAGATCCACGGAGTGAAGCATCCGTTCGACGACCGCGACGCAGTCCGCGCCGCCCTCGCAGCCGCCACCTCACCGGGGGTGACGGCGTGATCCCGTTGTCGCTCAGCGAGATCCGTGACCTGACCGGCGGTGAGGTCCATGGCACCACCACGCCCCACACCGTCACGGTCGACGGCACGGTGTCGACCGACTCGCGCGAGTGCGGGCCGGGCAGCCTCTACGTCGCCCGGGTCGGCGAGACCGCCGACGGGCATGACTTCGTGCCTGCTGCGGCCGCCGCGGGAGCCGTCGCCGCGCTGACGTCGCGAGTCGTCGACGGCCTGCCGTGCGTCGTCGTCGACGACGTGCAGACGGCATTCGGCCGCGTCGCACGCGGTGTCGTCGACCGGGCTCCAGAGCTGCGTGTCGTCGGCATCACCGGCTCGTCCGGCAAGACGAGCGTCAAGGACCTGCTCGCCTCGGTCCTCTCGTCCGTCGCCGAGACCGTCGCACCGGTCAACTCCCTCAACGGCGAGATCGGGGTTCCGCTGACCGTCTGCCGGGTCACCCCGACCACCCGGTTCCTCGTCGCCGAGATGGGCGCCCGCGGCATCGGCCACATCGACTACCTCACCCGCATCGCACCGCCTCAGGTGGCGATCGTGCTCAACGTCGGCACCGCGCACGTCGGCGAGTTCGGCTCGCGCGAGAACATCGCCGTGGCCAAGGCGGAGCTGCCCCGGGCGGTGCCCGCCGAGGGGCTGTCGATCCTCAACGCCGACGACCCCCTCGTCGCCGCGATGGCCGACGGCCTCACCTGCCGCGTGCAGCTCGTCGGCGTCGCGCCCGAGGCCGAGGTACGCGCGGTGGACGTCGTCCTCGACGAGCGCGGCAGGGCGGCATACACCCTCGTGTGCCCGCAGGGCACGGCCGCGGTCTCCTTGCGGCAGAGCGGCGCCCACCACGTCGGCAACTCGCTCGCCGTCGCGGCCGCGGCCCTCGAGCTCGGGCTCTCGCTCGACCAGGTGGTCGCCGGGCTCGGTGCCGCCGAGGCGGTGAGCCGGTGGCGCATGGAGATCACCGACCGGCCGGACGGCGTGGTCGTCGTCAACGACGCCTACAACGCCAACCCCGACTCGATGCGTGCGGCCCTCGACGCCGTCGCCGCGATGCGGGCCTCGGGTGAGCGGTGGGCCGTGCTCGGGGGCATGCTCGAGCTCGGTGCCGACAGCGACGCCGAGCACGCAGGCGTGGGGGCGTATGCCGCCGAGCGCGGTTTCGACCACGTCGTCGCCGTCGGCGAGGGTGCCCGCCCCATCGCCGACGCCTTCCCGGGCGCCGAGTGGGTCGCCGACACCGACGCCGCCCACGACCTCGTGTCGTCCCGGGTGCGTCCGGGTGACGTGGTGCTGCTCAAGTCGAGCCGTGACAGCGGTCTTCGCTGGCTCGGCGACCGGCTCGCGGCCGACGCAGGAACGCCCGCCGACCCGGGAGCCGTCCCGGCGGACGGCGAGGCGGTGGCGCGGTGAAGGGCGTCCTCCTCGCGGCATCCATCTCGCTGCTGATCTCGCTGTTCGGCACCCCGCTCTTCATCAAGTTCCTCGTCAAGCGCGGCTACGGCCAGTTCATCCGCGACGACGGACCGACCTCGCACCACACCAAGCGCGGCACCCCGACGATGGGCGGCGCGGTGATCCTCGCGGCGACGCTCGGCGCCTACTTCCTGGCGCACCTGCTCACCCTCAACCCGCCGACGGCGAGTGGCCTGCTCGTGCTGTTCCTCATGGCCGGCCTCGGGTTCGTCGGGTTCCTCGACGACTTCATCAAGATCCGCAAGCAACGCAGCCTGGGCCTCCGGTCCAAGCAGAAGCTGGTCGGCCAGGCCCTCGTCGGCATCACCTTCGCCGGGCTCGCCCTCCAGTTCCCCAACGAGCAGTACCGCACGCCCGCTTCGCTGCTCGTGTCGTTCGTGCGTGACACGAACATCAGCCTCGCTCTCGGGGGCAGCACCGTCGTCGGCGTCATCCTCTTCGTCATCTTCGCCAACGTCATGATCGCCGGGGCCTCCAACGGGGTGAACCTCACCGACGGCCTCGACGGCCTGGCGACCGGTGTCTCCACGATGGTGTTCGGCGCCTACGTCCTCATCAGCATCTGGACCTACAACCAGAACTGCCAGACCAACCCGGGCATCAAGTGCTACGAGGTGCGCGACTCGCACGACCTCGCCCTCGTCGCTGCCGCCGGCATGGGCGCCTGCTTCGGGTTCCTCTGGTGGAACGCCACCCCGGCCAAGATCTTCATGGGCGACACCGGCTCGCTCGCCCTCGGCGGCGCGCTCGCGGGCCTCGCGATCGCGACTCACACCGAGATGCTGCTCGTCATCCTCGGCGGCATGTTCGTCCTCGAGACGCTCTCGGTCGTCGCGCAGGTCGCCTCGTTCAAGACCACCGGTAAACGGGTGCTGAGGATGGCGCCGCTGCACCACCACTTCGAGATGGTCGGGTGGAACGAGGTGACCGTGGTGGTCCGCTTCTGGATCATCGCCGGGCTCTTCGTCGCCTTCGGCCTCGGCGTCTTCTACGCCGAGTGGGTGGTGGGTTCCCAGTGACCTTCGACCCCTCCTACGAGCCCCGCGAGGGACTGACCCACCGCGACGCCGACTGGTCCGGCATCAACGTCCTCGTCGTCGGCCTCGGCGTGTCCGGCTTCGCGGCCGCCGACGCCCTCGCCGAGCGCGGCGCGCGGGTCACGGTCGTCTCGCGCGACACCACCGACGTCATCAACGAGCGGGCGACGATCCTCGGCATCCTCGACGTCGACGTGCGCCTCGGCCCCGAGCACGTCGTGGAGCCGCCTCCCGGCACCGAGCTCGTCGTCACCTCACCGGGCGTGCCCCCGCACGACCCGCTCATGCTCGCGGCCGCCAGCGCCGGCACACCCGTCTGGGGCGAGGTCGAGCTGGCGTGGCGCATGCGGGCACGTGAGGGCGCGGCCCCCTGGCTGACCGTCACCGGCACCAACGGCAAGACCACGACGGTCAACATGCTCGCCTCCATCCTGCGCGCGGCAGGTCTCCGGGCGACGTCGGCGGGCAACGTCGGCACGCCGCTGCTCGAGGCCGTGCTGCACCCCGAGCCCTACGACGTGCTCGCCGTCGAGCTGTCGAGCTTCCAGCTGCACTGGCAACGGTCGATCTCGGCCGTCGCGTCGGCGGTGCTCAACGTCGCCCCCGACCACATCGACTGGCACGGCAGCTACGCCGAGTACCTCCGCGCCAAGGGCAAGATCTACGAGAACACCCACCTGGCCTGCATCTACAACGTGGCCGACATCCAGACCGAGCAGCTCGTCATGGAGGCCAACGTCGTCGAGGGCTGCCGCGCCGTCGGCTTCACCACCGGCATCCCGGCGCCCTCGATGGTCGGCATCGTCGAGGACGTCCTGGCCGACCGTGCGTTCGTCGAGCAGCGGCAGCGCTCCGCCGCCGAACTGTGCACGCTCGCCGACCTGCAGGGCGACGCGCCCTCAGTCGCACCGCACTACGTCGCCAACGCCCTCGCGGCGGCCGCGCTGGCTCGCGCGTACGGGGTGGGTCCGATCGCCGTGCGCGACGGGCTGCGCGCCTTCCGCCCCGACCGGCACCGCATCGCCGAGATCGCAACCGTCGGGGGAGTGCGTTTCGTCAACGACTCCAAGGCGACCAACCCGCACGCCGCCGCGGCCGCCATCCGCTCCTTCGACTCGGTCGTGTGGGTCGCGGGAGGCCTGCTCAAGGGTGCCGACGTCGACAGCCTGGTCGAGGAGATGGCCTCGCGGCTGCGTGGAGTCGTGCTCATCGGGGCCGACCGGGCGCAGATCGCGCTCGCCCTTTCCCGACACGCGCCCGATGTGCCGGTCGTCGACGTCTCCGAGACCGACACTGGAGTCATGGACCGTGTCGTCAGGGAGGCTGCCCGCCTCGCCCAGCCGGGCGACGTCGTGCTGCTGGCCCCCGCCGCCGCGTCGATGGACATGTTCACCAACTACGGGGCCCGCGGAGACGCCTTCGAGGAGGCGGTCCGGCGGCACCTGGAGGCACACGGGGGTCCGGAGTGAGCGCGACGACCGCTGACGACAAGGCTGGCACCGCCTCCTCGGGGCCGCGGCCGCTGCCCGTCATCGGCAAGCTCGAGTCGCCCCTGACGACGTACTACCTGATCCTCGGCGCCACCTCGACGCTGGTCGTGTTCGGGCTGATCATGGTGTTCTCGGCGTCGAGCGTCGAGGCGCTCATCGCCGACGAGGCGTCGTACTCGATCTTCGTGCGCCAGCTGCTCTTCGCCGTGATCGGGGCCGTCCTCGCCGGTTTCGCGAGCCGCCTCGACGTCGGCTGGTGGAAGCGCCTCGCGTTCCCGACGATGGTCGTGTCGGTGCTGCTGCTCGCCGCCGTCATCCCGTTCGGCAAGTCGGTCAACGGCAACCGCAACTGGCTCGCGCTCGGCCCGGTGCAGTTCCAGCCCGCCGAGTTCGCCAAGGTCGGGCTGGTGCTCGTCGGCGCCGTCATCTTCGCCAACAAGGCCTCGCGCATGGCCAGCCTGCTGCACGTCGTGCTGCCCTACCTCATCCCCATCGCGACCGTCGTGCTCGGGCTCATCCTCGCCGGGCACGACCTCGGCACGGCCATGGTCGTCCTCGTCATCGTCGCGGCGGTGCTGCTCGTGGCAGGTGCGCCGATGCGCGTCTTCGCGGCGGCCGGTTGCCTGGCTGCGGTCGGCGTGGCCGTCATGGTCACCGGCAGCAACAACCGCATGGACCGCATCGCGAGGTGGCTGGACCCTACGTGCCAGGCCGACCCCGACGGCTGGTGCGGCCAGTCCGTGCACGGCCTCTACGCGCTCGCCGACGGCGGCTGGTGGGGCGTCGGCCTGGGGGCGTCCAAGGAGAAGTGGGAATGGCTCTCCGAGGCCCACAACGACTTCATCTTCGCGATCATCGGCGAGGAGCTCGGGCTGCCCGGAACCCTGATGATCCTGCTGCTCTTCGGCATCCTAGCGTGGGCCTGCTTCCGCCTCGTGAGCCGCACCCAGGACCGCTTCGTGCGCATCGCCGGGTTCGGCATCATGGCGTGGCTGCTCGGTCAGGCCATCATCAACATCGGCGCCGTCATCGGTCTGTTCCCCGTGATCGGCGTGCCGCTGCCCCTCGTCTCCGCGGGTGGCTCGTCGCTCGTCACGACCCTCGTGGCGCTCGGCATCCTGCTGTCGTTCGCCCGCAACGAGCCCGGCTGCAAGGCGCTGCTCGACGCGCGCCCCAGCCTTGTCCGTCGGTCGCTCTCGGTGCTCCCGTCCCGCGTGCGCTCCGTTCCGCAACGTCCCAGAAACCGGTGATCCCCCTGTCCTCGCCCACCTCCGTCCTGCTCGCAGGGGGAGGCAGCGCCGGCCACGTGTCGCCCCTGCTCGCCCTCGCCGACGCGCTGCGGCGCAGGCACCCCGACATCAGGCTGACCGCACTCGGCACGCAGGAGGGGCTCGAGGCGCGCCTCGTTCCGGCCCGCGGCTACGACCTGATGGTCGTGCCCAAGGTGCCGCTGCCCCGACGCCCGAGCGCCGACCTCCTGCGCCTGCCGGCCAGGCTCAGGGCGGCGGTCGACGCCGCCGGTCGAGCCATCGACGAGACCGGTGCCGACGTCGTGGTGGGCTTCGGCGGCTACGTCAGCACGCCCGCCTACCTCGCCGCGAGACGACGCGGCGTGCCCATCGTCATCCACGAGCAGAACACCCGAGCAGGCTTGGCCAACCGGCTCGGCGCGCGGTGGGCCACCGCCGTCGCGACGACCTTCGCCAGCACGGCGCTGCCCGGCGCCCAGCGCATCGGCATGCCGCTGCGACACGAGGTCGCGACCCTCGACCGGGCCACGGCCCGCGACGAGGCGCTCGCCCTCTTCGGCCTGCAGCCGCAGTGGCCGACCGTCCTCGTCACCGGCGGGTCGCTCGGCGCCCAGCGCCTCAACGAGGCGTTCGCGGCCCGCGTCGGGGCCCTGAGCAGCGCAGGCGTGCAGGTCCTCCACGTGACCGGCCTCGGCAAGGAGTTCACCCCAGAGCCACCGGTCGACGGGGCACCGTACGTCGTCGTCCCGTACGCCGACCGCATGGAGCTCGCGTACGCCGCAGCCGACCTCGTCGTGGCCCGCTCGGGCGCCAACACGGTGTGCGAGCTGACCGCTGTCGGGCTGCCGGCCGTCTACGTGCCCCTCCCCGTCGGCAACGGGGAGCAGCGGGCCAACGCCGCCGAGGTCGTCGCCGCCGGGGGAGGGGTCCTCGTCGAGGACGCCGCCTTCACGCCCGCGTGGATCGACGCCGAGCTGCTGCCGCTGGCCACTGACGCGGAGCGGGTCTCCCGGATGGCCGCAGCGGCTCGCTCGCTCGGAGAACCCGCCGCCGACGAGAAGCTCGCCGACCTCGTCGACCGCGCAGCAGAGAGCAGGAGCTCGTGACCCAGACCCCGCGCACGCCCACCGTCGACGACCCCTTCGCGGCGGCGCGCTTCGACTTCCGGGCCCCCGTCCCGAACGCCGCCGAGCTCGGCCACGTGCACTTCCTCGCCATCGGTGGCGCCGGCATGTCGGGCGTCGCGCGGATCATGCTCGCGCGCGGCATCCGCGTCACCGGCAGCGACGCCAAGGACGTGCCTGTGCTCAAGGCTCTCGAGAGCGAGGGGGCCGGCGTGTGGGTCGGTTTCCACGAGGGCCACCAGGAGCGCGCCGACGCCATCGTGATGAGCAGCTCGATCCGCGACGACAACGTCGAGCTCGTGGCGGCGCGCGAGCGTGGTGCGCGGGTGCTGCACAGGGCGCAGGGCCTCGCGGCGCTGATGCACGACCGCCGGCCGGTCGCGGTTGCCGGTGCCAATGGCAAGACGACGACGACCTCGATGCTGACGGTCGCCCTGCAGGGGTGTGGGCTCGACCCGTCGTTCGCCGTCGGCGGCGAGCTCGCCAAGCACGGCACGAACGCCCACGACGGGTCCGACGACATCTTCGTCGTGGAGGCCGACGAGAGCGACGGGTCGTTCGTCGTCTACGGTCCCGAGGTCGCGATCGTCACGAACGTGCAGCCGGACCACCTCGACTTCTACTCGAACTTCAAGGTTGTGCAGGCCGCCTACGACGCCTTCGTGGCCACGATCCGACCGGGCGGCCTGCTGGTCACGTGCGCCGACGACCCAGGGGCGGTCGCCCTGGCCCAGCGGGCCCGAGAAGCCGGTACGCACGTGCTGACCTACGGCTTCGACCCGGAGGCCGACGTCGTGCTGGCCGATCACCAGCAGGACGGCGTGACGTCGTCGGTGACGCTGTCCGACCGGGTCGACGACGCCGTCTTCGCTGGTTCCACCGGGCGAGCAGCTGGGGGAGCGGGCCGGCGGATGACGCTCGGCGTCCCCGGTCGCCACAACGCCCTCAACGCCGCTGCCGCCTATGTCGCCGCGGTCCACGGCCTCGGCCAGGAGCCCGACCGGGTGCTCGCAGGGCTCGCCTCCTTCACCGGCACCCGGCGGCGGTTCGAGCCCAAGGGCGAGGCCGGCGGGGTGGTCGTGGTCGACGACTACGCCCACAACGCGGGCAAGGTCGCAGCCGTGGTCGAGACCGCCAAGGCCCTCGTGGGCGAGTCGGGTCGGCTCGTCGTCGTCTTCCAGCCGCACCTCTACAGCCGCACCCGTGACTTCGCGACGGAGCTCGGGGCGGGTCTCTCGCCGGCCGACGTCGTCGTCGTCATGGACGTCTACGCCGCCCGTGAGGACCCCGTGCCGGGGGTCTCGGGGCGGCTCGTGGCCGACGCCGTCAGCGCCGCGCGGGCCGAGGCGCAGGTCCACTACGTGCCCTCGTGGTCCGAGGTCGCCGGCCGTGTCGCGTCCCTCGTGCGGCCTGGAGACCTCGTGCTCACCGCCGGTGCCGGCGACGTGACGATGGTCGGCCCGGAGGTGCTGCGCATCCTCGGGGGCGAGGCGACGTGAAGCTCGATCGGAGGGTGCCCGGGCGCGTCGCGGGCACCGGGCTGGCCTCGTCGCGCACCCGCTTCGAGAGGCGGGCCGCAGCCGCGCGTCGTCGGCCTCGGCTGGTCGCGGGGCTCCTCGTCGGGGTCGTGCTCGTGGCTGGTCTCGTCGCCTGGCTCGGCTGGTTCAGCAGCGCGCTCACCGCCTCGAAGGTCGAGGTGACGGGTGTCGGCGCAGGCGCTGCGGCGCAGGTGCGCAGCGTGGCCGGCGTGCCGCTGGGGGGCCCTCTCATGAGGGTCGACACCGACGCGGTGGCGCGGCGTCTCGTGGCGGGCAAGGCGTGGAGCGGCGTCTCGGTGAGCCGGAGCCTGCCGGACACCATCCTCATCGACGTCACGCCCAGGGTCGCCGTCCTTGCCGTGCGCAACCCTCGAGGTCAGGTGGACGTCGTGGACCGTGACGGCTTCGCGTTCCGCACCGTGGCCGCGGCCCCGGCCGGTGTGCCGCTCGTCAGCTCCGGCTCCGCCCAGGTGACGAAGGCCGGAGTCACGGCAGCCCTGCAGGCCCTGGGCTCGCTGGAGGCGGCCCTGCGTGCCGACGTCTCCGGCGTGTCGGTGTCGTCCGCCGACCAGGTGTCCTTCACCGTCCAGTCGGGCGATCGGCGCAAGACCGTCGTGTGGGGCGGGGCCGGCGACGGGCAGCGCAAGGCGAAGCTCGTGAAGATCCTTATGGGACAGCCGGGTTCGACCATCGATGTGAGTGTGCCGTCCTCTCCCGTGACGCGCTGACGTCTCGACGCAGCGGCGAGGTGTGCCTGTCGACCGTGGGGCGGTGGGCGCCGGACGGGAGTCACGGAGGGCATGGCACCCTGGTCCGGAGACGTCGACGACGAGCGGGTCGCCATGTGTCCGGTGGTGCTGTTGTGACCACTGGGACGCGGTAGCGGTAAATGCGGCAATCACCCTCACGACACGCCGCGACGTGGGTTGATCGGCCCTGCGCCTCGTCATACCGTCGGGGCACTGGTTCGTGACCCAACTGTAACCTTTATCTCGACGTTTAAGGTTTGAGGGCTTACAGGCTCGGAACGAGCCCCGACACCGACAGTTCACGCACACCCCAGCCCATCGCAGCACCGGCACCACCAGTCAGGAAGGCCCACTCTCGTGGCAGCAGCACCGCAGAACTACTTGGCCGTCATCAAGGTCGTCGGCATCGGCGGCGGCGGCGTCAATGCCATCAATCGCATGATCGAGGTCGGCCTCAAGGGCGTCGAGTTCATCGCCATCAACACCGACGCGCAGGCTCTGCTGATGAGCGACGCCGACGTCAAGCTCGACGTGGGCCGCGAGCTGACCCGCGGTCTCGGCGCCGGCGCCGACCCCGAGGTGGGCAAGAAGGCGGCCGAAGACCACGCCGAGGAGATCGAGGAGGTCCTCAAGGGGGCCGACATGGTCTTCGTGACGGCGGGCGAGGGTGGCGGCACGGGCACCGGCGGCGCGCCGGTCGTCGCCCGCATCGCGCGCGGCCTCGGCGCCCTGACCATCGGTGTCGTCACGCGCCCGTTCACCTTCGAGGGTCGTCGCCGGGCGAACCAGGCCGAGTCCGGCATCGGCAGCCTCCGCGAGGAGGTCGACACGCTGATCGTCATCCCCAACGACCGTCTGCTGTCGATCAGCGACCGCAACGTCTCGATGATGGACGCCTTCCGCTCGGCCGACCAGGTGCTCCTGTCCGGTGTCCAGGGCATCACCGACCTCATCACGACGCCGGGCCTCATCAACCTCGACTTCGCCGACGTCAAGTCGGTCATGCAGGGTGCCGGCTCGGCCCTCATGGGCATCGGGTCGGCTCGCGGCGAGGACCGCGCCGTCCAGGCCGCCGAGCTGGCCATCAGCAGCCCGCTGCTCGAGGCGTCCATCGACGGAGCCCACGGCGTCCTGCTCTCGATCCAGGGTGGTTCGGACCTCGGTCTCTTCGAGATCAACGAGGCCGCGCGTCTCGTCCAGGAGGCCGCGCACCCCGAGGCCAACATCATCTTCGGTGCCGTCATCGACGACGCGCTCGGCGACGAGGTCCGGGTGACCGTCATCGCGGCCGGCTTCGACGGCGGGGGCCCGAGCCAGCGACACGACGACCGCGCTCTCGGCCAGGTCGTGGGTCGGTCCGCGCAGCCCCAGCAGCAGCAGCGCTCGGCGGCGCCCGCCCCGCAGCAGGGTGGCCAGCACGCGCCGCAGCACTCCAACGGTGTGGCGCAGCAGGGTGCCCCGCAGCAGGCGCCGCAGCACGCTGCGCCGGCTCAGCCGCAGTCCCAGCCCGCCCAGCAGCTGCCCACGCAGCAGCCCGTCGCGGCCCCGGTGCAGCACCACCAGCAGCACCAGCAGGCCCAGCCGCAGCAGCACCAGCAGGCCCAGCGCCACGCTCCGGCACAGCCGGTGCAGCAGCCGCCGCGTCAGGTCACCTTCGACGAGGGCGACGACCTCGACGTGCCCGACTTCCTGAAGTAGTCGACCCGTACCCATCACCGCGACGGGCGGGAGGCGACCACCGCCTCCCGCCCGTCGTGCGTGCCGGAGATAGGTTGTCCTCGTGTTCTACTGGCGCTCCTCGATCGACACCGATGCCGCCGGCGGCACCGTCGAGCTCGGCTTCACCGGCCGGTCCGCCGGTCGGGGGAGCGGTCCGTATGCCGGTCTGAACCTCGGCGGACACGTCGGTGACGATGCCGACGACGTCGAGGACAACCGCAGGGCGCTTGCCGCCGAGCTCGACCTGTCCCGTGAGCGGGTCGTCTTCATGAACCAGGTGCACGGCACCGACGTCGTCGAGGTCGCCGGCCCGTGGGCGGGCGACCCCCCGCCCGTCGATGCGATCGTCACGCGCGCGGCCGACCTCGCCGTCGCGGTGCTCGTGGCCGACTGCGTCCCCGTGCTGCTGCACGACGACACCGCCGGGGTGCTCGGTGCGGTGCACTCGGGGCGGCCCGGAATGCTTTCGGGCATCATCGGCCGTGCCGTCGACGCCATGCGTGACCTGGGTGCGCGGTCGGTCTCGGCGACGGTCGGTCCCTCCGTCTGCGGCCGGTGCTACGAGGTGCCGGAGGACATGGCGCGGGCGGCGGCAGCGGCCACGCCTGCTTCCGCGGCCCGGTCGTGGACCGGCACCCCGGCCATCGACGTCGCGGCAGGAGTCGTCGAACAGCTCGCGTCGGCGGGGGTCGGCATCCAGTGGGTGCCGGGCTGCACCCGTGAGAGCGACGACCTCTACTCCTACCGCCGCGACGGCCGCACCGGCCGTTTCGCCGGTGTCGCGCTGCGCCGGACGGTGCAGGCATGACGGCTCACGACGGGTCGCCGGACGCGCCGCGGCTCGGCACGCAGCTCGAGACGCCCGACGAGCAGCGCCTCGAGGAGCTGCGCACCAACCTCGCCGCCGTGAACGCGCGCATCGAGCGGGGGTGCGCCGACGCCGGTCGCGACCCGGACGAGGTCACGCTCGTCGTCGTCACCAAGTACTTCCCGGCGTCCGACGTCCTGCTCCTCCACCGGCTCGGCGTGCGCCACTTCGGCGAGAACCGCGACCAGGAGGCGGGGGAGAAGTTCCGCGCCGCTCGACACGCCCTCGCCGAGGCCGGTGAGAGCGAGCTGACCCTGCACTTCATCGGCCAACTCCAGAGCAACAAGGCCGGGCACGTCGCCGGATACTCCGACGTCGTGCAGTCCGTCGACCGCTCGAAGCTCGTGTCGGCCCTCGACCGCGGGGCGCACGCGGTGGACAGGAGGCTCCGCCTGCTGCTCCAGGTGAGCCTCGACGGCGACACGGCGCGGAGCGGGGTGCTGCCGGAGGCGGCTGCCGACCTCGCCGACGAGGTCGCCGGCCGCGAGCTGCTCTCCCTCAAGGGCGTGATGGCCGTCGCGCCTCTTGGAGCTGACCCCGACGAGGCCTTCGCCCGGCTGCGTGCGGTGGCCGACGGCATACGGGCCCGACACCCCGACGCCGACTGGCTGTCGGCGGGGATGAGTGCCGACCTCGAGGCGGGTCTCAGACATGGGGCGACACACCTGCGTGTCGGCACCGCAATCCTCGGTTCACGCCCGTCACTTCTGTAACGTCGTCAACGATCACAATCCGACGTTTTGGGAGTTGGCCATGGCAGGGGCACTGCGCAAGACGATGGTGTACCTCGGACTGAGCGAGGAGGACCAGCGTCACGACCGTTACGACGACTACGACGCCTACGACGAGTCCGACCGCTACGACGACGAGCCCGAGCACACCGCTGCCGTGACGCAGCTGCCGACGAAGCGTCCCGTGGCCGCCGTCGTGCGCGACGTCGAGGTCGGCTCGCTCAACCGCATCACGACCATCCACCCGCGCACCTACAACGAGGCCAAGAACATCGGCGAGTGGTTCCGCGACCAGGTGCCGGTCATCATGAACCTCAGCGACATGGACGACGCCGACGCCAAGCGGCTCGTCGACTTCGCTGCGGGCCTCGTGTTCGGCCTGCACGGCACCATCGAGCGGGTCACCTCCAAGGTCTTCCTGCTGTCGCCGGCGCACGTCGAGATCTCGGCCGACGAGCCCGAGGCCCCGGCCGCATCCACCCGCGGCTTCTTCAACCAGAGCTGAGTCCGCTGGTCCGTCAGGAGTCCAGTCCAGGGTCACGGTCGCGTATTGATCGGGACCCCGGTTCACACTCTTGCCCGGGCATCAGGGACACTGACCGACATGGACGCGTTCTGGACCATCTACGGGGTGGTGGTCTTCACCTTCTTCATCGCCCTCATCGGTCGCTTCGTCATCGACTGGGTGCAGGTGCTCGCCCGCTCGTGGCGGCCGTCCGGCGTGGTTCTCGTCCTGGCCGAGGCGGTCTACACCGTCACCGACCCACCCCTGCGTGCCCTGCGCAAGGTGATCCCGTCGCCGAGCCTCGGTGGCGTCCGACTCGACCTCAGCTTCCTCGTCCTGATGTTGCTGACCTCTCTCGCTCTGAACGTGCCGAGCTTCTTCTGATCCTTCGGCGCGCAGCTGATCCCGCACTGCTGGGAACGACGCGCGCGTCGATCGGTGACGATGGCTTTGGTTCGTGACCGGAACGTTAGATACCGTTGACCCGAACCATTACGTCTGTATCGAGGTGACACATGGCGCTTACGCCGGAACAGGTGCTCAACAAGCACTTCCAGACCACGCAGTTTCGCCGTGGCTACGAGGAGCGGGACGTTGACGACTTCCTGGACGAGATCGTGGCGGAGATGCGCTCGCTCATCGAGCAGCGTGACGACTACCTGAAGCAGCTCAACGACTGCCGCGCGAGCAAGAACCAGTCGGCCGTCCGTGCCGACGCCGCCACGGCCGCCATGCCGGCCGTCGGGCGCCCCGGCGACGACGCCAAGCTCGGCGGACTCACCGCCAAGATCCAGGACGCCGAGCGCGCCTTCAAGGCGGCCACCGACCGTGCGGCCAAGGCCAAGGCCGAGGCCGAGAACGCCGAGCGCGCCGCCAAGGAGCGGGTCGACCGGGCGAAGGCCGAGGCCGAGCGCGCCGAGGCCGCTGCGAAGTCCGCCGTCGACTCGCAGGCGCTCAACGATGCCCAGGCCAAGCTCAACGGCCTCAACACCCAGGTCGCCGAGGCCGAGGCCAAGCTCGCCAAGGCGCAGGAGAACGCCCGGGCTGCCGACGAGCGCGCCGCCAAGGCACAGGCCGACGCCGAGGCTGCGGCCGCCGACGCGAAGCGACTCCGAGACGAGGCTGCCGCGGACGCCCAGCGTCAGCGCAACGAGGCCGCCAAGGCTCCGGCTGCGGCAGCGGCCGCGGCTGCCCCCGACGCCAAGGCCGTCTCCGGCAACCTCGACGCAGCGGGCGTGATCGCCCTGGCCCAGCGCCTGCACGACGAGCACGTCGCCGCCGGTGAGTCGCGACGCAACGAGCTGATCTCCGAGGCCGAGAACCGCCACCGCGACATGCTCGCCGCTGCTCAGGCCCGACACGACGAGCTCATCAACACCGGTCAGGCCCGGCACGACGAGGCCACCCAGCAGGCCGAGCAGCTGGCTGCCGCCGCGGCGGCCCAGCGTGACCAGATGATCGCCGAGGCCACGTCGCAGCGCGACCAGATGATCGCCGAGGCCACCTCGCAGCGCGACCAGATGCTCAGCGAGGCGGGCTCCCAGCGCGACCAGATGCTCACCGAGGCGCGCGAGCGGGCCACGGGCATGGTCGCCGAGGCGCAGCAGAAGAAGGCAGCCCTCCTCGAGGAGCTCGACAAGCAGAAGGGTCTGCTCGATCGCAAGATCTCCGAGCTGCGGGGCTTCGAGAAGAACTACCGCACCAACCTCAAGTCCTACATCGAGGGCCAGCTCCACGACCTCGACTCGAGCGTCCAGGAGCCGGCGCACGCCGGTGCCGGTGACGGCAACCAGGGCTGAGCCCGACCTCGATCAGACGCACGCAGGCCGTCCGGGAACCCTCCCGGGCGGCCTGCGTTGTATTCGAGGGGCGGACACTTCGCCCGCTTCTGCGTTTCGCGTTTGTGCGGGGTCCCTGCGGGGCTTATTGTCAGCCCCACTTGTCAGCGTCGACGGCTCGAGCGACGGAGGATCTGATGGCGGCGAAGAAGACGACGGCTGCGGCGACCGCCGCCACGCGTTCCACCGCGACCAGCAGGCCGGGGGCCGCAACCAAGGCGACGACGAAGGCAAAAGCCTCGAAACGACCCGCTCCCGCGACGACGACCGCTGCCGCGACGAAGGCTGCTGCCGCAACCAGGACCCCGACCAAGACGGCTGCGGCGCGAAAGGTCTCGGGCACGACGCCTGCCACCAGCAGGAGCGCCACGAAGAGCGCCACGAAGAGCGCCACGAAGAGCGCCACGAAGAGCGCGGCACAGAACGGTGTCGCGAAGCGGATCCCGTCGAAGAACGCCGGGGGTGCTGCGTCCGCGAAGGGCGGAAGTGCCCGCACGGCAGTCGCGCGTACGGCGGCCAAGGCCGCAGGCGCGGTGAAGGGCGTCGTCGCACGTGCGGCCGGTCGCAAGGCCACGAGCGCCGGCGGGGCGTCGACAGCGTCCACCAAGGCCGCTGTCAAGAAGTCGTCCTCCGCGAAGAAGACGACGACGCAGGCTCCCGCGCCCCAGACGGCGAAGGCCGCGGCGAGGACGGCGAAGGCCGCGACCAAGACCCCAGCGAAGGCGACGCCGGCAAAGGAGTCCGCCGGCAAGGCAGCCGCGAAGACCACCGGCACGAAGCCGACTGCGGCCAAGTCGGCGGCCACGAAGTCGGCGGCCACGAAGACGGCGGCCAAGAAGAGTGCCGCTCCCGCGACGAAGGTCGCGACGCCCAGGAAGGTGGCGCCGGCAGCCCGGTCAGCGGACCGGCAGGCGGCGCCGACGAAGAAGACGACCGCGAAGCAGACGGCGGCGACGACGACCAAGGTGACCGCGAAGAAGGCCGCGGCGAAGAAGACGACGGCGAAGAAGGCGACACCCGCAGGGAAGGCCGCCAGCACGAGTGCGTCCGGCTCGGCCGCGCGCACGGCCTCCCGAACCGCGGCGGCCGGAAAGCCGTCTCCCACGACATCCACCCGAGCGGGTGCGACGGGCACGAAGCCCGCCGCCAAGGCCCCCGCCACGCGTACGAAGAAGGCAGCAGCAGTGACGACGAGCTCAACCGCAGGTCCCCGTTCCAGCGCGACGAAGACCGCGACCAAGACGGCAAGCAAGCCCAGCGCCCGCGCCATCGCCGAGCGCCTCCGGGTCAAGGACGACGAGAGCCCCTGGAACGAGGACGAGATCCGCGAGGTGCGCGAAGTCCTCGTCGAGGAGATCGAGCAGCACCGGGTCGAGCTCAAGCTCGCCGAGGACGAGCTCGACGACCTGCTGCGCGCATCCGGAGACGGTGCCGGTGACGACCAGGCCGACGCGGGTGCCAAGACGGCGGAGCGCGAGCACGAGATCTCCGTGGCCGCGAACGCACGGGCGAGCCTGCACCAGGCCGAGCACGCACTCGAGCAGCTCGAGGCCGGCACCTACGGCATCTGCGAGAACTGCGGCAACCCGATCGGCAAGCTTCGACTTCAGGCACGTCCTCGTGCGACCCTGTGCATGACATGCCAGCAGAAGCAGGATCGCCACTGACGCCCGACCACGCCACTTCGACGCCCCCAGCGGGCGTCGACGGCGTGTCCACCACTACGACCGACGAGACCGTGAGCTCGACCCCTTCCGGCGAGAGCCGCCCGACGCCTGCCCGGCGCAAGCGACTCTTCGTCGTGCTCGGAGCCGTCGCTGTCCTCGCCTACCTCAGCGACCAGCTGACCAAGCTGGTCGCCCTCGACGTCCTCGCCGACGGCGAGCCCCGACCCTTCATCGGCGACCTCATCCGCCTCAAGCTCATCGGCAACCCGGGGGCCGCGCTCTCGCTCGGCGCCAGCAACACGTGGGTGATGACGGGCATCGCGCTGGCGGTGCTCGTGGCCATCATCGTCGTCGCCCGGCAGCTCGGCTCGCGCGCCTGGGCGGTGGCCCTCGGCCTGCTGCTCGGGTCGGCGATCGGCAACCTCACCGACCGCTTCGTCCGGCCGCCGGGCGGTGGCCAAGGTCATGTCGTCGACTTCATCGACTACAACCGGTGGTTCATCGGCAACGTGGCCGACATCTGGATCGTGTCGGCGGCGGGGCTGATCGTGGTGCTCGCCATCCTCGGCATCGGGGTCGACGGTCGACGCGACCACGGCGGGTCCGTGGCCGACGACCCAGGGCCGCGCCGCCAGCACGACGACAGCTCGAGCCGTAGGCGTGACGATGCCTGACGTGCGCACGGTTCTCGTTCCCGACGGGCTCGAGGGTGAGCGCGTCGACGCCGGCGTCGCGCGCCTCTTCGGGGTCTCCCGCACCAAGGCTGCCGACCTCGCCGCCGACGGCCACGTCGTCGTCGACGGCAAGACCGTGGCCAAGTCCGAGCGGCTCGCGGCCGGTGCGATGCTCGAGGTGTCGCTGCCGGCGGCCGAGCAGAGCCCGAGCATCGCGGTCATCGCCCAGCCCGTGCCCGGCATGTCGATCGTCCACGACGACGACGACATCGTCGTCGTCGACAAGCCGATCGGTGTCGCGGCGCACCCCAGCCTCAACTGGACCGGACCCGACGTCGTCGGGGGACTGGCCGCCGCGGGCTACCGCATCTCGACCTCCGGCGCCCCGGAGCGTCAGGGCATCGTGAGCCGCCTCGACGTGGGCACGTCGGGCCTCATGGTCGTCGCGAAGAGCGAGTACGCCTACTCCCGCCTCAAGCAGATGTTCCGCAGCCGGCAGGTCGACAAGACGTACCACACGCTCGTGCAGGGCCTGCCCGACCCGCTCGTCGGTACCGTCGACGCGCCCATCGGCAGGCGCCCGGGGGCAGAGTTCAAGTTCGCGGTGATGAGCACCGGCAAGCCGTCGGTCACGCACTACGAGGTGCTCGAGGCGTTCCGGCACGCGAGCCTGCTCGAGATCCACCTCGAGACCGGGCGCACCCACCAGATCCGCGTCCACATGGCTGCCCTCAAGCACCCGTGCTGCGGCGACCCGCTCTACGGGGCCGACCCCCGGCTGGCGGCGCGGCTCGGTCTCGACCGCCAGTGGCTGCACGCCACCGGCCTCGGTTTCGAGCACCCGGGATCGGGGGAGTACGTCCACTTCGAGAGCGCCTACCCCGAGGACCTCCAGCGCGCGCTCGACGTCGTCGCGTCCCTCTGAGGTTCGACCTCGACCTGAGGGTCAACCCTGAACCGCCCCACTGGCGTATGCCGGTGGGGCGGTTCGGCCGGGCCACCGAACGCGAGCCCGAGCGCCGGCATCAGCGCAGCAGCGGCGGCGTACGGGAGCGAGGGCGCTGCCTCGTCGGCGTGCCCTTCTCGGTGCGGGGGCCACACCCGATCCGACACCCGATCCGACACCCGATCCGACACCGGATCCGACACCCGATCCGACACGCCGAGAGGCGTCGGTGGGCGGGCTTAGACTCGTCCACGATGTCGACCGAAGCAGCCCCGCGCAACGACCAGAACTTCGTGCACCTCCACGTGCACACGGAGTACTCCATGCTCGACGGTGCGGCCCGCATCGGTGACCTCTTCTCCGAGGCCGCGCGCATGGGCATGCCGGCGCTGGCGACGACCGACCACGGTTACGTGTTCGGCGCCTACGAGTTCTGGAAGAAGGCGCAGGGCACCGGCGTCAAGCCGATCATCGGCGTCGAGGCCTACATCACGCCGGGCACGCACCGCACCGACCGCACCAAGGTCAGCTGGGGCGACGGCGGCCGCGACGACATCTCAGGCAGTGGCGCCTACACGCACATGACGATGCTCGCCCAGAACAACGAGGGCATGCACAACCTGTTCCGCATGAGCTCGATCGCGAGCCTCGACCAGGTCTACACGAAGTGGCCGCGCATCGACCGCGAGCTGCTCTCGACCTACGGCAAGGGCCTGATCGTCACGACCGGCTGCCCGTCGAGCGAGATCCAGACCAAGCTCCGGTTCGGCATGTACGACGAGGCCCGTGAGGTCGCCGGCGAGCTGCGCGACATCTTCGGCAACGAGAACGTCTACGTCGAGCTCATGGACCACGGCCTCGAGATCGAGCGGCGCACTCAGAAGGACCTCATTCGTCTGGCGCGCGACCTCAAGCTGCCCCTCGTGGCCACGAACGACCTGCACTACACCCGCGCCGAGGACGCCAAGGCGCACGCCGCGCTGCTCTGCGTCCAGTCGGGCTCGACCCTGATGGACCCCAACCGGTTCAAGTTCGACGCCGACGACTTCTACCTCAAGTCCGCCCAGGAGATGCGCCACCTGTGGCGCGAGCTGCCCGAGGCGTGCGACAACACCCTGCTCATCGCCGAGCGCTGCGAGGTCTCGTTCACCGAGGGCGAGGGCCGCTACATGCCGCGCTTCCCCGTGCCCGAGGGCGAGGACGAGACGTCGTGGTTCATCAAGGAGGTCGAGACCGGCCTCCAGCGCCGCTTCCCCGAAGGGGTGCCCGACTACGCCCGCAAGCAGGCGGCCTTCGAGGAGGACGTCATCGTCTCCAAGGGCTACCCCGGCTACTTCCTCGTCGTCGCAGACTTCATCAACTGGGCCAAGCGCAACGGCATCCGCGTCGGCCCCGGTCGTGGCTCCGGTGCCGGCTCGATGTGCGCCTACGCGATGGGCATCACCGACCTCGACCCCGTGCCGCACGGCCTCATCTTCGAGCGGTTCCTCAACCCCGAGCGCATGTCGATGCCCGACTTCGACGTCGACTTCGACGAGCGCCGGCGCGGTGAGGTCATCCGCTACGTCACCGAGAAGTACGGCTCCGAGCGTGTCGCGCAGATCGTCACCTACGGCACCATCAAGGCCAAGCAGGCGGTCAAGGACGCCAGCCGCGTCATGGGCCACCCGTTCGCAGTAGGCGAGCAGCTGACCAAGGCGATGCCGCCCGACGTCATGGGCAAGGGCGTGCCGCTCTCCGAGATCTACAACCCCGAGCACAAGCGCTACAACGAAGGCGTCGACTTCCGTGCGCTCGTGCAGACCGAGACGCACTTCCAAGAGGTCGTCGACACCGCCAAGGGCCTCGAGGGCCTGAAGCGCCAGTGGGGCGTGCACGCGGCCGGCGTCATCATGTCGAGCGAGCCGCTCGTCGACGTCATCCCGATCATGAAGCGGCTGCAGGACGGCCAGGTCATCACGCAGTTCGACTACCCGAGCTGCGAGTCGCTCGGCCTGGTCAAGATGGACTTCCTCGGCCTGCGCAACCTGACGATCCTCGACGACGCCATCGAGAACATCAAGGTCAACCGCGACGAGGACATCGACCTCGACGCGCTGTCGAAGGACATGAGCGACAAGGCGACCTACGACCTGCTCGGCCGAGGCGACACCCTCGGCGTCTTCCAGCTCGACGGCGGCGGCATGCGCGCGCTCCTGCGCCTGATGCAGCCCGACAACTTCGAGGACATCTCGGCCGCCCTGGCGCTCTACCGGCCGGGCCCGATGGGCGTCAACGCCCACACGAACTTCGCGCTGCGCAAGAACGGCAAGCAGGAGCTCATCCCGCTCGACCCGCAGCTGAAGGGCAAGCTCCAGCAGGAGATGATCGAGGCCCTCGACCCGATCCTCGGCATGACGTACGGCCTGGTCATCTACCAGGAGCAGGTCATGGAGATCGCCCAGAAGCTGGCCGGCTACACGCTCGGCAACGCCGACCTGCTGCGCCGGGCCATGGGCAAGAAGAAGAAGGAGGTGCTCGACGCCGAGTACGTCCCCTTCTCCGAGGGCATGAAGTCCAAGGGCTTCAACGAGGCGTCCATCGCGGCGCTCTGGGGCGTGCTCGTCCCGTTCTCCGACTACGCCTTCAACAAGGCGCACACGGCGGCGTACGGCCTCGTGTCCTACTGGACCGGCTACCTCAAGGCCAACTACCCCGCCGAGTACATGGCGGCGCTGCTGACCAGCGTGCGCGACGACAAGGACAAGTCGGCGCTCTACCTCAACGAGTGCCGCCGCATGGGCATCAAGGTGCTGCCGCCCGACGTCAACGAGTCGGTCGCGAACTTCGCCGCCGTCGGCACCGACATCCGCTTCGGCCTCGCCGCCATCCGCAACGTGGGTCTCCCGGTCGTCCAGGCCATCGTCAAGGCACGCGAGGAGAAGGGTGCCTTCGCCTCCTTCAAGGACTTCCTCTCCAAGGTGCCTGCGGTCGTCTGCAACAAGCGCACCATCGAGTCGCTCATCAAGGGCGGCGCGTTCGACTCGCTCGGCGAGAGCCGCCGCGGCATGGTCGACGTCCACGAGCGCTACATCGACGCGCTCGTCGAGGTGAAGAAGCAGGAGGCCATCGGCCAGGACAGCCTCTTCGGCAGCCTGGGCGACGACGACAGTGCCGGCCAGCAGGGCCCGGGCGCCTTCGACGGGCTGCCCCCGGTGCCGACCATGGAATGGGACAAGGCGACGCTGCTCTCGTTCGAGCGCGAGATGCTCGGTCTCTACGTCAGTGACCACCCGCTCTTCGGAATCGAGCACATCCTCGCCACGCACGCCGACACCTCGATCGCCTCGCTCATGGGCGACGACCCGAAGGCCGACGGCACGCCGGTCACGGTCGCGGGCCTCATCACGAGCCTTCAGCTCAAGCGCACCAAGAAGGGTGACCTCTGGGCCATCGCCACGGTCGAGGACCTCGACGGTGCGATCGAGTGCCTCTTCTTCCCGTCGGCCTACATGACCTACTCGACCATGCTCGCCCAGGACACCGTGTGCGCGGTGAAGGGCCGCATCAGCGCCCGCGACGACTCGATCTCGATCTTCGCCCAGGAGCTGACGATTCCCGACATCAAGGAGGGCCCGCGCGGTCCGGTCGTGCTGACGCTCCCGCTCGGTCGCGCCACGCCGGCGGTGGCCGAGAGCCTCAAGCGGGTGCTCGGTGAGCACCCCGGAGCCACCGAGGTGCAGGTCAAGCTCACCCAGCCGGGCCGGTCGGTGCTCATGTCCCTCGACGACTCCCTGCGCGTCAACGCGACGTCGGCGCTCTTCGGCGACCTCAAGGCCCTCCTCGGTCCGGCGTGCCTGAGCTGAGGTGAGCGCGATGGCGGCGGCCGACCGCAAGCGCCTGCGCCGGGCGCGGATGGCCGCCCTCGGACTCGCCCCGGCACTCGGCAGCGCCTCGACCCCGGTGCCGGCACTCGACGTCGCCCGGTGCCTCGGCGCCCTGCAGGCCCAGGACTACGGCAGCGGTGTCTGGTCGCTCGGCGTGCGTTCGGGCCTCACGCTGGCCGAGGTCGAGCGGGCGGTCGCGCGTCGCGAGGTCGTGCGCACCTGGCCGATGCGCGGCACGATCCACTGGGTGCCGGCCGAGGATGCCCGGTGGATGTGCCAGCTGCTCGCGGCGCCCCGCAGCACGGCGCTCGCGACCCGCTACGCGCAGCTCGGCCTCGGCGAGACCGACATCGAGCTCGCCGGGCGCCTCTTCGAGGAGCACCTGACCGAGCCGATGAGTCGGCCCGACGTCGTCGCGCTGCTCGTCGACGCCGGCATCGACCCGACCGACCAGCGGGCCTACCACCTCGTCGGCCACCACTGCATGACGGGGGTCCTCTGCCAAGGCCCCGTCATCGGCAGGCAACCGAGTTTCGTCCTCATCGACAGCTGGGTTCCCCACTCGCGCAAGCTCTCTCGCGACGAAGGCCTCGCAACCGTGGCAGAGCGATACCTCCGGGGCCATGGCCCGGTCACCGAGAAGGACTTCGCGGGGTGGCTGAACAAGCCACTCGGCCTGGCCCGTGAGGCGCTGTCGCTCGTCGAGCAGTACGTCGTCCGCGAGGAGGTCGACGGCCAGGTGTGGCTGTCGCACGTCGACCTTGCCGACCGGGCTGGCGAGGCGAGTGCTGACGCGCCAGAAGGCTTGGGGCACAGCGGTGTCCACCTGCTGCCCCAGTGGGATGAGTTCCTCCTCGGCTACAAGTCCCGCGACGTCACGTTGCCGCCCGAGCACTTCCACCGCGTGGTCCCTGGCCGCAACATGGTGTTCAAGCCGACCCTCGTCATCGACGGTGAGGTCGCGGGCACGTGGCGGCGCCGGCAGCGCTCCCGTCAGACGGTCCTCGAGGTGGCGCCCTTCGTCCCGCTCGGCACCGGCAGGTGGCGCGACGTCGAACGGGCCGCGACGGCATACGGCCGGTTCGTCGACGCCGACGTCGAGGTCGTGCGCACCGACCCCGACGAGGTGCGCTGAGTGGCGCGCGGCGCGATCCCGCCGTCCCCGCTGCCGCCCCGGCACGGTGTCGACGCGCAACGCTTCCGTATGCCGCAGGGTGGCCCGTGGACGACCCTGCGCGACCACCTGGTCGAGCGACTGGCGCCCGGCCTGGCGCCCGACGAGGTCGGCCGCATGCTCGCGTCCGGTGAGTTCGTCGATGCCACCGGGGCGCCCGTCCCGCCCGACGCCGCGTTCGTGCCGCAGTCGGTCGTGTGGGCCCACCGTGACCTGCCCGTCGAGGGGGTGCACCCCGAGGAGCTCGACGTGCTGCACCGCGACGAGCGGATCGTCGTCGTCGACAAGCCGCACGACATGGCGACGATGCCACGAGGCCGGCACGTCGTGCAGAGCGCCCTCGCGCGCACGCGCGTCGTGACCGGTCTCGACCGCCTGGCGCCTGCCCACCGGCTCGACCGGCCGACGGCGGGCGTGCTGATGTTCACCACCGAGCAGCGGTGGCGCGGCCCCTACCAGCGGGTCTTCGCCGAGGGGCTGGCGCACAAGGAGTACCTCGCGGTGGCGCCGCTGCGTGGCGACCTCCGGCTGCCCGTCGTCCGGCGCACGCACCTCGTCAAACGGCACGGCACTCACCAGGCCCACGAGGTGCCTGACGCCGAGCCCAACGCCGAGACCCTCGTCGAGCTGCTCGACACGGCTCGACGCCCGGGCGATGGCCCGGGTCCCGGGGAGCAGGTCGGGCTCTACCGCCTGACTCCGCGCACCGGCCGCACCCACCAGCTGCGGTGCCAGCTCGACGCGCTCGGCATCCCCATCGTCGACGACCCGCTCTACCCCGTCGAGGTCGACGTGCGCCCCGACGACTTCTCCCGCCCGCTGCAGCTTCTCGCGGCCGTGCTGGCCTTCGACGACCCCGTCGACGGCCGGCCGCGGCGGTTCGTCACACGGCGCCGGCTGGCGGCGTGGCCGGGCCCCTGGCCAGCCCCCTGACCGGACCGCGGATGCCGGAAAGCGGGCGTCACCGGCCGTTCAGGAAGCCGTCGGCATCTCGACGCGCGAGACGACGAGACCCCGTCTAGGGTGACCCGCAGACCGAGCGGAGCAGCCGGTCACAGGGAGGATCTTCAATGCGTCAGTCTCGTCCTGCCCCGCGCCGGGTCGCCGCGGTCACCACTGCTGCGCTCGCCGTGGGCATCACCCCCTTCGTCGCGGCCGCACCGGCCTCTGCGGCGGCCCCGACCGAGCTGTTCTTCAGCGAGTACGTCGAGGGCTCGGGCAACAACAAGGCCTTCGAGGTGTACAACGGCACGGGTGCGAGCGTGGACCTCGCGACCGCCGGCTACAACGTCCAGGTCTTCTCGAACGGCTCCGCCACCGCGGGCACGTCCATCAACCTCACGGGCACCGTGGCCAACGGTGACGCCCACGTCGTCGCCAACAGCTCGAGCACGAACGACCCCGCGCTGCTCGCGGCGGCCGACCAGCTGAGCGGTTCGGTGACCTACAACGGCAACGACGCCCTCGTGCTGCGCAAGGGCACGACGGTCATCGACGTCATCGGCCAGGTCGGCACCGACCCCGGCGCCGCGGGCTGGGGGACCGACCCGGTGAACACCACCGACAACACGATCCGTCGCACGTCGTCGGTCACCGCCGGCGACGCCGACGGCAGCGACGGCTTCGACCCCTCGCTGCAGTGGAACGGCTTCGCCGTCAACACCTTCGACGGTCTCGGCAGCCATTCCGTCGACGGCGGCGGCGAGCGCCTTCTCCCTCGTCTGCTCGGTCACGGGCTCGAAGGCCTTCGGCCTGAGCATCACCGCGCAGACCACCTACACGCTCGACCCCACCACCGACTTCGCCGCGGGCGACTCGTGCACCCTCACGGTCGCCGGGGCGGGTGTGTCGGACGTCGACGCGGTCGACCCTCCCGACACCCTGGCGTCGGACGTCGTCCTGCACTTCTCGACCCCGGCCGGCAACCCGTGCGAGGCGCCGACGACCCCCGTCCCGGCCATCCAGGGCAGCGGTGACACGGCCGCGGTCACGGGCCGGGTCACCACCCGTGGCGTCGTGGTGGGCGACTACGAGGGCGCCTCCCCGGCCCTGCGCGGCTTCTTCATCCAGGACCCGGCCGGCGACGACGACCCGGCGACGTCCGACGGCATCTTCGTCTTCGAGGGCAGCAACGCCGACACCGTCAAGGTCGGCGACCTCGTCACGGTGAGCGGCACCGCCGGCGAGAACCAGGGCCAGACCCAGGTGAGCGCGAGCACCATTGCGGTGTGCGGCTCGGGCTCGGTGACCCCGACCGAGGTGCGCTTCCCCGTCGCCTCCCCGACGGCCCTCGAGCGCTTCGAGGGCATGCTCGTGACGCTCCCGCAGGAGATGAGCGTGACCGAGCACTTCCAGCTCGGCCGGTTCGGCCAGGTCACCCTGGCGCAGGGCGGCCGCCTCGAGCAGCCGACCAACGTCGTGGCCCCGGGCGCCGACGCCGCCGCGCTCCAGGCCGCGAACAACCTGCGCAAGGTCCTCCTCGACGACACCTCGCAGGCGCAGAACGTCGACCCGATCGTCTTCGGCCGTGGGGGCCGACCCCTCACGGCCGCGAACACGCTGCGGGGCGGCGACTCGGTCACCGACCTGACCGGTGTCCTGACGTTCACGTGGGCAGGCAACGCCGCCAGCGGCAACGCCTACCGCATCCGCCCCGTCAACCCGCAGGCCCGGGTCGACTTCAGGCCGACGAACCCGCGACCCACCAGGGCACCCGCCGTCGGTGGACGGACCCGGGTCGTGGGCATGAACCTGCTCAACTTCTTCAACACCCTCGACACGACTGGCAACAACTGCCGGGGCGGCACCACCGGTGCCGCGATGGACTGCCGCGGCGCCAACACTGCCTCCGAGTTCGACCGCCAGTGGCACAAGACCGTCGCGGCCGTCTCCGGCACGCAGGCCGACGTCGTCGCGTTCATGGAGATGGAGAACGACGGCTACGGCACCGACAGCGCCGAGCAGCTCCTGGTCGACAAGCTCAACGAGAAGGACGGTGCAGGCACCTGGTCGTTCATCGACGCCGACGCCCGCACGGGTCAGGTCGACGCGCTCGGCAGCGACGCCATCAAGGTCGGCATGCTCTACAAGCCGGCCGCCGTCACCCCGGTGGGCAGGACCGCTGCGCTCAACACCGTCGGCTTCGTCAACGGTGGCGACTCGGCGCCGCGCAACCGGCCGTCCCTGGCACAGGCCTTCCGCGACAACACCTCGGGCGGCACCTTCGTGGCCGTGGCGAACCACTTGAAGAGCAAGGGCAGCGCGTGCGACCAGCCCGACGCCGGCGACGGCCAGGGCAACTGCACCGCCGTCCGGGTGCGCTCGGCCCAGCTGCTGGCCGACTGGCTCGCCGGCGACCCGACGGAAACGGGCGACCCCGACGTGCTCGTCCTCGGCGACCTGAACTCCTACGCCGAGGAGGACCCGATCACCACGCTGGAGAGGGCCGGCTTCGCCAACCTCATCGAGCAGCGCAACGGCCGTGAGGCGTACTCCTACGCCTTCGACGGGCAGTGGGGCTACCTCGACCACGCGCTCGGCTCGCCCTCGATCGGTGACCAGGTGGCCGGCGTCGCGGACTGGCACGTCAACGCCGACGAGCCGTCGATCTTCGACTACAACACCGAGTTCAAGTCGGCGAACCAGGTCGGCACGCTCTACGCGCCCGACGAGTACCGCATCTCCGACCACGACCCGGTCGTCGTGGGTCTCGACCTGACGAACGCAGCCCCTTCGGTCGGCGCCGTCAGCGGTCCGTCGGCCGCCACCTCCGTCGGCGGGCCGCTGCAGGTCGGTGCGACCTTCACCGACGCCGACCGCCTCGACACGCACACCGCGTCGATCGCCTGGGGCGACGGCTCCACGACACCCGGCACGGTCGCCGGCTCTGCCGTGAGCGGTAGCCACGTGTACACCGCCGCAGGCGTCTACACGGTCGACGTCACCGTGACCGACGAGTGGGGCAACAACGACACGGGCACGACGACCGTCGTCGTCTACGACCGTGCGGCCGGGTTCCTCACGGGCGGTGGGTGGTTCACCTCGCCCACGGGGGCCGTCACCGGCGACCCAGCGGCCACGGGCAAGGCGCAGCTCCAGGTGTCCGCGCAGTACGCGCAGTACGCGCAGTACGCGGCGGGTGCGGGCCGTCCCAGTGGTTCGCTGACGCTCTCGACCCCCGGGCTGGCGCTCGCCTCGACGGGCCTCGACTGGCTCGTCGTCACCGGTGACACGGCCCGCCTCGCCGGCGCGGCCACCGTCGGCGGCGCGTCAGGCTACCGGTTCGAGCTGACCGCGACCGACGCGGCGAGCGGCGACAGCGTGCGCATGGTCGTGCGTGACGGCGCCGGCGCCGTGGCATACGACAGCGGCACGCAGCGGGTCCAGGGCCAGCTCAAGGTCCACTGACCACGGCAGCACCCCCTGACGGACGGCCCGGGATCCCTGCGATCCCGGGCCGTCCGGCGTGCGGGCGCACTACGGTGACGCCATGCAGCGTGCCGCCTTCGTCCGGGTCAACCGTGTCGTGAACATCGTCGTGCGCAGGCTCGGGCTGCGCCGGTTCCGGGGTGGGGACCTGCTGTTCCTGACGACGACCGGACGCCGCAGCGGACAGTCGCGCACGACTCCGCTGCTCTACCTGCGCCGCGACGCCGACTGGGTGGTGGCCGCCTCGAACGGCGGCGCCGACTGGGAGCCCGGCTGGTGGCTCAACCTGCGGGCCGGGCGTCCCGGCATCGTGGAGGTCGCCGGCCGTTCCGTGCCGGTGAGCGGCAGCGAGGTCACCGGCACGGAGCGCGAGCAGCTGTGGCGTGAGCTCAACGAGCACGTCTTCGACTACGACGGCTACCAGGCCAGGGTCAGCCGACGCATCGCCGTCGTCGTGCTCGCTCCCGTGACCGCCTGACGCCACCCGGCACCCGCCCGGTCGCGCCACTCCTGGCCGGTCGGGCGCCGTCGTCCTCCTAGACTGCTCGGATGCTGCAGCCCCCCGTCGCGCGCCGAGAACCCGTCGTCCGCGAGCACCACGGCGACCGCTTCGAGGACCCGTACGCCTGGATGGCCGACCGCGACGGCGCCGAGCTGCACGAGCTGCTCGCCGCCGAGAACGCCTGGGCGACCGCGCGCACCGAGCACCTGCGACCGCTCGCGGACCAGGTCTTCGAGGAGTTCCGTTCGCGCATCGAGGAGACCGACCTGTCGGTGCCGGTGCGTCACGACCGGTGGTGGTACTACTCGCGCACCGTCGAGGGCGAGCAGTACGCCGTGGAGGCGAGGGTGCTGGCGGCCGACCACCCGCGGCGCCCCGTGCTCGACGAGGGCCGCCCGCCGGTGGGCGAGCAGGTGCTGCTCGACCAGAACGAGGAGGGCCGCGGCCACGAGTTCTTCGCCGTGGGCGCGAGTGAGGTGTCGCCCGCGGGCGACCTTCTCGCGTATGCCGTCGACGTCGTCGGCGACGAGCGCTACGACGTGCGGGTGAGACGCATCGACGACGGGGCCCAGCTCGACGACACGGTGCGCCAGACCGGCGGCTCCCTGGCGTGGTCGCTCGACCAGCGCCATCTCTTCTACACGAAGGTCGACGACGCCTGGCGCCCGTACCAGGTCTGGCGCCACGAGGTCGGCACGGCCGCCGACGACGTGCTCGTCCACGAGGAGACCGACGAGCGGTTCTTCGTCGGGGTCGGCACCTCGCGGGACGACCGCCTCGTCATCATCGGCATCGGGTCGAAGACGACGAGCGAGTTCCGCCTCCTCGACGCCGACGACGCGCTGGGCACGCCACGCGTCGTGGCGCCGCGCCGGCAGGGCGTCGAGTACGACATCGAGCCGTTCGGCGACCAGCTGCTCGTCACCCACAACGCGAACCGCGTCAACTTCGAGCTCGCCGTGGCCCCCGCCACGTGCACCTCGGCCGACGAGTGGGTCCCCCTCGATGTCACCTCACACGACGAGTACGTCACGGGCGCAGAGGGGTTCGACGACTTCATCGCCGTCTCGCTGCGGCGCGAAGGTGGCACCGCCATCCGCATCGTGCTGCGCGACCCCGCAGCTGCGAACGGGCTCGGCGAGGCGCACGACGTCGCCGTCGGCGAGCCGATCGGCACGCTGCTCGTCGGCGTCAACCCCGAGTCGAGCACGCGCACGCTCCAGGTCGTCCACGAGTCGCTCGTCACGCCTCGCACGGTCGAGGACTACGACGTGCGCGCACGCACGTTCACACTGCTCAAGCAGCAGCACGTCCGCGGTGGCGTCGACCTGGGGCGCTACCGCCAGCGGCGCGAGTGGGCCACGGCGCAGGACGGCACGCGCATCCCGATCTCCGTCGTCCACCGCGACGACGTCGTGGCCGACGGCACCGCGCCCGGGCTGCTCAACGCGTACGGCGCCTACGGCATCCCCAGCGACCCGTGGTTCTCGGTGCTGCGCCTCTCGCTGCTCGACCGCGGCTGGGTCTTCGCGATCGCGCACGTGCGTGGCGGTTCCGAGATGGGCAGGACGTGGTACGACGACGGCAAGCTCGAGGCCAAGCCCAACACGTTCACCGACTTCGTGGCGTGTGCCGACCACCTCGTGCAGGCCGGCATCGTCGCGCCGGACAGGCTTGCGGCAGAGGGGGGTTCGGCCGGTGGTCTGCTCATCGGGGCCGTGGTCAACCAGGCCCCCGACCGGTTCCGGTTCGTCCACGCGCAGGTGCCCTTCGTCGATGCCCTGAACTCCGTGCTCGACCCGGGCCTGCCGCTCACCGTCGTCGAGTGGGAGGAGTGGGGCAACCCCCTGGACGACCCCACGGCATACGGCCTCATCCGGTCCTACACCCCGTACGAGAACGTGCGCCCGGGCCCGCGCCCGAGCATCCTCGTGACTGCCGGGCTCGACGACACGCGTGTGTTCGTCACAGAGCCGGCCAAGTGGGTGGCGGCTCTCCGGCACGCCGACCTGGCAGCGCCCGAGGGCTCAGCCACGCCCCAGCTGCTTTTCCGCACCGAGATGGCTGCGGGCCACGGCGGCCGGTCGGGCCGCTACGACCTGTGGCGTCAGTGGGCCTGGGAGACGGCCGTGCTCATCGACCAGACGTCGTGAGCCCGGCCGTCCCGTCTACCCCGGGCGCGGTGGTGGTCAGGAGCCCCAGATCGAGGTGACCCACTCGGGGTGGTCGATGAACGGGTTGCGGTTGTGCTGCCACGCGTCGTAGATGACCTGGTTGCGGCGCTTCTCGAACGCGTCGGGCGGGTCCTGCAGGTTCCACTGCTTGAGCACCGAGAGCTTGCCGATGTACGGGGCGGTCCCGTTGTTCACCGACTCGTTCGGCTCGAGGTTCGGCCAGCCGTCCTCACCCTCGTAGCGCACGGCCATGTAGAAGATCATCCGTGCGACGTCGCCCTTGACCGACGTACGCGGCTGGAAGGAGTCGGCGTCGCGGAGGCATCCGGTGCACTGCGCCACCGTCGAGCCACCCTCGTCGAAGTCGAGGTTGCCCCGGTCGCTGTTGACGGTGACGTCCTCCGGACGCAGGTGGTGCACGTCGGTGCCCGGGCCGTCGACCGTGCCGAAGTCGCCGTGGCTCTTGGCCCACACGTGCTCGCGGTTCCACTGGTCGACACCGCCGCCGTTGTCCGACTTGGCGATCGAGCGGCCCGAGTAGATCTCGATGACGTTGTTCGTGTTGTTCGGGTCCTGGTCGGTGTCCTTGAGCGCCGTCCACACCTGGTCGTAGGTCAGCACCGTCTGGGTCCTGATGATGGCGTGCAGCGAGGTCCGCAGGGCCGAGCCGGTCTTGCCCACGGCAGAGGCGTAGTACGTCGAGTCGTAGGGGCCAGGGGTGCCGGTCGAGGTGGTCGGCGGCGTCGTCGTGGGTGGCGGCGTCGTCGCACCGCTGCTGAAGGCGAAGGCCGTCGTGCCCGTCATGCCCGGGTGCGAGAAGTACGCGGCGAGCGCGCCCGTGACGTCGACCTGGCGTCCCATGAGGGAGGGGTTGGTCCTGAGCCCCCACGAGGCCCGTAACGCCGACGGGATCTGGACGTAGAGCATCCTGCTCGTCGAGCTCTCGGTGGCCGAGTCGGCCACGGCGAGCGCATAGTCGTTCGGGAAGCCGGACTTCACGACGGTGTTCGTCGCGGTGGGCTGGCCGACGACGTAGCCGCGCACCGTGGCGCCCTGGCCGGTCTGTGCCGCGATGGCCTGCGAGACGGTGAGCGGGGTCGCCGCGACGGCCGCGGGGGCGGCGGCGGGCACGGGTAGGGCCGCTGCGGGCGAGCCGGCCGCGGTGGTCAGTGCGACGCTGGCCGGAACGACGGCGACGACGACGCCCGCGAGCGCGGCGGCGACACGACGCCTGGGGATGACGACGGGCACGGGTTCTCCTGTCGGGTGGGGGAGTCGGAGTGCGGCCGCCCGGTCGGGAGGCAGCCCCACGAGCGTGGCGGACGAGCCGTGGCTGGCGGGTCTGACGTTGGTCAGCCCTTGGCCTGACGCGGGTCAGGATTCCGCAGGCACCGTCGGGGACCGGGCCAGGTCCACCGCTGTTCACGCGCCGTTGGCACACCGGCAGCAGGGCCGGGGCCGGGTCGTCACGTGGCGGCCCTACCGTCCGCTCATGGGTGACACCGCGCTCGAGCTCGTCCGGAGCGTCATGACGTCGCCCTGGCTGTACGCCCTGCTGGTCGTGCTGGCCGTGCTGGACGCGTTCCTGCCCCTCGTGCCGAGCGAGACGGCCGTGCTGCTGGCCGGCACCTTCGCTGCCGGACAGGGGCCCGACCTCGCACTCGTCGTGCTCGCGGGCGCTGCGGGCGCCGTCGCCGGAGACCACGTGGCGTATGCCGTCGGTCGCGGTCTCGGGTCACGCGCCCTCGCCCGGGTGCCTGCAGGTACGCGTACGGCGAGGGCCCACGCGTGGGCGGCCGAGGCGACGGCGCGAGGCGGCGGGCCGGTGCTCGTCGGAGCGCGTTTCGTGCCCGGTGGCCGAACCGCCACGACGCTCACGATGGGCGCGACCGGTTTCCCGCTGCGGCGCTTCACCTCCTACGACACGGTCGCCTGCTTCCTTTGGGCGGGCTGGTGCTCAGGTGTCGGCTACGCCGGAGGTCGGGTCTTCGCCGAGCACCCCTTCGTCGGTGCTGTGGCCGGCACGGTGCTCGCCCTGCTCGTCGGTCTCGTCGCGACGCTCCTGCACCGCCGCTCCGCCGTGCGCTGAGACGTGGCGTCGAGCACCATCGGGCCCCTTTTAGACTTGGGGCCATGATGTCCTCCCTCGACCTGCGCGGACGCACCCTCGACGTGCGCTTCCTGCGCCGGGCCCTGCCCCGAGCCGAGTTCGACGTCACGGCCGCCCTCGAGCAGGTGCGGCCGATCTGCGAGGACGTCGAGCATCGCGGAGCCGCGGCGCTGCGCGACCTCGGCGAGCGCTTCGACGGAGTGCGTCCCGGGCACCTGCGCGTGCCCCGCGCGGTGTTGCAGTCGGCCCTCGACCGCCTCGAGCCGGACCTCCGGGCGGCGCTCGAGGAGTCCGTCCGGCGCGCCCGCCTCGTGCATGCCGACCAGCGCCGCACCGACACCACGACCCACGTCGTGCCCGGCGGCACGGTGACCGAACGCTGGGTCCCCGTCGACCGGGTCGGGCTCTACGTGCCCGGCGGCCTCGCCGTCTACCCGAGCAGCGTCATCATGAATGTCGTCCCCGCGCAGCTCGCCGAGGTCGGATCGCTCGCTGTGGCGTCACCACCCCAGCGCGAGAACACCGGTGAGTTCGCCGGCTACCCGAACCCCACGATCCTCGCGGCGTGCGCGCTGCTCGGTGTCGACGAGGTGTACGCCGTCGGTGGCGCCCAGGCGGTCGCGATGTTCGCGCACGGCTTCGTCGACGACGACCCCGACTGGGGCACCGTCGACGGCGAGCAGGTCTCGTGCGACCCCGTGTCGCTCGTGACCGGACCCGGCAACATCTGGGTCGTCGCCGCTAAGCGGCTGCTCAAGGGACTCATCGGCATCGACGCCGAGGCCGGGCCGACCGAGATCGCCATCCTCGCCGACGACTCCGCCGACGCCGACCACGTGGCCGCCGACCTCGTCAGCCAGGCCGAGCACGACCCCTTGGCGGCCTCGGTCCTCGTCACCGACAGCGAGTCGCTCGCGGAGGAGACCGAGCGTGCGCTTGCACGGCGGGTGCCCGCGACGAAGCACTCGGAGCGGGTCACCGAGGCTCTCGAGGGCACGCAGTCGCGCATCGTGCTCGTCGACGACCTCGACGCCGGTCTCGACGTCGTCAACGCGTACGCCGCCGAGCACCTCGAGATCCAGACCCGCGACGCCGGCGCCGTCGCCGCCCGCGTCCGCAACGCCGGTGCCGTCTTCGTCGGGCCCCACAGCCCGGTGAGCCTGGGCGACTACGCCGCCGGCTCCAACCACGTGCTGCCCACCGCCGGGTGCGCCTGCCACAGCAGCGGCCTGTCCGTGCAGTCGTTCCTGCGCGGCATCCACGTCGTCGACTACGACGAGGCCGCCCTTCGCGGTGTTGCGCGTCACGTCGTCACGCTCGCCCACGCCGAGGACCTCCCGGCCCACGGCGAGGCCGTCACCGCCCGCTTCGGCGACGAGGTCCCGCAGTGACCGACGACTCCGCCGCGGTGGGAGCCGCCCCGAGCGCAGCGCACGAGGTGCAGCGGCTGCTGCGCCCCGACCTGCGTGGCCGCACGCCGTACGGCGCCCCGCAGCTCGACGTCCCCGTGCGGCTCAACACCAACGAGAACTCCTACCCGGTGCCGCAGGTCGTCGTCGACGCGGTGCTCCGGGCGCTCTCCGGAGACATGGCGACCCTCAACCGCTACCCCGACCGCGAGTTCACCGAGCTGCGCAAGGCGCTGACGGCATACCTCGAGAAGCAGTCGGGTGTGGCGGTGACGCCCGAGCAGGTCTGGGCCGGCAACGGGTCGAACGAGGTGCTGTCGCACGTCGTGCAGGCCTTCGGGGGTCACGGCCGCGTCGCGCTCGGCTTCACCCCCAGCTACTCGATGCACCCCATCATCAGCGAGACCCTCGGCACCACGTGGGTCGACGGGCTGCGTTCTGCTGCAACCGGTCCCGACGCGTTCGACCTCACGCCGGAGTCGGCTGCGCGGCAGGCTCGCGAGCACGACCCATCGATCGTGTTCCTCTGCTCGCCGAACAACCCGACGGGCACGGCGCTTCCGTTCGAGGTGATCGGTGCGGTGCTCGACGCCGCGCCGAACGCCCTCGTCGTCGTCGACGAGGCCTACGCCGAGTTCGCCCGGCCCGGAACCCGATCCGCGCTGACACTCCTCGCCGACCACCCGCGTCTCGTCGTCACCCGCACCATGAGCAAGGCCTTCGCCTTCGCAGGTGGCCGGCTCGGCTACCTCGTCGCAGCGCCCGAGCTCGTCGACGCGCTTCGCCTCGTACGCCTGCCCTACCACCTGAGCAGCCCGACGCAGACGATCGCCCGGGTCGCGCTCGAGCACGCCGACGTCATGCTCGGCACCGTCGAGGTGATCAAGCACCAGCGCGACCGCATCGTCGAGCGGCTCGCCGAGCTCGGCGCCCGGCCGGTGGCCAGCGACAGCAACTTCGTGCTCTTCGGCGGCCTGCGCGACGAGAAGGCCGCGTGGCAGGCACTGCTCGACGAGGGCGTGCTCGTGCGCGACATGGGGATCGCCGGCCACCTGCGCGTCACGGCGGGCGACCCGCACGAGACCACCGCGTTCCTCGAGGCCATGACCCGCCTCGCCCCCACCCACGTCGACCGCCAGGAGCCCACGGCATGAGCACCTCGAGCCCCGTCAGCCGCACCAGCCGCACCAGCCGCACCGCGAAGATCACGCGCGCGACCTCCGAGTCGTCCGTCGAGCTCTGGCTCGACCTCGACGGAACCGGACAGTCCGACGTCTCCACCGGCGTGCCGTTCTACGACCACATGCTCGCGTCGCTGAGCAAGCACTCGCTCATCGACCTCACGGTCAAGGCCACCGGCGACATCGACGTCGACGTGCACCACACCGTCGAGGACACCGCCATCGTCCTCGGGCAGGCGCTGCGCGAGGCCCTCGGCGACAAGGCCGGCATCTCCCGCTTCGGCGACGCCACGGTCCCGCTCGACGAGGCGCTGTGCCACGCGGTGGTCGACGTCGCCGGCCGCCCCTACGTCGTCCACGAGGGCGAGCCAGAGGGCCAGCAGTACGCCCTCATCGGAGGCCACTTCACCGGGTCGATGACGCGCCACGTCCTCGAGTCGTTCGCCTACAACGCCGGCCTGTGCTTGCACGTGCGCGTGCTCGCCGGTCGCGACCCGCACCACATCGTCGAGGCCCAGTTCAAGGCGGTCGCGCGGGCGTTGCGCGCCGCGGTGGCTCCCGACGCTCGTGTCGTAGGCATCCCCAGCGCCAAGGGAGCGCTCTGACGATGGCAGGCTCCCGATGACCTCCGACGTCGTCGTCCTCGACTACGGAAGCGGGAACGTCCGCTCGGCCGTGCGGGCGCTCGAGCGGGTCGGTGCCACGGTCACGCTGACGGCCGACCCCGTGCGAGCCCTCGAGTGCGACGGGTTGTTCGTGCCCGGTGTCGGCAACTTCCACGCGTGCATGGCAGGTCTTGCCGCAGCGCACGGTCCACGCATCATCGGTCGGCGCATCAGCGGCGGCCGGGCCGTGCTCGGTGTCTGCGTTGGCATGCAGGTCCTCTTCGAGGGGTCCACCGAGCCCTCCGCCAACCCCCTCGAGGGCCTGGGCGAGTGGCCGGGCACCGTCGAGCGTCTGCCGGCCGACGTCGTGCCGCACATGGGCTGGTCCGAGGTCGAGGCCGCCGAGGGGTCGAGACTGTTCGCCGGTGTCGAGCAGGAACGCTTCTACTTCGTGCACTCGTACGCCGTTCAGCAGTGGACCCTCGAGGCCACCGGCGCCTTCGTGCGGGTCGCACCCCGGGTCACGTGGGCGCGCCACGGTGCGAAATTCGTCGCCGCGGTCGAGAATGGCCCCCTGAGCGCGACGCAGTTCCATCCCGAGAAGTCCGGCGACGCCGGGCTCCACCTGCTGGAGAACTGGGTCAGCGGCCTGTGATCGGTTCCCGGATCCCCTTGTGACGCAAGGGGGCCGGTTCGACGAGGAGGAGCCATGGCGACGAGGAGGTCGACGAGCTCGTCGGCGCGCACGAAGCGGTCCACCACCGGAAGGACGACGAGCCGGCGCTCGGCCAGGCGCACACCGAGCTCCTCGACGCGCCGCCGCACGTCGTCGGGGTCGCTCTACCCCCGCAGGCGGGCCAGTCGCCCCGGCCTGCCGACGACGGTCGGGACGGCGATCGGCACCCTCGTCGTCACGACCCTGCTCGACCTGTCCTGGCCGATGCGACTGCTGCTCATCGGCGTCGTGCTCGTGCTGGGGCTGGCCTACGTGCTGTGGCGCCACCGCGCCGAGATCACGGCAGCTGCCGACGAGACGGAGTCACCAGGACCTGCGGCGGAGGCCCACCCGGCCCCGGGACCGGCGGCGCTCACCCCCGACGACCCGCCAGCCCCCACCCCGCCCGCCTGATCGGGAGAACGCTCCGCCACCACGAGAACCCGACGGGGTGCTCTCCCGATCGGCGGAAGGGGTCGGCGCAGCGGCGCCCGCCTGACGGTCCGGTCGGCCGCCCTTCCGGGCCCCACGGCATACTCGGAGGTCGACGATCGACCCGAGGAGTGCGTGACCGAATGACCACACCCACCGACCAGCCGCGGCTCGAGCTGCTGCCCGCCGTCGACATCGCGGACGGGCAGGCGGTGCAGCTCGTGCAGGGCGTCGCCGGCAGCGGCGGCCAGTTCGGCGACCCCTGGGAGGCCGCCCAGGCCTGGCAGGACGCCGGCGCCGAGTGGATCCACCTCGTCGACCTCGACGCGGCGTTCGGGCGCGGCACCAACCGCGAGCTGATCGCCTCGATCGTCGGCCGGCTCGACCTGCAGGTGGAGCTCTCCGGTGGCATCCGCGACACCGACTCGCTCGAGGCGGCGCTCGCGACCGGCTGCCGACGGGTCAACATCGGCACGGCCGCGCTCGAGGACCCCGAGTGGACGGCCCGCATCATCGCCGACCACGGCGACCGCGTGGCGATCGGTCTCGACGTGCGCGGCACGACGCTCGCTGCCCGGGGCTGGACCCGAGAGGGTGGCGACCTGTGGGAGACCCTCGAGCGGCTCGACCGCGAAGGCTGCGCCCGGTACGTCGTCACTGACGTCAACAAGGACGGCATGCTCCAGGGCCCCAACGTGGAGCTGCTCCGAGACGTGTGCGCCCGCACCGACCGTCCGGTCGTCGCCAGCGGCGGGGTCTCGACGCTCGACGACATCGCCGCCATCCGGACCCTCGTGGGCGAGGGCGTCGAGGGCGCCATCGTCGGGTCCGCGCTCTACCGGGGCGCGTTCACATTGCCCGAGGCGCTCGACGTCGCCGGGCGCCCGTCGGCATGAGCGGCTTCGCCGACGTCCCGTCCGGCTCGGGCCACGTCGACGGCCAGGGCCGGCCTGCCGACTCGGCCGGTCAGGCATGGGAGGGCAAGTCCATCCCGTCGCACGGGTTCTCGGGCGACGACGGCTCGGGTGACGCGGGGCTGCTCGCAGCACTGCAGGCCGCCATGACGACACCGGGTGACGACGCCGAGTCCCGCCTGATGGCGAGTGTCGCGGGCAGCAGGTGGCTGGTGCCCGTGGTCACGGTGGCAACGGAGGTCGACGAGTCCGGCGAGCACGCCGTCGACACCCGCAGCGACATGGCTGCGGTGACGCTGACGTCTCCTGACGGCTCGCGTGCCCTGCCGATGTTCACCTCGCTCGAGAGCCTGGCGGCGTGGGACCCGAGCGCCCGGCCCGTGCCCGTCCGGGCCGCTGCGGCCGCGCAGGCCGCCATCAGCGAGGAGTGCCACGTGCTCCTGGTCGACGTCGCCTCACCGCACGCCACGGTGCTGCGTCCCAGCATGCTGTGGGCGCTCGCGCAGGGACGCCCGTGGCAGCCCAGCCACCTCGACGGCCACGTGGCCGCGGCCGTGAGCCGTGCGGTGGCAGACGAGCCCCACGTGACGAGCCACCGCCTCGAGGGCGGCGAGCCTGCCGGTGCGGGAGTGCTGCGCGTCGTGCTGGTGCTGCGCCCCGGGCTCGAGGCCGACGACGTGAGCGCGATCGCCACCCGGATCGGCGAGCGCATAGCGACCGATGGCGAGACGCGTGCGAGGATCGATGCTCTGACCTTCGCGCTCGAGACGGCGCGCTGAGCACACCACCAGTGGAGGTGCCGGACGTGGACACCACACCCCAGGCGACGCGAGAACGCGACCCCGACGGTACGCCGACGCCTCCAGCACGCATCGCGACAGCTGAGGGCCTCGACGGTTCCCGGGCGACCGCAGCTGAGCCGGGTCCACCCGAGACCGGCTCTGCCGCGGACGGTTCCTCGGGTCGCCCGGCCGGTCGGCGGCGGGGGAGCGGCGCCGGCGGCCCGCTCGGCTTCATCGTCGACCCCGCGCTCGAGGCCCAGCGACGGCGTGACCTGCGCCGGATGCGGCTCGTGGCCACCAGCCTGCTCGTGGTCGCGGCGATCGTCTACGTCCTCACGCGCGGCCACGACGACGGACTGCTCGGCTTCGTCAATGCCGGGGCCGAGGCGTCGATGGTGGGCGCCTGCGCCGACTGGTTCGCCGTCACCGCGATCTTCCGACACCCTCTCGGCCTGCCGATCCCGCACACGGCGCTGATCCCGCGCAAGAAGGAGATGATCGGTCGCAGCCTCGAGGAGTTCGTCAGCGAGAACTTCATGCGCGAGGACATCATCCGCGAGCGGGTGCTCGACGCCGAGCCGACCCGGCGGGCGGCCGAGTGGGCGCTGACACCGGGGCACGCGAAGCGTCTCGTCGACGAGATCGCCACCGTCACCGTGCACGCGCTGCACCGCATCCCCGACGAGGACGTCCGGGCGGTCATCGAGCAGGCGGTCCTGCCCCGCCTGATCCAGGAGCCGGTGAGCTCGCTCGCGGGTGGCCTGCTCGACCAGGTCGTTCGCGACGAGGCCCACGTCGGTCTCGTCGACCTTGCGCTCGACGAGATCCGCGTGTGGCTCGTCGACAACGAGGACCTCTTCGAGTCGCTCATCACGCAGCGGGCCCCGGCCTGGGTCCCGGACGCCATCAACGACATCGTCGCCCGCAAGGTCCACGTCGAGGCCCTCAAGTGGCTGGCCGACATCCGCAACGACCCACGCCACGACGTGCGCCAGGCGCTCGACAAGCTGCTCATCGATCTCGCCGACGACCTCCAGCACGACCCCGTCACGCAGGCCAAGGCGGAGCGGCTCAAGGAGCGGGTGCTCTCTCACCCGCAGGTGGCCGACACGGCGATGTCGCTGTGGGGCTCGTTGCGTGCGGTGGTCGTGGCCGCGCTCGAGGACGAAGGCGGCCCGGTCCGCGTGCGCGCCGTCCGCGAGGTCACCGCGCTGGCCGAGCGCCTGCTCGTCGACGAGGCCCTGCGTGACCGCATCGACGCCCGCATCTGCGACGCCACGATCTACGCGGTCGACCGTTACGGCACCGAGCTGACCCGCATCATCAGCGACACCGTCGAGCGTTGGGACGGCAAGGAGACCGCCGAGCGGGTCGAGCTGCAGGTCGGCCGCGACCTGCAGTTCATCCGGATCAACGGCACGCTCGTCGGTGGGCTCATCGGCATGGTCATCCACGCCATCTCGATCCTGCTGCCCTCCTGACCCGCCGTGCCGGGCCGGCGTCCGCGGGTTCCGCCCTGTGTCAGCCGCTCCGGCGGTCCAGGTGCTCGGTCACCGTGCGCAGCGTCTCGTGCAGCGCGAGCATCTGCTCACGTGACAGACCGCTTCGCGCTGCGATCTGCTGGGGCATGTCCTGAAGCGCAGCGAGTCGTGCCCGGCCGGCCGCGGTGACGGAGACGAGGACGCGTCGCTCGTCCTCGGGGTCCCGGGATCGGGCGACGAGGCCGGCGACCTCCATCCGCTTGAGCAGGGGGGAGAGGGTGCCCGAGTCGAGCCGCATGTGCTCGCCCAGGCTGCTCACGGTCATCGGTCCGTGCTCGCCGATGCCCATGAGGGCGATGTACTGCGGGTAGGAGAGTCCGTGCTCGGCGAGCAGCTCGCGGTAGACGGCGTCGAACGCTCGCACCGTCGTGTGCATGGCGTAGCAGATCTGCTGCTCGAGGCTGAGGGTGCCGGACACGGGGACCGGATTGGACGGGCTCATACCCCAAGCGTACTATCAAATTGCGCACAACTTAATTGATGGCAATCATTCAACCCGAGGAGCTCCATGTCCACCGCCACCCAGACCGCCCAGTACGTCGCGTCGGCCACCGCCTCCGGGCGCGAGGGCCGCGCCGTCACCACCGACGGTCGTCTCGACGTCACCCTCGCGGCGCCGCGCGAGCTCGGCGGAAGCGGCGAGGGCACCAACCCCGAGCAGCTCTTCGCGGCCGGGTATGCCGCGTGCTTCGCGAGCGCCCTGGGTCTCGTCGCGCGCAAGCGACGCGTCGAGGACTTCGACGTCGCGGTCACCGCCGACGTGAGCCTCAGCGGCTCCTCCAGCACCGGATACGGCCTCGGCGTCGTCCTGCACGTCGAGCTCCCCGAGGACATCGACGCCCAGCTCGGTCGCGAGCTCGTCGACGTCGCGCACCAGGTGTGCCCCTACTCGAACGCGACGCGCGGCAACATCCCCGTCGAGATCATCGTCGACTGAGCGCCCTCAACCCCAGAACCCCAGACAACCAGAGTTACTGCCGTACAAGGAGATCCGATGACCACCCCCCGTGAGGTCCAGCTCGTCAGCCGCCCCGTCGGCTGGCCGATACCGGACGACTTCGCCCTCGTCGAGAGTGCGGGCGCAGAGCTCGCCGACGGCCAGGTCCGCGTCCGCAACGAGGTCATGTCGGTCGACCCGTACATGCGTGGCCGAATGAGCGACGCCAAGTCCTACGCCGAGCCGTACGCGCTCGGCGAGGCGATGCACGGCGGTGCCGTTGGCGTCGTCACCGAGTCGCGCGCCGACGGTGTCGCCGTCGGCGACCACGTGCTCCACGGGCTCGGCTGGCGCGAGGAGGCCGTCCTGGACGGCACCTCCGTCCGCGTCGTCGACACGTCGGTGGCACCGGCGTCGGCGTACCTCGGCGTGCTCGGCATGACCGGCCTGACGGCATACGCGGGGCTCACGCGCATCGCCAGGATCAAGGAGGGCGACGTCGTCTTCGTCTCCGGAGCGGCCGGAGCCGTCGGCTCCGTCGTCGGCCAGGTCGCCAAGGCGCTCGGCGCCGGCCGGGTCATCGGCAGCGCGGGCTCGCAGGAGAAGGTCGACCACCTGCTGGACGACCTCGGCTTCGACGCCGCGTTCAACTACAAGGACGGCAAGGTCTCCACCCTCCTGCGCGAGGCCGCCCCCGACGGCATCGACGTCTACTTCGACAACGTCGGCGGCGAGCACCTCGAGGCCGCCATCGGATCGCTGCGCCTCGGCGGCCGCATCGCGATCTGCGGCGCGATCTCCGTCTACAACGACACCGCGCCGGCGCCGGGCCCTCGCAACCTCGCCCGGCTCATCCAGACGCGCGGCACGATCACCGGCTTCCTCGTGGGCGACCACTGGGACCTCGGCGGCGAGTACGCGAAGCGTGCGGCCGGCTGGATCGCCGACGGCACGCTGACCTCCCGCGAGACCTTCGCCGACGGCATCGACCACGCCGTCGACGCGTTCCTCGGGGTCCTGCGCGGCGAGAACACTGGCAAGATGGTCGTCCGCCTCTGAGCCTCCGGCGCACCCCCGCGCTCCACACGCACCACCACACTCACCATCGTCGAAGCGATCCGTCCGCCCGGACGGATCGCTTCGCCGACGAGAGGCGCTCGACCTCGTTCAGGCCTTGAGGAGGTCGCGCACCTTGTCGGCCGGGAGCAGGTCGTGGCGCACCGGCTCGCGCACGAAGGAGCCCGTGCCGTGCGACACCGAGCGCAGGTCGATCGGGTAGCGCGACAGCTCCGACTGCGGCACCTCCGCGTGCACGACCGTCCAGCCGCCCTCGGGGCCCATCTCGTCGGCCGGCTCGGTGCCGAGGACCTGGCCGCGGCGGCCGCGCAGGTCGGACATCACCGCGCCGAGGTACTCGTCGGCGATCGTGATGTCGACCCGGTCGATCGGTTCGAGCAGCGCCATCGTCGACTCGTTGGCCGCCTCCTTGAGCGCGAGGGCCGCTGCGGTCTGGAACGCGACGTCCGAGGAGTCGACGGAGTGGGCCTTGCCGTCGGTCAGCGTGACCCGCACGTCGACGACGGGATGGCCGGTGAGCAGGCCCTTCTCGAGCTGCAGCCGGGCGCCCTTCTCCACCGACGGGATGAACTGACGCGGCACGGCGCCGCCGACCACCTTGTCCACGAACTCGAAGCCGGCCCCTCGGGGGAGCGGCTCGATCTCGATCGAGCACACGGCGTACTGCCCGTGCCCGCCCGACTGCTTCACGTGCCGCCCCTGCACGCTGCACTTGCGCACGAAGGTCTCGCGCAGCGCCGTTCGGTAGGGCTCCGCGGTCACGGTGACGCCGTAGCGGTCGGAGAGCTGCGCGATGAGGTCGTCGACGTGCGCCTGGCCCATCGTCCAGAGCACGACCTGCTCCGTCTCGGCCGAGTGGTCAAGGCGCACGGTGACGTCCTCGGCGACGATGCGCTGGAGGGCACCGGCCAGCTTGTCCTCGTCGGACTTCGTCGCCGCGCGGATCGCCACGGGCAGCTGCGGCTCGGGCAGGAGCCAGGGCGCCACGACGGCGGGACGCTCGGGGGACGAGAGCGTGTCCGACGTCTCGGCCCGGGTCAGCTTGGACACGAGCGCCAGGTCGCCCGCGATGGCGGTGCCCCTGGGCCGGTGGCCGTCGACGAAGGGTGACGCGAGGGGCCCGACGCGCTCGTCGTCGTCGTGCGCGGGGTGGCCCGCGACGTCGTGGCCGACGAAGTCGCCGAGGTGGCCGGAGACGTGCACCGTCTCGTCGACCCGGAGGGTGCCGGAGAAGACGCGCACCAGCGAGAGACGCCCGACGTACGGGTCGGTGGTCGTGCGCACCACCTCGGCCACGAGCGGCTGGTCCGGGTCGCAGGCGACCCCGCTGATGGTGCCGCCCGCGGGGCTGGTCACCGTCGGGAGGGGGTGGACGGTCGGGTCGGGGAAGGCACGCTCGACCATGCCGAGCAGCTCCTCGATGCCCGCCCCGGTCAGCGGCGCCACCGGGACGATGGGGAAGAAGGTGCCCTGGGCGATGGCGGCGCGCAGGTCGGTGAGCAGCGACTCGGTGTCGATGGTCTCGCCCTCGAGGTAGCGGTCGAGCAGGGTCGCGTCCTCGGACTCCTCGATGACCGACTCGATGAGGGCCGACCGGGCGTCCTCGTGCTCCTCGGACGTCTCGCCCGTGAGCAGGCCCACGACGCCGGTGACCTCGCCGTCCGAGAGGGTGGGCCAGTGCGTGGCGCGCGCGTCGCCGAAGGTGCGCCGGCACATCTCCACGGTCGCCGCGAAGTCGGCGCGGGGCTGGTCGAGGTGGGTGACGACGACCGCCCTGGGCATGCCGACGGCCGCGCACTCGCGCCAGAGCAGCGAGACGGGCCGGTCGACGTCGTCGGCGCCCGAGATGACGAACACGGCAGCGTCCGCGGCGCGCAGCCCTGCCCGCAGGTCGCCGACGAAGTCCGGGTAGCCGGGGGTGTCGAACAGGTTGAGGGTCACCGCACCCGACTCGAACGAGGCCGCGGTGAGGGTGGTGGTGCGCACGTGTTCGGTGGTGCCGGTGCGCTGGCCCGGTACTCGTGTCGCCACGAGGGCCTCGAAGAGTGCGGTCTTGCCGGCCCCGCCGGGTCCGACCAGCACGACGTTGCGGATGTCCTGCGGCGAGGCGGGGTTGGGGGCCGCAGGAAGGTCTGATCTGCCGGGCGTCTTTGCCATGACCCCACCTTTCCGCTGTCGCCCACCCGTTACAAGACGTCGGGCGTATGCCGTGTGGCTCGCTTCCGCGCGGTGGCCGCGAGCGCGAAACCCGCGTGCGTCCTGTCGGCGCGAGGTGACAGGCTGGCGCCATGGATCTCGGGGCGTACCGGCCGGTGCTGGCCAACCGCGACACGCGCGGTGCGCTGCTGCTGGGCTTCTTCATCCGGGTCCCGATGTGGGCCGGCGCGGTCATCCTGACGCTCCACGTGGTGTCCTCGCTCGGTCGCAGCTACGGCGAGGCCGGGCTCGTCACCGCTGCCTCGACCGTCGCCGTCGCGATCTCGGGGCCTTGGCGTGGACGGCTGCTCGACCGCATCGGGCTGCGGCGCACGGTCGGTCCCTCGTTGCTGGTCCAGGTGGTCTGCTGGTCCATCGCGCCCTGGGTCGACTACGCGTCCCTCATCGGCTTCGCGGCGCTCGCGGGCCTCTTCGTCGTGCCGACGTTCTCGATCCTGCGGCAGGTCATCATCCGGTCGGTCCCCGCCGAGCAGCGGCGCACCGCCCTCTCGCTCGACTCGTCGGCGACCGAGCTGTCGTTCATGGCCGGGCCCGCCATCGGCGTCTGGCTCGCCACCGCCTACGACACCGGCTGGGCGCTGCTCGTGTGCGAGCTCACCTCGGTCGCAGCCGGGTTCGTGCTCTGGGTCGTCAACCCGCCACTCACGTCCGAGACCTCGACGCCGGCCACCGACGAGCAGGGGGAGGCCGCCCGCGCCGACGCGATCGCGACCGCCGAGACGGGCACCGGCGCATCCGAGGGCACCGCGTCCTCGGGCGCGCCGCGCGCTGTCCGCGGCTTCATCACCGTGCCCGTGGCCGCCGTCTACCTGGCCGCCGCCTGCTCGACCCTCGTGCTCAGCGGCACCGACGTCTCGATCGTCGCGGCCCTGCGCACGTTCGACGCCACGCAGTCGATCGGCTGGGTTCTCGCCCTCTGGGGCGCCGGCTCGCTGGTCGGCGGCCTCGTCTACGGCGCGTGGCACCGGTCCTTCTCCGTGTTCTGGCTGCTCGGCGGGCTGGCGGCGCTGACTCTCCCCGTGGCGCTCGCCGTCGGGGTGCCGACCTTCGCCGTGCTCGTCACACTCTCGGGCCTGCTCTGCGCGCCGACCATCACTGCCACGGTCGAGCAGCTGAGCCGACTCGTCCCCGAGCGCTTCCGGGGCGAGATGATGGGCTGGCACGGCTCCGCGATGACGGCCGGGTCGGCGTTCGGTGCTCCGCTCGCCGGCTTCGCCATCGACCACGGTGGGTGGCAGTGGGGCTTCGTCGTCGTCTCGGTGCTCGGCGTGCTCGTCGCGGCCGCCGGGCTGGTGGCAGCTCGCCGGTTCCGCGGCGAGCCCACCGCCGCGGACGAAGCAAAGGGCCCCGGCGCCGATTCGGAGCGTGGCGTCCCGGCTGCTAGCATGGAGCACTGACCAGCCGTCACCCTCCTTCCGCTCCGGCGGACCGGGGTGACGACGTGCAAGAGAAGCTCGCTTCCACCCGCGTCGACCTCACGGTTGCCGGGTCAAGGTCTGCTCGACATCCGGGCCGCTGCTGCGGTGCGTATGCCGAGCCGTGTGACGCGACGGCGACCGTCCGGCATACGCGACCCTTGGGCTCCTCGTGCACACACGGGGAGCCCTTTTCTCGTTGTGGTCGCAGCAGGACAGCAGTACCCGTCTGGTCACCCCATTTCTCGAACTTAGGAGCACCACATCAGCGAGCCTCGCATCAACGAGCGCATCCGGGTCCCGGAAGTGCGCTTGGTTGGCCCCAACGGCGAGCAGGTCGGCATCGTCCGCGTCGAGGACGCGCTGCGTCTGGCCGAGGAGGCGAACCTCGACCTCGTCGAGGTGGCCCCCATGGCCAAGCCGCCGGTCGCCAAGCTCATGGACTTCGGCAAGTTCAAGTACGAAGCCGCCATGAAGGCACGGGAAGCGCGCAAGAACCAGGTCAACACCGTCATCAAGGAGATCAAGCTCCGACCGAAGATCGACCCGCACGACTACGGCACCAAGAAGGGCCACGTCGAGCGGTTCCTCAAGGCCGGCGACAAGGTCAAGGTGACGATCATGTTCCGCGGTCGCGAGCAGTCGCGACCCGAGCTCGGCCGCCGCCTGCTCGAGCGTCTCGCCGAGGACATCGCCGAGCTCGGCTTCGTCGAGTCGGCGCCGAAGCAGGACGGCCGCAACATGATCATGGTGATCGGCCCGACCAGGAAGAAGGCGGAGGCCAAGGCCGAGCAGCGTCGCTCGCGCGAGGCTCGCCCGGTGGCGGGCGAGCAGCCCGAGGGCGTGCAGCCCGAGGGCGTGCAGCCCGAAGGCGCCCAGGCCGACGCCCCGCAGACCGACGCCCCGCAGACCGACGAGGCCACCGCCGCCGCCGAGTGATCGGCGGTCGGTGATCCGCCGGAGGCGTGAGCCGCCGGCACGACAGACCACGTACGTCCACTGACGCACGCAACACGAAGGAGATCGGCCCCCATGCCGAAGATGAAGACGCACAGCGGTGCGAAGAAGCGTTTCCGCCTCACCGGCACCGGCAAGGTCATGCGCGAGCAGGCCGGCGGTCGCCACCTGCTCGAGCACAAGTCGAGCAAGAAGATGCGTTCCATCGCGAACGACGTCGAGCTCGCCAAGCCGGACGCCAAGAAGGCCAAGAAGCTCCTCGGCAAGTGAGCCGGGACCCCCACCCATCAGCATCTCGCTGAGCGCCGGGCCCCCGGTGAGCCAGCAGCACGAAGCACTGCACCAAGCAGAGAAGGAGTATTCACGTGGCACGCGTGAAGCGGGCGGTCAACGCCCAGAAGAAGCGTCGCGTCGTTCTCGAGCGCGCCAGCGGTTACCGCGGCCAGCGGTCGCGTCTCTACCGCAAGGCCAAGGAGCAGGTCACCCACTCGCTGGGCTACGCCTACCGTGACCGCCGCGCCAAGAAGGGCGACTTCCGTCGCCTCTGGATCCAGCGCATCAACGCTGCGGCCCGCGCCAACGGCATGACCTACAACCGGTTCATGCAGGGCCTCAAGGCCGCCGGCGTCGAGGTCGACCGCAAGATCCTCGCCGACCTCGCCGTCAACGACGCGCCCGCCTTCACCGCGCTCGTCGAGCTCTCCCGCGCGAACGTCCCGGCCCAGGCCGACGCCAAGGCCGGCGACGCCGCCTGAGCGACGTCCACCCGGACCGCCGAGACACCGCACACCACCGAACGCCGGGACACCCCGTGCTGACCAACACCCGATCCGATCGGGTCAAGGCCGTACGGGCACTGTCCCGGCGTTCGGTGCGTTCGCGCACGGGGGAGTTCCTCGCCGAGGGGCCGCAGGCGGTGCGTGAGGCGGTGGCCTTCCGTCCCGCGCACGTCCGCGACGTCTACGTCACGCCCGAGGCGGCCGAGCGGCACGCGGCCATCGTCGAGGCGGCCCGGGCAGCCGAGCTCTGGGTGCACGAGGTGAGCCCCGAGGTGCTCGCCGCCATGTGCGACACCGAGTCCCCGCAAGGCATCGCGGCCGTATGCCGTGTGGTCGACGTCCCGCTCGAGGAGGCTCTCGCGGGCCTGCCCGCCGACGCGCTCGTGTGCGTCCTCACCCACGTGCGTGACCCCGGCAACGCCGGCACGGTCATCCGGGGAGCCGACGCCGCCGGAGCCGATGCCGTCATCGTCAGTGACGCGAGCGTCGACATCTACAACAGCAAGGTCGTCCGCTCCACCGTCGGCTCCCTCTGGCACCTCCCGGTGAGCACGGGTTCGACGGTGCCCGAGATCCTCGACGCCCTACGGGCGCGCGGCATCACGCTGCTCGCCGCCGACGGGGCCGGCACCACGCTGCTGCACGACGCCGACCTCGGTGGCCCGCACGCCTGGGTGATGGGCAACGAGGCATGGGGTCTGCCCCAGGAGGTCCGCGACGCCTGCGACGACGTCGTCCGCGTCCCGATCCACGGGCACGCCGAGTCCCTCAACCTCGCGATGGCCGCCACGGTCTGCCTCTACGCGTCGGCCGAGGCACGCCGGACCCGCCGCTGACCCCAACGCCAGTGCAGCCGTGGCTATCCTCGGAGCCATGACCTCCGCCGACGGGACCGGTTCCTACCTTCCCGAGTCGGCGAGCTCCGTCGCACCGGTCGCGCAGATGGGAGAGATGCTCCCTGACGGCCTCGTCGTCGTCGGCGGTGACCGCCGCATCCGCTTCGCGAACTCCGAGGCGCTGCGCATCCTCGAGTGCGAGCGGGCCGACCTCGAAGGACGGCCACTCGACGAGGGCCTGCCGCTCACCGACAAGTACGGCCGCGACTGGTGGGCGCACACCGACCCGTGGAACGGCCTCTCCAGCCGGCCCGGCCACCGCGAGAAGCTCCTCGTCGCCCCCAAGGGCCACGACGTCCTCGTCACCGCCCGCTACATCCGCACCGATCCGGACGGCGTCGTGGCACGGGTCATGCTCGGCCTGCGCGACGCCGAGGCGCGCCAGCGCGCCGAGCGAGACCAGGCCACCGTGCTGTCGACCGTCGCGCACGAGCTGCGGGCGCCGCTGACCTCGGTCACCGGGTTCACGAGCAGCCTGCTGCGGCGCTGGGAGCGCTTCACCGACGAGCAGAAGCGACTCATGATCGAGACCATCGAGGCAGACGCGACGCGCCTCACCCGGCTGATCACCGAGCTGCTCGACATCTCGCGCCTCGACTCCGACAACCTCAACCTCCGCCGTGGCCCCGTCGACCTGCACGCGCTGCTGTCGAAGCACGTCGTGCGCTATGAGCTCGGTCGCTCGACAGGCACGGTGCGGCTGCAGCTGGGCACGCAGGCCACCGCCGAGGGCCTGCCCGAGATGTGGGCCGACACCGACCGGCTCGAGCAGATCTTCTTCAACCTCATCGAGAACGGCCTGCTCCATGGCGACGGGCGCGTCACGGTGACCCTCGACCGTGGTGCCGAGCTGGGCGACTCGCCCGAGTCCGTCGTGGTCGAGGTCGACGACGAGGGTGACGGCATACCACCGGCCGACCGCGAGAAGATCTTCGGCCGCTTCTGGCACGGGCCGTCCAACGCGAGCACCGGCCTCGGGCTCTACGTCGTCCGGGGTCTCGTCGAGGCCCACGGCGGCACGGTGCACGTCTGCGACAGCGATGCCGGAGGCGCCCGCTTCGTGGTGCGCCTGCCCGCCGGGCTTCCCGAGGCCTTCGGCAGCTGACCGCGGGCCGGGCGGCCGGCAGGGCCGTTCGCCACCGCCCCTAGACTGGCAGCCCAGCACCGACCGCACCCGACCGAGAGCAGCGAACGCACGCCGATGTCCGGACCCAACACGAACTACGACCCGGTCGAGGTCTCAGCGCTCGACCCGGCCAACGTCGACTCAGCCGTGCAGGAGGCCCTCTCCGCGATCGCGGCCGCCGCTTCGCTCGACGAGCTCAAGGCCGTGCGCATCGCGCACCAGGGCGAGAAGAGCCCGCTGGCCCTGGCCAACCGCGAGATCGGCGCGCTGCCGCCGAGTGCCAAGGCCGAGGCCGGCAAGCGGGTCGGGCAGGCCCGCGGACGGGTCGCCCAGGCCCTCGCGGCGCGTCAGGCCGAGCTCGAGGCCGAGCGCGACGAGCGGATCCTCGTCGAGGAGCGCGTCGACGTCACCCTCCCGGCGCTGCGGCGCCCGACCGGTGCGCGGCACCCGATCGAGCTCGTGGCGCAGCGTCTCGTCGATGCCTTCGTGGGCATGGGATGGGAGGTCGCCGAGGGGCCTGAGCTCGAGAGCGAGTGGCTCAACTTCGACGCGCTCAACCTCGGCCCCGACCACCCGGCGCGGCAGATGCAGGACACCTTCTTCCTCGACCCGGTCGACTCGGGCCTCGTGCTGCGCACCCAGACCTCGCCGGTGCAGATCCGCACCATGCTCGAGCAGGAGCCACCGATCTACATCGTCGCGCCGGGCAAGGTGTTCCGCACCGACGACCTCGACGCCACGCACACGCCCGTCTTCCACCAGATCGAGTGCCTCGCCATCGACAAGGGCCTGACGATGGCCCACCTGCGCGGCGCGCTCGACGCGTTCGTGCGCATCATGTTCGGCGAGGGCACCCGCACCAGGGTGCGCGCCAACTACTTCCCCTTCACCGAGCCCAGCATGGAGACCGACTTCCTGTGCTTCGCCTGCCACGGCGAGGAGACCTGGGGCAGTGCCGAGCCGTGCCGCACCTGCGGCGGCTCCGGCTGGATCGAGCTGGGAGGCTCCGGCATGGTCAACCGCAAGGTGCTGCGTACGTGCGGCATCGACCCCGACGTCTACTCCGGCTTCGCGTTCGGGCTCGGCATCGAGCGCGCGCTCCAGCTGCGCCACGGTGTCCAGGGCATGCACGAGATCGTCGAGGGCGACGTCCGCTTCTCGCAGCAGTTCGGGAGGGGGGCCTGAGATGCGTACGCCGCTGAGCTGGCTCGCCGAGTACACCGACCTCGCGCCCGGGGCGCGCGGCGCCGACGTGGCCGCGAGCCTCGTCCGTGTCGGCCTCGAGGAGGAGGACCTCCACGGCGGCGACATCACCGGTCCGCTCGTCGTCGGTCGTGTCCTCGAGCTCGAGGAGCAGGTGCAGAAGAACGGGAAGCCGATCCGCTACTGCGTCGTCGACGTCGGGCGCAACGGCCAGATGCTCATCGAGGGCAAGCACCAGGAGATCGTCTGCGGAGCCACGAACTTCGAGGTCGGCGACCTCGTCGTCGTCGCGCTGCCGGGCGCCGTGCTGCCCGGTGGCTTCGAGATCTCGGCACGCAAGACGTACGGCCGCATGTCCAACGGCATGATCTGCGCCGAGGACGAGATCGGCCTCGGTCACGACCACGAGGGCATCATCGTGCTGAGCCGCCTGCTCGGTGAGGAGCGCGCGGCCACCCTGAGCCCCGGCGACGACGCGATCGCCCTCCTCGGTCTGGCCGACGAGACCATCGAGACCAACGTGACCCCCGACCGGGGCTACTGCTTCTCCCTGCGCGGACTCGCCCGCGAGTACTGGCACTCCCAGGGCAGCCCGGAGGGCGGCTTCCGCGAACCCGCCGCCGTCGCGACGCCCGAGGCCAACGGCGACGGCTACACCGTCGAGCTCAAGGACGACTCGCCGATCGAGGGCAACGAGGGCTGCGACCGCTACGTCGCGCGCATCGTGCGCGGCATCGACCCTACGCGGCAGACGCCGTCCTGGATGGCTCGCCGCCTGACCCAGGCCGGGATGCGACCCATCTCGCTGGCCGTCGACGTCACGAACTACGTCATGCTCGCCGTCGGCCAGCCCTTGCACGCCTTCGACGTCGACCAGCTCTCCGGCTCGGTCGTCGTGCGTCGGGCGCGCGCGGGCGAGACGCTCACGACCCTCGACGACGTCGAGCGTTCGCTGCACGTCGACGACCTGCTCATCACCGACGGCGGCGAGCAGCCGCTGGCCATCGCGGGCGTCATGGGCGGCGCCTCGTCGGAGGTGTCCGAGTCGACCACCGACGTGCTCGTCGAGGCCGCGCACTTCGACCCGACGACGGTCGCGCGCTCCTCGCGCCGCCACCGCCTCATCACCGAGGCGTCGAAGCGCTTCGAGCGGGGCGTCGACCCGAAGGTGACGGCCGCCGCTGCCCAGCTCGCGGTCGACCTCCTCGTCGAGCACGGGGGCGGCACCGTCGACGCCGGAGTCACCGACGTCGACCGCACGACCGACCGGGCGGCCTACCGCCTCGACGTCACCGAGCCCGCTCGGATCGTCGGTGTCGACTACTCCCGTGAGCGCGTGGTCGCCATCCTGCGCGACCTCGGCTGCGCCGTCGACGACCGCGGGGCGGCCACCGACGACGTGCACGTGCGCGTGACGCCGCCGTCCTGGCGACCCGACCTCGTCGACGCGCCCGACTACGCCGAGGAGGTCGCGCGCATCGACGGCTACAACAACATCCCGTCGATCACCCCGACCCCGACGGGGGGCCGTGGGCTGACGCACGCGCAGCGGACGCGCCGTCTCGTGGCCGACGCCCTCGCCGGCGCCGGCCTCACCGAGGTGCTCAGCTACCCGTTCGTGGCCGAGGGCCTGGCCGACCAGCTCATGCTCCCGGCCGACGACGACCGTCGCCAGGCGGTCCGCCTCGCCAACCCGCTCTCCGAGGAGCGGCCGCTGCTGCGCACCTCGATCCTGGCGACCCTCGTCGACGCGCTGCGCCGCAACGTCGCCCGGGGCCAGAGGGACGTCGCGGTCTACGAGCTGGGCCTCGTCTTCCGTCCCGGTGGCCCGCTCGGCACGGCGCCGGTCCCGAGCGTGGCATCGCGTCCCGACGCCGCGACCCTCGAGCGCCTGTATGCCGCAGTGCCGGCGCAGCCGCGCCGGGCGGGGATCCTCGCATCGGGCCACGCGGAGCCCTCCGGCTGGTGGGGTCCGGGCCGCGCCGTCGACTGGAGCGACATGGTGGCCGCGGTGCAGACCGTCGCGGCGGCCCTGGCCGTGCCGGTCGCCGTCACCGGCGACCCTGGCCACGCCCCGTGGCACCCGGGCCGCTGCGCCCGCATCACCCTGGAGGACGGCACCCTGGTCGGCCACGCAGGTGAGCTGCACCCGAAGGTGGTCGCCGCGCTCGAGCTGCCCGAGCGCACCGTGGCGGCCGAGTTCGACGTCGACGTGCTCGTCGCGGCCAGCGCCGAACCCGTGCAGGCGCGGCCGTTCTCGACGTTCCCGCCCGCGCTCACCGACGTGGCCCTGCTCGTGGCCTCCGACGTCGCGGCGGCAGACGTCGAGGCGGCCCTGCGCTCGGGCGCCGGCGAGGCGCTCGAGTCGGTCGCGCTCTTCGACGTCTACGAGGGCGAGCACGTCGCGGCGGGTCGCAAGTCGCTGGCCTACCGGCTGACGTTCCGGGCGCCCGACCGCACGCTGACGACGGAGGAGGTCAACGGCTTCCGCGACGCAGCGGTCGCGGCCGCTGCCTCGGCGACGGGGGCGGTCCAGCGCTGACGCCCCTCATGCACGAATATGCATGATCGTGTATAGTCATGCATTGTGATCAGGGCAGCAGTAGCGGGGGCGAGTGGCTACGCGGGAGGAGAGATCCTCCGGCTGCTGCTCGCCCACCCGCAGTTCGAGGTCGGCGCCATCACCGCGGCCAGCAGCGCGGGGGAGCGGCTCGGCGTCGTCCACCCGCACCTGGTCCCGCTCGCAGACCGTGTCCTGGAGGCGACGGGCGTCGAGACACTGTCGGGGCACGACGTCGTCTTCCTCGCGCTGCCGCACGGCCACTCGGCAGCCCTCGCGGCCCAGCTTCCCGAGGCCGTCGTCGTCATCGACTGCGGTGCCGACTTCCGGCTCGAGTCCGAGTCGGCATGGACCAGCTTCTACGACACGGCGTATGCCGGCTCGTGGCCGTACGGCCTGCCCGAGCTGCCCGGGCCCGCCGGCTCGGTCCAGCGTGAACGGCTCGAGGGTGCACGGCGGATCGCCGTCCCCGGCTGCTACCCCACGGGCATCTCGCTCGCCCTAGCGCCCGGCTTCGCGGCCGGCCTGCTCGAGCCCGACGACGTCGTCGTCGTCGCCGCCTCCGGCACCTCCGGAGCCGGCAAGTCCCTCAAGCCGCACCTGCTGGGCAGCGAGGTGATGGGCTCGATGTCGCCCTACGGGGTCGGCGGGGGTCACCGTCACACGCCCGAGATCGAGCAGAACCTCGGCCGGGCGGCGGGCGAGCCGGTCAGCGTGTCGTTCACGCCGACGCTCGCGCCCATGCCGCGGGGCATCCTCGCGACGTGCACGGCCCGCCTGCGGCCAGAGGTCGACCCGGCGGCCGTCCGCGAGGCCTGGGAGAAGGCGTACGCCGCGGAGCCCTTCGTCCACGTGCTGCCCGAGGGCTCCTGGCCCACCACCGCCTCGGTCATCGGCAGCAACCACGTCCAGCTCCAGGTCGTCGTCGACGAGCGGCTGCGCCGGGTGGTGGTCGTCTCGGCCGTCGACAACCTCACGAAGGGCACGGCCGGCGCCGCCGTCCAGTGCGCCAACATCGCCCTGGGCCTCGACGAGACCCTCGGTCTTCCCGTCGCGGGGGTGGCGCCGTGAGCTCGTCGGAGGTGCGGCTGCCCGCCGGATTCCGTGCCGCAGGGGTCACCGCGGGGCTCAAGGCCAGCGGAAGCCCCGACCTCGCCCTCGTCGTCAACGACGGCCCCGACCACCACGCCGCAGCCGTCTTCACGAGCAACCGGGTGGAGGCGGCCCCGGTGACGTGGTCGCGACAGGTGGTCGCCGACGGCCGCGCCGACGCGGTGGTGCTCAACTCCGGTGGTGCCAACGCGTGCACCGGGGCCCAGGGCTTCCTCGACACGCACCGCACCGCGGAGCACGTCGCCGAGGTGCTCGGCGTCTCCGCGGGCGACGTCGTCGTCTGCTCCACTGGTCTCATCGGCGAGCTACTGCCCATGGACAAGATCATCGCGGGCACCGACGCCGCGGCTGCGGCGCTGTCGCCCGACGGGCACGAGGACGCCGCGGTCGCCATCAAGACCACCGACACCGTGCACAAGGTCGCCACCCACGCGGGCGACGGGTGGTCGGTCTCCGGCATGGCCAAGGGGGCGGGCATGCTCGCGCCCGCTCTCGCGACGATGCTCGTCGTCCTCACGACCGACGCCGTCGTCGACCCCACCGACCTCGACGCCGCACTGCGTTCGGCCACTGCCGTCTCGTTCGACCGCATCGACTCCGACGCCTGCATGTCGACCAACGACACCGTGGTCGTGCTCGCCTCGGGCGCCTCTGGGGTGACGGTCGCACGTGAGGCGCTCACGGAGGCGCTCACTGCAGTCTCCTCCGACCTCGCCCGGCAGCTCATCGGCGATGCGGAGGGCGCCGCCCACGACATCGCCATCGAGGTGACCGGCGCCGCCACCGTCGACGACGCCCTCGAGGTCGCCCGCGCCGTGGCGCGCAACAACCTGTTCAAGTGCGCCGTCTTCGGCAACGACCCCAACTGGGGCCGGGTGCTCGCCGCCGTGGGCACGACGCAGGCGTCCTTCGACCCGACCACCCTCGACGTGTCGATGAACGGAGTCCAGGTCTGCCGGTCCGGCGGCGTCGGCGAAGACCGTGCCCTCGTGGACCTCACGCCCCGCGAGGTCCACGTCCTCGTCGACCTCCACGCCGGCCCTGAGACCGCCACCGTCTGGACCAACGACCTCACCCACGACTACGTCCACGAGAACTCGGCCTACAGCACATGAGCCCCGACGCCACCCGTCACACGTCCATGCAGGGCAACCTGCGCGGCCTCATCGACGCCGCCGCCATCCGCGTCGCGGCCGGCAAGGCCGCCACTCTCGTCGAGGCGCTGCCCTGGCTCGAGCGCTTCCGGGGTGCGCTCGTGGTCGTGAAGTACGGCGGCAACGCGATGGTCGACGACGACCTCAAGGCCGCCTTCGCCGAGGACATCGCCTTCCTGCGGTATGCCGGCCTGCGTCCCGTCGTCGTCCACGGCGGCGGCCCCCAGATCAAGGCGATGCTCGAGCGCGTCGGCCTCGAGAGCGAGTTCAAGGGCGGCCTCCGGGTCACCACGCCCGAGGTGATGGACGTCGTGCGGATGGTCCTGACCGGTCAGGTGGGCCGCGAGCTCGTCGGCCTGCTCAACCAGCACGGACCGATCGCGGTCGGTCTCTCCGGCGAGGACGCCGGCCTGCTCGGCGCCCGGCGCCGCGGAACCGTCGTCGACGGTGAGGAGGTCGACCTCGGACTCGTCGGCGACGTCGAGAGCGTCAACCCGTCGGCGGTCCTCGACATCCTCGACGCCGGGCGCGTCCCGGTCGTCTCCACCGTCGCCCCCGACCTCGACGTCGACGGCCAGGTGCTCAACGTCAACGCCGACACCGCCGCAGCCGCGATCGCGGTCGCGCTCGGCGCAGAGAAGCTCGTGGTGCTGACCGACGTCGAGGGCATCTACGCGAGCTGGCCCGACCGCAGCTCGCTGCTCTCGACGATCACGGTCAGCGCGGCCCGCGAGCTGCTCTCGCGCGTCGACCACGGCATGGTGCCCAAGCTCGAGGCCTGCATCCGGGCCGTCGAGGGGGGCGTCCCGCAGACGCACGTCGTCGACGGACGCAAGCCGCACTCGATCCTGCTCGAGATCTTCACCGACGAGGGGATCGGCACCATGGTGCTGCCCGAGATCACCGGCTCGCTGGGCGCGCAGGACCAGCCCGGCCAGCCCGGCCAGCCCGGCCAGGAGGGCGCATGACGACGGGAAGCGACCTGCTGGGGCGTTACGCCGGCGCGATGGTGCAGGTGTTCGGGGCACCGCAGCTGGTCCTCGCCGAGGGCCACGGCTGCTGGGTCACCGACGTCGACGGCAAGCGCTACCTCGACCTGCTGTCGGGCATCGCCGTCAACGCGCTCGGCCACGGTCACCCGGCGCTGGTGCAGGCGGTCGCCAAGCAGGCCGAGTCGGCCATCCACATCTCGAACTTCTTCACGTCCGAGCCCGCGATCGCGCTCGCCGAGCGGATCCTGTCCGTCAGCGGCGCCCCGACCGGCTCCGGGGTGTTCTTCGCCAACTCCGGCACCGAGGCCACCGAGGCGGCCATCAAGCTGTCGCGCCGCACGGGCCGCAGCCGCATCGTCGCGCTCGAGGGCTCGTTCCACGGGCGTTCGACGGGAGCCCTCGCCCTGACCCACAAGGCGGCCTACCGCGAACCCTTCGAGCCGCTCATCCCCGGCGTGGTCTTCGTGCCGCCGAACGACGTCGAGGCCCTGACGGCTGCGGTCGACGAGTCGACGGCAGCAGTGTTCCTCGAGCCGATCCAGGGCGAGGCCGGCGTGCGCGAGCTGGCGGCCGACTACCTCAGGGCGGCGCGTGAGGCCACGTCACGCCACGGCGCGCTGCTCGTGCTCGACGAGATCCAGACCGGCATCGGGCGCACGGGCGACTGGTTCGCCCACCAGCCCTCCGGCATCCTCCCCGATGCGATGACCTTGGCCAAGGGCCTGGGCGGGGGCATTCCCATCGGGGCCCTCGTGACCTTCGGTCCTCAGGTCACCGGGATGCTCGCCGCCGGGCAGCACGGCACGACCTTCGGCGGCAACCCGCTGGCGTGCGCCGCCGGCCTCGCCGTCCTCGACACCATCGAGCGCGACGGGCTCCTCGAGCACGTCCGCGACGTCGGTGCGCTGCTCGACGACGTCCGCCTGGAGGGCGTCGCCGGCACCCGCGGTCGTGGTCTGCTGCGCGCTGTCGAGCTCGACGGCATACCTTCGTCGGCCGTCATGGCCGCCGCCCGCGAGGCCGGCTTCATCGTCAACGCCGTCACGCCCACGGCGATCCGGCTGGCCCCGCCGCTCGTCATCTCCGAGAGCGAGCTGCGCTGTTTCCTCGACGCGCTGCCGGCGATCCTCGCCGCGGCTCGGGCGTCGGGGGAGGCCGCGCCGTGAGCCGCACCCAGCGCCAACGACGCATCGTCGAGCTGCTCGGTGCCCACGCCGTGCACAGCCAGGGGGAGCTCTCCGACCTGCTCGTGGCCGAGGGCACCGAGGTCACCCAGGCGACGCTGTCGCGCGACCTCGTCGAGCTCGGCGCCGTCAAGGTACGCCGTGGCCGTGCCCTCGTGTATGCCGTCCCGGGCGAGGGCGGCGAGGTGCCCGCCGTCGGCTCGATCGGCGACGCCGCCTCGGCGCGGCTGCGCCGCACCTGCGAGGAGCTGCTCGTCTCGGCGACGCCGGCACAGAGCCTCGTCGTCCTCCGGACCCCACCCGGTGCCGCCAACTACCTCGCCTCGGCCATCGACCAGGCGCGTGACCCCGAGGTGGTCGGCACGATCGCCGGCGATGACACGATCATGATCGTCACGGCCGGCCCGAAGCAGGCCGTCGCCGTCGCCGAGCGGCTCCAGGCCCTCGTCGGCGCGCGCGACTGACGCAGGCACAGCCGGCCGCACGCGAACGAGACGCACGACTCCACAACCGTCCACTCCAGGAGGCACCACCATGACCACCGACGTCCCCACCGGCACCGGCGAGCCGAGCGCCGCCCGCGTCAGCCTCTGGGGCGGCCGCTTCGCCGGTGGTCCGGACCAGGCGCTCGCCGCCCTGTCGAAGAGCACCCACTTCGACTGGCGCCTTGCCCCGCACGACATCGCGGGCTCCCGGGCGCACGCACGGGTGCTGCACGCCGCAGGGCTTCTCACGCAGGAGCACCTGGCAGCGATGCTCGACGGCCTCGACCGGCTGGAGGCCGATGTCGTCTCGGGTGCCTTCCTGCCGGCGCAGGACGACGAGGACGTCCACACGGCCCTCGAGCGTGGCCTCATCGACCGGGTCGGCGCCGAGCTCGGCGGCCGCCTCCGGGCGGGGCGCTCGCGCAACGACCAGGTGGCGACCCTCTTCCGCATGTACCTGCGGGAGCACGCCCGCGTCGTCGGCGGGCTCGTGCTCGACGTCGTCGACGCCCTCGTGGCGCAGGCGAAGCAGCACCTCGGGGTCTCGATGCCGGGTCGGACCCACCTGCAGCACGCGCAGCCGGTGCTGCTCAGCCACCACCTCCTCGCGCACGCGTGGGCGCTGCTGCGCGACGTCGACCGGCTGCGCGACTGGGACGCCCGCACCGATGCCTCGCCCTACGGCTCCGGCGCCCTCGCCGGCTCGTCGCTCGGCCTCGACCCCGAGCTGGTCGCGAAGGACCTCGGGTTCGCCCGTGCCGTCGAGAACTCCATCGACGGCACGGCCTCCCGCGACTTCGTGGCGGAGTTCGCGTTCGTCGCGGCCATGACGGCCGTCGACATCTCGCGGATCGCGGAAGAGGTCGTCATCTGGGCCACCAAGGAGTTCTCGTTCGTCACCCTCGACGACGCGTACTCCACGGGGTCGAGCATCATGCCGCAGAAGAAGAACCCCGACGTGGCCGAGCTCGCCCGCGGCAAGGCCGGCCGCCTCGTCGGTGACCTGGCGGGTCTGCTCACGACGCTCAAGGCGCTGCCGCTGGCCTACAACCGCGACCTCCAGGAGGACAAGGAGCCCGTCTTCGACGCGGTCGACACCCTCGAGGTGCTCCTCCCGGCCTTCTCCGGCATGGTCGCGACGCTGACGTTCCACACCGACCGGCTCGAGTCCCTGGCGCCTCAAGGTTTCGCGCTGGCCACCGACATCGCTGAGTGGCTGGTTCGCGAGGGTGTGCCGTTCCGCATCGCCCACGAGGTGGCCGGCGCCTGCGTCCGCGACTGCGAGGAGCGCGGCATCGAGCTGTGGGACCTCACCGACGACGACTTCGCCCGCATCAGCGAGCACCTGACCCCCGAGGTGCGCAGCGTCCTGTCGGTGGAGGGTTCGCTCGCCTCGCGTGACGCCGTGGGTGGCACCGCGCCCGTCCGGGTGGGCGAGCAGCTCGTGGCCGCCGGGGAGCGGGCGTCGCTCGCCCGGGCCTGGGTCGGCGCGGGGCTCTGAGCCTCGGGCCGTTCGGCCTCGCGGCGCAACGGTTACGGTGACGACGTGTCCGCCGACGAACGCCTGCCCCGGGACTTCTTCGCCCGTCCGTCGGTGGAGGTCGCGCCCGACCTCCTCGGTCGCCATCTCTCCTACGGCGGCGTCACGCTGCGCCTGACCGAGCTCGAGGCGTATGCCGGCGAGCTCGACCCGGGATCCCACGCCTACCGCGGTGTGACGCCCCGCACCCGACCGATGTTCGGGCCGGCCGGTTTCACGTACGTCTACTTCACCTACGGGCACCACTGGTGCGTCAACCTCGTGGTGGGTGAGGTCGGCACCGCGTCGGCGGTGCTCGTGCGTGCGGGCGAGGTGCTCGAGGGCCACGACCTCGTCCGGGCACGTAGGGGACCCGTGCGTGAGCGCGACTGGGCCCGAGGCCCGGGCAGGCTCGGCCAGGCCCTCGCGATGGGGCGTGAGGAGTCGGGGCTCGACTTCTGCCGACCACCGATCGGTGACCCCATCGAGCTCGTCGTGAGCGCGGGGGAGCCGGTGGCCCCCGCCGACGTACGCGCGGGGCCGCGCGTCGGCGTCAGCGGACCCGGGGGTGACGGTGACGCGTACCCCTGGCGCTTCTGGGTCGACGGTGAGGCCAGCGTGTCTGCCTACCGGCCGGGGGTCGTGCGCAGCCGACGCTGACGGGCGATGCCGCTCGGGCACCGAGGGCGCCGAGGTGCCAACGGGCGGTACTCGGTGGCTCGGGCTGGGCGGCATACGGCAGGCTTGGCCGCGGCGGGCAGGGAGCCGGCCGGACAGAGAGGACACCGATACCCGTGACGGACATCTTCGACGAGCTGCAGTGGCGCGGCCTGGTGGCACAGTCCACCGACGAGGCGGCGCTGCGCGAAGCACTCGCGGAGGGACCCGTCACGCTGTATTGCGGGTTCGACCCGACCGCTCCGTCGCTCCACTTCGGCAACCTCGTGCAGCTCGTCGTGCTGCGGCTGTTCCAACGGGCCGGCCACAGGGTCATCTGCCTCGTCGGGGGGTCCACCGGTCTCATCGGTGACCCGCGCCCGACGTCCGAGCGCGTGCTCAAGACCAAGGAGCAGACGGCCGACTGGGTCGCGCGCATCGAGCAGCAGGTGCGGCCGTTCCTCGCCTTCGAGGGCGAGAACCCGGCGCTGCTCGTCAACAACCTCGACTGGACGGCGCCGATCAGCGCGCTCGACTTCCTGCGTGACATCGGCAAGCACTTCCGGGTCAACCAGATGGTGCGCAAGGACGCCGTGGCGGCGCGGCTCGAGAGCGAGCAGGGCATCTCGTACACCGAGTTCAGCTACCAGATCCTCCAGGCGCTCGACTTCCTCGAGCTCTACCGCAGCCACGGCTGCACCCTGCAGACCGGCGGGGCCGACCAGTGGGGCAACCTCACGGCCGGCGTCGACCTGGTCCATCGGGTCGAGGGGGAGTCGGTGCACTGCTTCACGACCCCGTTGCTCACCGACGCCTCCGGCACCAAGTTCGGCAAGTCGGAGGGCAACGCCGTGTGGCTGAGCGCCGACATGACCAGCCCGTACGCCTTCTACCAGTACTGGGTCAACGTCGAGGACGCCTCGGTCGTCAAGCTGCTGAAGGTGTTCACCGACCGCACCCCCGACGAGATCGCCGACCTCGAGAAGCAGGTGGCGGAGGAGCCGTTCCGACGCACGGCGCAGCGCACCCTCGCCGCCGACGTGACGACGCTCGTCCACGGGGCCGAGGCGACGGCGGCGGTGCAGGCGGCGTCCGAGGCGTTGTTCGGCAAGGGCGACCTCGCCGGCCTCGACCCTCGCACCCTGGCTGACGCCACGGCCGAGCTCCCGGGCGCCGAGGTCGCCGTCGGCACCTCGCTCGTCGACGCGCTCGTGGCGGTGGGTCTCGTCGACTCCCGCAACGGGGCTCGTCGCGCGATCGGTGAAGGGGGAGCGTCCCTCAACAACGTCAAGGTCACCGACCCCGACCGGGTGCTGGGTGAGGACGACTTCCTGCACGGTGCCGTCGCGGTGATCAAGCGGGGACGGCGCAACCTCGCTGCGGCCAGGCGCGCCTGAGCACGCCTGACGGCCCCGAGCAGCGGGCTGGGCGTGCGCAAAAGGGCGGATCTCGTTGGGACAGAACGGGATCCGCCCTTTCGCGCGTCCCCGGGTGTACGGATTTGTGTTTTCCGCAGAGGCCCGGTTAATGTTCTCTTCGTCAGCCCGACAGGGAGGAACGGACACCACCGCCGAGCGAGTGATCGCGACGCGAAGCAGGCCGGTCCCGGGGTTGAACGAAGGTCCGAAGCACTCCGGTTGATCCGGTAGGGTTTCGGTCGGCCCCGGGTGGCGAGTCCGAGTGATCGGTTCGTGGATCTGGGTGCTCTGAGGCTTGTCCCGAGTGATCGGGTTGGTCTGGAGCGGTCCGAGGCACTCTGGTTGATCCGGTAGGCTTCGGGGAGCAGGAACCGCTGATACCAAGCGGGTTGAAT
>NZ_JBHTKH010000014.1:0-93825 GCF_042676085.1 Terrabacter terrigena
TACCGACTGCTGCAGCAAGCCGTCGACACCGACCCGCACCCGCTCAAGGACCTGCTGAAGCCAGAAACCGGCATACCGGACTTCACCTAAGCAGATATGCAGAACGGGTGTTCGACTGGCGCGCTCGGGCTCGGCGCTCTGCCGGTCGTCCCCGGTCACTTCCCGGCAACCCGGCGCGTGCGGTGCGACGGCGGCCGGGCGACGGGGGAGAATGGCGGTATGCCCCTCTACCGTGACGAGGCGATCGTCCTGCGCACCCACAAGCTGGGCGAGGCCGACCGCATCATCACGATGCTGACGCGCACCAGAGGCCGGGTCCGTGCGGTCGCCAAGGGCGTGCGGCGCACCAAGTCGCGCTTCGGGTCGCGGCTCGAGCCCGGGATGGTCGTCGACGTCCAGTGCTACGAGGGCCGCAACCTCGACACCGTCACGCAGGTCGAGACGCTCGCCCCCTACGGCGACGCGATCGCCCGTGACTACACCGCCTACACGTGCGCCACCTCGATGCTCGAGACGGCGCTGCAGCTCACCGAGGAGCACGAGCCGCAGACCCAGCAGTACCTCCTTCTCGCCGGCGCACTGCGCTCGCTCGCCGACCGCGCGCACGACCCGGGGCTCGTCCTCGACGCGTACCTCCTGCGTTCGCTCGCCGTCGCCGGGTGGGCGCCGAGCTTCGTCGACTGCGCGCGCTGCGGCGCGAACGGTCCGCACCGCGCCTTCAACGTCCAGTCCGGCGGTGCCGTCTGCTCCGTGTGCCGCCCGCCCGGGTCGAGCGCGCCCGCCCCCGAGACGTTCGAGCTGCTCGCCTCCCTGCTGGCCGGCGACTGGGAGGTTGCCGACGCGAGCGACGAGCGGCATCGTCGTCAAGGCAACGGCATGGTCGCCGCCTTCCTGCAGTGGCACATCGAGCGCGGTCTGCGTTCACTGCGCCTCGTCGAGCGTGCCTGAGCTGCAAGCGAACCCGACCTCACCGATCCGGAGACCCATGTACGCCAAGCCGTTCCCGCACCCGTCCGGCGCCACCCCGCCCTCGATCCCGAGCGAGCTGCTCCCGAAGCACGTGGCGATCGTCATGGACGGAAACGGCCGGTGGGCCAACCAGCGGGGGCTGCCGCGCACGAAGGGCCACGAGGCGGGCGAGGCGTCGCTGCTCGACGTCGTTGCGGGGGCCATCGACGTCGGTGTGACGCACCTGTCGGCGTACGCGTTCTCCACGGAGAACTGGCGGCGCTCGCCCGAGGAGGTCCGCTTCCTCATGGGCTTCAACCGCGACGTCATCCGGCGCCGGCGCGACCAGCTGCACGAGTGGGGAGTGCGCATGCGGTGGGTCGGCCGGACCCCGCGGCTGTGGCGGTCGGTCATCAAGGAGCTCGAGGTCGCCCAGGAGCTGACGCAGCACAACAGCGGGCTGACCCTCTACTTCTGCGTGAACTACGGGGGCCGCGCCGAGATCGCCGACGCCGTCCAGCGAATCGCCCACGACGTCAAGGGTGGTCGGCTGCGGCCGGGGTCCGTCGACGAGAAGACGATCAAGAGGTACCTCGACGAGCCGACGATGCCGGATGTCGACCTCTTCGTCCGCTCGTCGGGCGAGCAGCGCACGTCGAACTTCCTGCTGTGGCAGTCGGCCTACGCGGAGATGGTGTTCCAGAACCGGCTCTGGCCCGACTACGACCGGCGCGACCTCTGGTCGGCCATCGAGGAGTACGTCGCCCGTGACCGCCGCTACGGCGGCGCCGTCGACGCCCCGACCAGCCCGGGGGCTCGTCGCTAGCGGGTGCAGTCGGAGCAGGTGCCGAAGATCTCGAGGGTGTGCGTCACGTCCCTGAAACCGTGGTCCTCGGCGATCTTGTCGGCCCACCGCTCCACCGCCGGCCCCTCGACCTCGACGGTACGACCGCACGCCCGGCACACCAGGTGATGGTGGTGGTGCGTGGAGCACGCCCTGTAGACGGCCTCGCCGTCGTCGGTGCGCAGCACGTCGACCGTGCCGGCGTCGACCATGGCCTGGAGGGTGCGGTAGACGGTGGCGAGGCCGACGCCGGCCCCTGCCTCCCGAAGGCGCGCGTGGACCGTCTGGGCCGACGTGAAGTCGTCGGACTTCTCGAGCAGCTCTGCCACGGCTGCCTGCTGGCGGGTCGGTCTGCGCGTGGCGCCGCTGGCGCGGTCGGTCATGGTCTCGTTCCCGTCGTCGGTGCGGTGGTCCCGGACGCGTTCGCCCCGTCGCGTCCGGCGATGCTGTCCTCGTGGTGGTGCGCGCCGTGCTCGTCGTAGTGCCCCTCGTGGGCCGCGTGCAGGTGGCCGTCGTGCACGTAGTCGACGTGGTCGCCGTGTGGCACGGCCGGGTGGCCGCACCTCGCGTCGTGCTCGTGCTCGTGGCGTTCGGCGACGTCGTGCCGTCTGCCACCGACCCGGCCCAGGACGCCGCTGACGAGGGCTGTCACGACGAACAGGCCGACCGCGAGCAGCACGATCGTTCCGCCGGACGGCGTGTTGAGCGGGTAGGACAGCGCGACCCCGCCGACGGACGACACGAGTCCGAACCCGATGGCCCAGCGCAGCCCGCTGCTGAACGACCTCGCGACAAGCTGGCCCGCGGCGTTGGGCACGATCATCAGGGCGCTGATGAGGAGCAGGCCGACCACTCGCATGGCCACGACGACGGTGGTGGCCGTGAGCACGGCCAGCACGATGTTGAGGGGCAGCACCGGGATGCCGACGGCACGCGCGTACTCCTCGTCGTTGGCGACGGCGAAGAGGCGGGGCCGCAGCACCCAGGTGGTGACGGCGATGAGCAGGGCCAGCCCCGCGAAGAGGTAGAGGTCGGTGCGCTGCGTGGTGAGGATCGACCCGAAGAGGTACTTCATCAGGTTCGCGGGTGTGCCGTCCGGCGACTTGCTGATGATGACGACACCTCCCGCGATGCCGCCGTAGAAGATCACAGCGAGCGCGACGTCACCGTTGGTGCGGCCCCTCGTGCGGAGCAGCTCGATGACCACGGCCGCCACGAGCGCCGCCACGAGGGCCGTCAGCACCGGCGCCGTGCCCGTGACGAGGCCGATGGCGACACCGGCGAGCGCGACGTGGCCCATCCCGTCGCCGATCAACGAGAGCCGCCGCTGCACGAGGAAGATGCCCACCATCGGGGCGACCGTGCCGACCAGGAGCGCCGCGATGAGCGCCCGCTGCATGAAGTCGACGGTGAGCAGGTCGGTCATGGCCGCCGCCCTTCGGGGTGGGTCGAGTCGAGCGGGCCGTGCGCCAGTGACGGGTGCCCGTCGAGCTCGTGGTCGTGGTGGTGGCTGTCGTGGTCGTGGTGCACGCGGTCGCGGGCGTGCGCGTACTCCTGAGGGCTGCCGTCGAAGCGGAGGCGCCCGCCGTCGACGACCACGATGCGGGTGAGCAGCCGCTCGAGCGCCCCGAGCTCGTGGGTGACGATCACCATGGTGACGTCGCGCTCGACCAGGCGCCCGAGCACGTCGGCGAGGACGTGCTGGCTCGCGGCGTCCACCCCGGCGGTCGGCTCGTCCATGATCAGGACGTCCGGCTCGGCGGCGAGGGCGCGGGCGATGAGGACCCGCCGCTGCTGGCCGCCCGAGAGCGTGCTGACCTCGGCGGAGGCGCGGTCGGCGAGCCCGACGACCTCGAGCGCCCGGGCAACGACCTGCCGGTCGGCCGCGCGCAGCCGGCCGAGCCAGCCGATGCGGGCCAGGCGCCCAGTCGACACGATCTCCTCGGCCGTCGCGCGCACGGACGCCGACAACGTATGCCGCTGGGGCACGTAGCCGATTCGCGCGCGGTCGTGGAAGTCGCCGCTGTCGACCCCGAAGAGGCTGACGGAGCCGGCCGTCCGCTCGTTGAGGCCGAGCACACCCTTCATGAGGGTCGACTTGCCCGAGCCGTTGGGCCCGACGATCGCCACGATCTCGCCGCTGTGGATCGTCAGGTCGACGTCGGTGAGCACCGGCCGGTCGCCGTAGCCGAACGCTGCGCCGCGCAGCGTCACGACGGCGTCGAGGGCTTCGGGGTGACGGGGCACGAGCGGCGCGGACCTCATGAGCACCCCTGTCCTTCACGCAGCGTGGCGAGGTTGCTTCGCATGACCTCGAAGTAGTCGGAGCCTCTCGTGGCCGAGGTGATGCCCTCGATGGGGTCGAGCGTCGCGACCTTGGCCCCGGTGGACTGGGCGACCGTCTGGGCGAAGTGCGGCTCGACGAGGGTCTCCTGGTAGATCGTGGTCACCCCCGCGGACGACACGAGGTCGGAGACCGCCTTGAGGGCGGCGGCGCTCGGCTCGGCCTCGGGCGACATCCCGGTGATGCCCTGCTGGTGGAAGCCGTAGCGGGCGGCCAGGTAGGCGAAGGCCCCGTGGCTGGTGACGAGCTGCTTGGTGCGGCACTGCCGAAGGCCGACCCGGAGCTCGTCGTCGAGCTGCGAGAGCTTCTCGACGAAGACCGCGGTGTTGCGCGCATAGGTCGACGCCTTGGCCGGGTCGTCCGCCGACAGGCGCGCGCTGATGGCCTGGGCCACGGCGGCGTAGCGGGACGGGTCGAGCCAGAAGTGCGGGTCGTCGGCGCCGTGACCGTGCTCGTCGTGCTTCGCGTGCTCCTCGTGCTGCCCGGGCGACTCACCCTCGTGACCGGGCTCGTCGGCGCTCGCCGGCACGAGCTTGGCCGCGGCCGCCACGTCGAGCACCTTGGCGCCGTCGACGAGGCCGACAGCCTCGTCGACGGCCGGCTGGAAGCCGTCGGCATAGACGACGAGGCGCGCCCTGGTCATGCCGCCGATGTCCTGAGGCGCCAGCTCGAGGTCATGCGGCTCGGCGCCCGGCCTGGTGAGCACCGTGACCTCGGCCGCGTTGCCGACGACCTGCTGGGTCGCGAACTGGATCGGGTAGAACGACGTCACGATGGGGGAGCCGGCCTCACCCGCCGTGCTCGCGGCGCTGCAGCCACCGAGGGCGAGAGCTGCTGTGGCTGCGACGGCTGCGGCGGCTGCGGCGGTGGCAGCAGCCCTGCGGTGCCGGACGGGTGGTCGAAGGGGAGGCCTCACGACGACCATCCTCACCCAAAGTGAGAATGATTGTCAAAATCGAGTGTGGGCGACGTCAGCTCGCGGGGACGATCCGCACCACGGCGACCGCGAGCGCCAGCGCGAGCACGGCCGCCCGCATCAGCCGCTCCGGCAGCGTCAGCCGCTGCCAGGTGAGGAAGAGCAGCCAGCCCACGAAGGCGGCCACGACGAGGAAGGCGATGCCGGCCCAGGGCCGTGGGGCGAGGACGCCGACGCCGAGGAGGGCGACGAGGACGCCGACCGCCACGGGCCGCGGCACGGCGTTCATCCGCTCGACCCAGGGGGCCGAAGCGTGCTCGACACGGGAACGAAAGCTCAAGGACACCCGACGAGCGTAGGGGACGCGACGGCATACGCAGGACGCGTGGCAAGTGCACCGGCGCCCGCCCGATAGCCTGTCCCGCATGGCCAAGCAGACATCCACCGTGGACACCGTCGTCAGCCTCTGCAAGCGCAGGGGCTTCGTCTTCCCGAGCGGTGAGATCTACGGAGGCACCCGGTCTGCCTGGGACTACGGGCCGCTCGGCGTCGAGCTCAAGGAGAACATCCGCCGCCAGTGGTGGAAGTCCATGGTCACGAGCCGCGACGACGTCGTCGGGCTCGACTCCTCGATCATCCTGCCGCGCGAGACGTGGGTGGCCTCGGGCCACGTCGGCACGTTCACCGACCCGCTCGTCGAGTGCCTCAACTGCCACAGGCGCCGCCGCCAGGACCACCTCCAGGAGGCGCTCGCCGAGAAGAAGGGGATCGACGACCCCGACTCGATCCCGATGACCGACATCGTGTGCCCCGACTGCGGCACCAAGGGCCGGTGGACCGAGCCGCGCGACTTCCAGATGATGCTCAAGACGTATCTCGGCGTCATCGAGGACGAGTCGGGCCTGCACTACCTGCGTCCCGAGACGGCGCAGGGCATCTTCGTCAACTTCCTCAACGTCATGCAGGCATCGCGCCGCAAGCCGCCGTTCGGCATCGCCCAGACCGGCAAGAGCTTCCGCAACGAGATCACGCCGGGCAACTTCATCTTCCGCACGCGCGAGTTCGAGCAGATGGAGATGGAGTTCTTCGTCAAGCCGGGCGAGGACGAGCAGTGGCTCCAGTACTGGCTCGACGAGCGGACCCGCTGGTACGTCGACCTCGGCATCAACCCCGACAACCTGCGCCACTTCGAGCACCCCGCCGACAAGCTGTCGCACTACTCGAAGCGCACCGTCGACATCGAGTACCGCTTCAAGTTCGCGGGCTCGGAGTGGGGCGAGCTCGAGGGCATCGCCAACCGCACCGACTTCGACCTCGGCACGCACTCGAAGCACTCGGGCACAGACCTCGTCTACTTCGACCAGACGACGGGTGAGAAGTACACGCCGTACGTCATCGAGCCGGCCGCCGGCCTGTCCCGCTCGCTCATGACGTTCCTCGTCGACGCGTATGCCGAGGACGAGGCGCCGAACACCAAGGGCGGTGTCGACAAGCGTGTCCTGCTGCGCCTCGACCCGCGCCTGGCGCCGGTCAAGGCCGCAGTGCTGCCGCTCTCGCGCAACGCCGACCTGTCGCCGAAGGCGCGCGACCTGGCGGCCACGCTGCGCAGGCACTGGAACATCGACTTCGACGACGCCGGCGCCATCGGCAAGCGCTACCGCCGCCAGGACGAGATCGGCACGCCGTTCTGCATCACCGTCGACTTCGACACGCTCGACGACCACGCCGTGACCATCCGCGAGCGGGACTCGATGGCGCAGGAGCGCATCGCCCTCGACCAGGTCGAGGGCTACCTCGCGCAGCGCCTCGTCGGCTGCTGAGGCAGCGCACCCCCGATCACGGATGCCGTCCGCCACCCGGGCGGGCGGCATCCGTGCGTCCGGGCGCAGACGGACCGCCACGAGATGGGGCCGCACGCACGCGCCGCTCCTCTGTTCCGTTTCGTGGCGGTCCGTCGATCGTGACGGAGTGTTCTCGATCGCCGTGCCGTCAGCCGGGGAGGCGGCCGGTGGCGACGGGCCGGGACGGGTCGCGGATCCACTCGCTCCACGACCCCGGGTAGAGCACCGTGTCGACGCCCAGCTCGGCGAGTGCCAGCATCTCGTGGGTCGCGGTGACGCCCGATCCGCAGTAGACCCCGACGGGCCGGTCGGACAGGTCGGCGCCGTCGGTCACGTGTGCCCAGTGCTCGGCGAGGTCGCGGCGGAAGGTGCCCTCGGTCGTGACCCACTCGGTGGTCGGGCTGTTGACCGCCCCGGGGATGTGCCCTGCCACCGGGTCGATCGGCTCGGTCTCGCCGGCGTACCGCTCCAGGGCGCGGGCGTCCAGGAGCAGCCCCTCGCGAGCGAGCGTCGCGGCCGAGGAGGCGTCGAGGGTCGGCAGCTGCCCCGGTCGCACGACGACGTCGCCGTGTCGGTCAGCCGGCTCCTCGGTCGACACGGGCAGCCCGGCGGCCGTCCATGCTGCCCAGCCCCCGTCGAGCACCCGGACGTCGCTGACGCCGAGCCAGCGCAGCACCCACCAGGCCCGCGCGGCGGCATACGAGTCCTTGCCGTCGTAGGCGACGACGCGGCTGTGCTCGGTGATGCCCGCCCTCCGCAGGACTGCCTGGACCACCTCGGGGTAGGGCAGCGGGTGCCGGCCGCCCTCCCCGGCCGGTGCCGCGAGCTCGGTGTCGAGGTCGACGAAGAACGCGCCGGGCACGTGACCGGCCTCGTAGTCCTTCCGGCCTGCCGGCGTGTTCGCCGTCGTGAGGGCCCACCGGACGTCGAGGACGACGACGTCCTCGATCTCGTGGGCGAGGTCGGCGGCGCTGATGAGGTGGGTCACGCCGCCATCGTGGCATCCTCACCCTGTGCCCGCTCACCTGGTCCTCGTGCACGGCTCCCGCCTGTCGAGCACGCAGTGGGCGCCCCAGGTCCCGCTGCTCCGCGACCACGTGGATCTGACCCTCGTCGACCTGCCGGGGCACGGCGCCCGAGCCGACGAGACCTTCACGATGGACCGTTGCGTCGCGGTCATCGGCGAGGCCGTGGAGTCCGCGTCGGCGCACGGTGACCCCGTCGTCCTCGTCGGCCACTCGCTCGGCGGCTTCGCCGCGATGGCGTATGCCGCTGCCCGCCCCGACACGCTGGCCGGCCTCGTGCTGGCCGGGTCGAGCGCGACGCCGACGGGACCGGGTGCGACGGTCTACCGCGGTGTCGCCGCGCTCACCAACCGCCTCGGTGAGGCGCGCATGACCCGCGTCAACGACCGTGTGCTGCACCGGCTCTACCCTGCGGCCCGCATCGACCCGGTCATCGCCGGCGGCTACTACTTCGCCGCGACCCCGGCCGCCTGGCGTGAGGTGATGACGCACTGCCGTCCCGCGATGCTGCACGCCCTGCGCTGCCCCGTGCTGCTGCTCAACGGCCAGTACGACCAGTTCCGGTTCGGGGTCCGGGCCTACCTGAAGGCGTGCCCGACGGCGCGCGTCGAGACCATCCGCCGCGCGAGTCATCTGTCGAACCTCGACCAGCCGCAGGCCTTCGCCGCGGCCCTGCTGCGCTTCGCCCGTGAGGTCGCCGATTCGGCCCACCGCTCCTGATCGGGGACAATCGTGCGCGTGACCGACGTGATGACCCCTGCCACCGAGCCGACGGGTGCGGTGCTGCCACCCCTGCGCATCGGGCGACACGTCATCGAGTCGCCCGTCGTCCTCGCCCCGATGGCCGGCATCACCAACCGGGCCTTCCGCCGGCTGTGCCGCGAGTACGGCGACGAGGGCACGGCCATCGGTGGGGCGTCCGGCGCGACGAGCCTCTACGTCAGCGAGATGATCACGAGCCGCGCGCTCGTCGAGCGCACGCCCGAGTCGATGCGCCTCATCGAGCACGACCCCGACGAGAGCCCGCGCTCGATCCAGCTCTACAGCGTCGACCCGGCGACGGCCCGCGCGGCCGCGCGCATGCTCGTCACCGAGGACCGCGCCGACCACATCGACCTCAACTTCGGCTGCCCGGTGCCCAAGGTCACCCGCAAGGGCGGCGGCTCGGCCCTGCCGTGGAAGAAGGACCTCTTCAAGGCCATCGTCGGCGCCGTCGTCGAGGAGGGCGGCAAGCGCGACATCCCGGTCACCGTCAAGATGCGCAAGGGCATCGACGACGAGCACCTCACCTTCCTCGACGCCGGCCTCACGGCCGAGGCCGAGGGGGTCGCCGCCGTCGCGCTGCACGGGCGCACCGCGGCACAGGCGTACAGCGGCACCGCCGACTGGACCGCGATCAAGCAGCTCAAGCAGACGGTCACCACCGTGCCGGTGCTCGGCAACGGCGACATCTGGTCTGCCGAGGACGCCCTGCGGATGGTGCGCGAGACCGGCTGCGACGGCGTCGTCGTCGGCCGCGGCTGCCTCGGCCGGCCGTGGCTCTTCACCGACCTCGCCGCGGCCTTCGCCGGCACGAGCGCCCGCGTGACGCCGACGCTCGGAGAGGTCGCCGACACGCTCCGCACGCACACGGCATACCTCGTCGACTTCTACGGCGAGGAGGAGCGCGCCTGCCGCGACATCCGCAAGCACATCGCCTGGTACCTCAAGGGCTTCCCGGCCGGCTCGACGATCCGCAACTCGCTCGCGCTCGTCGACTCCATGGCCGCCCTCGACAGCCTCCTCGCGACGCTCGACCCCGACGCGCCGTGGCCCGGAGAGGCCGCCGAGGGCCAGCGCGGACGCGCCGGGTCGTCCAGCACCGTGGCGCTGCCCGACCGCTGGCTCGAGTCGCGCGAGCTCTCCGAGGAGCACCGGCGCACCATCGCCGAGGCCGAGCTGTCGGTCAGCGGCGGCTGACGCTCACTTCAGCCAGACGCTGAGCGGGCCGAGGCGCTCGCACCCTGCGGCGACGGCCGCATCGACGCCCACTCCGGCCTCCCAGCCGACCAGCGGTATGCCGTCCGCGACGGTGCGCGCGGCGGCCGACGCGGCTGCCCATGCCCGTTCGTCGTCGCCCTCGCGGGCGAAGACGTTGCCCAGCCCGGCCACCTCGCCCGTGACGTTGACGATCGCCCCGGCCACGACGGGGGCGTCGTCGGAGTCGGAGGCCCGGCCGGCGAGGACGTGGACGCCGGGGACGTCGAGCAGCGACGGGCGCAGGATCGCCTCCGCCTCGGGGTCGCTCGCCCAGGCGGCGACCCACGCGGCCATCGCCTCAGCAGTCTCGACGCGCCGCCACGTCGCGCCCGCGGGGGTGGAGACCTTCGCGGAGGGGTCGAGCCACACCCACTCGCCGACGACGAGGCGGGCGAAGTCCTCGTTCGACAGGTCGAGGCACGACCACGAGTCCTTGACGGAGCAGCCGTCGGAGTCGTCGACGCGCGCCAGCACGTCGTACTCGGCGACCGTGGGGGAGAGGGTGACGGCGTCGGGGTAGTACGGCGGGGTGCGCGTGGCGGCGGTCCACGCCTCGGCATCCGTCGTCGTCACGACACCGTGCGAGCGGGCGACGGCGTCGCACCACAGCGCGTTGTTGCGGGCGGCGAGGACGATCCGGTCGGTCAGGTCGGTCACACCGGTGATCCTCCCAGCGTCGGCGGCGGCTGGCAGGATCGGGGCATGCGACAGGGTGGATCCGCCGAGCGGCCGGCGACCTTCTTCGACGACGCCGACGACTTCCGGGCCTGGCTCGAGGCCAACCACGCGTCTGCCACCGAGCTCTGGATGGGCCTCAACAAGAAGCACGTCGAGCCGCGAGGCCTGCAGTGGGCCGACGCGGTGCGCGAGGCCCTCTGCTTCGGCTGGATCGACTCGGTGGCCCAGCGCATCGACGACGACGCCGTGCGCCAGCGCTGGACCCCGCGCAAGCCCGGCAGCAACTGGAGCACGATCAACATCGACGCCGTCGCCCAGCTGACGGCTGCGGGGCGGATGCACCCGGCGGGCCTCGCCGCCTTCGAGCGGCGCCGCGAGGATCGCTCGGGCGTCTACGCCTACGAGAACCGCGAGCGCACGTGGCCCGACGCCTACGAGGCGCTGCTGCGCGCCGATGCCCGGGCGTCGGCCTTCTGGGACGCCGCGACACCCTCCTACCGCAAGGTCGCGACCAACTGGGTCGTCACGGCCAAGCAGGAGGCGACCCGCGACAAGCGGATGGCCGAGCTGGTCGACGACTGTGCGAACCGCCGGCTCATCAAGACGCAGCGCTACGGCACCGAGCCGGCGTGGGTGCGCCGGGCGCGCGACCTGCTCACCTGAAGGCGCGGCCCGTCAGCGCTTGCCCTTGGGCGGGAGGAACTCGGGATGGGAGCTCTTCTGGTCCGCCTTCGCATGCTTCTCGGCACGCTTCTCCTTGATCGACTTCGACTTGCCCGTCATGTGGGACCTGGGCGACTTGTCGGCCATGATGTGCTCCTGCCTCTCGAGGACGGGCCCGGCCCGCCCCACCCCGCCAGTGTGCGCCGCCGTCGTGGTTCCTGCCATGGGTTTCTGCCCGGTCCCGCGGGCGGGCCTCGACCTGCCGAGGAGGTGAGCGCCCTAGAGTCGCCTCGTGGGCTACGAGGGTCGGGACGCAGAGCGCTGGGTCGCGGAGGACCCTGCCCAGAAACGCGCCGACCGTGACGACTTCGCCCGCGACCGTGCGCGGGTCGTGCACTCGTCGGCGCTGCGACGGCTCGCCGCCAAGACCCAGGTTCTGGCACCCGGCCACGACGACTTCGTGCGCAACCGTCTGACGCACTCGCTCGAGGTCGCGCAGATCGGCCGCGAGTTCGGCGCGGCCCTCGGGTGCAACGCCGACGTCGTCGACACGGCATGCCTCTCGCACGACCTCGGCCACCCGCCGTTCGGTCACAACGGTGAGACGGTGCTCGACGAGATCGCCTCTGGCATAGGTGGTTTCGAGGGGAACGCGCAGACCCTCCGCATCCTGACCCGGCTCGAGGCGAAGCGTGCACACCCCGACGGAACTCCGGCCGGGCTCAACCTCACGCGGGCCAGCCTCGACGCGGCCACGAAGTACCCCTGGGCCCGTGGTGAGGGGCCCTACGAGACAGGCAAGTTCGGCGTCTACCCCCCGGACCTGCCTGTCTTCGAGTGGATCCGTGACGGCGCCAGGGCGCGCGACCGCTGCCTCGAGGCCGAGGTCATGGACTGGTCCGACGACGTGGCCTACTCGGTCCACGACGTCGAGGACGCCATCGCGTCCGGCTGGATCGACCCGCGCGTGCTCCACGCGCGCGACCTGGCCGACGTCATCGACGTCGCCGGCCGCACCTACGCACCAGACCTCGGAAGCGACGCCCTCGGGGCCGCCCTCGAACGGATCATCGCCTCCGGGGCGATCCCCACGGCATACGACGGCTCGCGCGGCGACCTTGCCCGGCTCAAGGACATGACGAGCCGCCTCATCGGGCACTTCGTGTCCGTCGTCGAGCAGGCCACCCGGCAGCGCCACGGGCCGGGCGAGCTGTGTCGCTTCGAGGCCGACCTCGTCGTGCCCGACGACACTCGCGCCGAGTGCTCCGTGCTCAAGGCCATCGCCAACCACTTCGTCATGACCACCGACGAGCGCCTGAGCGTCATGTCGCGCCAGCGTGACGTCGTGCGCGACGTCGTGGAGGCGTATGCCGTCCGCCCCGAGGAGCGCCTCGACGCCGCGTTCCGCGCCGACCACGAAGCCGCGGCCGACGACGGCGAGCGGCTGCGCGTCGTGGTCGACCAGGTGGCCTCGCTGACCGACGTGCGGGCCCTCTCCCTCCACAGCCAGTGGTGCCGGTGACCGGTACCGGGTCGGTGACGAACTAGGATCACGGGCAGCGACAGGAGGCAGATGGCGGGGCTGATCAACAGCGAGGACATCGCGGCGGTCAAGGCGCGGTCGTCCATCGAGGACGTCGTGCGCGAGCACGTGACCCTGCGCTCTGCAGGCCCGGGATCGCTCAAGGGTCTCTGCCCGTTCCACGACGAGAAGACGCCCTCCTTCAACATCCGTCCCGCCGTCGGCGCCTGGCACTGCTTCGGGTGCCAGGAGGGTGGCGACGTCATCTCGTTCGTGCAGAAGATCGACCACCTGACCTTCTCGGAGGCCGTCGAGCGGCTCGCGCAGAAGCTCGGGATGGAGCTGCGCTACGAGGACGGCCAGCGTCCGCGCGAGGAGGGGCTCGGGCGCCGCAGCCGGCTCATCGAGGCCCACCGCGTCAGCGAGGAGTACTACACCGACCTGCTGCTCAACGACCGGGGCCCGGCCCGTCAGGGACGCGACTTCCTGCGCGCCCGCGACTTCAACGGCACCCACGTCAAGCAGTTCGGCATCGGCTTCGCGCCGCGCGGGGGAGAGGACCTCGTGCGCCATCTGCGGGCCAAGGGCTTCACCGACGACGAGCTCGTCACCGCCGGGCTCGCCGGCCGAGGCGCCCGGGGGCTGTACGACCGCTTCCGTGGCCGGCTGGTGTGGCCGATCCGCGACATCACGGGCGACACAGTGGGCTTCGGCGCGCGGCGCATCTTCGACGACGACCGCATCGAGGCGAAGTACCTCAACACGTCCGAGACGCCCATCTACAAGAAGTCGACCGTGCTCTACGGCCTCGACCTGGCAAAGAAGAAGATCTCGCAAGGTCGCCAGGCCGTCGTCGTCGAGGGTTACACCGACGTCATGGCCTGCCACCTCGCCGGCGTCGAGACGGCCGTCGCGACGTGCGGCACGGCGTTCGGTGCCGAGCACATCAAGCTGCTGCGACGCCTCATGCGCGACGAGGCAGGCCTGGCCCCGGCCAAGGTGATCTTCACCTTCGACGGCGACGCCGCCGGCCAGAAGGCCGCGATGCGTGCCTTCGCCGACGACGAGAAGTGGACGTCACAGTCGTTCGTCGCTGTCGAGAAGTCGGGCAAGGACCCCTGCGAGCTGCGCCAGGCCGGTGGTGACCCCGCGGTCCAGGCGCTCATCGAGGACGCCGTGCCGATGTTCGAGTTCGCGGCCCGCACCACGATCAAGCGTTTCGACCTCGCGACCGCCGAGGGCCGCATCCAGGCCGTCCGCGCCGTGGCCCCGATCGTCGCGTCGATCCGCGACCGCTCGCTCCAGCCGGAGTACACCCGCGAGGTGGCCGGCATGCTCGGCCTCGACGTCGAGCAGGTCGCCTCGGAGGTGGCGCGGGCCGGCAGGATCACCGTCGACGACGCACCGCGCACCGTCGAGCGGGGCGGCAGCGGCAGCCGCGACGAGGCTGTCGAACCGACGGCGGGGGAGTCCGGGGCCGGCATGCCCGTGCCCGACCGGCGCGACCCCGTTGTCCTGGCCGAGCGGCAGCTGCTCCAGGTGCTCCTGCAGTTCCCGACGGTGTTCAAGCCCGGCGCCATCGACCGGTTGACGCCCGACGCGTTCTCGGCTCCTGCCCACCGCGCCGTGTTCGACGGCGTGCGCATCGCGCACCACGACGGCGACCAGGCCAACGCGCGGGCCTGGACCTCGGCCGTGACCGAGGCCGCCCCGTCGCCCGTGGCGGGACTCGTGAGCGAGCTGGCGGTCGACACGCTGCCGACCCGGATGGACCCCAACACGGGCCTGCCGACCTCCCGCTACGTCGACGAGCTGTTCGACCGGGTGCGCACCATCGCCCTGACCCGCCGCATCGCCGACGCGATGAGCGAGATGCGCCGCCTCGACCACGCCGAGACGCCCGCGCCCGAGCGCACGAGGGAGCTCGGCATCGAGCTCCAGGCGCTGCAGCGCGAGCTCGCGGCCATCAAGGCAGGAATGGGCTGATGCCCCTCTTCGAACGCCGACGCCGCCCCGGGCTGCCGGCCGAGGTGCGTGCCGCGGTGCCGCTCGACGGTTCCGAGTCGGTGCTCGCGTGGGCCCGCGACGACCTCACGGGCGGGCACGTGGTCGCGACGACGCACCACCTCGTGTTCGTCGGCGCCGACGGCGCGCTCTCGTGGCGTCGACCCTGGCACGAGGCCGAGACGGGCACCTGGCAGGGTGAGAGCTCCCTCCTCACCGTGACCTGGGCCGACCGCACCCCGGCCGCCCAGTGGCGCCTCAGTGAGCCCTCCCTGCTGCAGCAGACGCTCCGCGAGCGCCTCCAGGCCAGCGTGGTGCTCTCCGACGAGTTCCGCGCACCGAACCGGCGGACCGTCCGCGTGGTCATCCGTCACAACCTCGCCACGGGCGACCTCGTCGAGCAGACGATCCCGGGCAAGGGCGTCGACCTCACCGACCCGCGCGTGGCAGCCGAGGCGGCTGAGCGACTCGCCCGACTGCGCTCGGAAGTGGGCCTCTGAGGCGCCGACGGGCGCCGGGCGCACCTGCCCCGGAGGGGCTTCCGGCGACCCGCGCATCCCGATTTCTTGTCGCCGCAGATGCTTTGCTATGGTTGCGCAGCAGCATTCCCCTGTAGCTCAATTGGCAGAGCAGCCGGCTGTTAACCGGCAGGTTATTGGTTCGAGTCCAATCGGGGGAGCACAGCACGAGAAGGGCCCCGACACCACCGGTGTCGGGGCCCTTCTCGTGCTGTGCGTCACCGTCCCGGAGAGCATCCGGGCGCGGCCAGGACGCGTCAGTGACGCGTCCGGGTCACCCGGCCTGGCTCGTCGCGCCGCCCGTGCGCACACCTCGTCCACCGAGGCTGCCGAGGCCGTCGCTCGGGCCGTCGACCGTGCCCGGGCCGGCCACGCCGGTGGCCGGGGCCGCCTTGCGGGGACCGCGACCGCGCCGGTTGAGGCGACGCTCGAGGCGACCCGCCAGCACCGTCAGGCCGAAGTTGATCGCGATGAAGACCGCGGCGGCCAGGATGTACGCGGGAATGACCGTGGCGTACGCCGTGCCCATGTCGCGCATGCTCTGGAGCAGCTCCGGGTAGGTGATCGCCGCACCCAGCGCGCTGTCCTTGAGGATGACGACGACCTGGCTCACGAGCGCCGGCAGCATGGCCGTCAGCGCCTGGGGCAGCTGGATCGAACGGAGCGTCTGCGACGCCGTGAGCCCGATCGACAGGCCCGCCTCGGACTGGCCCTTGGGCAGCCCGTAGACGCCCGAGCGCACGAGCTCGGCGATGACCGAGCCGTTGTAGAGCGTCAGCGCGATCACCACGGCCATGAACGAGTTCAGGCTGGCCACGAAGATGTTGTTGAACGCGAACAGCTGGAAGAGGAAGTACATCATCAGCAGCACGGGTACGGCGCGGAAGAACTCGACGACGATGCCGCTGACCCAGCGGATTGGGCTGTTCGGCGACAGACGGCCCATGCCGAAGAGGATGCCGAAGGCCATCGCCGCCACGATGGAGACGGCGGCCGCCTTGATCGTGTTGATCAGGCCGGGCACCACGTAGGACGTCCAGACCTCGGGGTCGATGAGCGGCTGCCAGAGCGCGCCCGTCAGCTGGCCCTGGGCGTTGAACTTCCACAGCACGGCGGCCAGAGTGGCCGCGAGCAGGACGAAGCCGAGCGCGGTGAGGATGGCGTGGCGGCGGCGGGCCCGGGGACCGGGGGCGTCGAAGAGGACGTTCTGGGCGCTCATCGCTTCACCGCCAGACGTCGCGACATCGACGTGAAGAGCAGGCCCACGGGCAGCGTCAGGATGACGAAGCCGAGGGCGAACACGAGGAACACCGCCACGCTCGCCGTCTCGTTCTCGATGATGACCTTCATCAGGGCTGATGCCTCCGCGACACCGATGACCGAGGCCACGGTGGTGTTCTTCGTCAACGCGATGAGGACCGAGCCGAGCGGCGCGATCGCCCCCCGGAAGGCCTGCGGCAGGATCACCTCGCGCAGGCTCTGGCCGAACGTCAGCCCGATCGAGCGGGCCGCCTCGGCCTGGCCCAGCGGAACCGTGTTGAAGCCGCTGCGCAGCGCCTCACAGACGAACGCTGCGTGGTACACCGCGAGGGCCACCATGGCCCAGCGGATCGCGTTGTCGCGCAGGGAGGTCGACGAGCTGGGGTCGACCAGGTTGATCTGCAGCACGATCCCCACACCCGCGAGGGAGAAGAAGACGATGAGGGTCAGCGGGGTGTTGCGGACGATGTTGACGTAGAACGCGCCCAGTCGGCGCAGCACGGCGACCGGCGAGACACGCATGATCGCGAGGACCGTGCCGAGCACCAGGGCACCGATCGCCGAGAAGAACGTCAGCTTGATGGTCATCCAGAAGGCGGCGAGGATGTCGTACTTCTCGAGGATGTCGAACATGTCCCTCCTTCACGCACAAGGGATCTGGCCCGCGGGGGCCGCGGCGCCGAGTGGCGCCGCGGCCCTTGCGAGGCGAGTGATCACGAGCAGGCGGCGGGAGTGGGCGGGTTGCCCGTGCCCGGCTTGTAGCCGGCCGGCCCCAGGTTGGCGTCGAGCGCCTTCTGCCAGGAACCGTCGCTGATCATCTTCTTGATGGCGTCGGAGATCTTGGTGCACTGGGCCGTGTCACCCTTCTTCAGGCCGATGCCGTAGTTCTCCGTGGAGAACGGCTTGCCGACGACCTTGAACTTGCCCTTGTACTGCTCCTGCGCGGCGTAGCCGGCGAGGATGGTGTCGTCGGTCGTCAGGGCGTCGACGCCACCGGTCTGCAGGGCGGGCAGGCACTCGGAGTACGTTCCGAACTCCTGGAGCTGGACGCCCGGGTACTTGTCCTTGACCTTCTGGGCGGAGGTGGAGCCGGTGACCGAGCACAGCTTCTTGCCGTCGAGGGCGTCGGGTCCGGTGATGGTCGAGTCGTCGGCACGCACGAGGAGGTCCTGGCCCGCGATGAAGTAGGGGCCGGCGAAGCTGACCTTTGCCTTGCGGGCATCGGTGATGGAGTACGTCGCGACGACGAAGTCGACCTGGCCGGTCTGGATGAGCGTCTCCCGCTGGGCGCTCGGCGCCTGCACCCACGTGATGTTGTCCTCGGAGGTGCCGAGCTCCTTGGCGACGTACTTGGCGACGTCGACGTCGAAGCCGCTGTACTCGCTGCCCTTCTTGAGACCCATGCCGGGCTGGTCGAACTTGATGCCGATCTTGAGGCCGCCGCCTCCGCCGCCTCCGCCGGTGCCGCCGCTGCCGCCGCTGGGCTGACCGGATCCACACGCGGCGAGCGTGAGGGCCAGCGTCGCTGCCGCCGCGACGGCTCCGAGTCGTCGTGCCTTCATTGGGGTTCCTCCCTGGTGGTTGCTCACGGCACGCGGTCCTGCGCGCCGCTACCTGTCGTCAGATGGTTCAGTGGGTGAGGATCTTGCCGAGGAAGTCCTTGGCACGTTCGCTCTTCGGGCGCGTGAAGAACTCCTGCGGGGTGCCGACCTCGACGATCTGGCCGTCGGCCATGAAGACCACGCGGTCGGCGGCCTTGCGGGCGAAGCCCATCTCGTGGGTCACGACGATCATCGTCATGCCCTCCTTGGCGAGGCTGACCATGACGTCGAGCACCTCGTTGACCATCTCGGGGTCGAGCGCCGACGTCGGCTCGTCGAACAGCATGACCTTCGGCCCCATCGCGAGCGAACGCGCGATGGCGACACGCTGCTGCTGGCCGCCCGACAGCTGAGCAGGGTACTTCTCGGCCTGCGCCTCGACCCCGACGCGCTTCAGCAGGTCGCCGGCGAGCTTGTCGGCGTCGGCCTTGGACTTCTTGCGCACCTTCATGGGGCCGAGCGTCACGTTGTCGCGGATCGTCTTGTGGGCGAAGAGGTTGAAGGACTGGAACACCATGCCGACGTCAGCGCGGAGCTGCGCCAGTGTCTTGCCCTCTTCGGGCAGGGCCTTGCCGTCGATCGAGATCTTGCCGGACTCGATGGTCTCGAGGCGGTTGATGGCACGGCACAGTGTCGACTTGCCCGAGCCCGACGGGCCGAGCACGACGACGACCTCGCCCTTGCCGACCGTGAGGTTGATGTCGCGCAGCACGTGCAGGTCACCGAAGTGCTTGTTGACGCCCTCGATGACGACCATCGGGTCACGGGGCTCGTCGGGGGTCCGATCGCTCGTCGCCGCGGCGTCGGTTCTCACGTCGTCCATCCCGGAAACCTATCGGCTCCCGGGGCCGTGCGGCATCCCAGGGGGCCGAGCGTGCTCGAATCGTGAGGACTTCTGCGCCGGACGCGCTCGAGGCAGGCGGCTCTCACAGCCGCCTGCCTCGTCACGGCTCAGGCGCCGGTCGCCGTCGGAGACGGCGGCTCGGTGGGCACCACGCTTGTCGTGGGCTCGGACGCAGTCGCTGCGGCCTGCGTCGTGGCCGGCGGCGGGTCGCTCGGCGCGGGCGCCGGTGCGGGTGCCGGTGCGGGTGCCGGTGCCGGGTCGGCCGGCGCGACACGTGCTGTCGAGGGAGCCACGGCCGGCGGCGGTGCAGGCACCGGGTCTGCCGGCGCTGCCGGCGCCGGGGCGGGCGCAGGCGCCGGTGGCGGGTCTGCGGGCGCTGGCGCGGGCGGCGGGTCAGGAACCGGGGCGGGCGCCGGCGCAGGCGCCGCGGCCGGTCGCGGGTCGGCCGGAGCCGCAGGCGTCGTCGGAGGCGCCGTCGTGGTGGCAGGTGGCGGCTCGGTCGTGGCCGGCGGAGGCGTCGTCGTGGCCGGCGGAGCCGTCGTCGTGGCCGGCGGTGTCGTCGTGGTTGGCGGTGTCGTCGTGGCCGGCGGTGTCGTCGTGGTGCCGGGCGGCGTGGTCGTCGACGTCGGAGGCGGAGTCGTCGTGGTCGGCGGTGTCGTCGTGGTCGGTGGGGGCGTCGTCGTGGTCGGCGGGTTCGTCGTCGTGGTCGGCGGGTTCGTCGGCGTGGGCGGCGTCGCCGTCTGGGTGGGGTGGGACGTCGCAGCCGGCGGCGGCGTCTGGCTCGGTGAAGAGGTGTGCGGCGGCGTGATGGTGGCGGCCGGGGCCGACGGGACGACCGACGCGTCGGGGATCGGCACGTCGCCGTCCTCGACGGTCTTGACGACGCGACCGCCACCGTCGATGACCAGGTGCGGGACGACGGCATACGGGACGGACGACGTCGCCGACGGCGCGAAGCCGAGGTACGGGGCCGGGTCGACGTAGCGGTCGTTGACGATGACGTCGAAGTGCAGGTGGCAGCCGGTGGACCAGCCCGTCGTCCCGACGAGCCCGATGACCTGGCCCTGCTCGACGTGCTGCCCCTCGGTGACGAGGAACTTCGACTGGTGGCCGTATGCCGTCTTCAGCGTCGGGGTGTGCTCGATGATGGTGCGGCCGCCCCACGAGTTGGACACCCGCGCGTAGATCACGGTGCCGTCGGCGGCCGCGTGGATCGGCGTGCCGCAGGTGGCGGCGAGGTCGATGCCCGTGTGGAACATCGGGCGACCCAGCACCGGGTGCATGCGCGGACCGAAGGGCGAGGTCTCGCCTCCCGGGACGGGGTGGATGAACAGCGGGCCGCCGCCGGCTATCGGCGCAGCGATGGCCTCGGCAGTGGCCGGTGCCAGGCTGATCGCCGGGAACATGAAGAGGCCGCCACCGACGGCGCTGGAGAACGCGGAGTCGACGGGTGCAATGGCGGCCGTGGGCGTGCCCGTGGCGGCCAGCTCGGACACCTGCTCGCGGACCTCGTCGACGGCTCCGGCGGCGTCCTGGACGGCAGGCTCACCGGCGGCGAGCAGCACGGCGGCACGGGGCGTCTGCGGGGAGCTGCCCGCGAGGAACGGCAGGAGCGCGAAGAGCAGGAGCATGGTGGCAAAGGGCACGAGTCGCCGGCTCATCCTGATGTTCAGGACGAACGGACCCCTGCTCCCGTCGACGTCACGCACCACTGGGCCACCCCCCTGGAGGCAAAATCTGCTGTCGGTCTAGACCATCTCCCGGCGAACCGGGGCCCTGCAACCGGAGGCTCACTCGGACGACCCCCCGCCCGAACGACCGGTCTCGTCAACCATAGGTGGGACGCCCGGGCGCCGGGCGGTTCCCGCAGAATTGCGCCGGCAATCTGTGACGGATGTGGCGCTTGACGGCAATGTCCCGCTCTCCTGGCACTCGACGCACGGACCCTTGCGCGAACCTTGCACAAACGTCGTGTCCAAAATGTCATGCAACTTGCACTCCCGCAGGCACCGTAGTTCTCGGAGGGGAACCGACGCGCGGGGGCAGCATCGGGTGCAAGGCCGGTCGGGGGACCGGAGGGGGTGTGCGCGGGGTGGGTTCCGCCGGGGGAGTCGGCGGGACCCACCCTGCTCGCCGTCACGGGAGTGCTGCATGGGTGGGGCAGCAGGGGCTTGAACCCTGGACCGACGGATTATGAGTCCGCTGCTCTGACCGGCTGAGCTACTGCCCCGTGACCCGGGCGGGCCCGCGAGGGTCCGATGAGGTCGCTGGGAGTCTAACCATGGGGCGGCCGTCGGTCCGCTGGCCCGTCGGCCGGTCAGCACCGGCGTCAGGGCTCCGGACCTCACCCTCTAGGCTCGCGGAGCACCCCTACACCCGAGCTGCGAGGACGAACGCATGAGTGACGGCATCCGCGTTGCCGCCGTCGACGACGTCGACCCCGGCGAGGCGCTCGTGCTCGACACCGAGCTCACGGCGACAGCCGAGCCGATCTCGCTCTTCCGCGACGACGACGGCACCTACTACGCGCTCGACGACACCTGCTCGCACGAGGATGCCTCGCTCGCGGAGGGGTGGGTCGAGGCCGGCGAGGTGGAGTGCCCGCTGCACGCCACCCGGTTCTGCCTGGCCGACGGCGAGCCCATGTGCCTGCCGGCGACCAAGCCGGTGCGCACGCACCGCGTCGAGGTGCGCGGCGACGAGGTCTACCTCTTCCCGGGGGTGCCGCGCGCGTCCTGACCGGACATTTCGGTCATTGCAACTGCTGGTGCACCTGTGTCACATGGTGCACAATGGGCGAGTGCTCGCTGGCGAGCACGTCGTTCGGCACCACGAGAGACCGTCCGGGCTCGAAGTAGCAGGCGTTGGGGAAGACGTCCCTGCAACTTCAGGAGGATCGGATGCCTGTCGCGATGCCGCGCACCACGACACGTGGGGTTCTGTTCGTGCACGGAGCCCCCGCAGCGCTGTGCCCGCACATCACGTGGGCGATCGAGGCCGTCCTCGACCAGCGGGTGACGCTCGACTGGGTCCCGCAGCCCGCCGCGCCCCGGCTCGTCCGCTCGGAGCTGTCCTGGACCGGCGCGCCCGGCACCGGTGCGGAGCTGGCGAGCGCCTTGCGCGGCTGGGACGGACTTCGCTACGAGGTGACCGAGGACCCTTCCTCGGGTAGCGACGGGGCCCGCTGGTCGTACACCCCGCGGCTCGGCATCCACCACGCCATGACGTCCGCCTCGGGCGATGCCGTCGTGTCGGAGGAGCGCCTGCGTGAGGCGGTGCTGCGTGCCCGCGGCGACGTGGAGGAGCTCCAGGACGAGATCGACCTCCTGCTCGGCGTCCCCTGGGACGAGGAGCTCGAGCCCTTCCGCTACGCGGGCGACGGTGCGCCCGTCAGGTGGCTGCACAAGGTCGGCTGAGTTGGCCGGCAACCACTGAGCCGCGCCCTCCGGCGCGGTGGCGGGGCGTCGAGGGCCCGGGCGGTTCGTGCTCCCGGGCCTTCGTCGCGTCCGGATCGCCTTACGTCCGGGTCCACGTCCGGGTCCACGTCCGGGTCCACGTCCGGGTCCACGTCGCGCAGGAGGAGCGGCCTGCCGCCGAACTGCCCGCGGAAATCCACTCGCTGCGCGTCGCTCCCTCCTGTCATCATCGACCGGGCCGCACGTCCATCGCGCGAGCCCGACTCCCCACCGACACCGCGAGCACCGCAACAGCACCGAGAGGCCGACATGGCAACGGGAACCAGCACCGACGAGAAGCGCAACCTCCTCCTCGCCGATGCGGCCTACCCGTTCTCCGGGGAGTGCCGCTTCCGGCACCCGTGGGCCGTCCGACGGCATCCCCACTGCGACCTCGCCGACGTGCATCCAGCCTGAGATGCTCCGTCCATCGAGCCGCCCACCGGGATGACCCGGTCGGCGGCTCTTTTCGTCATATCCATTACAGGTCCGGTCGCGAGACGAGAGAGGAGGGTCGGTCATGACGCAGGTCGAGGTGTGGAACGCCGACGAGACGCTCCTTCACCTGGTCTCGGTACGGCACGCCGTCGGGATGATCTGGCGCGGTGTCGCCACGCCGGTCGAGGTCCACGAGACAGCGCGGTTCGGGCCGTACCAGGTGCCGATCGTCGTCCGGCTCGTGCGTTACGTCGAGCAGAAGTGGCTCTACTCGCGCACCCGGGCGACCTACTCGCGTGAGGGCGTGCTGCTCCGCGACCGCGGGCAGTGCGCGTACTGCGGCCGGTTCACCGCCACGACGATGGACCACGTCACCCCGAGGTCGCGCGGCGGCGCGACCTCGTGGGCCAATGCCGTCGCCGCCTGCGAGCCGTGCAACGCCCGCAAGGGTGACCGCACGCCCGACGAGGCCGGTATGCCGCTGCGCTGGGACCCGTACGTCCCGACCAGGGTGCAGCTGCACTTCGCCCGCACGACCACCACGTTCGCCCCCAACGCCCGAGATCCCGTTCACGTGACGTAGCCCCGGAAGGAGCCCCGATGACCAGGCACCGCACCAGCATTCGCACCCAGTCCCTCGGTCAGCTCGGGCTCGCACCGACGGTCGCGGCAGCGACCGGCCTCGAGCCGTGGATCTTCCGCGCGGCGACGGAGCACCCGTTCGAGCCCGGCGACGCCGTGCCGCGCTGCGCCGAGGAGGACCCGGAGCTGTTCTGGCCGGCGACCGAGGCCGAGGCGCAGGCTGCTCGGCCGTCTGCGGCGAATGCCCGCTGGCCGAGACGTGCCTCGCGGTCGGGCGGGACCGGCTCGAGTGGGGCGTCTGGGGTGGGCAGCTGCTCGCCAAGGGTCGTCCCACGACGGAGCTGCCGGGCAACGTGCGCCCGGCGGCGCAGAAGGCCCGCAGCGCCTGACGACGTGTGCCGGGTGGCCGACTCGCAGCGAGCCGTGCCACCCGGTCCACCGCAGAGCAAGAACCCGACCCGCAGGCAGGGTCCACACCAGCCGGACGGCGAGCGCCGCCGGCACCACGAGAGGATGAGTGTCATGACCACGTTCCCTGTCGCGCTGCCCGGCGCGCAGGCCTCCACCCTGATGTGGGCCGACCCGGCCCAGGTCGAGGACGCCGCGCTCGAGCAGCTGCGCAACATCAGCCGGCTGCCGTGGGTCCACGGTGTGCGCGTCATGCCGGACGTCCACCTCGGCAAGGGCGCGACGGTGGGGTCGGTCATCGCGATGCGCGACGCCGTCTCGCCCGCGGCCGTCGGGGTCGACATCGGCTGTGGCATGACGGGGGTGCGCACCAACCTGACCGCCGCCCACCTGCCCGACGACCTCGGGCCGCTGCGTGCCGCGGTCGAGGCCGTGCTGCCCGTCGGGTGGAACGCGAACGACGGCACGGCTCCGGTGCTCTCGCGCGACGCACACCTCGGCGCCCGGTTCGACGCGCTCATGGGCCGGTTCGCAGGGCTGCGCGCCCCGAGGATCTCCGACCGTGCGGGCCGCGCTGCGGCCCAGTGCGGTTCGCTCGGCTCGGGCAACCACTTCTGGGAGCTCTGCGAGGGCGACGACGGTCACCTCTGGCTGATGCTGCACTCGGGTTCGCGCAACATCGGCAAGGAGCTCGCGGAGCGGCACATCGCCACGGCGAAGACGCTGGAGCACAACCTCGGGCTGCCCGACCGCGACCTCGCAGTCTTCCTCGCGGACACCCGCGAGATGGCGGCGTACCTCCACGACCTGTACTGGGCGCAGGAGTATGCGCTGCTCAACCGTGAGGTCATGATGGCGACGACGCGGGAGGTCGTGGCGCGTCACTTCCCGAACGTGGTGTTCGACGAGCCGGTGCGCTGCCACCACAACTACGTGTCGCAGGAGAGCTACGACGGTGTCGACGTGGTCGTGACCCGGAAGGGCGCGATCCGGGCCGGGGCCGGTGACCTCGGCCTCATCCCGGGGTCGATGGGCACCGGCTCGTACGTCGTGCGCGGTCTGGGCAACGCCGAGTCGTTCAACTCGGCCAGCCACGGAGCCGGTCGGCGCATGTCGCGCAACGCGGCCAAGCGGCAGTTCACGGTCGAGGACCTCCGGACCCAGACCGCCGGCATCGAGTGCCGCAAGGACGCCGGGGTGATCGACGAGATCCCCGCCGCCTACAAGGACCTCGAGTCGGTCATCGCCGCGCAGACGGGGGGTCCGAGCCCGCTCGTCGAGGTCGTCGCCCGGCTGACGACGCTGCTCTGCGTCAAGGGCTGAGGGCGGCACGCAGAAGCCCCTCGTCCGTGGGTCGCTCCACGGACGAGGGGCTCTGTGCTGCAGGAGCGTCGCGTCAGATGCTGCGGATCGCCAGGGCGACGTTGTGGCCGCCGAAGCCGAACGAGTTGTTCAGCGCCGCGATGTCGCCGTCGGGCAGCTTCTGCGCCTCGCCGGTGACGACGTTGAGCGGGATCTCGGGGTCCTGGTCGTCGAGGTTGATCGTGGCCGGCACGAGCCGGTTGTGGATCGACTGGATGGTGATGACGGCCTCGAGCGCCCCGGCCGCACCGAGCAGGTGGCCCGTCATCGACTTCGTCGCCGTGACCGACATGTTCTCGGTGTGGTCGCCGAAGGCACGCTTGATGGCGTTGTACTCGGCGACGTCGCCCACGGGCGTCGAGGTGGCGTGCGCGTTGATGTGGATGATGTCGGTGGGCGACAGGCCGGCCCGCTCGACGGCATACAGCATGGCGCGCGACGCGCCCGAGCCGTTGGGCTCGGGGGCCGTGATGTGGTGGGCGTCGGCCGACATGCCGACGCTCGCGAGCTCGGCGTAGATGCGGGCGCCACGCGCACGGGCGTGCTCCTCCGACTCGAGGACGATGACGGCTGCGCCCTCACCGAGCACGAAGCCGTCGCGGCCGGTGTCGTACGGGCGCGAGGCCTTCTCGGGCTCGTCGTTGCGCGTCGACAGCGCCTGCATCGCGGCGAACCCGGCGATCGGCAAGGCGTGCACCGCCGCCTCGGTGCCACCGGCGACGACGACGTCGGCGCGACCCGTGCGGATCATGTCGATGGCGTAGCCCATGCTCTCGGCGCCGGAGGCGCACGCGCTCACCGTGGTGTGGGCGCCGGCGCGGGCGCCCAGGTCGAGCGACACGGCAGCGGCCGGGCCATTGGGCATGAGCATCGGGACGGCGAGCGGGTAGACCCGGCGAGGGCCCTTCTCGCGCAGGTTGTCCCACTGGTCGAGGAGCGTCCAGACACCACCGATGCCGGAGCCGATGGCGGCGCCGAGGCGCTCGGGGTCGACGTCCGGCTTGCCGGCGTCGGCCCACGCCTCGCGCGCGGCGATGAGGGCGTACTGGCTCGACGGGTCGAGGCGTCGTGTCTCGACCTTGGCGAGGACCTCTTCGGGCTTGGTGGCGATGGTCGCCGCGAAGGTGACCGGGAGCTCGTACTTGGAGACCCAGTCGAAGTCCATCGGGCGGGCGCCGGAGCGGCCGGCGAGCAGGGCCTCCCAGGTCTCTGCGGCAGTGCCGCCAAGGGGCGTTGTGGCGCCGAGTCCGGTGACCACGACGCGTCGGTCGCGATTGGACGTCATGGTGACGTGCTCCTCTGAGTCGGGGGTCGTGCTGCGTGCTGGCTGAGGGGTGGTGCTGTGGTGCTGAGGTGCTGCTGGTTGGTGCCTGTGGCTCCCGTACGCCGCCCCGCCGGGGGCGCTGCCCGCCTGGCCGGACGGCATACGGGAGCTGCCTGATCAGGTGATCAGGACTGCGCGCCGCCGATGTAGGTGACGGCGTCGCGGACGGTCTTGAGGTTCTTGACCTCGCTGTCGGGGATGCGGACGCCGAACTTCTCCTCGGCGTTGACGACGATCGTCATCATCGAGAGGGAGTCGATGTCGAGGTCCTCGGTGAAGGACTTGTCCATCTCGACGGACGCGGTGTCGAGGCCGGTCTCCTCGTTGACGATCTCTGCAAGACCCTCGAGGATCTCCTGCTCGGACTGAGCCATCTGTCTGCTCCTTGTTGGTTGTCGGTGGTGCCTTCGTCTGCCATCCGTGACGGATGTCGTGCCTGGCCCGAATGACCCGTCGGGACCTGCGGGAGTGGGTGGCTGCCCCCGTCGTCAGGGCAGCACGACGACCTGGGCTGCGTACACGAGCCCGGCGCCGAAGCCGATCTGCAGCGCGAGGCCGCCGCTCGGGATCTCCTTCTCGGCGAGCATCCGGGTGGTCGCGATCGGGATCGAGGCGGCCGACGTGTTGGCGGTCGTGACGATGTCGCGGGCGACGGGGATGTCGGCCGGCAGCTTGAGCTGCTTGACCATGGCGTCGATGATGCGGATGTTCGCCTGGTGCGGGATGAACGCGTCGAGGTCGTCGGCCTTGATGCCCGCCTTGTCGATGGCCTGCTGCGCCACGGGGGCCATGCCCCACACGGCCCAGCGGAACACCGTCTGGCCGGCCATGCCGATGGCGGGCCAGACGTTCTTGTCGGCCTGGGCGGCCTGCCACGACTCGCGCACGTCGGTCCACGCCTGCTTCTGCGTGATGGCGTCGCGCTGCGTGCCGTCGGAGCCCCACACCGTCGGGCCGATGCCCGGGGTGTCGCTGGGTCCGACGACGCAGGCCCCCGCGCCGTCGCCGAAGATGAACGCGCTGCCGCGGTCGTAGGGGTCGGTGAAGTCGCTCAGCTTCTCGACGCCGACGACGAGCACGTAGTCGGCCGAGCCGCCCTTGACCATGTCGCTCGCCATCGCGACGCCGTAGCAGTAGCCGGCGCAGGCGGCCGAGATGTCGAGGGCCGGCGCCGTCGACCCGAGGCGCGAGGCGAGCTCGGGCGCGGCAGCCGGGGTCTGGTAGGGGTGCGTCACGGTGGCGACGAGCACGAAGCCGATCTGCTCGGGCGAGACGCCGGCGTGCTCGAGGGCCTGCCGAGCGGCGTGCTCGGACATGTCGATGACGCTCTCGTCGGGCGCCGCGAAGTGGCGGCTGATGATGCCGGAGCGCTCACGGATCCACTCGTCGCTCGAGTCGATCTTGTCGATGATCTCGGAGTTCATGACGACGCGGGCCGGGCGATAGGCCCCGACCCCCATGATCCGCGAGTGGCGCGAGGCGCCGTTGTCGACGAGGGTGCCGGTGCCCTTGGGTTCGGGTGCGGTGCTGGGGGAGGTCACGTGAGGCCTTCTCGGGAGTGAGGGGTCAGGAGGGTCGGGAGGTGTCGCTGCCCGGTGCCGCGACCGACGGGGTTGCCGCCGGTGCGGGCCGTCACCTCGAGCCTGCCCCTCATGGGGTTCCCGCGCCAGTGGTGCGGGTGCTCGTGGTGGGCGCGGTCATGAGCGGTGGGCCTCGACGAGGGCGCGCGCCGCCTCGAGGTCGTCGGGGGTCTTGACCGCGAGCGTCTCGACGCCGGGCATGGCGCGCTTGGCGAGCCCGACGAGGGTGCCTGCGGGGGCCAGCTCGAGCAGACCGGTGACGCCGAGGGAGAGCATCGTCTCCATGCACCGGTCCCAGCGGACCGGGTTGCTCACCTGGCGCACGAGGCGGTCGACCGTGTCGGGGCCGTCGGCGACGGCGGCGCCGTCGGCGTTGGAGAGCAGGCGCACCGTGGGCGTCGACGGCGTGACGTCGGCGGCAGCACCGGCGAGCGCCTCGACGGCGGGTGCCATGTGGTGCGTGTGGAAGGCGCCGGCGACCTGGAGCGGGATGACTCGTGCCTTGGCGGGCGGCGTGCTGCGCAGGGCCTCGATCTGCTCGAGCGTGCCTGCGGCGACGACCTGTCCGGCGCCGTTGATGTTGGCCGGGGTGAGGCCGTGGGTCTCGAGAGTGGCGAGCACCTCGTCGGGGTCGCCGCCGAGGACCGCGGCCATGCCGGTGGGCGTGACGGCGCTGGCCTCGGCCATCGCCCGACCGCGCGTCGCCACGAGCGAGAGCGCCTGCTCGTCGGTGACCACACCGGCGAGGGCTGCGGCCGTGAGCTCACCCACGGAGTGGCCGGCGAGGACCGCGCCGGTGGCTACGAGCTCGTCTCGCGACGGGAAGAGGGCCGAGCCGGTGACGAGCCCGGCCGCGACGATGAGCGGCTGCGCGACCGCGGTGTCCTTGATGGTGTCGGCGTCGGACTCGGTGCCGTGGACGACGAGGTCGATGCCGGCCGCCTGTCCGAGCGAGGTCAGCCGGTCGCGCACGCCGTCGAGCTCGAGCCACGGGGCGAGGAAGCCGGGGGTCTGGGAGCCCTGTCCAGGGCACACGATCGCTAGCACGTGACCAACCCTTCCCGGTTACCGGTGAGGACCTCGCCACCGAATGTCACGAAGTCGACGGGGATAGTTTGGAGGATTCCTCCAAATCGGCGGCATCTGGGGCGTCCGGGCCCGCTCGGCCCGGAGCGGAGGGCGTGGATGCGCCGGACCCCTCGGGCGGCATACGCGAGGGTAGGTCCGTGAGGTGCGCCGTCGGCGCGCTCGACAGACGCCCCAGCGCGAGCGCGATCCGCACGGCCCACGCCTCACGGGGCGTGGTGAGGTCGTAGCCGGTGACGTCGGAGATGCGGCCGAGGCGGTAACGAACCGTGTTGGGGTGGACGAACAGCGCCCGCGCCGTGGCCTCGAGCGAGCCGCCGCTCTCGAGGTATGCCGTCGCGGTCTGCAGCAGAGGGGCGTGCCCCTCGGCGGCGAGCGGTCGGTGGATGCGGTCGACGAGCACCCGACGCGCGGGCGGGTCGCCGGCGAGGGCCCGCTCGGGGAGCAGGGCGTCGGCGTCGAGCACGCGGGGGGCGTCGGGCCAGGCCGCCGCGGAGGACAGCCCGCTGAGGGCGGCCCGGGCCGAGCGCCCCGCCGCGAAGAGGTGGGGGACCGTCGGGCCGAGCACGATCGGGCCCGGTCCGAAGCAGTCGGCGACCTGCTCGACGACACGGGAGGCCTCGCGGGTGCCACCGAGGATCGCGATGAGCCGCGACCTCTGCACGATGGCGAGGGCCTCGACGCCGTGCTGGCGCACCGACCGGCGCAGGTCGTCGACGGCCGGGACCGCCCCGCTCGTCGTGGCCGGGGTGCTGCCGACGACGAACGTCACGTCGGCCACGTCACCCCAGCCGAGGGCGCTGGCGCGCGACTGCATCGAGTCGTCGGCCTCACCACGCAGGACGCCGTCGACGACGAGGGCCTCGAGCCGGGCGTCCCATGCGCCGCGCGCCTCGGCGGCGCCCGCGTAGACCTCGGCGGCGGCGAACGCGATCTCGCGGGAGAAGCGCAGCACCGACTCTCGCAGCAGCTGCTCGTCGCCCGGCCCCGCGAGGCTCTCGACGCGTGACTCGACGACGTCGACGACGGTGCGCACGAGGTCGAGCGTCTGGCGCAGGCTCACCGAGCGGGTCAGCTCCTGCGGTGCGTTGGCGAAGATCGAGATGGCCGAGGGGGAGTGCTGCTCCTCCTGGTGGAACCACGCGATGAACTGAGAGATGCCGGCCTGTGCGACCAGCCCGACCTGCGAGCGCTCCTCCGCGGAGAGCTGGCGGTACCACCGCAGGTGCTCCTCCATGCGGCGCGAGGCGAGCGTGGCGAGCTCACCGGCACTGCGCTCGACGGCGCGCGAGGTCTCCTCGCTCGGGTGCTGCCGCGACCGTCTGCTCACCGCGCCAGCCTAGGCTGTCCGTCGGTCCGGTTTTGTATGCCGTTCACAAAGAAGCCGCCCGGTCCGTCCCGACGTGAGGTCGCCGGCGTCCGTCGCGAGGAGCCGAGCGAGGTGTCAGCGCGCCGTCAGGACGGCGGTGTGGCCGGCATACGTGCGCGGGCCCTCGAACGGTGGCAGGGCGGCGGCCAGGTGCGGTGCGAACGTCGCGAGGTAGGCCTGCGCCGAGGCGTGGTCGGGAAACGTAGCGCGGGTCTCGATGTCGCGCTGGCTCACGGCGGCGAAGTGCCGGCCGAGCACGTCGGCGGCGACCTCCGAGGTGAACTGCGTGACCAGGGGGGCGCCGCCGGCCTCGCGGAGCAGGTCGGCCAGGTGCTCGCGGCCGTTGGTCGCGACGTAGAACGCGCCGCCGTCGCGCAGCACGCGACGCACCTCGCCCAGCGCCGGGTCGAGGTCTGGCACGTGGTAGAGCATCCACGCGGCGACCGCACCGTCGAACGCGCCGTCGTCGAAGGGCAGTGCGTCGGCCGGGGTCGTCAGGGCCGCGACACCCAGGGCGTGGGTCGCCGCGACCATGGCGGGGGAGAGGTCGGTCGCGAGATAGTCGGTGTCGGGCGAGACGTCTAGGACCGATCGGGCGAACTGTCCAGTCCCGCAACCGATCTCAAGAACTCTTCGGTGCTGGCCGGCCACGACGAGCGTGCGCAGGATGTCGACGGGCGAGACGCCCTCGGGGCCCGGGCCCCACACGTCACGCCGGGTGCGCAGGTTGTCCGTCGTGGCGTACTGCTCGGCCACACGGACGTTGTCGGTGAGCTGGGCGGTCTGGTCCATGACCGACCACCATAGACGCGTCAGTCGGTGCCGAACTCCATGGCGGCGCGGTCGAGCGCGTCGTCCTGGTCGTCGACGTCCGCGGCCGCGGGGTTGGCCGAGATGGCCGCGGCACCACCGGGGGCGAGCTCGCCGACCAGCTCGTGGGCGTCGGCCCCGAGCAGGCCCTGGGCGGCGTACAGCTCGAGCTTGGCGCGGGAGTCGGCGATGTCGAGGTTGCGCATGGTCAGCTGGCCGATGCGGTCGACCGGGCCGAACGCGGCGTCCTCGGTGCGCTCCATCGAGAGCTTCTCGGGGTGGTAGCTGAAGGCCGGGCCCGTCGTGTTGACGACCGACCAGTCGTCACCGCGGCGCAGGCGCAGCGTGACCTCGCCGGTGACCGCGGAGGCGACCCAGCGCTGGAGCGACTCGCGCACCATGAGCGACTGGGGGTCGAGCCAGCGGCCTTCGTAGAGAAGGCGGCCCAGCTTGCGGCCCTCGGCGTGGTAGTTGGCGATCGTGTCCTCGTTGTGGATCGCGTTGAGGAGCCGCTCGTAGGTGAGGTGCAGCAGCGCCATGGCCGGCGCCTCGTAGATGCCGCGCGACTTGGCCTCGATGATGCGGTTCTCGATCTGGTCGCTCATGCCGAGCCCGTGGCGGCCGCCGATGCGGTTCGCCTCGTCGACGAGTGCCACGGCGTCGGGGAACGACTGGCCGTTGATGGCGACCGGGCGCCCGCGCTCCCAGTGCACCGTGACGTCCTCGGTCTCGATGGCGACCGAGGGGTCCCAGAAGCGGACGCCCATGATCGGCTCGACGACCTCCATCGACTCGTTGAGGAACTCGAGCGTCTTGGCCTCGTGGGTCGCGCCCCAGATGTTCGCGTCGGTGGAGTACGCCTTCTCGGCGGACGCGCGGTAGGGCAGGTCGCGCGCGGTGAGCCACTCGGACATCTCGTGCCGGCCGCCGAGCTCGGTGACGAAGTCGGCGTCGAGCCAGGGCTTGTAGATGCGCAGGCTCGGGTTTGCCATCAGCCCGTAGCGGTAGAACCGCTCGATGTCGTTGCCCTTGAAGGTGGAGCCGTCTCCCCAGATCGAGACGCCGTCGTCCTGCATGGCGCGCACGAGCAGCGTTCCGGTGACGACGCGGCCCAGGGGAGTGGTGTTGAAGTAGGTCTTGCCGCCGCTGCGGATGTGGAACGCGCCGCACGCGATGGCCGAGAGGCCCTCCTCGACCAGCGCGGACTTGCAGTCGACGAGGCGGCTGATCTCGGCGCCGTACTGGCCTGCGCGGCCGGGGACGGAGTCGATGTCGGGCTCGTCGTACTGGCCCAGGTCCGCCGTGTAGGTGCAGGGCACGGCGCCCTTCTCGCGCATCCAGGCAACGGCCACGGAGGTGTCGAGGCCGCCGGAGAAGGCGATGCCGACGCGTTCGCCGACGGGGAGCGAGGTGAGGACCTTGGACATGGATGCAAGTATATGCATAGCAGCGCATACTTATCCAATCGCGTATGCCGTGTGCCTGACGCGCAGCGAGTGCGCCGGTCCCGCTGCCGCGCGCCCCAGCGCTGCGGCGCCGCTGAGCGGTCCACAACCCCTGAGCGGGAGCCCCGCCGTCCACAGGGTCGGCCCGGGCGCTGACGCGCCGGCGTCCTCGACCGACGCTCGTGCCATGGATCTCGGACTCATCGCTCGCGACGGCGTCTTCTCGACGGCCGACGCCACCGCGGTCGGCCTCGACCGCAACGCCCTGTCCAGGCTGGTCCGTGACGGGCTCTGCGTACGCCTCGCGACGGGCTGGTATGCCATCGCGGGCCCTGAGCCTCCGGATCGCGAGGAGCTGCACCGCCTCTGTTCCCTCGCCATGGGTCGGGCCCTGCGCGACCGCGCCGCCCTCAGCCACCACTCGTCGCTCGTGGCGCGAGGCCTGCCGACCTTCGGGGCCGACTTCGGGACGGTGCACCTCACCTCTCTGGTGCCGGCCCGCGGTGGTGTCTCGGTGGTGCGCAGCGGGGTCGCGGTCCATCGACGCGTGGGGCGGCTGCGCGTCCCTGACCCGGACGACGTCCCCGAGCACCTGCCCCGCCACGTGCCGACTGCCTGGGCCGCCGTGCAGGCAGGACTGCTCGCGGGTCCGGAGGCCTTCCTGGTCCCGGCGGACGCGGCCCTGCGCGCGGGCTCCACGACGGTCGGTGCCCTGCAGCGCGCCGTCCAGATGTTCTCGGGGCACACCGGAGTCGGACCGGTGCGCATGGCCGCCCACCTGCTCGACGCGCGTCATGAGTCGCCCGGCGAGTCGCGTACGGCCTTCGTGGTGTCGGCACTCGGCTACCGGCTCGAGCCACAGGTCGAGATCCTCGCCGACGGGCGGCTGTTCCGTGCGGACTTCCGGATTGCCGGCACACGTGTGCTGGTGGAGTTCGACGGGGCGGTCAAGTACGCGGACCGTATGGCGCTCTTCGAGGAGAAGCAGCGCGAGGACGCCCTGCGCCGGGCGGGGTGGGTGGTCGCGCGGCTCGTGTGGGCCGACCTCGACCGGCCGGGCCTTGTGGCGCGGCGGATCGAAGCCGCCGTCGCGCTCGTCCGTCCCGCAAGGCGCGCGTAGCGGCGCCGGTTCGGCTCAGCGGCGGGGACCGCACTCACCGGCGCCGCAGCGCTTCGGGCGCGGTGAGCGCGACCGGCGCTGCTGGGCGGGGGACGCGTGCGGCCCGGCCCCCGCTCGGGGACCGGGCCACACGGCATACGTCAGCGGGTCAGCTCTCGCCGCCGGCGTTGCCGGACGTGCCGGCGGTGACGTCGTCGAGCTGGTACTTCGCCGCCGCCTTGGCAGGCACGTCGGCAGGCACCTTGCCCTCGCGAGCCAGCAGCTGCAGCGTGCGCACCGCCACCGACGGACCGTCGATGTGGAAGAAGCGACGCGCGGCGGGGCGGGTGTCGGAGAAGCCGAAGCCGTCGGCGCCCAGCGAGGCGTAGGTGCCGGGCACCCACTCGCGGATCTGGTCCTGCACCGCGCGCATGTAGTCGGAGACGCCGACCACGGGCCCCTCGGTGCCCTCGAGGCAGCGGGTCACCCACGGCACGCGCTTCTCGCCGTCGGGGTGCAGGAACTCCTGCTCGTCGGCCGCCAGGCCGTCGCGGCGCAGCTCGTTCCACGAGGTCACCGACCACACGTCGGCAGCCACGCCCCAGTCGTCGGCGAGGAGCTGCTGTGCCTCGAGAGCCCAGGGCAGGCCGACGCCCGAGCCGAGGAGCTGCGCGCGCGGCGCCTCGTGGGTCCAGCCCTCGGTGTCGGCGGCCTTGAGCCGGTACATGCCCTTGAGGATGCCCTCGACGTCGACGTTCGCGGGCTCGGCCGGCTGCTGGATCGGCTCGTTGTAGACGGTGAGGTAGTAGATGACGTTCGACTCGTCGCTCGTGTGGCCCTCGCCGTACATCCGGTCGAGACCGGCCTGCATGATGTGCGCGATCTCGTAGGCGTACGCCGGGTCGTAGTGCACGACCGCGGGGTTGGTCGACGCGAGGAGCGGGCTGTGGCCGTCGGCGTGCTGCAGGCCCTCACCGGTCAGCGTCGTGCGACCGGCCGTGGCGCCGATGAGGAACCCACGGGTCATCTGGTCGGCGGCCGCCCAGATCGAGTCGCCGGTGCGCTGGAAGCCGAACATCGAGTAGAAGACGTAGATCGGGATCATCGGCTGGCCGTGCGTCGCGTACGACGTGCCGGCAGCCGTGAAGGCGGCGACCGAGCCGGCCTCGTTGATGCCCAGGTGCAGGATCTGGCCCTGCTCGTTCTCGCGGTAGGCGAGCATGAGCTCGGCGTCGACCGGCGTGTAGTTCTGCCCGTTCGGGTTGTAGATCTTGATCGTCGGGAAGAACGCGTCCATGCCGAACGTACGCGCCTCGTCGGGGATGATCGGCACGATCCGCTTGCCGAACTCCTTGTCGCGCAGGAGGTCCTTGAGCAGGCGGACGAACGCCATCGTCGTGGCGACCTCCTGCTTGCCCGAGCCCTTCTTCACCTGGGCGTATGCCTCGTCGCCGGGCAGTTTCACGGGCTCGTACGCCACGCGCCGGCTCGGCAGGGTGCCGCCGAGCTTGGTGCGCCGGTCGACGGAGTACTTGATGACCTCGCTGTCGGCACCGGGGTGGTAGTACGGCGGCTGGTAGGGGTTCGCCTCGAGCTGCTCGTCGGTGATCGGGATGCGGAGGCTGTCGCGGAAGGCCTTGAGGTCCTCCAGCGTCATCTTCTTCATCTGGTGCGTGGCGTTGCGGCCGGCAAAGTGCGAGCCGAGGCTGTAGCCCTTGATCGTCTTGGCGAGGATGACGGTCGGCTGGCCGGTGTGCTCACGGGCCGCCTTGTACGCGGCATAGACCTTGCGGTAGTCGTGGCCGCCGCGCTTGAGGTCCCACCAGACCTGGTCGTCGGTCCAGTTCTCGACCATCTTCGCGGTGCGCGGGTCGCGGCCGAAGAAGTGGTCGCGGACGTACTTGCCGTCGTTGGCGCGGAAGGTCTGGTAGTCGCCGTCGCTCGTGGTGTTCATGACGTGCACGAGGGCGCCGTCGCGGTCGGCGGCGAGCAGCGGGTCCCACCCGCGGCCCCAGACGACCTTGATGACGTTCCAGCCGGCGCCGCGGAAGAACGCCTCGAGCTCCTGGATGATCTTGCCGTTGCCGCGCACGGGGCCGTCGAGCCGCTGCAGGTTGCAGTTGACGACGAAGGTGAGGTTGTCGAGCTCCTCGTTGGCCGCCAGCTGCAGCAGGCCGCGCGACTCGGGCTCATCCATCTCGCCGTCGCCGAGGAAGGCCCAGACGTCCTGCTGGCTGGTGTCCTTGATGCCGCGGTTGTGGAGGTACTTGTTGAACTGCGCCTGGTAGATGGCGTTCATCGGGCCGATGCCCATCGACACCGTCGGGAACTCCCAGTAGTCGGGGAGCAGGCGGGGGTGCGGGTAGGACGGCACGGCCCTGACCTTGCCGTCGACGAGGTGGCTCTTCTCCTGGCGGAAGCCGTCGAGGTCGGCCTCGCTCAGGTGCCCCTCGAGGAAGCTGCGGGCGTACATGCCGGGGGAGGCGTGGCCCTGGAAGTAGATCTGGTCGCCGCCGCCCTCGTGGTCCTTGCCGCGGAAGAAGTGGTTCATGCCCACCTCGTAGAGGGTCGCGGCGCTCGCATAGGTCGAGATGTGGCCGCCGACGCCGATGCCGGGGCGCTGCGCGCGGTGCACCATGACCGCGGCGTTCCAGCGGATGTAGCGGCGCATCTCGCGCTCGACGTCCTCGTCGCCCGGGAACCACGCCTCGCGCTCCGGCGGGATGGTGTTGATGTAGTCGGTCGCCGTCAGCGAGGGCACGCCGACCTGCTGCTGGCGCGCACGCTCGATGAGCTTGAGCATGATGTAGCGCGCCCGGGTGCGGCCCTTCTCGTCGAGGACGGCGTCGAGGGAGTCGATCCACTCCTGCGTCTCGTCCGGGTCGATGTCCGGGAGCTGACTGGGGATGCCGTTGAGGATCGGGCCGGCCTCGGATGCCACGTCGTGGGTCCTTTCTCGTCGCGTCCGCCGCGCGCGTGACCGGTCGGCCACGCCGCTGCTCCGCCCATCCTCTACCAATCCGTGGTGACCGTCACACTCGGGTCCAGCGACGGGACTGGGCGATCCGCCCCACGGGGGTCACCGTGGTGGTATGCCGTGTCGCCCCGCAGGCGCGCGAGCGGGCGACGGATGGGCGACGGGCGGGCGTCGAGTGGGCGACGAGTGGCGAGGAGTGGCGTCGAGCGGCCATCGGGTCGACGTCCTTCAGTCGCCGACCGGGCGTTGTGCCGACGCGGGACCTGCGTTCCGCGGTAGCGTCGGAGCCAGTGCACCGGATGTCGTGGCCGTGACGTCACGACGGTGGTGTCACGGGTATGACAGATGCGACCGACCCGAGCCCCGGGCCCGTGGGCCATGACCGAGAGGACCGGTGACAGTGAGCGAGACCGCGGGAGCGGCGTCCTTCAGCAAGCTCGGATTTGCCAACGGGCAGATCATCCAGGAGTTCGGCCATGACGACGACGTCGACGACGACCTGCGGTTCTCGATCGAGGACGTCATCGGCAGCGAGCTCGAGGACGAGGACTTCAACGACGGGGCGGACGGGGTGCTGCTCTGGTACCGCGACGGCGACGACGACCTCGTCGACCTCATGGTCGACGGGCTGACCAAGCTCTTCGACCAGGGCTTCATCGTGCTGCTCACGCCGAAGGCGGGGCGTCCGGGCCACGTCGACGCGAGCGACGTCGAGGAGGCCGCGTCGACGGCGGGGCTCGTCACGGGCGGCCAGGTCAACGTCGCGAGGGAGTGGGCGGCAACCCGGCTGATGCCACCGAAGGGACCGAGGCGCTGACGGCGATTCGGGCGAGCGCGGGTCGGGTGACACACTGGCGGGCATGATGAACGCGCACCCGACCGAGTCGGTCCACGCGGCCGCCCCACTGGGTGTCGGCGAGCTCGCACCCGACTTCACCCTCGTCGACCAGTACGGCGTCGACGTCAGCCTGTCGGCCGTGCGCGACGTCAAGAACGCCGTCGTGGTCTTCTACCCGGCGGCCTTCTCGGGCATCTGCCGCGGGGAGCTCCGCGAGATCCGCGACGGGCTCGAGGACTTCCAGGACGACGACATCCAGGTGTTCGCCATCTCCTGCGACTCGATGTACACCCTGCGCGCATGGGCCGACGCCGAGGGGCACTTCTTCCCCCTGCTGGCGGACTTCTGGCCGCACGGCGAGGTGGCGCGGCGCTACGGGGTGCTCGACGACGAGGAGGGCTACGCGAGGCGTGGGACCTTCCTCATCGACCGCACCGGCCACATCGTCTGGACCGAGGTGCGCGGCATCGGGCACGGACGCGACTTCACGGCATACCGGAAGGCCCTCGCGGCGCTCCGCGCGAGCGCACCGGATGCCGTAGGCTGACCGCCGCCCGCCGGTGAACCCGGCAGGCGCGTGAGGGCCTGTAGCTCAGTTGGTAGAGCACCGCGTTTACACCGCGGGTGTCGTCGGTTCGAGCCCGGCCGGGCCCACGTGGACGACCCAGGCACCGCCCCTCAGGGAGACCTCCGGCTGCGCGACGTCGTCGCGGCGCTGGAGTCCCTCTACCCGCTCGAGAGCGCAGCCGACTGGGACCGCGTCGGTCTCGTCGCCGGAGACCCCGACCAGCCCGTACGCCGTATCCTCCTCGCGCTCGACCCGACCCTCGCCGTCATCGACGACGCGCAGGCGTGGGGCGCAGACCTGCTCGTGACCCACCACCCGCTGCTGCTGCGTGGGGTCCACTCGGTCGCGACGACCAGTGCCAAGGGGGCGTCGGTGACCGCGCTCGTGCGCGCCGGCGTCGCGCTGTGGGTGGGCCACACCAACGCCGATGTCGCGGACCCCGGCGTGTCCGGCGTGCTGGCCGACGCCCTCGGGCTCACCGACCAGCGACCCCTGTCGACGGAGGGCTCCTACGCGATCGGTCGCGTCGGTGTGCTGCCCGAGCCCTCGAGCCTGGCCGGCTTCGCCGACCGGCTGGCCGCGGCCCTTCCCGCCACCGCGGGAGGTGTGCGCGTCAGCGGCGACCCGGACGCCGACGTGTCGGTCGTGGCGGTGATGGGAGGTTCCGGCGACGACCGCTTCGGCGACGTGCGGGCCAGCGGCGCCGACGTCTACGTCACCGCGGACCTGCGCCACCACCCCGTCCTCGAAGCGCGCGAGGAGGCACGCGGTGGTCGTCCCTTCCTCGTCGACGCCGGGCACTGGGCCACCGAGTCCCTCTGGCTCGCCGACGCGCGTGACCGGCTCCTCGCCGCGCTGGAGCACCCCGCGCGAGCGACTAGGGTCGAGGCCAGAGTCTCAGCCATCCGCACCGAGCCGTGGACGTTCGTCGTCGGTGCGAACGCCGCGCGGGAGCACCGCGCGGCCACCGAACCCGGAGGTGTGTCCTGAAAGCCGACCCGTCCCGTCAGTGGCGCCTGCTCGACCTGCAGGCCATCGACACGCGCCTCGACCAGATCGCCCACGCCAAGGCGAACCTCCCGCAGACGCCTGCAGTCGCGGCGGCCCAGCGTGAGCTGTCCACGCTCGAGACGGAGATCGTCAACGCGCGCACGGCCGCCGGTGACGTGCAGCGCGAGCTGACGAAGTCCGAGCAGGACGTCCAGCTCGTCCGCGACCGCGCCGCCCGCAACCAGTCGCGCCTCGACGCCGGACAGGGCAGCGCGAAGGACCTGCAGGCGCTGCAGCACGAGCTGGCCTCGCTGGCCCGCCGCCAGTCCGAGCTCGAGGACATCGAGATCGAGGTGATGGAGCGGTCCGAGACGCTCACGGCCAGGGTCGGCGAGCTCGAGGCGCGCCACTCCGAGCTCGTCCAGAAGGTCGAGGACCTCGAGACCGAGCGCGACGCCGCGCTGGAGAAGCTCGACGCCGAGGCCGTCCAGGTCGGGTCCGGCCGCGCGAACATCGTGGCCGGCATCGGTGACGACCTCGCCGCCCTGTACGAGAAGATCCGCGCGGTCAGCGGTGGCCTCGCCGCCGCCGAGCTGCGCCACCGCCGGTGCGGTGGCTGCCGGCTCGAGCTCGGCAACGTCGACCTCGACCGCATCCGGCGCGCTCCCCAGGACGAGGTGGTGCGCTGCGAGGAGTGCCGCCGCATCATGATCCGCACGGGCGAGTCAGGACTGTGAGCGAGCGGTGACGGGAGCGTCTCGCGGGACGGGCCGACGGCTCGTCGTCGAGGCAGATGGCGGTTCGCGCGGCAACCCCGGGGTGGCCGGCTACGGCGCGCTAGTGCGCGACCCGGCCACCGGCGCCGTGCTCGTCGAGCTCGCCGAGCCGCTCGGCAAGCAGAGCAACAACGTCGCCGAGTACTCCGGCCTCATCGCCGGGTTGCGGGCCGTCCTCGACATCGACGCCGGCGCGAGCGTGCGCGTCCGGATGGACTCCAAGCTCGTCGTCGAGCAGATGTCGGGCCGCTGGAAGATCAAGCACGAGGACATGCGGCGCCTCGCCCTCGAGGCCCGCGACCTCTGTGCCAAGATCTCCGACGGCGGCGGCAGCGTCGACTTCGAGTGGATCCCGCGGGAGAAGAACAAGGACGCCGACGCCCTGAGCAACGCGGCGATGGACGGCAGGAGCGTGCACCGTGTCCTGACGGGTGACGCCCGCGAGGCGGCCGACGTCTCCGCCTCCGAACCGGACGTCGAGCAAGCCGCGGCTCCCGTCACGGCGCGGCCGTTGCGCCTGCTCCTCGTGCAGACACCGCACGACGACGGCCCGGCCGAGGGCATCGTCGGCGCGGTCCGGCGCCTCGTCGGCCCCGGAGCCCTCGTCGTCGGCGCCGACGACGACGAGTCGGCGCGGCTTGCCCGAAGCATCGCACGGGCCGTCGGCACGGAGGCCACGACCTCGACGGACTGGTCCGGCCGGGCACCGGGCGAAGCGGGTGACGTGTCCGTCGTGACGGCATACCGGAGCCTCGCGGGCACGGGCGGCACGGCGGTGGTCGTCACGAGCCGACGCGGGGTGCTCTCGGTGCTCGCCGACGTGCTCGGAACACCCGTCGAACGCTTCTGGGCCCTCGCCACGGCGCCCGGCAGCCTCACCGCCGTCGAGGTCTGGGAGGACGGGTCCGCATCGGTGGCTTTCACCAATCGGACCAACCATCTCGCCTGACGGACGCTGTGCGATATTCGGTTTCATGAGCTACGCCGGTGACGTGACCCCCGAGCAGGCCTGGACAGCCCTGCGCGACGAGCCCGGCGCGGTGCTCGTCGACGTCCGCACGAGGGCGGAGTGGTCGTACGTCGGCCTGCCCGACCTCGGCCCGATCGGCAAGGAGGTCGTCCTCGTCGAGTGGCAGTCCTTCCCCGACGGCCGGGTCAACGCTGCGTTCGTCGACGAGCTGGCTGCAGCCGGCATCGGCAAGGAACAGCCGGTCTACTTCCTGTGCCGCTCGGGCGTGCGCTCGGTGAGCGCTGCCGAGGCCGCGACCGCGGCGGGCTGGACCGAGTCGCGCAACGTGCTCGAGGGCTTCGAAGGCCCGCACGACGCTCAGCGCCACCGCACCGTCTCCGGCTGGAAGGTCGCGGGCCTGCCGTGGGTGCAGGGATGAGCGACGACGTGACGAAGGGCTGGCGCCCCGACACCCTCGCGGTGCGAGGCGGCCTGTCCCGCAGTGGTTTCGAGGAGACGTCCGAGGCGCTCTACCTCACCTCCGGCTTCGTCTACGACACCGCCGAGGACGCCGAGGCCGCGTTCAAGGGCGACATCGAACGGTTCGTCTACTCCCGCTACGGCAACCCCACCGTCACGATGTTCGAGGAGCGGCTGCGCCGGATCGAGGGCGCCGAGGCCTGCTTCGCGACCGGCTCCGGCATGTCGGCGGTCTTCGTCGCGCTGGCGGCGCTGCTCGGCAAGGGCGACCGTGTCGTGTCGTCGCGCGCGCTCTTCGGGTCCTGCTTCGTCATCCTCGACGAGATCCTGCCGCGCTGGGGGGTCGAGACCGTCTTCGTCGACGGCGCCGACCTCGACCAGTGGCGCGAGGCACTCGCCGAGCCGACGACGGCCGTCTTCTTCGAGACGCCGAGCAACCCGATGCAGGAGCTCGTCGACATCGCAGCCGTCACGGAGCTGGCCCACGCCGCGGGCGCCAAGGTCGTCGTCGACAACGTCTTCGGCACGCCCGTCTTCTCCAAGCCCCTCGACTTCGGGGCCGACATCATCGTCTACTCCGCGACGAAGCACATCGACGGCCAGGGCCGGACCCTCGGCGGGGCCGTGCTGGGCCCGAAGGAGTTCATCGACGGTCCGGTGCAGAACCTCATGCGCCACACCGGCCCGTCCATGTCGCCGTTCAACGCCTGGGTGCTCGTCAAGGGCCTCGAGACGATGTCGCTGCGCGTCGAGCGGATGGCCGACAGCGCGCTCGAGGTGGCGCGGTTCCTCGAGTCGCACCCGAAGGTGAGGCGCGTGGTGCACCCCTTCCTCGAGTCGCACCCGCAGCACGACCTCGCGAAGCGGCAGATGGTCGCGGGTGGCACCGTCGTGACGTTCGAGCTCGACGGCGGCAAGGACGAGGCGTTCGCGCTGATGAACGCCCTGCAGGTCATCGACATCTCCAACAACCTCGGCGACTCGAAGTCCCTCATCACGCACCCGGCCACGACGACGCACCGCCGGCTCACGCCCGAGGCGCGCGCCGCCGTCGGCATCACCGACGGTGTGCTGCGCGTGTCGGTCGGGCTCGAGGACGTTCGCGACCTCGTCGACGACCTGCGCCGCGCCCTCGGCTGACCCGGACGGACGGCATACGGGCTCGGCAGCCGGTCACGGACTGCACCGCGGGCCGTATGCCGGCTGGTCGGGTCAGGCGGCCGCGACGAGCGTGAGGGTCGTGGCTGCGACGACCACGACGGCGCACACCGCGCCCGCGCCGGCGATGTGTCGGGCGGAGACCTCGAGGCCGGCCGAACGGCAGCGCTGCGCCCACAGCAGGGTCGCGACCGAGCCCCACATCGTGACGATCGGCCCGGTGTTGACGCCGACGAGCAGCGCCGCCAGACGGGCGGGGGAGTCGGCGACGGTCGGCTCGAGGGCCAGGTACGCCGGCAGGTTGTTGATGCCGTTGGCGGCGAGGGCGCCCAGACCGCTCACGCGCAACAGGTCGCCGATCCTGGAGCCCGAACCCACGACGGAGCGGAGCCACGCCTCGAGGCCGAACCGGAGGGCGGCGTCGACGACGAGGAAGAGCACGCAGACACCGATGACGGTGAGCCACGGCAGGCGGATGCGCCGGAGCAGCTCGGGGGCTCGCCAGTAGGTGGCCGCGACGAGGATGCCGGCGGCCGGCACCGAGGCCAGGGCGGGCTGCACGCCGGCGACGAACGCCACGGCCAGCAGCCCGCACACGACGCCGCACACCTGGGTGAGGAGCCGGTCGTGCGGCTCGGCCAGCGGCGGGGTGTCGTAGGCGCCACGGAGCTCGCGCCGGTGCAGCAGCCACAGCACGGCCACCGTCGCCGCGACCGCGGTCAGGGCCGGCACCGCCATGAGCCTGATGTAGCCGAGCGTGTGGACGTCGAGCGCCGACAGGGGGTGCAGCGCCAGCAGGTTGGTCAGGTTGGACACCGGCAGCAGCAGGGAGGCCGTGTTGGCGAGCCACAGGGTGGTCATCGCGAAGGGCAGGGGAGCAGCGCCGACCTGACGCGCCACCGTGATCGCGACCGGGGTCAGCAGGACGGCTGTCGTATCGAGACTGAGCACGGTCGTGGCGGCCACCGCCAGCACCACGACGAGCAGCCAGAGCACCACGACCCGCCCCCTGGCGACGCGGGCGGCGTAGTGGGCCGCGACGTCGAAGAGTCCGGCGAGGTCGCAGATCTCGGCGACGAGCGTGATCGCGACGAGGAAGACGAGGATCGGCGCCACGCGCTCGACGAGCTGGGCGAGGTCGAGCAGCACGTCAGGGCTTCGGGGTGGTGGCGAGCTGCCACGGCTTGCCGGGGCGTGGCGGCGGGGTGAGCACGACCTCGAAGCGCTCGGACAGCCGCTCGGCCAAGGCCTCGGGGGTGCGTGGAGCCTCGGCCTGGACGAGCTCGCGGGTGACCAGGCCACGCGTGTGCTTCGCCATGTGCGAGGCGCCGGGCACGGTGACCTGGACCCACCGCGAAGCGCGCTCGTCACGCGGACGCCACACGGCGGCATACGTGCTCGACCGGCAGTCGACGATGAGCTCCCGCGGCTTCACCGCGGCGTCGAGCGCGGCCGGCAGCTCGCGGCGCCACTCGTGCGAGAGGTGGCCGACGTCGGGGAGCGTGCTGCAGATGTTGACCCGGTAGGCAGGGACGCGGTCGCCGAGGCGCAGCGCGCCGAAGAGGGCCGAGACGACGACGATCCACCGGTTCGCCCGGCGCTTCGAGGCCGCGTCGAGGGAGTCGACGTCGAGGGCCTGGTAGAGCACCCCCGAGTAGACCCGTGACGCCGTGGCCGTGGGAGCGCTGTGCAGCCTCGTGTTGCCGGCGATGTCGTCGACGAGGTTGGGGTTCAGGTCGAGGACGTCCGCCGCATCGGGCTCGCCGCTCAGCCTCGCCACCGTGTCGACGACGGCCTCACGCAACGGCGTCAGCTGGGGGAAGGACAGGGCGCCGAGGTCGAGCGAGGACCCCCGCCGGGGCCTGGTCTTGCCCTCGGACGGCGGGAGCAGGATGAGCACGTGGGTCAGCCTAGGGAAGGCGCGGGGCAAAGTCCCAAAACGTCCGACGACGCGCGGGGTGACGTGCATCCGCCATGCGTAGGGTGGCGCCATGGCCCAGCGACACATCGTCTTCCGCCCGGCGACCCGGCCCGGCGACGTGGCACGGCAGCTCGCGGAGCGGTTCGAGGCCGTACGCCGCCAGCTCGAGGTGCGTGAGGAGTTCCCGCCCGACGTGGTCGCCGAGGCCGGGGCCGCCGCGGCGAACGCGGACCTGCCAGAGCGTGACGAGACGTCCGTGCCGTTCATCACGATCGACCCCCCGACGTCGATGGACCTCGACCAGGCCATGTGGATCGAACGCGACGGCGCCGGCTACCGGGTGCGCTACGCGATCGCCGACGTGCCGGCCTTCGTCAGGGCGGGCGGCGCGGTCGACGACGAGACGCGCCGCCGCGGCCAGACCGTCTACTGCCCCGACAAGCGGGTGCAGCTGCACCCCGGCGAGCTGAGCGAGGGGGCGGCGAGCCTGCTGCCCGACCAGGTGCGCCCCGCCTTCGTCTGGGACATCCGGCTGGCCGCCGACGGCGAGGGCACCGCTGTGGCTGTGTCGCGAGCCATGGTGCGGAGCGTGCGGCGCTACGACTACGAGCAGGTGCAGAAGGACGTCGACGCCGGCAGCGCGGAAGAGTGCCTGATGCTGCTCAAGGAGGTGGGCGAGAAGCGCATCGCACTCGAGCGCGAGCGAGGGGGCGCGAGCCTTCCGATGCCGGAGCAGGAGGTCGACGAGGGCCCGGACGGCTCGTTCCGCATCTCCTTCCGCCCCGTGCTCCCGGCTGAGGACTGGAACGCGCAGATCTCACTCCTGACAGGCATGGGCGCCGCCGACCTGATGCTCAAGGGCAAGGTCGGGATCCTGCGCACCATGCCGGCTCCCGACCCGCGCGACCTCGAACGCTTCAACCGGCGCACGTCGGCAGCCGGGGTGCCGTGGCCGGACGGCATGGCGTACGGCGAGTTCCTCCGCACGCTCGACCGGACCAACCCGAGGCACCTCGCCGTCATCCACCAGGCGACGACGCTGTTCCGCGGCGCGGGCTACACGCCCTTCGACGGGTCGGTGCCCGAGCAGCCGATGCACGCCGCCGTCGCCAACCCCTACGCCCACGTCACCGCGCCCCTGCGCCGGCTCGTCGACCGTTTCGGCCTCGTCGTGTGCGAGGCCCTCTCTTCCGGGCAGGCGGTCCCTGGTTGGGCCAGGGAGGCCCTCCCGACGCTCCCGGAGATCATGGCGACGTCCGACCGGCGCACCAACGCCGTCGAGCGCGCCTGCACCGACGCCGTCGAGGCCGCCGAGCTGCACCCGCTCGTCGGCCAGACTCTCGAGGGTGTCGTCGTCGAGGAGAGCGACAAGGACAAGGGCGTCGTGGTTCAGCTCGTCGACCACGCCGTCGTCGCCCGGGCCGCCGGCTCGGCCAAGGCCGGCGAGCAGGTGTCGGTGCGGGTCGACACGGCCGACGTCGCGGCCGGGACGATCACGCTCTCCGTCGTCTGAGGTGGCCCGGTCTCACCGGGTGAGCCCTCAGCCTGCCGGAGCGGTTGCGCCGGCAGGGGCTGTGGTCGCCGCCGGGGCGTTCGCCCCGGAGCCGGCGGCAGGTGTCGTGCCGGCGGGCGTCTGCTGGGCCTGGGCTGCCGCGGTGGGGTCGGCCGGGGTCGGGCCGCCTGCCGGTGCCGTGGGTGTGCCCGTGACTGCAGTGTCGGCGCCGGCCGAGGAGTCGGTGCCGTTGTCGGTGGCGCCCGCCGTGGCGGTGCCCGTCGCGGTGCCGGTCGCGCCCGTCGCGGTGCCGGTCGGGGAGTCGGAGCTGTTCGCCGACCCCTGGGCTCTGCGGTCGGTCGTGTCGCTTCGCGCGCTTCCGCCGGCCGAGTCCTCGTCGACCACTGCGCCGGCAGCGGTGCGACTGCCAAGGTTCGTGCCCGTGACCGGGGCGCCGGTGGCCAGCTGCAGTCCCGCGAGGAACGCGGCGGCCAGCGCGAAGACCGCGGCCGTCGTTGCCAGCGCACGCCGGGCTCTCGCGCGGTCCGGTCGCGTCCAGCCCTGCAGGGAGGCCCGCCCGACCCTGGGCACGAGCACCGTCGCGGGGGGCTCTTCGGCGACGCCGCGTCGCGAGCGCACGAGCACCACGACGTCCCTGGCCCGCGCCATGGAGCTCGTGTAGAGGGTGCCGGCGATCGCCGAGACGACGCTGAGCACCGCCGCTCCCGCGATCGTCCCCACCACGCCGAGTCGGGAACCGAGAGCTGCCGCGGTGGCTGCCGCCATGGACCCGCCCAGCAGCTGGGTCAGGGAGAGGTCGAAGAACCTCGACCGCGGCTCCGAGGCGCTCGCGGGGTCGGGTTCGACGGTCGCGGGGCTGCTCGCCCCGGGGTCGGGTTCGACGTGGCGGGTCGGGCGGGTTCTGGGGTCGGGCAGGTCGGCTGTCAACGGTCGCGTCATGTTCCTGGGTGGTTGCGTGCGGCTGCGTGACGTCGTCGTCTCCAAGGCATGACGAACGAGCCGGTCGATTCGTTGACGCCTCCGAGGCAGGGTGACCGGCATCACATTGCACGCACGAGCACCCGCTCGAGAAGACGGCATACCCGATAGTCCTTCTCCACCGAGTCCGGGGGGCCTAACGTGGGCGGTGGTGTTCGTGCGAGGAGGGGGAGCCCGTGAACGTATCGGTCGATGACAGGGGCAGCGTGCTCGTGGCGCACGTGACGGGAGAGCTCGACACGTACACCGTCTCCGACGCGAAGAGGGTGTTCGACGGGCTGCGGGCAACGGAAGGGTCCGAGGTCGTCGTCGACCTTCGCGAGGTGACGTTCCTCGACTCGTCCGGTCTCGGGGCACTCATCGGGCTCTACCACCGGGTGAGCGACGCCGGTGGGCACCTGCAGCTCGTGTGCGCGGGAGTGACGCTGCGGCTGATGGAGCTGATGAACCTCGGCCAGGTGCTCGACATCAGCACCGAGCTGGGCGAGGCGTCGGCCAGCGGAGGCGCCGCCCTCGCCTGAGCGCTCGCCTGGCTGCCTCGGCGTACGGCGACACGGGGATGCGGCGACGGTGGCGCGGGTCAGGCGCGTCAGGCGCGCCCGGCCCCGACCGGGCTGAGGGCGAGGTGGAGGCGTACGCGTGTGTGCCCCGGCGGTGACTCGATCGTCAGCCGGTCGCTGAGCCGCTGGGCGATCAGCAGTCCGCGCCCGCTCGTCGCCTGGCCGGCGGGCTCGCTGACGCGAGGCACCGAGGAGGTGCCGTCGGAGTCCTCCACCGTGAAGACGATGGAGTCTGCGGTGCGGTCGATGCGCAGCACCCCGTGACCGCCGCCGTGGATGATGCTGTTGACGGCGAGCTCGTGCACGGCCAGCATTGCGTCGCTCACGCGCTCCGGGACGTAGTGCTCGGCGACCTCACGAACGGCGTTGCGCACGAGACGGAGGTCCTCCGGGCCGAACTCGACGCGACTGATCCCGCTTTCGCTCTCGCCGGTGATCCTCGGCCCTCCCACATCGCCATCGTGCCACTGATGAGACATCTGTGGGACGTCAGGGCCCTCGCAGTGTCAGGATGACGCCATGGACGCGACGGCGCGGGACGGCGGCAACGAGCCCTCGTCGACCATCGCCACGCGGCTCGTGGAGCTCGGGCGCATGGCGGCTGCCCTCGCCAGCGCCGTGACCATGGACGACCTCACCGCGGTCATCACGGAGCGCGCCTCCGCCGTGATGGGCGCCTCGCGCGCAGTCCTTGCCGTGAGTGAGGGGCCGCACCGACTGCGGACCATCGGAACGCACGGGCTCAGCCCGCACCTGGCCAGGCAGTGGTCCTCGTTCGACATCCGGATGTCGATGCCGATATCCGACGCCGTGCGCACCCGCGAGCCCGTGGTGGTGGCCAACGTCGCGGAGCTGCTCGAGCGCTACCCCGACCTCGAGGACGCCACGGAGCGCTTCACGGTGGCGTTGCCGATGGTGTCGCCGACCAGCGGTGAGGCCGTGGGGGCCGTGGGCTTCCGGTTCGACGGTGAACGCGCGCAGCTGGACGCCGACGAGCTCTCCGTGCTGCAGTTCCTCACCGACATGTGCGCCCAGACGATGCTGCGGCTGCGCGCCGAGGCCGAGAGCGCGGACCGCGCGGCCCGCCTCGAGTTTCTCGCCAACGCCTCCCAGGCTCTCGCCGAGTCCCTGGACTATCGCCAGACGCTGCGCCAGGTCGCCTCGCTCGCAGTGCCCACGCACGCGGACTGGTGCTCCGTGCAGATGATGGACGACGGCGTGCTGCGCACGCTCGCCGTCGCGCACGTCGACCCCGCCAAGGTCCAGCTGGCCAAGGAGCTCGAGACGAAGTGGCCGCCCGACCCTGATCACCCCGGTGGCGCCGCCGACGTGGCCCGCACAGGCAAGAGCATGCTCATCGAGGAGATCACCGACGAGATGCTCGTCGCCTCCGCGCGAGACGACGAGCACCTGCGGGTGGCGAGGGAGCTCGGCCTGCAGAGCGCGATGTCCGTCCCTCTGAGGGCCAACGACCGCGTCATCGGCGTGCTCACGTTCGTGGCCGCAGAGTCCGGTCGGCGCTACAGCTCCGACGACGTCGCCTTCGCCGAGGACCTCGCGCGTCGCGCGGGTCTCGCCATCGACAACGCCGACCTCTACTCGCAGACAAGGCGCGTCGCGTCGGTTCTCCAGGCCACGCTGCTGCCCCATGACCTGCCGGAGGTGCCCGGCTGGCAGGTGGGCATGGTCTACCGGCAGGCGGGCCGCACCGACGTCGGAGGCGACTACTTCGACGTCAGCACGTTGGGTGACGGCCGCGTCTTCGCCTTCGTCGGCGATGTGATGGGTCGAGGTGTCGACGCCGCCCTCGCCGGCTCTCGGATGCGTTCCGCCACAAGGGTGCTCGTGACCCAAGGTCCCGAGCCCGCCGCGCTGGCCTCCGCGATGGACCGCCTCATGGCGTACCAGCCGCCCACGCCGATGGCATCCGCTGCATACGCCCTCTTCGACCCGGCCCACGGCAAGATGTCGACGGTCGTTGCGGGGCACCCGCCGCCCTTGCTGATCCACGAAGGCTTCAGCCGCTACATCGTCGAGGACGGCTCTCCCGTCCACGGCATCGGCATCGTGCAACGCCCCGCTGCGCGAGTGCCGTTCGCGGTCGGTGACCTGCTGCTCCTCTACACCGACGGGCTCGTCGAGCGACGCGGCGAGAGCATCGACATCGGGCTCAAGCGACTCCAGGCCGCCGCCGAGGAGCTGCTCGGTGACGTCAACGACGCCACCAACCTCGACGACGTGCTCCACGAGCTCGCCGAGGCCGTGACGGACCCCGACCGCCACGACGACGTGGCGTTGCTCGCCTTTCGCCGAATGGTCTGAGTCCGGCGCCGGCCCGCCCGGGCGCCGACCGGTGGGGCCGCGATGGCGACGTCGGGCCGGCAGCACGAGGGCCTATGCTGGTCCGCGGATGAGTCGGCCAGGCGGTCGCGTCAGGGCTTCGGCCCTGCCGAGGAACGTCCGGGCTCCACAGGGCAGGGTGGTGGCCAACAGCCACCCGGGGTGACCCGCGGGACAGTGCCACAGAGAACAGACCGCCGGCCGCTTCGGCAGCCGGTAAGGGTGAAACGGTGGTGTAAGAGACCACCAGCGCTCCAGGTGACTGGAGCGGCTCGGTAAACCCCACCCGGAGCAAGTCCAGACAGCGTGCGAACGATGCCCTCGGGCATCGAGGAGGCCGGCCCGGTCGAGTGCGCGGGTAGGACGCTAGAGCCGGCCAGCAATGGTCGGTCCAGATGGATGGCCGTCGCCGCGGCCCTGGTGACGGGGCCGCGGAACAGAACCCGGCGTATCGGCCGACTCATCCACTTTCAGGCCTCTGACCTGCGGTTGTGGGACTCGCCATCGCCGGTGGTCCGCAGATGGTCTGCGCTGTGGCTCCAGCCGTGCTCCGTGCCGTGCAGGCGTGCCCCCAGACACTGCCGGACCTCGCGGCGCTGCTCACCACCGACGGCTCACCGCGCCTGTGTAGCGTCACCTGCGGTGGCCGCTCCGATCATGGCGGCGCTCCGACGAGAGCGTCGTCGTCGTGGCAGCTCGGGCCTGACACAGCGGACTACGGGTAGCCACGTGGTGCTGCACCCACCAGCGCGTCGACCGCTCCTTTCAGCCCGCCTTGAGGATCCTCTGGCACACTCCGCCCTGACGTCCAGCAGCGAGCGTCCGGAAGATCGTTCCTAGGAGGTATGCGTTGGGCACGGTGAAGTCCCTCTGGGCGATGGTGCAAGGCGACCCGGTGTTCATGCGCCGCGTCAACGGATGGCTTGCCGTCTTCTGGATCCTCATGATCCCGATCTCGCTGATGATGGGATGGCTGAACTCGGTGGTCTACGTGTCCGCGCTCTCGCTGTGGGCTCTGGTGTCCGGGCACTGGTCGGCGTGGCAGGCCGCCCGCGTCGAGGTGCAGCAGCAGAAGGAGGCGGCGGACACCAGACGCCAGGACGTCGCCGGCGAGGTCGTCGAGCGCCTCGCCGCCGTCACCGACCTCAACGCGACCGGCGGCTCCTCGGCCAGCCCCACCCCTGCCACCTAGGTCCGCACGGACCGGCACCCGCTTCGCCGAAGGCCTTCTGCCCGAGAGTGCAACCGCCGGTGCTCGGTGAGTCCCCGGTGGGAGGTGTACTGACAGGGCATCCGCGTCGATCCGGACGTGCCGATCGAGCAGGTCGCCGGCACCGTCGGCGAGCTGGCCACAGAGGGCAAGGTGAAGCTGAAGCGCTTCGGGCTCTCGGAAGCCTCGGCGGCCACCATCCGCGCCGCCCATGCCGTCCATCCCGTGACCGCGGTACAGAGCGAGTACTCGCTGTGGACCCGCGACCCTGAGGCCGAGGTCCTGCCCACCCTCGCGGAGCTCGGCATCGGGTTAGTGCCGTTCAGCCGCTCGGCAAGGGCTTCCTGACTGAGATCGTGGATGCGTCCACCATCTTCAGCGAGGGGGACATCCGGCACCGCGTGCCGCGCTTAGAGGCGGAGAACCTTGCCGCGAACCAAGCCCTCGTCGACCACCTCATGGCTCTCGCCGGGGTCAGGGGCGCGACGCCCGGGCAGATCGCCTTGGCGTGGCTGCGCTCGCAGCAGCCGTGGATCGTGCCGATCCCCGGCACCCGTCGCACCGCCAGCATCGAGGAGAACGCCAGCGCCACGCAGGTGACGCTCTCCGCGGGCGACCGTGCCGACCTCGACCCCCTGGCCCTGCGTGTCGGAGTCCGCGGGGACCGTTACAACGCGACGCACATGGCCCACGTCAACCGCTGGGCTCTGAGGAGGACTGCCGGGCTCAGGGTCGGCCCCTTCTGTCATGACCAGGGGTTGTCAGCCTTGTCGCGCATGCGCTTGGTCCATGCCAGTTCTTGCTTGCCGCACCGCTGACAGACCAGCATCTCCTTGTCTCCGGGCTTTCTGCGGAACTGATGCCATCCCATGACGTGGCAGGACAGGGGCCAGATCTTCACATCCCGATTCTCCTCCCGACTGGCGGGTGTCGTTGCGCTTTCTGGCTTCTGGCGTCTGACGCCCACCGAAGGGAGGCTCCACGGTGATCGTCCGCTCCTCCATCGGTGGCACGACCGAGACGGTTGGGTCGCTCCTTCGCGCAGGCGAGGACGTCGTGGCGTCTCCCATGTGGGAGACCGCGACTGATGCTGGTACCGGGAATGCGCTTAGCGCAAGGTCCGTCAGGCGACATTGTGACGCACCACCCGGGGCAGTTGCAGACGCTTCCGAGGCGTCATCTGCCGTGAGCTCGCGCGACGGTCTCTGTTGTGCGGCTCAGTACACCCGGGGCGCCGGCCGGTTGCGGCCGGCGGTCCGGAGCTGCACCCGCGCGGTGAGGTCGTCTCGTTCGAGGGCGGACCGCATCTCGGCGGTGACGGCGTCCGCCACCGACGCCACCGTTTCGAGTTGGGCACCGCGCTCGATGGTGGCGTCGAGGTGAACCACGAGCTGGCCGCGGTCGTGGTCGATGCGGCCGTGGGCCGAGCGCACGCCAGGGGCGTTCGCCAGAGTGGTGGCCGCCGCGTCGACGACCGGTCCCGTCGAGACGACAAGCCGGCCCTCCGGCCCGGAGCCGGGGAGGGACAGATGGGTCACGCCGCGGCGGGGAAGGTGGGAGAGGAGCCAGCGCAGGCCGAGGAGGGCAAGGAGGACGCCCGCCGCACCGAGCGCCCAAGGCCACCACTGCTGCTTGGGTAACCAGCGGATGCCGGACAGATCGATCGGGGCGGGTGCGGACCCGAGCCGGCCTGCCCACCACAGGATTCCGAGGACGCCGAGCGCGGCGAGCAGGAGGCCGCCCAGGGCAGTCATGAGCCGGTCCACGGCCAGCGTTCCACGAGTCATCGGCGAGGCCTCTCTATGCGAACGCGGACGGTCGGTTGGTTCTCGAGCGGAGCGAGGCGAGCCGTGACGGCGTCACGCACTCGCTCCTCGACGCGCTGGTCACCGGTCGAGCGGACGTCGACCGTCACGCGTCGCGGTGTGGAGGACACGCGTACGCCGAGCACGCCGTCGACATCCTCGGCGGCCGTCTCGACGAGGCGGCTGACGTCACGCGGCCCGAGGAAGACGCCCGTCTCGGCGGCTACCGCAGTCGCCTTGACGACGGATGGGCGCAGCGCGGTGACGAGCAGGACAAGCCCCACGAGCGCCAGGACGATGCCGACGACCAGGACCCACGCTTGGGGTCGCAGACCCTGCAGGACATGAGCCAGGTCGTGGACGAAGGCGCTCCCACTGAGAACGCGGCCGTACACGAGGGCGTCGCGCACGGCCAGCGCCCCAGACGCGGTCAACAGAAGTGCCAAGAGGATTCCCAGGGCGCCGACGACGCCGGTTCTGCGAGGCGTCTTGGCCGGAGGCATCGCCCCCTGGACATTGCCGCCGTAGCCGCTCACCGCACTCTCCTTCGCTCGCCTGCAGCGGTTGCAACGACGGAGGCGACGGTGACGTCGACGGCATCCACGGCTACTCCCACCAGAGCCTCCACCTGCTCACGCACCCGGTCGCGCACTGCTCTCGCCGTCTGCCCGAGCTGGCTGGGCCAAGCCACTGCGATGTCCATGCGGATCCTGGCGCGGCCCCCAGCCACCTCCGCCTTGGCCCTCGGATACTGGCGGCCGACGACGCCCTCGAGACCGGTGCCGACTCGGCGCACGCCGCGTACTTCGCCCGCAGCGAACGACGCGACGCGTTCGACGACCTTCTCCGCGATCTCGAGGCGCCCCCGTTCACCCGGTTCGGCGAGAGCGCGAGCGCCGGCGCCGACCAGGCCGTGTACGGCTTGCCCTCGCTCGTCCGCGAGCGGCGGAGTGGTGGTGGCGGGGTCAGTCACGACCACGGCCGCCCAACACCCGCGCGAGGTCGATCTGACCATCGAGCTGGCCACCGACGAGCCAACCGACCGCACCGAGGACCAGGGCGATGAGGAAGCCGGTGAATCCTCCGGCTGCAGCGGCGACGCCGAGCAGCAGGCCGGCGAGCAGACCGATCAGTGAGCTGGGCATGTAGTTCTCCTTTGACAGACGACCTGTTCGGGGACGGTCGCAGTTCGGTCAGATCTCGGTCGTGCGTCGGGCACCCGGGAAGGAACGGGGGAGTCGACTGCGCACGGTCCGCGCCACCCGGCGAGCGCGGCGGGACACCCGCATACGCGATCCACGCCAGCTGTGCCGGACATGCACCTGGAGGTTGGCGGCGGCCTCCCGCTGCACCGCCTCGTCGACGCCGAAGGCTCGGTCGACGGCCGCGAGCGCGGACAGATAGCTCTCGGTGTCGCCGCCGCGGTCAGGATGGTGGGCGGCTGCGGTGCGCCGCCGCTGCCGTACCCATCGGGAACGCAACGCCGGGTCTCGGGGCCCGCTCACGGACATCAAGCCTTTGCCTCGTTCGCGGCGCCGCCGGGTGCTAGGACGTCCTCGACGACGACGTCCACCGGGGTGTGCGTGACGGCCCGGGCGGCCGCACGCACCTTGGCGGCGGTCTCGGCGGCGGAAGCATCCCAAGCCAGGACGACATGGACGGTCGTGACCTCGGGACGCACCTGGATGCCCTTCACTGTGCGTCTTGGGAAGTGGGTGGCAGCCTCGCCGAAGGCTCCGCCATGCAGAGCCGCCACGCCGGGCACGGCGAGGACGGCTGCCTGAACGGCATCCGCGGACTCGAGAGGCTGCGCTTGGGCGGGCCCATCCGCGGCGGGAGGGGCATCGACCCCTGTGCCCGGCTGAAGCGTCACTGGACCCGCGGCTCGGCGCCTTGCGAACCTTGGGACGGGTCGCCGTCCTCCTGTTCGAGGAAGACGTCCTGGACCTCGATGTTCACCTCGGTCACCTCGAGGCTCGTCATGCGCTCGATCGCGGAGATGACGTTGCGACGGATGCCTTGGGCCAGGTCGGCGATGGAGACGCCGTAGTCGGCGATGAGCTGCACGTCGACGGCTGCCTGCCGCTCGCCCACCTCGACAGAGACACCCTGGGAGTGGTTGGTGCGGCCGCCGGGGATGCGCTCACGGAGGGCTCCGACCGCGCGAGCGGTGCCGCCGCCGAGGGCGTGCACTCCGGCCACATCGCGGGCCGCGATCCCCGCGATCTTGGCGACCACGGTGTCGGCGATCGTGGTGCGGCCCTGCTCGGTGACCAGGGCGGACGGCGAGGCCTCGCTGCTTTCGACGGCGGTGGAGGTGTTTGTCGTCTGACGGGTCTTCGTTTCGCTCATCGACTGGCTCCTTGAGGGTGACTTGGTCGCGCGGCAAGCCAGCGCCGGGCCTTGCTGCGCTCTGCCACAAGGACTTACCCGGGGGCGCCGTTTCAACACTGTGAATTCGGTGCACGTACGCCACCACCTCGAACCCGACGAGCTCGTCGACCCTTTCGGCCCTCATGTGTGACGAGCACTCGCCGTCGACGCGGCCGACCTCGGCGGCATCCGGATGTCGTCGAGGTAGTCGGCCACCACGCGTCGCCCTGAGTGGGTACGTGCTCGTCGGCGTCCTGGGCGGGCGCACCGTGGAGGGGGTTCCCGCCCAGGGCGACCGCGGTCGTTCTCGGCGGCGAGCGCGCCCATCGTGTCCACCGCGCCCATCGTGTCCACCGCGCCCACCCCCGTACGGCCGCGACCGGTGCGGTGTCAGCACGCCGGGCTGCGGGTACGTCGCTCCCAGCGTCCCGGTCGTCGTCCGAGGTCCCGCGCAGGGGCTCGGCCGCGACCGGGGCGCCTTCACGCCCCGGTCCGCGGCGACGGGTCGGGACGCCCCGGCCGTGGGTATGCCTCAGGTGGCGGCGTCGTCTCTGGAGCCTCCCCTGTGGCTCCTCTTGGGGCGGCGCCGTCCTCGGCGTGATTCACGATCCTGTCGGCGGGTAGGGAGGCGGCGATGGCGCCGCCGGCCGTGGCCTTCACACTGTCCGAGCCGGCGGCGCCGTCCACGTGCGCGGGTTTGCCCCGGTCGTCGTGACGTCCACGCGGTGAACCCGTTCCGGTGGCGGTGCGCGGGGTCGGGGCGACGATCGGAGCACGGCTCTGAGACGTGTTGCACAAATGGGATATTTCGGGCATCGCCGAGGGTATGAGGACCTCGACGGCGCCGCCACTTGGTCCCACCCCCACCCGGGGAACCCCTGAGGCGGCGCCGCCCTCGTGCACGGGGTGGGTTCATGCGGCGACCTGGTCGACCGACGGGCTCCCCACGAGTCGACCTGCGCCCGCATCGGTCGGCGTCCGTCCAGGGGCCGACGTGATGGATGCGCCGGCTGGTCCTGGACGCTCGGTCGCGAAGCGTGCGCGCGATCAGGCGGTCTCGGCGACGAGCTGGTTGCGCAGTGAAGCAGAGTCCGACTCGAGCCAGCCCTCAGCGGCCTTGCCGTTCTCCATGCGGAAGATCTCGATCCACGTCGTCGTGACCTCGTGACCCGACGCGGGGAACCCCATGAAGGCGCCACGATGAGTCCCCCGGTCGGTGCCGCGGACGACGACCCGGTCACCGTCGACGAGCACGTCCTCGAGCGTGGTGTGCAGGTCCGGGAAGGCCGCCCGGTAGTCGGTGACTGCCGCGCCGTACTCGTGCGGCCCGACGATCCGTACGTCGAGGGCGTTGTGACTGACGAACTCCGGGGCCAGGAATGCCGCGGTCTCGCCGACGTTGCCCTTGTTCCAGACCTCGTCGAAGAAGCGACGGGTGGCCGCCCTCAACTCGTCATCTGACATTTCGCCTCCTCTGGCGCCCCAGAGCCCCGGAGCGCGCGGACGCTCGTTCCTGTCAGTAGACGCTCAGCCGGCACGGTCGGCAAGGGCATGGCACTGCCGGCCTGGCTCAGCGCGCTCGCGTCGCGTCACCACGCTGGTTCCGGAAGACACGGCCGACCGCCCTCCGCGTGCAACCTGGGCCCAGCAGCTCACACGCCTCCACCACACAACCGCCGGGTGTCGACCGCCCCGAAGCCCGAAGGCCCGAGGGCTCGAGGGCTCGAGGGCCGAAGGTACGCCTTATGCCGGAACCTTGTCGGCGATGATGTCGATCTTCTCGATCTGCGGTTCGGAGAAGAGGACGCCGGTGTTGGGGCCCAGCGCCTGCCCGACGCCACCGGCAAGGTGAGCGTCGCGGGCCTCGTCGTCGGGGAAGACGTCGTACACGCCGAAGGTCGTCGGTCCGAACTGGATGGCGAACCAGGCGATGGTGCCTGGCTCGTCCATCACGATCGACCGCGCCTGGGTGAGAAATTCTGAGAGCTCAGTCTCCTTGCCCGGCAGGGCCTCGAGACGCACGAGGAGAGCTTTGGTCAGCATGGGTCTGACTCCTTCGCTTTCGCGGTCGAACGGATGCGGCCGCTCGACCGCAAGGTAGCAGCACCCCGCCCCTCGGGCCGAGGTGCCGGCGATCAAACCTGCTTGTTCGCCAACGCCTCGAAGTTCTCGTAGAGCTCGGGGACGCCGTGCTTCTCGCGGAGCTTGACTGCTGCGGGTCCCACCCGTGACCACAAGCCTGAGACCCAGAGCCAGTCCAGCACGAGATCCGCGTCCAGAAGCCCGTTCTTGGTCAGGGTCGCGATGGTCTCGCCCCAGTTCAGGATCCGTGAGACGAGGATGTCCTCGACGGATGCTGTCCGGGGGTCGAAGTCCTCGGCCCACACCGCTTGCTGCGCTTCCTCGAGGCCCATCGTGGAGCCCCACTGCGCCAGCTGCACGAGCAGTGCCGCGTCTTCGCGATCTGCCATGTCACCCTCCTTCGTCGGGGCAGGAGCACCCACTGGTGACACTACTTCTCGACGCTAGTGGCAGGGGTGAGTACCGCCAGGACCCGAGCGATTCTTCGGCTGCCCACGCCCCCGGGCAGGCCTACCATTTCGTTGAGGGCGTCCTGCGCGTACGACTGCCGCAGGCCGCCTCGGCGACATCCGGGTTCGGTGTCTCCACACGCACGAACCTTGTCAGTACTCCATCAGCTCCCACCCGAGTGAGGAACCGATGTCAGTGACCGATGGCCTTCTCGAGAACAACGAGGCGTACGCCGGCAGCCCCACGGGACCATTGCCCCCGCCACCGTCGAAGCACCTGGGGTACTGGCCCGCATGGACGCTCGTATCGGCGTCCACTCCGTGCCCGGTCCGGCGGAACGCGGGCACGTTGCCGGGCGACGAGTCGACGCGACACTGACCCACCGATCACCCGAGGTGTCGATGACGGATCACAACACGGCATTCGCCGATGTCACCTTCACGCCGTCTGCGGGGAGGACCCTCGGCGTGGAGTGGGAGCTGGGTCTGCTGGACCCGCTGACGCTCGACCTCACCTCACGGGCCGACGACCTGCTGGGCCACGCGAATGCACCGGAGGCCAACAGCCACGCCCGACCGACGAAGTCACGCTCCACCGTGACCAAGGAGCTGCTGCGCAACACGGTCGAGATCGTCACCGGCGTCTGCGCGAACGCCGAGGAGGCGTCAGCCGACCTGAGTGGCGGACTCGAGACGGTGCAGAACGCCGCCGAGCAGCTGGGAATCCTGCTGTACGGGGGTGGCGCCCACCCGTTCGCGCGCTGGGAGGACCAGCAGGTCAGCGAGGGCCAGCGGTACGCCACCCTCATCGACCGCACCCAGTGGTGGGGACGCCAGATGGTGATCTTCGGCGTGCACGTGCACGTCGGGGTGAGATCGGCGGCCAAGGTGTGGCCCCTCATCAACGGACTGCTCACCTTCCACCCGCACCTGACGGCCCTCTCGGCATCGTCGCCCTACGGCTCCGGCGCCGACACCGGGTACGCGAGCAACCGGACCATGCTGTTCCAGCAGCTGCCGACGGCGGGACTGCCGTTCCAGTTCGAGACCTGGGCGCAGTACCGCGAGTACCTGCGCGACGTCTACACGACCGGTGTCATCACGGACCCCAGCGAGCTGCGGTGGGACATCCGGCCCTCCCTGCGCCTGGGCACGATCGAGGTGCGTGCCTGTGACGGGCTGTCGCGGCTGCAGGACGTCGCAGCCGTCGCCGCCCTGGTCCACTGCCTCGTGACGCACCTCGAGCAGCAGCTCGACGAGGGGATTCTCGCCCGACCGCTGCCCCCGTGGCACGTGCAGGAGAACAAGTGGCGGGCTGCTCGCTACGGACTCGACGCCATCCTCATCCGTGACGCGGACAATCGTGAGGTGGATGTCGTCGACGACATCCACGACCTCCTCGAACAGCTGCAGCCGACGGCTCGTCGGCTCGGATGCACCCAGGAGCTGGCCAAGATCGAGGACATCCTGCGCGACGGCGCGGGATACCAGCGGATGCGGTCTGCCGTCATGGCCGACGGTTCCGGCGACCTCCGGGCAGCCGTCCGCTCCATGCTCGTCCCTGGGCCCGGCAGCGCTGCTCCATCCTCGGCGGGCATCCCGGTCACAGCCAGATCCACCCCGAGGTCGGCAGGCTCGAGCGCGCCGGACTGGCCGAGGTCCCGAGAGCAGGTGCCGCCGGCCGCTCCGCGCGGAGCGGGGGAGCCCCAAGGCTCTCCGTCGGAGTGAGCGGGCTCAGCGCCGTCGCGCGATGGTCAGCCCGTCGAACGCCGTCAGCACGACCGCGTCGACGCGATCGTCCGAGGCGACGAGGTCGTTGAAGGCGCGCAACGCAGTCGTGTTCTCGTCGGTGGCCTCCGGATCGGCGATCCGGCCACCCCACAGGACGTTGTCGGCGAGGAGGAGGCCCCCGGATCGCACGCGCGGCACCAGCTCTTGCCAGTACGCGGCATACCCGGGCTTGTCCGCGTCGATGAAGACGAGGTCGATGTCTGCCGCGTCGGGGAGGGCTCTCAAGGTGTCGAGCGCGGGTGCGATGCGCAGCTCGATGCGATCAGCGAGTCCTGCTGCGGCCCAAGCGCGTCGGCCGATCTCGGTCCACTCCTCGCTCACGTCGCAACACAGCAGCGAACCTCCCTCGGCCAGACCCCGGGCGACGCAGATGCTCGAGTAGCCGGTGAACGTCCCCACCTCGACGGCCCGGCGTGCGCCGACCAGCCGGGTCAGCATGGTGAGCAGCTGCCCCTGGTCGTCGCCGATCTGCATGCCCGCCGCATCGCCCAGCCGAGCTGTCGCGCCCTGCAGCGCACGGACCACGAGGTCGGGGCGCCACGACCCGTGATCGACTGCGTATGAACGGATCTCGTCTGTGACCGCGAAGCTGCGCATCCTTGGACGTTACGCCACCTGCCGCCGTCGACCGTGGTGTCGACGTCGAACGGTTCGGTCGGCCCCGGGGCGGCGACGCGTCCGCCGGACCCTCGATCTCTCGGGCTCTCAGCCCGGCCTCAGGGGCGCTCGGGAAGCCTCTGGATCGCAAGTCCGACCCGACCCAGAGGAATCCGCATGCCTGGAAGCGTGAGTACCGCGCTCGACCGCGCCCGTCCGATGTCAGGCTCTACCCTGCTCAACAAGGTCCCGGCCATCACAGCCACGTTCTGGCTGATCAAGGTGCTGTCCACGACGATCGGTGAGACGTTCGCCGACTACCTGGCCGTCGACGTCGGCCTCGGCACAGCCGCCACCGACGGGGCGATGGTGACCCTGCTGGCCGTCGCCCTCGTCGCGCAGCTGCGCGCCAAGCGGCTCGTCCCGTGGCTCTACTGGCTCACGGTCGTGCTCGTGAGCATCGTCGGCACGCAGATCACCGACTTCTTCACCGACACCCTCGGGGTCAGCCTCTACGTCAGCACGGCCGCCTTCTCGGTCGTCCTGGCCGTGGTCTTCACTCTGTGGTGGCGTCAGGAGCGCACGTTGGCGATCACCGCGATCGACACCCCGCGACGGGAGCGCTACTACTGGGGCGCGATCCTGACGACGTTCGCCCTCGGCACCGCGGGCGGTGACCTCGCGACCGAGGCGCTGTCGCTCGGCTTCCGGAACGGGGCCCTCATCTTCGGCGGCCTGATCCTGGCAGTCTGGCTCGGGCGGCGCCTCGGGCTGGACGCGGTGCTCGCCTTCTGGATCGCCTACGTGCTCACGCGGCCGCTCGGCGCCTCGCTGGGCGACCTGCTGACCCAGGACCGTGACTTCGGCGGTCTCGGTCTGGGGGCGAGCCGGACGAGCCTGCTGTTCCTCGGCGTGATCATCGCCCTCGTGGCGCGCGAGCAGGTCAACGCCAACCGGCACGGCATACGCGCCAAGGGCGAGGCGCCCGCGGTCAGCCCGCACCGCGACTACGTCTGGGCTGCGGCCGCCGCCGTTGCCGTCGTGGCAGCGGCCTTCGTGCTCGCGCCGGCTCCCACGCCCGCAGCGGCCGCGCCCGCAGCGGGGACGGGGGCGGATGCGGGCAAGGGCCGGCATGTCAACCCCCTGGAAGCCGATGCGACCTCCCCGATCGGCGACCTCCGCCCGTTCGCCGTCATCGTGGATGACGTCGCGGGCAGGACGAAGGCCGGGGACCTGGCGGGGGCGACGGCGAGGATCAAGGACCTCGAGGTCGCGTGGGACAACGGCGAGGCAGCCATGAAGCCGGCCTCTCCGGACGACTGGCACTCGCTGGACTCGGCGATCGACGGTGCCCTCACAGCCCTGCGCGCCACGCCGCCGACGAAGCAGTCGAGCCTGTCCGCGCTGACCGCCCTGCAGTCCACGATCGGCGCGCTGGAGAAGAAGCAGTAGGTCGACTGAGGCACAATCGACACGGCTGTGTACCAGGGCCGCCCACGGCCGTGGCGCATCCCGGCGTGACCGGAAGGAGGCTCGATGACGGCTCTCCTCCGGTCGCGTTCGGGCGTGCGGCGGCAGGCAACCGTGGCCGCCGCCGCGGTCGTCGCCGTGGCGCTGCTGCTGGGTGGCGCGCTCCTGGTGCTCGTGCTGCAGCGCGCCCTGACGCAGGCGCTCCAGGACAGCATCGTCGCCATCGTGGACGAGGACGCGAGCGTCCTCGCGTCCACCGGCACGGCGGGGCTGGAACGCAGCGAGCGCGACGAGGGGCCGGACAACGTCCTCGTGCAGGTGATCTCGCTCGAGGGCGGGGCGGGGGAGCGGGTCGTCTACACCTCCCGGCCGTCCCGCCCCGACGCAGTCACCGACCTGCGGCCGGGGGTGGGGGAGACGCGCGTCAGCGGGGCGTCACTCGTGCCGATGCCTCTCGAGGGGCAGAACCTGCTCGTCGTCGCTCGCGGTGTCGAGAACGCGGGGAGGTCGTACGTGCTGCTGGGGGCTGCATCTCAGGCCTCGCGGACGGAGGCGGTGCTCACCACGGCCGCCCTGCTCGCGGCTGCCCTGCCGATGCTCGTGGCTCTCACTGGGCTGGTCACGTGGTGGCGTGTCGGACGTGCGCTTGAGTCGGTGGATGCGATCCGCCTGCAGGTCGAGCGCACGACCGCTGCCCACCTGCACGACCGGGTGCCCGTGCCGCCCACCGATGACGAGATCGCCCACCTGGCCGAGACCATGAACTCCATGCTGGAACGGCTCGACTCCTCGCAGCGCGCCCAGCGCAGGTTCGTCGCCGACGCCAGCCATGAGCTGCGCTCGCCTCTGGCAACGATCCGGGCCTCGTTCGAGGTCGCTCACCCGTCGAGCCCGGAGACGTCGTGGGAGGAGCTCGGCCCGATCGTGCGGTCGGAGACCGAGCGCATGGCCCGGCTCGTCGACAACCTGCTGCTGCTGTCACGCGCCGACGACGCGTCGCTGGCCGAGGTGCGCGACGAGGTAGACCTCGACGACCTCGTCGACGCCGAGGCCCGACGGCTGCGCCGACTGGTCCGCCTCACGGTCCGTCTCGAGAACGCACCCGTACGCGTCCTCGGGGACGAGCTCCAGCTGCAGCAGGTCGTGCGCAACGTGCTGGACAACGCCGCCCGACATGCCCGCTCGACCGTGCGGCTCCGCGTCTCGACCCAGGGCGGGTGTGCGCTCGTCAGCATCGACGACGACGGGGCGGGGATCCCTGCGCGCGACCGCGACCGCGTGTTCGAGCGTTTCGTGCGCCTCGACGAGAGCCGGTCCCGCGACTCCGGTGGGGCGGGCCTGGGTCTGGCCATCGCGAGGGAGCTCGCGGTCGCTCACGGCGGGACGCTCCTCGTGACCGACTCGGCCCTCGGCGGGGCCCGGTTCGAGCTCTCAGTGCCGTGCCGACCGTCCGGCACCGCTGACGTCCCGTAGCGCCGGGCCGCCCCCGGGCTCAGGCCTCGTCGGTGTCGACGAGCCGATACCCCGCCCCTCGGACCGTCTCGATGCTCGTCACGGAGAACGGGACGTCGATCTTGCGCCGCAGGTAGCCGATGTAGACCTCGACGATGTTGACGTCGCCGTCGTACGCGGGATCCCACACCGACTCGAGAACGGCGGTCTTGGTGACCACTTCGTCCTTGTGCTGCATCAAGAAGGTGAGCAGGGCGAACTCCTTGGCGGTCAGCGAGATCTCGACGTCGCCACGATGTGCCCTGCGTCGCACCGGGTCGAGCGACAAGGATCCGGCCCGCAGGACGACGGGCCGTTCCGGCGCCCCTCGGCGGATGAGCGCGTGAAGCCGGGCGACCAGGACCACGAAGCTGAAGGGTTTGGTCAGGTAGTCGTCGGCGCCCAGGTTGAAAGCCTCTGCCTGGTCGTGCTCGCCGTCCACCGCCGTCAGCATGAGGGTGGGAGTCCACACGCCGGCCTCCCGGAGCCGGCTGACGACCTGGTAGCCGTCGAGCTTCGGCAGCATGATGTCCAGCACCACTGCGTCGTAGGTGGACTCGGTCGCCGCCCAGAGGCCGTCCTCCCCGTCGTGGAACACGTCGACGACGAATCCCTCGCGGGAGAGACCGCGGCGTACGACCTCGGCCAGGGGCCGCTCGTCCTCGACGAGCAGGATGCGCATGGTCAGACCTGCCGCAGGCGGCGGGGTCCGGTGCCGTCGTCTCTCACGACCCCGACCCTACGGGCCGGCACCTGAACCTCCGCTGAGACCGGGCTGCACCGTGGTACGGCTGCCCTGGCGCAGGACGGCGGACGCGCAAGGCGGCCCGCCCACGTCGGGGACGGGTCGGGCTGCCTCATGAGGGGCGCGCTCTGGCTGTGCCTCGTGGTGCGCGTGTCGAGAAGGATGAACGCCGTGCCGTCCGAGAGGGCCTTGCTGACGGTGGGTTCGGTTGTCATGCCGCAGGCGATGGTCTTCTGCTTCATCGCGGCGAGGAACGTCTGGCCGGCCCCGACGCCGCGGCGGGTCTCCTGCGTCGGGTCGACGCCGTTCTTCTTGCTGAGGTACTGCCTGAGGAAGTCGGTGGAGGAGCCGGTGTCGGTGATGCCGAGCGACTGGCCCTTCAAGTCGACCGGGCTCTTGATCGTGCCCTTGAGGTCGCTGCGGCAGAGCTCGACCTCGCCGGGGATCTGCAGCATCGACCGACGGCCTCTGACGACTTGCCCTGCGCCTGGAGCGCGATGTTGTGGTCGTAGAAGCCGCCGACGCCCTGCACCTGGCCGGCGAGCATGTTCTGCGTCGCGTCGCCGCCGGCCGGCTCGTCGACGAGATTGACGTCGACGCCGGCCTTCGCGTAGTAGCCGAGCTGCTTGGCGAGCATGAAGGGCAGGTAGATCTGCTTGCTCATGCCGCCGACCATGATGGTGACGGTGGGTGCGCTGGGGTCGACGGGGCCGCCGGCCACGCTCGCGCCGGACGCGTTGTTCGCGCAGGCGGCCATCGTGGACGCGGCGAGCAGGGCTGCGCCGATGGCGCCGATTCGCTTGGTGTTCAAGGGAACTCTCCTTCGAGTCGTGTGGTCGTGCTGTTCTTGCTGGTCGTGCGGCTTGCTGGTCCCGCGGGTGTCGCCGGGGCGTGTCGCGGGTTACTCGTGCGGCCTCACCCAGGTCGATCGGCGCCGCGGAGGTGGCCGAGCTCCTCGGCGCCAGTCGCCCGACGGCCCAGCGCTGTCTCGCGACCCCGGTCAGGAAGCAGCTGATCGACCTCGACCTGTCGTACGGGGCCACGGGCCGACCCGAGCACCGGTACCTGCCCCGTCGTCGGTGACCATCGGCTTCCGTCCACCTCGGTCCAGGTCGGCCCTGTAGCCCCAGCCGAAGGGGTCGTCCACCGGACGTCGATGAACGGTCGTCGACTCACGGCCGTCAGGGGTTCGCGCAGCGTTCATGCCCCGGCCCCCGGCGGTGGAGGGTTTTCTCAGGCGCCGACGAAAGCGTACGAAAGCCGCTTTCCCGTGGCGGCGAAGCCTCACTCCCAGGAGTCCTCATGAGCGTGTTCCCCCTGCGCCAGGCGCGCGGCCCACTGGCCGCTGCAGTCGGCGCCCTTGCCCTGCTGGCAGCCTCCGTCCCGGCCGTCGCCGCGGACCCCGGCGCCGCAGGCGCGCCCGCCGTCGGCCGCGACCGGGTGGCCGCGACGACCACCCCGGTCAAGCACCTGGTGGTCATCTACCAGGAGAACGTCTCGTTCGACCACTACTTCGCGACGTACCCGCACGCCGCGAACGCCCCCGGCGAGCCGGCGTTCCGGCCCGCGCCGGGCACACCGTCCGTCAACGGGCTCGGGGCCTCGCTGCAGGCGCCGAACAACCCGAACTCGGTGCAGCCGTTCCGGCTCGGCCGGTCCCAGGCGCAGACCTGCGACCAGGACCACACGTACACCGACGAGCAGAAGGCCTTCGACCACGGGGCCATGGACAAGTTCGTCGAGACCGTCGGCCGCGGCGCCGGCACGTGCGCCGACTACGGCCACGGCAAGGGCCTGGTGATGGGCTACTACGACGGCAACACCGTGACCGGCCTCTGGAACTACGCGCAGCACTTCGCGATGAGCGACAACTCGTACAGCACCACGTTCGGACCCTCCACCCCCGGCGCGCTCAACCTCGTCTCGGGACAGACCCACGGGTTCACCCCTGACGGGGGTGCGGTGCCCGCGACGAGCACCACGGTGATCGGGGACCCACAGCCGACGGGCGACCGCTGCGACTCCCGGGACACCAGCGCCTCGGCTGACGGCCGGAACAAGAACATCGGGGACCTGCTGAACGCCAAGGGCGTCACCTGGGGCTGGTTCCAGGGCGGGTTCGCCGACTGCACCGCCACGCACACCGACGCCGGCGGCGTCGTGAGCAAGGACTACATCCCGCACCACGAGCCCTTCCAGTACTACGCCAGCACGGCCAACCTCGACCACACCCGACCGTCGTCGACGGCGGAGATCGGGCATGCGGGTCCGGCGAACCACCAGTACGACCTCACCGACTTCTGGTCCGCGGTCGGCGCCGGTCGTATGCCGTCGGTCAGCTACCTCAAGGCGGCCGCGTTCCAGGACGGCCATGCGGGGTACTCCACGCCCCTGGACGAGCAGCGCTTCCTCGTCGACACCCTCAACCGGCTGCAGAAGACGCCGGAGTGGAAGGACACGGCGGTCGTCGTCGCCTACGACGACAGCGACGGCTGGTACGACCACCAGATGTCCCCGATCGTGAACCACTCGCAGGAGGCCAACGACGCCCTGACCGGCCCCGGCACGTGCGGCGACAACCCGGCCGACGTCTCCGGCGGCTACCAGGACCGGTGCGGCTACGGCCCCCGGCAGCCGCTCCTCGTCATCTCCCCGTTCGCGAAGAAGAACTTCGTCGGCCACACCGTCACCGACCAGACCTCGATCCTGAAGTTCGTCGAGGACAACTGGAGCACGGGCCGGGTCGGCAACTCCTCCTTCGACACGAAGGCCGGGCCCCTGACGAACCTGTTCGACTTCTCCACCGCGGCTGACGGTGACCGCCGGGGCCGCACCGCGCACCTCGTCCTCGATCCCGACACGGGTCAGCCCGTCAGGGGCTGACGCAACGCGTGACCGTCCCCGTCCGTATGCCGCGTGCCACCGGCCCACAGTCCGTGCTGACGTCACCGGGATCGTTGCTGCGGGCGTGGCGAAAGGGAAGCGGCCTGACCCAGGTCGAGCTCGGCGAGCAGGTCCACGTGAGCGCGGCCGCCGTCAGCGCGTGGGAGACGGGCGTCCGGGGGATCCCGGCGCGAGCGTTGGACCAGCTCGACACCGTCCTCCGCGCCGGCGGCTGCCTCGCGGGCCTGTCCAGGTCGATCGGGACCTCGGCCCTGGAGCCCCGGACGCGCTGGAGCCACGCCTTCCACGGCTCCGCCGGCCCGGTGTGGGCCTGGGTCAGGCCCCCGCGCGCCGGGCGAGTGCAGGGACTCGCGCGTCTCCGGGTCTTCGCCCTCGGCATCGACCACGAGGTGGGTCCGGAGGGCCTCTTCGTGCAGGCCCCGCGGCTCGACCCGAACTGGGCCGTCACGGTGCACACGCAGACCCCGGTCTGGGTGGACTTCGGTGAGGGCGTGCCACCGGACTGGCTCGGTGTGCCCAGGATCTCGTCAGCGGCCCTGCGCGACGTCGTCCTGAGCCACCCGGGCGACCCCATGCTCACGCTCGTGGTCGACAGCGTCCAGGGGCTGGCCGGAGGCAACACGGGGGCGCTGCGGACCAGGCTGCGACGGCTCGTCGACGCGCAACGGTGGGATCTTCTCGAGGCGCAGTGGCGGCGCGGCGAGGATGCGGCGCCCCCGCCCGTCGCGTCGGACGGACCCAGGCCGCCCCGCTCCGCCGAGGGGCAGCGCGCACTGCATCGTCGGCTGCGCAACGCCCGGGGCATGTCCCAGGCCGAGACGGCTGCGGCCGTGACCCGGCTGCTCCACGAGCGCCTTCCAACCGCGCCGGTCACCGGCCACAGGAGGCCGGCCGTGTCGATGATGCAGATCCACAACTACGAGTCGGGTCGGCGGGCTCGGGTGCCCCACCTGCCTGCGCTGCTCGACAGGGCGTACGACGCGTACGGCTTCAGCTGCTTCGAACCGGTGCGGACGTCGCGCGTGAGGCACGACACCGTCGCGACGATCTTCCCGGACTTCTGGCTCGGGCCGGTAACCCTTGCCGTCAGGGCGGTGACGGAGGAGGCGGGGCCGGGACCCCTGAGGCTGAGCTGGCGCAACCGCCGGATCGAGGTGCCGCTCGCTTCCGCGTCGCTCTCCTTGGGCTGCCTCCGATTCCCGGAGGACGGCGACCTCACCGTGCGGCTGCCGCAGGGCTGGACGGCGGACGTGCGAATGGGCTACGACCCCGACGCGGTGGAGCTGGTCACCGACTGGGTGCCCGTGAGCCCCGAGGTGGGTCTGGCCGTCGTCGACAGGGTCGTCTCCAGCCTGGGTCTGGCCGTCGGTGTCTCGGAGAGCGACCTCCAGTGGGCCGTCCGCCTGGAGGAGGACGGCGCGGACCGGCGCGTGTCCGCAACCGGCGCGGTGCTGCCCGCCGGCTCAACAGGTTCTTGCACGTCCCGCCAGTACGCCCCTGGCCCTTAACGCAAGGTTCCGTTCAGCGCCCCGTCGATGCCTGCGGCCGAACCTAGTTTCCTCGGTGTCCGCTCCTTCGTCGACGGGATCGATATGCAGACGCCACTCGCGGTCCGGGCCCGCGGCATCGCCAAGACCTTCGGTGACGTCGTCGCGCTCGATGCGGTCGACCTCGACGTCACCGAGGGCGAGGTCCACGGCCTCGTCGGACCCAACGGCGCCGGGAAGACCACGTTGCTCGGGCTGCTCCTGGGCCTCGCCGGCGCCGACAGCGGCACGCTGCAGATCCTCGGGGCGCCTGTCGGGCGGGCGCTCGCCGTGCCCGACGGTGTGGCGGGGTTCGTCGACGGTCCAGGTCTCTACCCGACGCTCACGGCGCGGCAGAACCTGGCCGCCCTCACGCGGCTGCGCGGCCGGGGCGTCGCGGCGCGGGAGGTCGAGGAGGCGCTCGAGCAGGTCGGTCTCGATGCGGTCGCCGACGATGCGCTGCGCGGGTTCTCGCTGGGAATGCGTCAGCGGCTGGGACTGGCGGCCGCCCTCCTGACGCGACCGCGCCTCCTCGTGCTCGACGAGCCGGCCAACGGGCTGGACCCGGCCGGCAAGAACCACGTGCACGGGGTCATCACCGGTCTGGCCGCCACGGGCACCGCGGTCGTCATGTCGAGCCACCGGATGGACGACCTCGCGGCGCTCTGCGCGGAGGTGACGGTGCTGGCGACGGGGAGGGTCGTGTTCTCGGGGACGCTGGGCAAGCTCGCGCTCGAGAGTGGTGAAGTCGACTACCGGGTTGCCACCACGGACCGCGCCGGGGCCGCCCGGGTGGCCAACGGCATACGTGGTCTGCGGGTCCTGGACCAGGACGAGGCGGCGCGCCGGCGAGGCGAGTGCGAGCTGCTCGTACGCGGCGGCGTCGCGGCGATGGACGAGCTCGTCATCCAGCTGGTCGGCGCCGGACTCAGCGTGCGTGAGCTGGCACCGGTCGTCTCGCCGCTGGAGTCCGCCTTCCTCACGCTCACCGGCACCAGCGCCGGGAGCTCGGCGCCCGACATCGAGGAGTCCCGTTGACCGCGACCGACGTCGCCCCCGCGCCGCTGCCCGGCCCCCACCCGGCTGCGCGACCCCGCTCGGCGCCCCTCTACGAGACCTACCGCTTCGAGCTGCTGAAGATCCTCTCGTTGTGGCGGATCCGGCTGCTGCTGCTCGCCTGTCTCGTCGGGCCGGCGGTCTTCGTGGCCGTCATGGGCAACCAGAGCTCGCTGCCGGCCGACACCGTCTTCGGTCGGTGGATGGGGGCCACCGGGTGGGCCGGCTCGCTCGTCGTGCTCGACGCCGCCTGCTCGTACGGCCTGCCGCTGCTCACATCGCTCGTCGCGGGCGACGTCTTCGCGGCCGAGGACCGGACCGGCACGTGGCGCCACCTGCTGATGGCCGTCCGGTCGCCGCGGCGGATCTTCGCCGCCAAGGCCCTCGCGAGCAGCACCGTCATCCTGCTGACGGTCCTGCTCCTCGCCGTCTCCAGCGTCGTGGGCGGTCTGGCGGGCGTCGGGGACCATCCGCTCGTGGGCCTCGACGGCCGCGTCATCGAGCCGGCTGAGGCCGCTCGCATCGTCCTGCTCGCGTGGCTCTGCGTGCTGGCGCCGACGGCGGCCTTCGCAGCGCTGGGCCTGCTCGGCTCCGTCGTGGTCGGTCGGTCACCGATGGGCCTGCTGGTGCCGGCTCTGGTCGCCTCCGTGATGGCGCTGGTCCAGCTGCTGCCCCTACCCGTGGCGGTTCGGCTGGCATTGCCGACCCAGGCGCTCGTCGCATGGCGCGGGCTGTCCACCGACCCCTCGCAGACCGGGCCGTTGCTCCTGGGACTGGGCATCAGCCTCCTCTGGGCGGCCGCGGCCACGGCCACGGCATACCTGTTGTTCCTGCGGCGCGACTTCACCGACCTCTCGTACGACGGGTCGGGTCGCCGCGCGCTGGCGGCGGCCGCGCCCCTGTGCGGCGTCCTCGCCGTCTCGTGCCTGGCGCTCGCGGTGGCGTCTCCCGCCCGCGGAACCGGCATCGACAGGCCGAAGCTCGAGGCCTCGCTGGCCACCTCGTTCGCGCACCTCTACCGGCTGCAGACCGCCGAGCTGCACCGGACCGACGTGACCGAGTCGCAGCTGGCCACCACGGCGGCGTGCGACAGGGGCGGCAGCCGCGTGGAGGACGACGGACCGGGCGCCGACTGGCGCTGCGTCGTCAGCTGGCACCTCCCCGGAGCCTCGGCGGTCGGCACCGCCATCTACCAGCTCGACGTGGCCGCCGACGGGCGGTACGTCGCCGACGGTGACGGACCCAAGGAGGTCAACGGCAGCTTCACCGTCAGGACCCTCCGCGGCGACGCACCGAACCCGCTGTGGCAGCTCGACGGCATCGTCGACCTGCTCGACCCCACCCCGAAGGGATAACCACGCACATGCATGTCACGAGACAACGCCGGGAAGACTCTCGGCAGAGCGCCTCGGCCCTCGTCCGCGGCCGCCGCGCCCGCATCGTCCTCGCCTCCACGGCCGCCCTGGTCGTCGCAGGCTCGGCTGTCGAGGCCTACGCCAGCACCGTCGGTTTCGGTGACCAGCAGGTCGGCACCGAGTACAGCTCCGGGATCCAGGTCTCCGACAACCAGGTGGTCAAGCCGATCGGTGACCGCCTTCTCACCCAGCTGGGCAAGTTCATGGGATCGACCGTGAGCGCCGACGGTCGCTACCTCGCGGCGACGAGCAACGACCGCTCGATCTCCGTGCAGATCTTCGACCTGCAGACGTACAAGCTGATCTGGACGGTCGGCAGCGCCGCCTCGGCGAACCAGAAGGTGTCCGACAACACCGTGGGCCAGGAGGGGCCGACGTACTCCCCGGACGGCAAGTTCCTCTGGGTGCCGCAGGCGACCGGCCTGACCCGGTATGCCGTCAACCCCGACGGCACGCTCGGGGCCGCCACGAAGGTCGACATCCCCACGGTCGACGGCGCCAAGGCCCTGACCGGCAAGGCCGCCTTCTCGCCCGACGGCTCGAAGCTCTACGCCGCCGTCAACGGCCAGAACCGCGTCGTGCTCATCGACCCCGTCGCCGGCACGGTCACCCAGAGCTGGGCGGTGGGCACCGCACCGCGTCAGCTGGCCCTCGTCGGCGACAAGCTCTACGTCAGCAACGAGGGCGGGCGGTCCGCCGAGCCGGGCGAGACGACGATCAACTCGTACGGCACCGAGGTCCCGGCGGACGGCCGGCTCGGCACGTCGACGACCGGCACCCTCAGTGTCATCGACACGAGCAAGCCTGCGGCACAGGTTCGCTCGATCTCGGTCGGGCTCCACCCGACCGCGATGCACGCGGCCGGAAAGGCCCTGTTCGTCACCAACACGTTCGACGACTCCGTGTCCGTGCTGGACACCGACTCGGACAAGGTCGTCCAGACGATCAGCACGCAGCCCTGGAAGGGCTCGGACGTGGGGTACCAGCCCAACGGCGTGACCCTGACGCCCGACGGGCACCTGCTCGTGACGCTCGGCCGCGCCAACGCCGTGGCCGTGTACCGCTACCACGGCGACCCGCAGGAGCCCGTGAGCTTCGTCGGGCTGCTCCCGACCGACTACTACCCGACGGAGCTCGCGTCCGTCGGCGGGCAGGTCGTCGTCACCAACACGCGTGGGATCGACGCACGCGGGCCGCTGCTGACCTTCAAGCAGGGTCCAGGCACCTCGCCGGCGACGGGGCACGGCACGCACGGCACGACCGCGTCGCTGACCCGTTTCACGCTGCCGAGCGACAAGCAGATCGAGGAGACCAGCGCGACCGTCTTCGCCCAGAACGGCTGGGGTGACAGCGACACCGACGTGAAGGTGGCCACGGGCAACAGGCAGAAGGCCGTCCCGGTCCCGAGGCGCATCGGCGACCCGTCGACCATCAAGCACGTCTTCGTCCTCGTCAAGGAGAACCGCACGTACGACCAGGTGTACGGCGACGACGCCCGCGGCAACGGCGACGCCACGCTGGCGCAGTTCGGTCGGACGGTCACGCCGAACCAGCACGCGCTCGCCCGGCAGTTCGGCCTCTACGACAACACCTACGACGTGGGCACGAACTCGGCCGAGGGCCACAACTGGCTCATGCAGGGCGACAACCCGGAGTACACCGAGTCGAGCGCGGGGGAGTACACCCGCAGCTACGACACCGAGGACGACGTCCTGGGCCACCAGCGCTCGGGTTTCCTCTGGACCGCGGCGCAGGCCGCCGGCAAGACGGCCCGCAACTTCGGGGAGTTCATGGCCTGGGAGAACAAGCCCGCCGGCGCCACGTGGCAGAAGTACTACTGCGCCGCCCAGAGCGTCGAGCACGGCGGCGACCCCGGCCAGCTCGTCGACCCGTCGCTGCGGCTCGACGTGCAGTCGCCGATCCCGTCGCTCAACGCGATCTCGAACCACGAGTCGCCGATGTTCGACACGAACATCCCCGACGTCTACCGCCACCAGATCTGGAAGCAGGAGTTCGCGAAGAACGGGCCGGCCAACCTCAACATGATGTGGCTGTCGAGCGACCACACGGGTGGGGCCCCGGACGCCCGCGCCCAGGTCGCCGACGGTGACCTCGCGGTGGGCCGGATCGTCGACGAGATCTCGCACAGCGCGTACTGGAAGGACTCGGCCATCTTCGTGGTCGAGGACGACAGCCAGAACGGCGCCGACCACGTCGACGGGCACCGCGCGCCGATCCAGGTGATCAGCCCGTATGCGGCGCACGGCAAGGTCGTCAGCACCTACTACTCGCAGATCTCGATGATCCGCACGATCGAGCAGATCCTCGGTGCGCAGCCGTTGAACCAGAAGGTCGCTGCCGCCTCGCCGATGTTCGACGCGTTCCAGTCCACGCCGGACTACACGCCGTTCACGGCGCTGCCCAACGAGGTGCCGCTCACCGAGGGTGTCGCGACGCCCCCCGCCTGCGGGCCGGACACGCTGGGCCAGACCGGTGCAGCCGCTCAGGCCGTCAACGCAAACGTGGCTGCCGAGACCGCGGTGCCGGAGTCGCAGAAGCCCGTCGCTGCGGCGTGGGGCCGGTGGAAGGAGTCACAGCGCCTCAGCGGGAACGGCGCGGTGGCCGACTTCGCGAACCCGGAGCAGATGAACCGGTTCACCTGGTACCAGGCCCATGGGTGGAAGACGCCCTACCCGGGTGACGGCAAGGTCCTGGCCCCGTCCGAGGTCCCGGGCGCCAACCTCCCGCCGGCTGAGAACGACTGACGACGACTGACGACTGACGACTGACAGGGACTGAGCAAGCCACTCGACCGGGGCAGGGCCTGATGCGGCCCTGCCCCGGTCGCCGTCGCGCCGCTGCGGCGCTCGAACAGCCCCCAGGTCCGCGCAGGTGGGGAGGATGACCGCCTGCGACCCGCCGGGGTGCCTGTCACTTCCACGGCACTGGTCTCCGTGCTGCGCACGCGACAGAGCGCGAGAGTTGAGGAGGTGGCGACTCCACGCCCACTCCGGCACCCCACCAGCGATGGGGCCACCGGTGTCGCTCGACGCTGCTCAGGATGGTCCTCAGGTGCCCGGGTGGGGCTCGCACCATGCACGGACCGGCGCGAGCCGGCGCACCCGCGAGACCGCCAGGACGAGCGGTGCGCGCAGGACCAGCCAGCCGACGCCGGCCACGGCGGAGCCGACGGCCAGGCCGGCGACGACGTCGAGGGGGTAGTGCGCGCCGACGTAGACGCGGGCGGCAGCCATCAGCAGCGCGGCCCCGGCCGCCACGGCGCCGAGGCGTCGCGAGGCGACGAGGAGCCCGACTGCACAGGCACCGGCCATGACGGAGTGGTCGGACGGGAAGGACCAGTCTGTGCTGCGGGTGACCAGCACGAGGATGCCCGGGTGCGCCTGGTAGGGGCGGGGCTCGGCGACCAGGGAGACGATCGGCTGGTTGATCCCGACGGCCACGAGGGTCGCGACGCCCGCCCAGAGCGCAGCCGCGAGCTTCGCGTGCGGCGCGTGCCGGGACTGCCACACGGCGACCAGGACCAGTGCACCGAAGAGCACGACGCCGTACTTCGCGTAGCCGGCGGTGATGCCGTGCAGCCACGGAGTGTGGCGGGCGAGGTCGTTGACCTGGCTGAAGAGGGTCTGGTTGGCGTCGGTGGGTGCGGTCACGTGGACGCTCCGGTCTGGTCGGAGTGGTCGGGCTGGTCGGTCTGGTCCGTCGGGTCGGACTGGGGCTGGTCGGTTCGGGGGCTGCGGTCCCGGCGGTGCCGGAGCCACTCGACGGCCACGGGGACGAGGGAGAGTGCGACGATGCCGACGACGAGCAGGTCGATGCGGTCCTGAAGGCCGGGGAAGGCGCGCCCGAGGTAGTAGCCGAGCAGGGTCAGGGTGGTGACCCAGATCGCGGCCCCGATGGCCGACCACGTGAGGAAGTGCCGGCGGCTCATCCGGCTGGCCCCGGCCACGACCGTGACGAAGGTGCGCACGACGGGCACGAACCGGCCCAGCACCAGGGCCTTGCTGCCGTGGCGTTCGAAGAAGGCGTGCGACCGGTCCAGGTGCTCGCGGCGCAGGAACCTGCGGTCATGCCGGTAGAGGCTCGGCCCGGCGGCCCGACCGATCTCGTACCCGGCGGCGTTGCCCCCGATGGCCGCGAGGAACAGGGCAGGCAGCGCGAGTGCCAGCGGCAGGTGCAGGTGTCCGTCGGCGATGAACAGGCCGGTGGCGAAAAGCAGCGAGTCGCCGGGGAGGAACGGGAACAGCAGCCCGCACTCGATGAAGACGAAGACGACGCCGACCCAGAGGAACGCGCCGCCGAAGCGGGTCAACAGAGTGGCCGGGTCGAGCCAGCCGATGGCAGCGGCATGCACGTGCAAACCTCCTGGAGGTCAGAAACCGGCGAACGCGTGCGGACGACGCGGACGCTTCGGGCCGGCCCGAGACGGTCGGTCCGGGTGCACTGACGATTCGGCGAGACCATCCGTGCGGGGGCATCATGGTGAGGAACCACGATCATCTACTATCTTCTTTGTAGTAGCAACGATGGCGGAAGGCAAGTTTCATGACGTCCGGTGAGCGTGGCGCCCGTGCGCGGGGTGGGCTCGAGCGCGAGGTCCTCGCGACGGTGGCAGCGGCGACCGCGCCGATGTCGACGGCGCAGGTGCACGCCCAGCTCGGGCCGCAGCTGGCCTACACGACGGTGATGACGACCCTGGCCCGTCTGCACGAGAAGGGCGTGCTCCGGCGCGAGAAGCGTGGCCGGGCCTTCGCCTACGAGCTGGCCACGCGCGTCGAGGACGTCGATGCCTCGATGACGGCCCACCGCATGCACCGGCTGCTGGAGGCCGAGGCCGACCGCGCCGGGGTGCTGGCCCGGTTCGTGGCCGACCTGTCCAGCGAGGACGAGGCACTGCTGACGGGCCTGCTGTCCGGGTCGCCCGATGACCCCGGCACGCAGCCCGGCGCTCCGCGCCCGGCCGCGGGAGACTGAGGCGGACCCGGGCGTGGTCACCGTGCTCTGGCTCGTGCCCGTCCTGGCGGGGACGCTCCTCGTGCGCCGGTCCCGCCTGGTCGCATCGCTGCTGCCGCCCGCCGCGACCGTCGTCATCGTCACGACGGCGAGTTTCCTCACGGCGGCCGCCACCGGGTTCGTACTGTCCGTGGCCGCGTTCGCCGCAGCCGCCGCTGTACCTGCCGTGGCGCGCGCTGCCCTGTGGTCGCCCGACGTCGCGGCCGGCGCGCCCCCGCCGTGGCTGGGCGCCGTGGCCGGTGTCGTCGTGGTGTGGCTCCTCGTCGCGGCGCTGCGGCGGTTCGTCGCGGCGGGACGCTCGATGGCCGACGCGGGCCTGGCCTGCCGAGGCCTCCCGGCCGCCGACCGCCTCGTCGTCGTCGACGACGAGCACCCTGACGCGTATGCCGTCCAGGGCTTGCCGGGCCTCCCGGGCCGTGCCGTCGTCTCGACCGGGATGCTCCGGGCGCTCACGCCGGGCCAGCGACGCGTCCTGCTGGCCCACGAGGACGCGCACCTGGCCGGGCACCACCAGCTCTTCATCCAGGCCGCGGAGCTCGCCGCCGCCGCCAACCCGCTGTTGCGCCCCGGCGTCGAGGTCGTGCGAGAAGCGGTCGAACGCTGGGCCGACGAGACCGCCGCCACGCACGTCGGCGACCGACGCGTGGTCGCCCAGGCGCTGGCCCAGGCGGCCCTCGCCCGCACCACGAGCCGGACCCGTGACAAGGCCGCGGTCGCTGCGGTGCTCCAGCTCGACGGGGCCCCCATCGCGGCCCGAGCGCGCGCGATGCTCGTTCCGGCACCACGACCGCGACGGATCCTCGCGGTCGCCCTCACCCTTCTCGCGCTGTCTCCGGCGATGAGCGCGCTGGGCATCGGCCTGAGAGCTGAGGCCCACTTCGAGCGTGCCCATGACCGGTGTGCGTCCGTGTCGGCGACCTGGTGCACGTGACGGCGTCAGCTCCACCCGGCGGCCCGGCGGCCCGGCGGCCCGGCGGCCCGGAGGCGGCGGCGGTGCGCCGCCGGGACAGGTGTCCTGACGGCGCCCGCGTGGAGCGCGGTCGCAGCCGCCAACGCCTCCCTTGGTGCTCAGTGACCGTGTGAGTGTCCGGCGGTGGCGTCCGACGGAGCCGACCCGCAGCCGTGCCTCGGTGCCAGCTCGTGCACGGCACCGCGGGTGACCCATCCGGTGGCTGCCCCGTGGAGGAGCTGCACGCGTGCACGCCCGGCTTCGACGTCGAGGACGACCGCCTGCTCGCCGGCGGGGAGCGCGCGCCCGTCGAGCTGAGCCCGAGACGTGGGTGCGGGGCCGACGAGGTGGATCGGGCGCCGGAGGTGGAAGTCGTCGACCCAGCCTTCGGCCTGCGCGCCTTCGCGGGTCTTGACACGAAGCCACGTGCCCTCGACCGCCACGACGCGTGCAAGCGTGCCGTCGTGGACCTCCGCCACCGGCCGGTGACTGCCCGGCGCGGCATAGAGCGCGACGTGCGTGGAGGCGAGCTCCCCGTGGTCGTCGCGACCACTGACCAGCACCAACGGCGTCGCGGGGGAGACCGGCACGACGGCGGGGGCGGCCGCAGTGTGCCGCGGCGGGGCAGTGGGACCTGTGTCCCCGCCCTCCGCCGTCGCCGTCGTGGCGACGCCGAGGACCGCGAGGACGGCGAGCCCGGCGAGGCCGGCCGTCAGTCGGCGCTTCACGGGCAGGTCGCGGGGTTGGCGGTGCCCTTGGTGACGTTCGCGGAGATGGTGGCGCACCAGGCCCCGCCGTCAGAGCTCCGGTGGAACACCTTGTCGTACTGGGTGGACCCGAGCGAGTACGTGTAGCTGTCGTAGACGGTCTCCACCCCGCCGGCGATCTTGAGGAAGCGCACAGACTCCGAGCCGGTGTTGTTGAGGTAGCCCGTGCCGACGTCCATCACCCAGCGTCCGCCCGCGGGGATCGTCGTGCCGGCCGGGACCGCCTTCGGGGCCCCGCCACCGCCCGCGAGGTCGTCGACGTAGTAGCCGCCGACGTCGACGGGGCCCGTCGTCGGGTTGTAGAGCTCGACCCACTCGGTGCCCGTGCCCGAGGGGGCCATCAGGAACTCGTTGACCTGGACCTGGGTGGGGTCGCCGGTCGACCCGCCGCCTCCGCCGCCCCCGGCTCTGGTCGTGTACGTCTTGGTGCCGGCGTCGTAGTCGACGGTGAAGCCCGCTCCGGAGCCGGTCGTCGCGAGGTGCACGGTTCCGTTGTCGTTCAGGGTGCCGGTGTAGTCGATGGGCGCGCCGCTCGGGTCCGTCGTGTCGCACGGGTCGTTCGCCAGGAAGATGTCGGCGCCGACGGCTCGGAACGCGTCGAGTGTGCGGTTGCCCGGATGGCCGTAGGAGTTGGCGCCGCAGGAGATGAACCCCACCTGGGGCCTGGTCGCGTTGAGGTAGGCGTCGGACGACGAGTGGCCCGAGCCGTGGTGGTTGGCCCGGAGCGCGTTGACGGCGCCCATCTTCGTGCTGAGCAGTGCCTCGATGTTGTTGTACGTGTAGCTGTTGGCGCTCGTCGCGTACTCGCCGTCGCTGTCCCCGGCCGTGGCGTAGACGAAGGGGCCGAACGCCGTGCGCAGACCGATGGAGTAGTCGTTCTCGCTGGGTGGGAGTGCGTCGGTGCTGTGGTCGCCGCTGACCGGCGTGACACCGTCGGCCTCGGTGACGTCCTTGCCGTTCGCCTCCACCACGGTCGACGTGACGCCGGTGCCCAGGTCGAGCGTCGGCCATGCCGCGGCGTTGCTGAGGCGCAGGACCTTGCCGTCGATGTTGGCGCGGTCGGGCTGGGCGGTCGGGCCGTAGAGCCAGCAGATCCAGCGCTTCGAGGTCTGCGAGGTGGTGCCCACGTTGTGCCAGGCGGTCTCGGTGCTGGGCGCGGCGGTCGTGCCGACGTCGCAGTCCTTGTCGCCGTTGCTGTCCGTCCAGACGCCGCCGTCGTGGTCCATCACCTGGCCGACGGTGAAGCCGAGCCCGCCGGCCGATGTCGGTGTGAGCAGCTGGTAGAGACCGTTGCCGTATGCCGTCGGCGCGTCGTTGGGGTTGCCCGGGTAGCCGATGTGGTCCAGGTGATGGTGCGAGGCCATGACGTAGTCGAGGTGGACGGGTCCGGAGGCGATGCCGCAGATGGAGCGGATCTGGGCCGCGACAGACGTGGCCCTGGTGCCCGATCCGGTTGAGTTCCAAGCAGTTTCGCCCAGATCGATGAGCAGGGTCTTGCCGCTCGGGCCGACGACGAGCTGGGAGTCGCCCTGCTCGACGTCGAACCAGTAGACGTTGAGCTCGCCCGGGCGCCAGCTGCCGGACGTCGAGCAGTGTGGTGCGTCGGCGGCCGCGCCGACGGCCGGGGCGGTGGTGAGCAGGGTGGCGGGAGCCGCGGCGGCGGCACCCATGAGCAGGAGGGCGGCAAGGCGGGGTCGGGGCACGGACGGTCCTCTGGGGTGCGTCTCTTCGGTGGCGTGGGGATCCACGCGGGGAGGAACGTATCGGCGGGAATGCGGCCGGCGAGGAAACGAGGTGTCCGGATTGGGTGGGTTTTGGGTAAATCTCCCGTCGCCGGCGGGCCCGTCGCTCTGCCGAGGCGAGCCGCCCGACGAGGGCGCTCCGGGCCCTGTGGCTAGAGGACCACGGCTGCGCCCATGGCAACGGTTCGGTCCTCGGGGAGTCGGAAGTACTCCGTGGGGGAGGCCGCGTTGTGTGCCAGCCCGAGGAAGAGCCGCTTGCGCCACCCACCCATCTCACGGCCGGAGCCGCGCTGGATGGTGATGCGGGAGAGGAAGTAGTAGGCCGTCTCGGGGTCGACGTCGATGATCTCGAGCTCACGCGCAAGGGCGAGGGCGCCGGGGATGTCCTGGTCCTCCTGGAAGCCGAACAGCAGGGTCAGGTGGGTGATGGCGTCGTAGGGGTCGCCCAGGTGGTCGAGCACCACCCGCTCGTCGTCCGCCACGAAGGGGACGTCGAGCGAGGCCGTGCTGACGATGAGGACGGTCTCGTGGATGACGTGGTTGAAGGTGGCGTTCTCGCGCAGTGCCAGGGGTGTCGACTGCTTGTCGGGATGCAGGAAGACGGCGGTGCCGGGAACCTTGTCGACGGGGTCGTCGTGCAACCAGTCGATGAAGGGCTCGAGCGGCCCCTCCATCGACGCGCGTCGCTCCGTCACGAGCTCTCGGCCGCGCTGCCAGGTCAGCATGACGGTGGCCACGGCGAGCGCGATGAGAACGGGCAGCCAGCCGCCGTGCGCGAGCTTGGTGAGGTTGGCCCCGAAGTAGGTCAGCTCCAGTCCCGCCAGCGGGACACCGAGCAGCAGGAGCTGCCAGCGGTTCCAGCCCCAGTGCGCCTCGGCGTAGATGAGGAAGAGGGTCGTCGTGATGAGGAACGTGCCGGTCACCGCGAGGCCGTATGCCGTCGCGAGACGTTGCGACGACTGGAAGGTCACCAGGAGCAGGATGACGCCGAGGTAGAGGGTCGTGTTGATGGCCGGGACGTAGATCTGGCCCCGTTCGTGGGCGGAGGTGTGGCGCACGGTCAGGCGCGGCAGGTAGCCGAGTCGTTCGGCCTGGCGTGAGACCGAGTAGGCCCCGGAGATCACGGCCTGCGACGCGATGACCGTCGCAACCGTCGCGAGTACCACGAGGGGCAGCCTGAGGGCGTCGGGCGCGAGTCGGAAGAACGGGTTCGTGGCCGCCGAAGGGTCCTCGAGGAGCAGGGCTCCCTGCCCGAGGTAGTTCAGTGTCAGGGCGGGGAACACGACGAAGAACCAGGCGCGCCGGATCGGTTGCCGGCCGAAGTGACCCATGTCCGCGTAGAGCGCCTCGGCACCGGTGATGGACAGCACGACCGCCCCCATCGCCACGAACGCGACGACCGGGTGCTCGATCACGAAGAGCAGCCCGTAGTGCGGCGACAGCCCGGTGATGACCGCAGGGTCACGAAGCACCTGTCCGAGGCCCAGCACCGCGAGGACGACGAACCAGAGCGCCATGACGGGGCCGAAGAACCGACCGACGACCTGCGTGCCGAAGCGCTGTCCGGCGAAGAGCGCGGTGATGATCACCGCTCCGATCGGCACGACCAGGTGGGCGAGTGAGGGCGTCGAGACCGAGAGGCCCTCGATGGCTGACATGACCGAGATGGCCGGGGTGATGACGCTGTCCCCGTAGAACAGCGACGCGCCCAGCACGCCGAGCAGCATCACGAACCCGAAGCGTCTCCCACCGGGACGCACCGCGGTACGGGCGAGGGCCGCCAGGGCCATGACGCCGCCCTCCCCGTCATTGTCGGCGCGGAGGATGAACGCGACGTACTTGACCGACACGATCACCGTGATCGACCAGAACACCAACGAGATGACGCCGTAGACGTCTCCCGGGGTGGCGGCGACCGTGTTGTGGTCGATCGAGAACACCGTCTGCAGGGCGTAGAGAGGTGAGGTGCCGATGTCGCCGAACACGACACCGAGGGCACCCAGTGCCAGCCCGACCACGCCACCTCGTGAGTGCTCCGATTCGTCTTCCACGACCCGAAATCCTTCCAGCCTCCGATCGACGACGCCCCCACCTGCAGGCCGCGGAGGCGTCAAGATCGCGTCAAGATCGCCGACAGCGGACCCGTCAGGATGCCGTCAAGATCGCGTCAGGATCCGCCGTTCGCGGGCTGCGAGGCGACCGTCCGGGTGTGCGCTTGAGGCATGGACGGCAACCACCTCGCACGACGACGATCCTGGATCAGGTGGGCGGCGCTCCTCTCGCCCGTGGCCGTGGCGGCCTCCCTCGCTGCCGTCCGCGACGCCGTGCAGGGCAGCACGGCAGCGATGGCGCTCGTGGTCGTCGTCGTGGCCGCCTCCGCCTACGGCGACCGGCTGGCCGGCGTCGTCTCGGCCCTGTCGGCGGCCCTGAGCTTCGACTTCTTCCTCGTCGCCCCCTACCACTCGCTCTCGATCAGCAGCCACGACGACGTCGAGCTCGCCGTCGCGCTTCTCGTGGTGGGAGTGGCAGTCACCGAGATCGCCTCGTGGGGACGGCGTCAGAGGACCGCCGCCCAGGTGCGGGAGGGGTACCTCCGGGGCCTCGCGCAGCTGCTGGAGCTTCCGCCCACCGCGACCGTCGACCATGCGGCGCGCACGATCGCGACGGCGATCACCCAGGCGCTCGGAGCCGACCGCGCCGAGTGGGTCGCTGGTCACCCTGCCTGGAACGACGCGGTGGTGACGCTGAACGGCCAGGTCCGGTTCGGTGGCCGAGTACTGCCGGCCGGTAGGGCAGCCCTGCCCACCGACGCCTTCACCGCCCTGCCGGTCTGCGCACACGGTCGTCTGATGGGCCACTTCCGGGTCGTGTGCTCCACGCACATCGTCCGTCCGACCGAGGAGCAGATGCGGATCGCGCTGCTGCTCGCCGATCGCATGGCGGCGGCCTGGCCCGCGGCGTCCGGACCCGTGGACGGCGACCGGGAGGAACTGGTCACGCCGTCAGAGCGGTTGCACCGGCTACCGGGGCTGGGTGCCCGTCGCGAGCAGCGCGATCGCCTGCAGTGACTCGGTGCCGGCGACGAGGTAGCCGTTGTGCCCGTGTGCACCACCGACGGGAAGGGGTCGGGCGCCGAAGGTCGGCGCCGTGGGGTCGGCGGCATGGCCGAAGCCGTCGACGCGGGTGTGGGGCACGAGCCCGATCGGGTCGTCGGGTGCGACGCCGGCCCACACGTCGGCCCGGGTGTGGAGTGCGGACCGGGTCCACACGTCCATGCCGGGTGACCCGACGACGATGAGGTTGGCGATGCGCAGGTGGGGTGCGGCACGGGCGCAGACCACCGAGCCGTAGCTGTGGCAGACCACGCTGACGGTGGCCGAGCGTGGGAGCCGGTCGACGAAGGATGCGAGCCGAGGTGCGCCGTCCACGGCACGAGCCGACCGCGCGGCGTCGGCGTCGATCCAGGCCGGGGGGTCGTAGTCGAGCCAGACCACCACCGCGACCGGAGTGCGCGGGGACGACCGCTGCATCTCGGCGAGGAGGCTGCGGGCCTGCACGGCAGGGTGCCGGCGTCCTGCCTCCGTCTCGTCCTGGAGCAGGGACGCGTTCCAGCCCACGCCCGGCACGATGACTGCGATGCGGCGTGCGCGGCGGACGTCGCCGAACGCCTCGACGAGACGGCCCTGGCCGTGGGGGTCGGTGCTGAGCACCGTGGCCGCCGGGCCGGTGACTGCCACGGGTACTCCGTCGCTCACCGACTGGGCGACGGCGGGTGCCGCTCCGACGACCAGGGTCAGCAGCGCGACGCAGGCGAGGGCGAGCCGCTCGCGCAGCGTCCCGCGTGAGCGGCGTCCCGTCGGCGCCGGGCGTCCGGGTGGTGGTCGGTCCACTGAGCATCCTTGTCGTGCGTCGTAGCAAAGTCGGCAGTCTGACCGACCAGCCTGTGAACAGCGTGGGGAGAAGGCGCGTCCGTGCACCTCCGGCCGGTGGACGTGGGAAGTGTCACGCCGGGCAGTGCGCGGACGGTCAGGCTGCCTCGACGGTCGAGGTCAGGGGGAGGGCACGTGCACCGTCGATGAACTCGCGCAGCCAGAGCTCGACGTTGATCAGGCGCCAGAAGGCCATCGAGTCCAGGTCGCCGGCACCGTCGAGCCAGCGCTCGAAGGCCGTGAGCGCCGCGGCGGAGTCGAAGTACCGCCGTTGCCCGAACGAGGGCGACCGGAACACCTCGCGGGCGAACTCTCGCTGCTCGTGGAACCACTCGTTCTGCGGCGTCGTGAACCCGATCTTGTTGCGGCGTCGGCTGATCGACGCCGGGAGCAGGTCGTCGGTCGCGTCGCGCAGGACGCGCTTGTTCCACCCGCCCTTGATGATCGCGTCGTCGCTGAGCGTGAAGACGGTGCGCACGAGGTCGGGGTCGAGGAAGGGCACGCGGCCCTCGATCGAGAAGCGCATCGTGTTGCGGTCCTCGTAGCGCAGCAGCGCGGGGAGCGACCCGACGAACAGGTCGTGCACCAGGCGCGCGCGCAGGCTCCCAGTCGGGACGGCATACGACTCGGTCGCGTGGGCCTGGGAGAACTCGGGTCGGAGCAGGTCGGGGGTCGTGTTGCGGCGGGTGAGGAGGGTGCGGGTCCTCGAGGTGGCGAGGCGGGCGAGGACGTCCCTGGATGCGATGAGCTCGCGGAGGGCGGAGCGACGGTCGCGGGAGAGCAGGTCGCGCAGATGGACGACGAGCTGGGGCACGTACCCGGCGAGCAGCTCGTCCGCTCCCTGCCCGTCGAGCATCACGGTGACGTACTCGCTGGCGTCCTTCATCACCCGGTACTGGGCGTACGGCCCCATCGAGATGACGGGCTCCTCCTGTGCCCGCACGAAGTCCGTGACGTCCTGCAGGAAATCGGCGGAGGTGGGACGGGTCTTGTGCGACCTGACCCCGTGGGTGCACGCGCCGACGGCGGCGTCGACGTAGCGCTCCTCGTCGTTGCGGTAGCCCGGGAAGACGGCCGAGAACGTGCGCTGTCGCGGACCGACGGCCTCCGTCGAGCCGGCGTCCTCGGCGAGGAGGCGGTCGATGGCGACGGTGATGGCTGAGCTGTCCAGGCCGCCCGAGAGGGACGTACCCACCGGCACGTCGGACCGCAGCCGCAGCGCAACCGCGTTGGTCAGCCGCTGGCTGAACGCTGCCGCGACAGCGTCGTCGTAGCCCTCCGTCGTCGCCTCGCTGCTCGTCAGGTCGTCGCGCAGGCTGGTGAACATCTGCCGCCGTATGCCGTCCGCCGACAGTGTGACCATCTCGCCGGGGAGGACCCTCTCGATGCCGTCGAAGAAGGTCTGGGCGCCGTCGTCGTGGACCCGGTAGCGCAGGTAGCGGTAGATGGTGCGGTCGTCGGGCCTCGCCTGGTAGAGGCCGCTGGCGAGGATCGGCTTGATCTCGCTGGAGAAGAGCCACGCGTCGGCGGACTGCGACCCGTCGCCTGGCTCACGGGACGGCACACGGCACAGGTGCAGCGGCTTGATGCCGAAGTGGTCTCGCGCCAGGGTGAGCGTCCGGGCCTGGCGGTCCCAGATCGCCAGGGCGAACATGCCGTTGAAGCGGTCGAACGCCGCGGGCCCCCACTGTGCGAACGACTGGAGCACGACCTCGGTGTCACTCTCGGTCGCGAAGGTCCTCGAGAGGCCCTCGAGCTCGGTGCGCAGCTCGCGGTAGTTGTAGACCTCCCCGTTGTACGCGAGCACGTAGCGGCCGGCGGACGAGGTCATCGGCTGGGCGCCGCCGGCCCGGTCCAGGATCGCGAGACGCTGATGCGCCAGACCCACCGGCGCATCGACGAGGATCCGGGCGTCGTCAGGTCCACGATGACGCTGCTCGAGCGCCATCCGCTCGAGCAGCGCGGGATCCCTGTCGAGCCCGAAGTAGCCGGCAATGCCACACATGCGTTCCCTCCGGTCCCCGGTCACGGGGGTGTCAACGGTCGAGAGACATCATGTGGGGCTGTCGCTGAAAGGACGCTGAGCCGCGTCACCGAGGATTCTGACCGTCACCACGGGGGTCTGGTCACGCCGTTCGGGAGCAGGACGCGCCCGAGAGCCGCGGCGTCACGCTCGGCATGCTCCTGCCGCACGTAGAGCTGCAGGTCGGCCACGCGGCGGGCGTGCTCCTCCTCCAGCGCGAGCGGGGCGGGGCCGGTCGCGTGTGCCACCCGCTCGAGCACGTCCTCCGCAGCCGCGGCGACGACACGGCGCACGCGCAGGGCCAGGACCGCGCCCTGCGCCCCGCCGGCGCGGCCGTCGTCGATGCGGGCGGCAGCCTCGGCGAGCACCGCCCGGGCAGCCCAGAGGGTCGCGTCGACGGCACCGACGTGCATGAGCGCGACCTGGTCGGGCTCGCGGCCGCCAGCGGTGAGGCGTCGTGCCACTCCGACGGCCCCGCCAAACCAGATGGCGGCGACTCCCATTCCGCCCCAAGCGAATCCGGGCCTCTTGAGATACCACCCGGAGGGCCCGACAGCTGTCGCTGCCGAGCCGTCGAAGCCGACAGGACCGCTGGGCACGTCTGCCAGCCCACGGGCAGCCCAGCTCGCGCGACGGACGGTCACGTGGTTCGCCTGACCCAGCTCGACGGCATACAGCCGGCGGGTCGTCTCGGTGTCCCAGGCCGTGACGAGGGCATGGCTCAGCCGGTCGGCGAGGGAGCACCAGGGCTTCTCACCGGAGAGCCGGACCCCCGGGTCGTGGTGGTCCGCCGTGAGGCGCGCACCTGGCCCTTCCGCGGCGAAGACACCCCAGGTCGACCGGTCGGGAACGGCCGGCACGGCGTGGCCGGCCCGTCTCGCCTCGTCGAGAATGGCGCCGGCGTCGAGGTGCGGCTCGATCGCACGAGCCGCAGTGAGGCTCGTCGCGGCGACGGTGGCGAGCGACTCCCACAGTGCCACCGTGTGGCCCGAACCGGGGTGCGGGAACGCCTCCGGGCGTCGGTCGGCGAGCGCGATGGCGTCGAGAGGGTCCTTCGTCTCGCCGACCTCCGAGGCCAGGCGTTCGAGCGCATCGTCCGACCCGTCGCGGAGCCGGACCGCCGAGCTCAGCACGGATCCCCCCGCAGGGTGTCGGGCGAGGGAGGCACGTGGGCGGTCACGCCCGTTCCATACCCACGGCCACGGGCGGGCGCCGGCTCGGCCCGGCACCCGCCCGGCGATGCGTGGTGTCGCCCGACTCAGGCGGTCACCGAGGGGCGTCCTCGGGCCACGTCTCGAGGTGCACGGCCTCCGCGACGTGGCGCAGCGACTCCAGCGTCTCGGCCGACATCGGCACGTCGGTGTCGGTGATTACGTAGCCGAGCTCCCCCCGTGTCGCGAGCGACTGGCCGACCACGTTGGCGCCGGCCTCCGCAAGGGTGCGGTTGATCGAGGCCAGCACGCCCGGGACGTTTCGGTGCAGCAGCGCCATCCGGAAGGAGCCCTCGCGGGGAGCCGGGGCGACGGTGGGGAGGTTGACCGACAGGGCGGTGGCGCCGTCCGCCATGTACGCCGAGAGCTTGCCCGACACGAAGGTGCCGATCTCCTCCTGCGCCTCACCGGTCGAGCCCCCGACGTGGGGCGTGAGGATGACGTTGTCGAGCCCGCGCAGCGGCGACTCGAAGAGGTCGCCCTGGGCCTTGGGCTCGACGGGGAACACGTCGATCGCGGCTCCGGAGAGGTGGCCGCTGAGGATGTGCTCGCGCAGGGCGACGTCGTCGACGACCATGCCCCGGGAGGCGTTGATGAACACCGAGCCGGGCTTCATCCTGGAGAACTGCTCGGCGCCGAAGAGGCCTGCGTTGCCGGGACGGCCGTCGACGTGGATGCTGACGAAGTCGGACGCCTCCAGGAGCTCGTCGAGCGATCCCATGCGCTGGGCGTTGCCGTGCGCGAGGCGGTCGGCGGTGTCGTAGAAGGCGACGCGCAGGCCGATGGCCTCGGCCATGTTGGACAGCTGGGTGCCGATGTTGCCGTAGCCGACGATGCCGAGCGTGCGGCCGCGGGTCTCGTAGGCGCCCTTGGCCGACTTGTCCCAGATGCCGTCGTGCATGCGCTGCGTCTTCTCGGGGAGACGCCTCGCCAGGGCGAGGATCTCGCCGATGACGAGCTCGACGACGCTGCGGGTGTTGGAGAACGGCGCGTTGAAGACGCCGACGCCGAGCTTGGTGGCGTGGGTGAGGTCGACCTGGTTCGTGCCGATGCAGAAGCAGCCGATGGCCCGCAGGTCGGGCGCTGCGTCGAGGACGGCCTGGGTGACCTTCGTGTTCGACCGGATCCCGAGGACCGAGACTCCGGACAGGGCCTCCACGAGGTCCGACTCGCTCAGCGACCCGGCCTGGACCTCGACCTCGAATCCGTTGCGGCGGAACGTCTCCGCAGCGACGGGGTGGACGTTCTCCAACAGGAGTACCTTCACGCTCTTCTCCCTTGGGGCTCCCGGTCGGTGCCGGAGTCCCGATCTCGTGGTTGCTGTCGGTCGTGGTGCTGTCGGGCCTCAAGGGTGCCCGGAACTGAGGCGCAGGCGCGAAGCGGTGCGCGGGTTGAGACGGTCTCGCCGGGCATTGCCGTCACGGACCTCCGGAGGACGTCGTGCGGGCCACGCTGCGGGCCAGCAGCTGTCCGGTGTGCTCGAGGTGGTCGCGCATCGCCCGCTCGGCCGCGGCGCCGTCGCGGGTCAGGATCGCGGTCACGATCGGCTCGTGCTCGTCGCGGATCTCGCGCAACGTGCGCCCGGCAGTCGTGGTGGGCGGCCCGAGCAACGCCGTCGTGGCACGGAGCCGGTCGATGATGGTGGCGGCGCGCTGGTTGCCGCTCGCGCGCATCAGACGGTCGTGGAGGGCGTGGTCGGCGACCCAGAACCGCTCCTCGTCGTCCAGCGCCGCGTCCATGGCCTCGAACGTGTCACGGATGGCCGCGTGCTCCTCGTCGTCGGCCATTTCGGCCACGCGCCGGGCAGCGGTCGGCTCGAGGGCGAGGCGGATCTCGATGATCTCCTCGATGTCGTGGGCGCTCGGTGTCAGCACCCGGAAGCCTCGGTTGCGGTCGATCCGCACGAGCCCGGCCTCGGCAAGGCGCAGCAGGGCCTCGCGCACCGGGCTGCGCGAGACGCCCAGCAGGTCTGCCAGCTGGTAGACGGAGTACGTGTCGTCCGGGACGAGCTCGCCGGCGGCCACCCCAGTGCGCACCGCGTCGACCACCGCTTCGGCGAGGGAGGGAGCGCCATGGGGGAGCGCCAGCTGGACCATGAGTAACATGTTACCCATGGCTGAGCTCTCCACCGACGTGACCCGCGCGTTGGTCGGCGCCGGACTCGAGGTACGGGCGGACGCGGGGACGCGCAGCATGTACGCCTCCGACGCGTCGCTCTACCGCATCCTCCCGCTCGCGGTCGTCCGCCCGCGGGGGGTAGACGACGTCGTCGCCGCCCTCACCGTCGCGCGCGAGACGGGCGTCCCGATCACCGCGCGTGGTGCCGGCACGTCGGTGGCCGGAAACGCCGTCGGGCGCGGTGTCGTCCTCGACTTCTCGCGCCACATGAACCGGGTCCTGTCCGTCGACCCCGAGACCCGCACCGCCGTGGTCGAGCCGGGCACGGTCCACGCCGTGCTGCAGAAGGCAGCCGCGCCCCACGGCATACGCTTCGGGCCCGACCCCTCGACGCACCCGCGGTGCACGATCGGCGGGATGATCGGCAACAACGCCTGTGGCTCCCGGTCGCTCGCGTACGGGCGTACCTCCGACAACGTGGCCGGCCTCGAGCTGCTGACGGCTGCGGGTGTTCACCTCGCCACCGGCTACGACCCGAGCGGTGTGCCGTTCGCCCGTGGCGCCGACGACCTGGTGGCGGACGTCCGCACCGCCATGTCCCGGCACCTCTCGACGGCCCGCACCGAGTTCGACCGCTTCGGTCGGCAGGTGTCCGGCTACGCGGCCCACCACCTGCTGCCCGAGCGGTTCGACCTCACCCAGGCGCTCGTCGGGTCCGAGGGCACGCTCGGCGTCATCACCCGCGCGACCGTGAAGCTCGTCGTCGACGCCCCGGTCCGCGTCGTCGTCGTGCTCGGCTTCCCCGACATCGTCGCTGCCGGCCGGGCCGCGCCGGCCGTCGTCGCTCACGGGCCGACCTCGTGCGAGGGCCTCGACTCCCGCCTCATCGACGTGCTGCGGGCGCGGCGAGGTCCCGATGCGATCCCGCCCCTGCCGAACGGGCGGGCCTGGCTCTTCGTCGAGTTCGCGGGTGAGGACCTCGAGGAGGTCTCGACCCGCGCCCGACGCCTGGCGGGCGAGGGCCTCGGCGAGGACGCGGAGGTCGTCGACGACCCCGTCACCCAGGCACGGCTGTGGCGGATCCGTGAGGACGGCGCGGGCCTGGCCGGTCGGGCGCCCTCCGGCAAGCCGGCGTGGCCCGGGTGGGAGGACGCCGCCGTCCCGCCCGAGCGCCTGGGGGAGTACCTCGCGGCCTTCGACGACCTCGTCAGCGCGTACGGCATGACCTCCGCACCCTTCGGCCACTTCGGCGACGGCTGCATGCACGTGCGGCTCGACCTGCCGCTCGACCGGCCCGACGGGACGAGCGTCATGCGCGAGTTCCTCACTGAGTCCGCCGAACTGGTGGGGGGATTCGGCGGCTCGTTGTCGGGGGAGCACGGCGACGGTCGCGCCAGGTCCGAGCTGCTGCCCCACATGTACTCCGCCGACGCGATCTCCTTGTTCGGTGCGATCAAGCACGCGTTCGACCCCGACAACCTGCTCAACCCCGGAGTGCTCGTCGAGCCCGACCCCCTCGACGCCGACGTGCGGCCGGCCGGGCGCTTCCCGGTGCGCAACCTGGCGATGGCCTACCCGCACGACGGCGGCGACCTCGCCCAGGCGGTGCACCGCTGCACCGGGGTCGGCAAGTGCCGGGCCGACAACTCGGCGGCCGGCGGCGTCATGTGCCCGTCGTACCTCGCCACCCGCGAGGAGAAGGACTCCACCCGAGGGCGCGCCCGGGTGCTGCAGGAGGTCGTGCGGGGCGAGCTGCCCTGGTCCGACCCCGCGGTGCACAACGCGATGGACCTGTGCCTGTCGTGCAAGGGATGCGCGTCCGACTGCCCGACCGGCATCGACATGGCGACCTACAAGTCCGAGGTGCTGCACCAGACGTACCGGCGCAGGCTGCGGCCGCGCTCCCACTACTCGCTCGGGAAGCTGCCGATGTGGGCTCGCCTGGGCGGCCGCGTGCCGGGCCTGGCCAACCGGGCGCTCACCCTCCCCGTCGTCGGCTCGTTGTCGTTGTGGCTCGCCGGGGTCGACCGGCGGCGGTCGATCCCTGCCTTCGCCCGCCGGCCGTTCCGGCGCACCTTCCAGCGGGCTGAGTCGGACCTGAAACCCGTTGTGCTGTTTGCCGACTCGTTCACCGACGCGTTCTCTCCCGAGGTCGCCGAGGCCACGGTTCGCGTCCTGCGCGACGCCGGCTACGAGCCGCGCCTGCCGAGCGGCTCGGTCTGCTGCGGACTGACGTGGATCACCACGGGCCAGCTGGACTCGGCCAGGACCATCCTGCGCCGGACCGTGGCGGCCCTGGCCGACGACGCACGCGCCGGTGTGCCCATCGTGGGGATCGAGCCCTCGTGCACCGCCGTGCTGAGATCCGACGTGCACGAGCTCCTTTCCGGTGACGAGGACGCCGCGCTGGTCTCGTCACGGGTGCGCACCCTCGCCGAGCTGCTCGCCGAGACCCCGGGCTGGACCGGCCCCGACCTGACCGGCACCTCGGTCATAGCCCAGCCGCACTGCCACCACCACGCCGTCCTCGGCTGGAAGGCCGACGCCGACCTGCTCGCCGCCACCGGTGCGACCGTCGAGACCCTCGCGGGGTGCTGCGGGCTCGCCGGCAACTTCGGTGTCGAGATCGGCCACTACGACGTGTCGCTGGCGGTGGCGGAGCAGAACCTGCTGCCCGCCATCGACGCCAGACCCGACGCCGTCGTGCTCGCCGACGGGTTCTCCTGTCGCACGCAGGTCGCAGACCTTCGTCAGCGACGCAGCCTGCACCTCGCCCAGCTGCTCGACCCCGACGCGTCTCGCCGCCCGGCGACGACGGAGGGCTGAGCGCCCGGGTCGTCACGGCACCGACTCGCCACGGTTGCCCGCGGCCCGAACGGTCACGCGGCGACCCTACTCCACGTTGCGCAGTCCCTGGTCTGGAAGAAGGCGTCGGTCCGCAGGATCGTGACCCGCGCGGGTCCGTTCGTCGATCCGGAGGCGACGACGTCGGCCGGCCGCCCGGTCAGGCCCTTCAGCCGGAACCAGTGGCAGGTGCGGCCGGCGTGGCCGCCGGCCGACTCGTACGTTCCCGGCGGTATGCCGCGCCCGACGAGGTAGGTGCCCACGTCGCCGACGAACGACGGGCCCTGGGGCAGCCCCGGTCGGCCCGCCGTCTGCTGGGCGGTGGCGTCCTCGCTCGCGGCGATCCTGTCGCGGTCCTTCGCATCCTTTCCGCTCACCCGGCCCGGGCGCTGTCCGGTGCTGCTGCCGGTGGCCTGCGCAGGTCGCTGCGCCGCCGCCGAGCTGCCCGGTGGGTCGCCGGCCGTGGCCTGCGTCCGCGCCGGACCGGCGCCGAAGGCCCAGACAGCGAGCACCGCCCCCAGACACAGGGCCAGAACCGACCCGGTCGCAAGCAGCGCAGAGCGACGCGTGCCCCCATCTCGAGACTGCATGACCTCACCCCCCAGCAAGGACCCGCTCAGGCGCGGAGTACGTGCTCCTGACGATAGCCAGTGGTGAGGTCGGTGAGGGAGAGTTCGATGATCCCCGCGGGGTCCACGGTGTAGCGCTCCTCGAGGAGCGGGCCCGACTCGAGCCGCACGATGGGCAGCTCGCGCAGCTCCGAACCCTCGTCGACCGCCTCCTGGAGGGCCGGGTCGAAGGGGAAGACGATCTGGGCCACGGGAGCGAGGTCTCCGCGGGGCTCTCCCTGGTCGTCCACGGAGGAGTACTCCACGAAGCGGAACCAGCCGATGTTGTGGGCGGCCCGGTAGCGGCGCGTCACGACGACGGGTTCGGCGTGCTGCGAGTCGGCGAGCGCTTCGCCGGTGTGCAGCGACCGGTCCAGCACCGGGTCGAACGACACCGCAGCACCACCGTCACGCTCGCGGAAGACGCCGAAGCCACGCGAGAGCCGGTCGCGCAGTGAGAACCCGGCGTCGGGGTCGGCGGCGATGGCGAGGCCCACGGCTGTGGAGGCGCTCGGCATGGGGGAGCGGTGCACGCGGCGACCGAAACGGGTCCGCAGCTGACGGGGGACCAGGGGCAGGCCGCTCGCACCGCCGACGATGTAGATGCCGGCCACGCCTTGCAGCTCGTCCCCGTGACCGTCGGACGCCTTCAGGGACTGCACGAGCGGCTCCATGGCCTCGGTCGTCGCCGTGACCAGTGGCGTCACCGCGGCGTAGTAGTCGTCCACGGGAACGGTCACGGTCGTGGTGTCCTGGCCGTCCGCGTCGGGCACCTCGACGGCGATGCGGCGCGACTGCGGGCCGACGCGCTCCTTGGCCTCGCGGCACTCCTCGAGCAGGGCCGCCCACGCCGCCTCGCCCAGACCTGCCCGTGCCCGGCCCGAAGCGAGCAGGACGGTCGTGGCGAGGGCCTCGTCGAAGTCGTCTCCGCCGAGCCGGTTGACGCCGAACGAGTCGAGCACCTCGTGGTGGGTGCCCGAGAGCCGCAGCAGCGACGCGTCGAAGGTGCCGCCTCCGAGGTCGTAGACGATGACGAGGTCGCGGCGCGACGTGATGGAGCGGGCCTGCCGGTGCGCGAACTCGAAGCTGGCAGCCGAGGGCTCGTTGACGAGGCCTGCGACGTCGAACCCGGCGCGTCGGCACGCCTCCAGGGTGAGGAAGCGCTGGGCGCTGCCCGCTTGCGCGGGCACTCCGAGCATGGTGCGCGGCGCCTCCGAGGGGTCGAGCCGTTCGTCGATGCTCGAGGCGGTGCGGAGCGCGTCCAGCACGGCGGAGAACAACCCGGTGAGCACGTCGAGGAGCGGGACCTCGCGCTCGCCGACGCGCATCAAGGTGTGGGGCGTGACCCGGGGCTCGGCGAGGAGGCGCTTGAACGACCGGGTGGACGGCATACCTCGTCCGGCCGCCGCGAGCGCCGCGAAGCCGTAGACGAGTCGTCCGCCGTCGTCCGCGACGACAGAGGGGAAGTGGTCACGGGCGTCGCCCTCCTCGTCGAGGAAGGTGACCACGGGGTAGTTGCCCCGATCTCCGTGGGCGACGACCGTGTGCGTGGTACCGAAGTCCAGGCCGAGATCCATGCGTTTCTCCTATGTCAAGCCGCTGCCGGCAGGCAAGAGGTTTGACGGTTGTGGTGGTCGGCGGTCAGGAGGTGGAAGA
>NZ_JBHTKH010000015.1:0-90813 GCF_042676085.1 Terrabacter terrigena
GGGACGAGCTCGCAGAGCTCTCCCACGAGCTGCAGAAATGAACGAGGTGACGTCATGAGCGTCGCTGTCGCCCACCAGGTCTCGGCCACGGCAACCCGCGCGCTACAGGAGGGGGCGCGCGAGGCCGCCTTCCGCCAAGTCCGGCTGGACATCATCCATGTCGTCGATTCACTCGACGAGGACATCGCGGAGGCGAACCGCGCCGGAATATCGGATGCAATAGAGAAGGCCCTGGCCGATGACAGCCTTCTGTCCGGCATCACCTGGGACCTGCATCTCGTCGCCAGCAAGCCAGGCGTTCCCGACGTCGCCTCCGCCATCCTCGGCAAGATCAAGGAGATAGCGCCGGACCTTGTGGTCATCGGCGCCCGGCGAAGGTCGCCTGTCGGCAAGGCCTTCCTCGGCAGTGTGACCCAGAACATCCTCCTTGACGCCGACGTTCCCGTGCTCGTCGTCAAGAGTCCACGTTAGGAGAGTCGTCGCGCCCTCCCCGAGCGGGAGGGCGCGACGGCATACGCGATGAAGGGGACAATGCCGAGTTCCGTGGACGGCACCGGGTCACCCCACGAGCATCGCTTGGGGACATAGCCGCCCATCGATCTGGGTCCGCCGTGAAGCGCGGTGTTCTGGACGGCACGCCGACGGACTCCGCGAGCACTTGGGCCGTCGCCGGCGAAGGGCCGAGCCCCATTGCCGAGCCCGCTCGACCTGCGCCTACCTGACGTGGTGGCAGCGCAGCGGGTGGGCGCCGACACCACGGAGGTGGCAACGTCGCACGTGCCGAGATGTCCCGCCATCGGTCACGACCGACCTGAGTGCCGGGCGTCACGCGCCGTCAGTGGACGACCGTGTGGCCCGGCCGGACCTGCGCACCGGCCAGGTCGGGCGGGTGGACTGTGATCTACCCGCCGGACCCCAGGGGTTGGTGCACGTGGACTTCTCGGTGAGGGCGCGGAGGCTCCCGTCAGGCTCGGTCGAGCCGGCTGACCTGGTCGGGGGTGAGTGTGAGGTCGGCTGCTGCGGCGGAGGCGCGGATCGTCTCGGGCCTGCTCGAGCCGGGGATGGGAATCACCACGGGTGACTTAGCCAGCATCCATGCGAGGGTGACCTGCTGCGGGGTGACGTCGAGCTCCTCGGCGATCTCTCCGAAGGGGCGGTACGTGACGCCCAGGTCCGCGGCGTTGCGGATGCCGCCGAGCGGGCTCCAGGGCAGGAAGGCGATGCCGAGCTCGTCGCAGAGCCGGAGCTCGACCTCGCTGGAACGGAAGGCAGGCGAGAACTGGTTCTGCACGGATGCGAGGCGCCCGCCGAGGATCTCCTGTGCCGCGCGGATCTGGTCGGGGTCGGCGTTGGAGATGCCGGCCATCCGGATCTTGCCCTCATCAAGCAGGTCGCGGATCGCTCCGATGGAGTCCTCGTAGGGGACGTCCGGGTCGGGCCGGTGGAACTGGTAGAGCCCGATGGCCTCGACTCCGAGGCGGGCCAGGGACGCCTCGCAGGCCATCCGCAGGTGCTCCGGTGAGCCGTTGAGGGTCCAGCTGCCGCCGCCGGGGCGCAGGTGGCCGCCCTTGGTCGCGACCAGTACGCCGGAGGTGTCACCGCCGTAGGTCGCCAGCGCTGCGGCGATGAGTGACTCGTTGTGTCCGACGTCGTCCGCGCCGAGGTGGTAGGCGTCGGCGGTGTCGATGAGGGTGATGCCGGCGTCGAGCGCGGCGTGGATGGTGGCGATGGAGCGGGATCGCTCCGGGCGCCCCTCGATCGACATCGGCATGCCGCCGAGTCCGATCGCGCTGACCTTGGTGTGGCCGATCTGGCGCAGGTGCATGGGTGGTAGCTCCTTGGGTGTGGGTTCAGCCGGCGAGGATGGTCAGGTCGGCGGGCTGGCCCGCGCTCTGCGGGACGCTGCTTTCGCGGATCGCGTCGAGGACGCGCAGCAGGTCGAGCACGTCGAGCTTTCCCTCGGCGGCCACGTGGTGTGCCCAGTACTCGAGATCGGTGACGGTGGCGGTGACTGCGAGGCGGCTGGACTCCTCGGCGGTCAGGGGCTTTGGGACGTGCATGGCTGGTGGGTTTCCGTTCGGGTTTCGGGGTGCGGCTGGTGAGGTCAACGATCCCCGGCACCGGATTCACATGTCCAACAGTAGAAACTGATAGCAGTGTGCATCTACGCTTCTTGGTCATGGACCTGCGCCAGCTCGAACACTTCGTCACCGTGGCCGAGGAGAAGCACTTCACAAGGGCCTCGGAGCGGCTCTTCATCTCCCAGTCCGGGCTGTCCGCCTCGATCCGGGCGCTGGAGAAGGAGCTCGACGCCGAGCTGTTCGACCGCAACACCCGCCGGGTGGAGCTGACCGACGCCGGGCAGGCCCTGCTGGAGGAGTCGCGGCGCACCCTGGCCAGCGTGCTGGCCGCACGCGACGCGGTCGCCGCCGTCCAGGGTCTTCGGCGCGGACGGCTCCGGGTGGGCACCGAACAGTGCCTCGGCGCCGTCGACGTGCCCAGGGAGCTGGCCCATTTCCACGCCCAGCACCCCGGGGTGGAGCTTCTGGTCCAGCAGGCAGGGTCGGCCCGCCTCGTCGAGGAGGTCCACACCGGGCGCCTGGACGTCGCGTTCGTCGCCGGCCCTGCAGGCGCGCCGGAGGATGTGCGGTTCCTGCCTCTGGCCAGCGAGCCCATGACGTTGGTCTGCCGGCCCGAGCACGACCTGACCCGCATGAGGCGGATTGACTGGAAGAGCTTGTGCGACAAGCCCTTCGTCGACTTCAACACCGACTGGGGATCCCGGCAGGTGACCGACCGGGCGTTCGCCGCGGCCGGGGTCGCCCGAAAGATCGCCTCGGAGGTCAACGACGTCCACACCTTGCTGGACCTCGTCGAACACGGGCTCGGCATTGCCGTGGTCCCCGAGCACATCGCGCGCAAGAAGGCCGGCAAGCTCGCCAGCCTTCCGCTCCCGGCTGACGCTCCCAGCTGGGACGTGACGATCGCGGTCTCCGCCGGCGCCACCAGCGCCGCCGCGGCAACCTTCCTCGCCCCGATCCGCCAGCGGTTCGACGCCTGACCTCCCCCGCCCCGGCCTCTACCGCCAGCACTTGGACTGCGGCCGGTGGGCCTCGGCATACGCGATCACCGAACAGCCGGACAACAGGGCTGCGGCCAGCCACAAAGGCGCGGCAGGGTTCACCAGACGCAGCAGGACACCACCCGCGAGCCCGGCGAGCACCGCCACCACCGGCGTCAGACGCCGGCCACGCACCCACCACGAGGACGCGTCGGCCACCACGCCGGTGACCGTCAGGGTCAGCACAGTGGTGGTCGGATCGGGCCAGCCTGCGGGCGACCGCGTTCTGGCCGCCCATCACCCTCGCGAGCAGCCCGACCAGGCACAGCTGCGCGGTTGACCTCTCAACTCGCGGTCCCCGCAACGATGGCCGCGGCAAGGACCAGCGCGGCTGCGCCGCCGCGTCGACGACCAGCAGGTGCCCGCGGAGCGGGCCCGGTGCAGCGCCTCCGCCCACACTGTCCGCATGGAGCCGCGCCTTCCCCGAAGAGGTCGACGTCAAGGATTACGCCTGAGCTCCGCCCTGAAGTCGGCCGACCTCGGCGCGAGCCGCGGCGACGAGTTCTTCGTTGGTGTGGGCCTTGCCCCACAGGCCCCAGCCGCCATCGACTGCCTCCGTCAGGAGCACCCAGGTGCGATCCCTGAGGCCCTCGTCTCCAGCGGCCTCGGCGACGATGCTAGTGAACTGCTCGACGACCGTCTGCTGTTTCTGTCGGTCCAGCGCGCCGGCGTTGGTGAACACCTGAATGCGGACATAGTTCGACTCGCCGTTCACATTCGACAGGGCACCCACGGCGAGCTCGTGCACGAACGCCGCCGTGTTGTTCGTGAACATGGGAATCGGCGGAACACCCTCGATTCCCATGAGCGTTCTGGCGAGATTCTGCGCGAGTGCGGTGGTGTCGGCGAAGGTGCCTTGCGCGGCGTAGACATCGATCATCGGCATGGGGTGGCCTCCTGGATCGGATTCTGTATGGCGTTCTGCTTCTCTATGCACGTTGGCATAGTGACCGCAGGTTTGGTCTGGGAGCTAGTGGGAAGGATGAGAGTCATGGCGACACCGAGGAGTACCCCGACGAGCCGGCGGCCGTCGCCCACGCGCTGAACACCAGGCCCCGCAAGACCCTCGGCTGGAGAGACCAGCCGAAGCCTTCGACGAGCACCTACTCTCGATCCATCAAGCCGGTGTTGCATCCACCGGCTGAACCCGGTCAGTACGTCGCCGGGCGTTGCACCCAGCGCTTCGCCGACGCCGGGGCGGTCGCCTCCGTCTACCGTCGTGGCGTCAGTTCAGGCCTCCACTAGACCCGGAATGGACACTCCGTGCGGTTGCCGCTGCCGCGCGGCTGCCCGGTGGCCATCAACGACCTCGCAGTTGTCGGAAGTTGGTTCTACGTCACGGGTGCACCGGCAAGCCATAACCGTGATTGAGCCGGATGGACTCCATCAGCCAGAACCCCACGTCCGGCGTGAACACGTCCGCCGCTGCGAGCACGCCGGTGTACCTCTCCATGACCGGCGCCGCCGTCGCGTCACCGACTGCGTTGAGATAGCCCTTCACGCCGGCCCAGACGTTCGCGCCTCCGGCCGTGAAGTACGGCGTCGGATCGACGGTATCGAGGGCGTTTCTCGCGCTGGCCTCGAGATCGGACATGTACCGCTGGTGCAGCTGGACATCGGCGCGCGTCCCGAGCCGGCCCAGGTGGCCGCTGATCAGGCTCTTCCACGGGTAGGTCAGCGCGGTCGCGGGCATCCCGAGGTAGCCCGGGATGTCGTCTGACAGGTTGACCACGTAAACGGGCACCCACCCCGCGTTGACGATGTCAACCATCATCAGCGCGTCGTGATCGGGGAAGTGGATGACGCTGTTGTCGGGCGTGTGGTTCGGACCGTGCCAAGCGAGCTCGAACCGTTCACCGCCGATCTCCATCGTCCGACGGTCACTGAAGGTCTCTTCGGGTGCCGGTCGGGCTGGGTCATCGTCGCGCAGGAGAAGTCGCCGGGTCTCCTCGTGCCCGATCCGCACGACATCCGTGCCGAAGAGCGAGGAGGCGCCGCCGTGGTCTGCGTGGTGATGGGTGTGGACGAGGTAGGCCACCCGGTTGCTTACGCCGTTGGCCTGCGCGATCTCGTCGATCGCCCGCTGGATGTTGTGCCCGATGCTCGGTGGCGCGTCGAACAGGACGACGCCGTCCTGGGTCGTCAGGAAGGCGGCCTGATACACCCCATCTGTCACCCAGTACAGGTTTCTCTCGACCCGCCCCACGGCGTAGCCCTGCTCGTTGAGAGCGGGCCCGAACGACGACTCAGGGATGGGCGCGTAGTCAGAGACGGCGGTGTCGGCCGTCGATCGTTGGTTGCTCATCAGGGGCCTCCTTCGTGGGTTCGCCTGGCTCGCCAGGCAGTAGAGGCGATCCTCCGCTCCGGAGGTGCGGGCTCGAATCCCGGATCTCCGTAGTCCTGCGGCCGGTCGCGCCACAGGGCTACCGTCGGAGCGTGCTGGGAGAAGCAGCGCACGACGTTCGTTCCCATCTGGACCTGGTGGGAAGGAAGCGGGAGCGTGCTGTGCTCGACAGGCTCCTCGGGGCGACGGACGGGGAGAACGGCGTGGTTCTTGTCGTCCATGGAGAGCCAGGCGTCGGCAAGACAGCGCTGCTCGACTACGCCGCCGTGGCGGGCCAAGGCTTTCGCGTCGCCCGGACCAGCGGCGTCGAAGGGGAGATGGAACTCCCCTTCGCCGCGCTCCAGCAGCTGTGCTCGCCGGTCCTCGATCTGAGGGAACGGCTCCCGCGACCGCAGCGTGATGCCCTGAACGTGGCATTCGGCCTGAACGCGGGCGCAGCTCCGAGCCCGTTCCTCGTTGGGCTGGCGACTCTGGGGTTGCTCTCAGAGGCGGCGAAGGACACTCCGCTCGTCGTCATCGTCGACGACGCGCAATGGCTCGATGCCGGGTCCCAGCGCGCACTCGCGTTCGTCGCCCACCGCCTGTTCGCGGAGAGGATCGCGCTACTGTTCGGAACGCGCCAGCCGAGCGGCGGGCTGACGCGTCTCCCGGAACTGCACGTCGAGCCATTGGGGCGTCGCGACGCCAACGCGCTCCTCGTCTCAGTGCTGCCGGCACCGCTGGACGATTCGGTGCTCGACCGGGTTGTCGCAGAGACACGCGGCAATCCGCTCGCCCTGCTCGAGTTACCCCGCGGGCTGACGCCGACGCAGCTCGCCGGCGGTTTCGGTCTACCCGCGAACGTCCCCTTGTCCGCGAGCATCGAGGTAAGTTTCACGCGACGTCTTTCATCACTTCCGCGGGACGACCGACGCCTGCTGCTCGTCGCCGCCGCCGATCCGGTCGGCGACCCCGAGCTCGTTCGACGAGCCGCCAGATACCTCGGCGTCCCGGATACGACGGTCGGTGTCCTCGAGTCGCAGGGACTGCTGGTCTTCGCTCCCAGGGTCGTGTTCCGTCATCCACTCGTCCGTTCGGCCGTGTACCGGGCCGCTGGGCTGCACGAACGGCGCGACGTGCACCAGGCACTGGCAGCCGCAACAGATCCTGACCTCGACCCGGATCGGCGGGCCTGGCACCGCGCACAAGGGACCGCGACGCCCGACGAGGAGATCGCCACGGAGTTGGAACGCTCCGCGGCGCGCGCACAGGCCCGGGGCGGTCTCGCGGCCGCCGCCGCGTTCCTCGAGCGCGCGGCCACGCTGACGCCCGAGCCATCCCGCCGCGCGACGCGCGCTCTGACCGCTGCAGAGACGAAGGTTCAGGCGGGCGCCCTCGAGGATGCCTCGCAACTCCTCGCGTCGGCCGAGGCGACCGGCAGCCTCAACGAGTTCGAGCTGGCACGAGCCAACCTCAGCCGCGCGCAGATCGCCTTCGTCGCAACCCATGGCAGCGACGCACCGGCGTTGCTGCTCGAGGCCGCTGGACGGCTGAGCACCCTCGATCCGTCACTCGCACGTCAGACGTATCTCGATGCGCTCTCGGCGGCACTGTTCGCCGGGCGGCTCGCCCAGCCGGGCGCACGCGCACTCGAGGTCGCGCAGGCCGCCCGAACCGCGCCGGCGCCCACCCTCAAGGGCCGTGGACCGGATCTGCTGCTCGACGCGCTCACCACGCTGCTCAGCGGCAGCTACACCGAAGCCGCGCCCAGGCTTCGCCGCGCCGTGAACGCCTTCGGCACCGACAAATTCGCAGCCGAGCAGATACGTTGGATGTGGCTCGCGACCATCGCGTCCGTCCAACTCTGGGACGACGCGGAGTGGGAGACGCTGTCCGAGCGCCACATCCGGATCGCACGCACGACTGGGGCGCTGGGCGACCTCCCTCTTGCTCTCACCCAACGCATCTACCTTCATCTCCTCAGCGGCGAGCTGGAAGCGGCGGCGTCGCTGGTCGCTGAGATCCAGCGGGTGACCGACACGACGGGGAGCGACCTCGCTCCGTACGGCGCCGTGGGGCTCGCCGCGTTTCGGGGTGACCAGGCCGAAGCCTCGTATCTGATCGAACGGACCCGAGTCGAAGTGCGGTCTCGCGGAGAAGGCATCGGACTCTCGGTCCTCGATTGGGCCACCGCGACCCTCAACAACGGCCTCGGCCGATACGAGGAGGCATTGGAAGCCGCGCAGCGCGTCGCCCCGCGGGACCTCAACCCTTCGATGTGGATCATGGCCGAACTGATCGAGGCAGCAGTCCGGGCCGGAACCCCCGAGGCCGCCGGGGCCGCCCAGAGCAGACTCGCCTCCATCGCCGAGGCAACCGGCACCGACTGGGCAGCGGGGATCGCATCACGCTCGGCAGCCTTGATTGCCGAAGGACCGTCCGCCGAGGCCCTTTACGCAGCAGCAGTCAACCGCCTAGGACGGACTCGGATCGCCGTGGATCTTGCACGTGCCCGCCTTCTGTACGGCGAGTGGCTGCGGCGTGAGCGGCGGCGCATGGACGCGCGGGCGGAGCTGCGCGCCGCCTACGAGCTCTTCTCCGACTTCGGCATGGAGGCCTTCGCCGAGCGGGCGAGGATCGAGCTGCTGGCGACCGGCGAGCATGCCCGCTCGCGAACCGTCGACATCTCCGAGCAGCTCACGCCGCGGGAGGCGCAGATCGCCCACCTAGCGGCCAAGGGCAGCACCAACCGAGAGATTGCTTCTCAGTTGTTCATCAGCCCGAACACGGTCGAGTACCACCTGCGCAAGGTGTTCCGGAAACTCGAAGTCAAGTCACGCACCCAGCTCGGCAGCCGCATCTCCTAGCTACACGTCGCTCCGACGAGGGCATGATCATCCAGGTGCTTCAGCGGGTCGGGGCAACTCGCGTGGCCGGCGCTCTGGGCGATCTGAGCCCAAGGAGGCTGGGTGGGCGAGGAAGGCGATCTACGCCGAAGGTTCAGACGACGTCCCTGTCATCGGCACGACCGATTGGCGGCATGACCGGCAAGGGCCGCGCTCAACGCGGCAGGTGCGGATATGTCGATGAGACCCGCTCATCAAGTCGGAGTGGCCGGCGTGATTTCGGCCCGCGGCTGTTGCCGCCGAACGCAGCATCGAGCTGAGAGCATCTCGAGGTGGCTGACGCGATGTTCGGCTTGACCCCGGCCGAACGAGACCTGGGCGCGGCGGGAGGATTCACCACGTCCCTGCGCGAGGACGGGCAGAGCAAGACGCCTGTCACGTACTTGGACTTCACCGTGGACGCGAACCCGTTGTTCAGCTCGCTGGCTGAGTTGACGCCCGGCCCCTTCGATTTCGTCGGTGTTATTCAGGATGCGTGGCCCATCGAGACCGTCGCCGCGATCCAGCGGCTGCTCGGTGAAGCTTCAGGCGATCTGCCCGACGGACGCGTCTCCCTGTATGTGTGTCCTGAATGCGGTGACCTCGGCTGCGGTGCCGTAACCGCCAGGCTCCTCCTTGATGCGGAAGCGGTTACCTGGCAGGCAATCGGATGCCAAACCGACTACGACGAGAGCGCCTCAGCGCTCGGGGAGGATGGCGTCTTCCCAGACATTTCGTTCAACCGAGACTCTTACGAGCAAGTGCTCCGTCAAGAGCGAGCCAGAGTCGCGCGCGCGATCGACACATTCGAGTATCCATACCAGCACGACCGGCGACTGCGTCGAGAACGACGAGCCCGCGCGATTCGACGCCTCTTTCCCCATCGCTGACGACCGCCTCCCTAGAGCGCTGGTCGCGGCAGAAGCGGAAAGCTCACGGCAGGCGCGGGTCAGGCGAGGAGTCTTTCGCGAAGTTGAGTGGGTCGTGCACATGCGGGCTCTGTTCAGACCCGGAGCTTCGGGGAGGCAGCCATCGCGCCGGCTGCAGGGTGCGCGGGTACCGTCGGGTGATGAGCCAAGGACATTCCAAGGATCCGATCCAAACGCGGGCTGAGCTGTTGCCGGAGGAATGGGCGGTAGGGAGCGATGACCCAGAGATGCAGGCCCGCGTGATCCTCGACGAGTCGGAGGCGCGCACCGAGGACCCGGAGCGCACGCGGAAGGAGTCCACCCAGACGCCGGGCGAGGCTTAACCACCGGGCGAGGTCGCCTACGAGGGTGCCGTCCCCGCTTCGCGGGCGGCGGAGGGGTCATCGGGGCACGTAGCGGGCAACTCTCGGCCGTTGCGCTGCGCTGCGTCCCAATGAGGAGTAAGCCGGAACCTTGGGCTCGAACGCATCCAGACTCCCCAGGGGCTACTCAGCCCGTCCGCAGACCCTCGACCTCGAAGGGAGGCAAGTCATGATCAAACGCCTATCTATCACAGCCATCGCTGGAGTTGTTGCGATGATGGCCTTTGCCCCCGCAGCTTCAGCGGATCCCAAGAACACCACGATCCCGTTGAGCTGCGACAACGGTCAGACGGTGGAGGCCGCCTTCAACGGAAATGGGGACTTCACTCCAGGGCACGTTGTCGGCAGCACGGCAACGTTCGTCATTCAGTCCCTTCAGGCGACGGCGACCTTCACGCCGACCGGTGGCGACCCCGTAGTCGTGCAGCAACTCGACACGACCAAGCCGAACGTGCACGGAAATCTTGTGACCTGCCATTTCGACTTCGTGCGACAGACCCCCACGGGGTCCTTCCACGGGGTCGGTACCTCAGTCGTGTTCATCACGCCCGCTTCGTAGGAGGGATACCCGAGGGCCTCCGGACACCAACCATACGTGGGCATCTGGTCGCGGGCCCATGGGGAACGCCCCGGCTCAACACGAGTCCGGGGCTTCGGGTGACCGCCTGTCCGGGGCGCACCACACCCCTTGCCGTGTCGGCGGTCCGCGAGATCTACCCATCACCCCCGGCCTTCTTCGCCTGCATCTCCTACGCCGGCACGCGGCCCGCCGAGGTGAGCACCTCGCAATCAAGACCTCGACCTGCCCGACGACCACACGTCTTGGGGGACTTCTCACTCTCGAAGGATCGACCCAGACCGCGGGGCGGGCATGGACTGACTCAGCCCGGGCGGACGAGGACCGAGCACTCAAACACCGCGCACGGAAGGCGACTCGTGCAGCACTGGCACCTCCAGAGCTCGTCCAGGCCCTCAGGCGGCATCCGGCGAACTACGCCCCTGGTCTCGCGGGGCGCCTGTTCGTGACGCGCGAGGGCAGGGCCGGAGTGCCCCTCAGCGCGCCGGATGCCACACCGCAGTCCACGGGCACGGTCGACCGGGTGTGAGACCTTGCCCGTCGACAGGCTCTGACCGATGCGGAGCATGCCTCGCCGCTCGCCAAGCGCCCCAACGACTTGAGGCAGGCCGCAGTCTCCCTCTGGCTGAACGCGGGAGTCCCGGCAACGCAGGTCGCGGAGTGGGCCGGGCACCACGACGACGTGCGAAATTTCCCCGCGTTTTCCCCGCGATGAGCAGTAGAAGGCCGAAGTGGCGCCGCGGTCAGCTGGGCCGACGAACGCCAGAAGGGCCCCCGACCAGCGCTTCCGCTGGTCAGAGGCCCTTCTGAGCACTGGGTGGCAGGTGAAGGATTCGAACCTTCGAAGCTTTCGCGACGGATTTACAGTCCGCTCCCATTGGCCGCTCGGGCAACCTGCCTCGGTGCGTCTGGAAGGATAGCAAGAGATCGGGCGGGCTCCGAATCGGGATCTCGACGACGCTCTTGTCGTGTCCGCAGGCCCGTGATCGCCCCGCCCGACAGACCAGCTCTCAGCACGCGGAAGGACCCAACACCCATGGCCGACTCCTCCTTCGACATCGTCAGCAAGTTCGACAAGCAGGAGATCGCGAACGCGGTCAACAGCGCCAGCAAGGAGATCGCGACACGTTACGACTTCAAGAACGTCGGCGCCTCCGTCGACCTCGCCGGTGAGGTCATCAAGATGAAGGCGAACACCGAGGAGCGTTGCCTCGCCGTCCTCGACGTCGTCCAGACGCACCTCGTCAAGCGCAAGGTCAGCCTCAAGCACCTCGACGTGCCCGAGGCCGGTCCGCGTCTCTCCGGCAAGGAGTACCACCTCGACGCACCGCTCAAGGAGGGCATCTCGCAGGAGAACGCGAAGAAGATCAACAAGCTGATCCGCGACGAGGGGCCCAAGGGCGTCAAGAGCCAGATCCAGGGCGACGAGCTGCGTGTCTCGAGCAAGAGCCGCGACGACCTCCAGGCCGTCCAGCGCATGCTGCGCGAGGCCGACCTCGACGTCGCGCTCACCTTCACCAACCAGCGCTGACGCTCGGGTTCGCCTGCACGACAGGCCAACCCACCTCGACCGACCACGTATGCCGCCCGCCGCGCCGGGCGGCATACGTGCCTATCAGACGGGGCGGGCGAGCCCGCGCAGGTCGGGGAAGACCTCGACCGCGAGGGGCCACCAGAAGAGGTGCCCGCAGAGACTCGCGTACTCCTCCGGCGTGACCCACCGTGTCTCGTGGATGCCGTCGTCACCGTCGTTGATCGCGGGCCGGACGTCCTCGAGCCGGGTGCGGAACACCTGCAGGTACGGCTTCTCACGCGAGAAGAGGTTGTCGTCGTTGCGCGGCGTGAATCTCTCGTAGCCGCAAGGGAGCACGTCCGGATGACGCAGCTTCAGACCCGTCTCCTCGAACGTCTCCCTGACGGCGTTCTCGACCGGCGTCTCGTCCTCCTCGCGCCAACCGCCGGGCGACCCCCACTCGCCCCGACGGACGCTGTGGACGACGACGAAGTCACCGCGTCGGTCGCGGACGAACACCATCGCGGCGAGCACGCGCGAGGCATCGAGCGGCTCGTCGGACGCCACGAGGTCGACGTCGCTCGGGCCGTTGGGGAACGACACGTCGAGGATGCGGCGGACGCCCCTGTCGCGCTTGCGCTTGCGCAACCGGAGCCCCGACGCGTTGAGCCGGCGCGCGAGGTCGACGCCCGTCGTCCGTGTGGCCCCGGCGTCGATCACCGACTGCCAGCGCCCCTCCGGCACGTCGTAGTGGTCGCCGTCGAACGAGCGCGGGTGCAGCTGCGCGCGGCGCGCGACGGCGTGCAGCTCGTCGTAGGAGGTGTCGCTGACGAGGTGCGCGAAGAGCCGACCATGGGCGGGCCAGATGGGCTCGTCGATCCACACGGTCATGGGTCCGAGCCTAGGGCAGGCGCTCCCGGGAGCCCGCCACCGCGGCCCTGTGGATGACAGCCGCGCCGCTCCCGCCGCCCGACCTAGCCTCGAACGAACGCGGCCACCACCGGGTCGGCCACCGATCGAGGAGTAGACACATGTCCCGTTCCGTCGTTGACACCGAACGCATCGCCGCGGCAGCCGGCGACATCCACCGGCTGGCCGACACCATCACCTCGAGCACCGCCGAGCTGCGCGGCCGGCTCGCCGGCATGGGCGCGGACTGGCAGGGGCCGGCCAAGGTCGAGTTCGAGCGCGTCATGCACGACTACCAGCGCATCCAGGCGCAGATGACCGAGGCGCTCGCCGACGTCGGCCGCCTCACCCTCAAGGCCTCGACGGCCTACGCCGAGCACGAGAACGCCACCCGCGCCCTCTTCGCCCGCTGACCCGACCTTCGCGGGGCAGTCGCTACCGGACGGCATACGGCCGCACGAAACGCCGAAGGGCGGCTCCCCTCGCGGGGAACCGCCCTTCGGACGTGACTGCGTCGCGTGGAGCTGCTGGGCTCAGAAGCCCATGCCGCCCATGCCACCCATGTCGTCGCCACCCGGCATGGCCGGAGCGTGCTTCTCGGGCTTGTCGGCGATGACGGCCTCGGTCGTGAGGAACAGCGCAGCGATCGACGCGGCGTTCTGCAGTGCCGAGCGCGTCACCTTGACCGGGTCGATGATGCCGGCGGCCAGCAGGTCGCAGTACTCGCCCGTGGCGGCGTTGAGGCCGTGACCGGCCTCGAGACCGCGCACCTTCTCGGCCACGACTCCACCCTCGAGACCGGCGTTGATCGCGATCTGCTTGAGCGGGGCCTCGGTCGCGACGCGCACGATGTTGGCGCCGGTCGCCTCGTCACCCTCGAGCGAGAGCTCCTCGAGAGCCTTGGCGGCCTGGATGAGCGCCACGCCACCACCGGCGACGATGCCCTCCTCGACGGCAGCCTTCGCGTTGCGGACGGCGTCCTCGATGCGGTGCTTGCGCTCCTTGAGCTCGACCTCGGTGGCCGCGCCCGCCTTGATGACGGCGACGCCGCCGGCGAGCTTGGCGAGGCGCTCCTGGAGCTTCTCGCGGTCGTAGTCGGAGTCCGACTTCTCGATCTCGGCCTTGATCTGGGCGATGCGGCCCTCGATCTGGCTGCGGTCCTCGGCGTCCTCGACGATGGTCGTCTCGTCCTTGGTGACGACGACCTTGCGAGCGCGGCCGAGCAGGTCGAGGGTGGCGTTCTCGAGCTTGAGACCGACCTCCTCGGAGATGACCTGGCCACCCGTGAGGATGGCGATGTCGGTGAGCATCGCCTTGCGGCGGTCGCCGAAGCCCGGAGCCTTGACGGCGACGGACTTGAACGTGCCCTTGATCTTGTTGACGACGAGGGTCGCGAGGGCCTCACCCTCGATGTCCTCGGCGATGATCAGCAGCGGCTTGCCGGACTGCATGACCTTCTCGAGCAGCGGGACGAGGTCCTTGATGCTGCCGATCTTGCTGTTGGCGACGAGCACGTAGGCGTCGTCGAGGACGGCCTCCATGCGCTCGGTGTCGGTGACGAAGTACGCCGAGATGTAGCCCTTGTCGAAGCGCATGCCCTCGGTCATCTCCAGCTCGAGACCCATGGTGTTGGAGTCCTCGACGGTGATGACGCCTTCCTTGCCGACCTTGTCCATCGCCTCGGCGATGAGCGCGCCGATCTCCTCGTCGGCCGCCGAGATGCTGGCGGTCGAGGCGATCTGCTCCTTGGTCTCGATCTCCTTGGCCTGCTCGAGCAGACGGGCGGAGACGGCCTCGACAGCCTTCTCGATGCCCCGCTTGAGGGCCATCGGGTTGGCGCCCGCGGCAACGTTGCGCAGGCCCTCCTTGACCATGGCCTGGGCGAGCACGGTCGCCGTCGTCGTGCCGTCACCGGCGACGTCGTCGGTCTTCTTTGCAACTTCCTTGACGAGCTCCGCGCCGATCTTCTCGTACGGGTCGTCGAGCTCGATCTCCTTGGCGATCGAGACACCGTCGTTGGTGATCGTGGGGGCGCCCCACTTCTTCTCCAGCACGACGTTGCGGCCCTTCGGGCCGAGGGTCACGCGGACGGCGTCGGCGAGGATGTTCATCCCTCGCTCGAGGCCGCGACGCGCCTCTTCGTCAAACGCAATGGTCTTGGCCATTCGGGTGGTTCCTCCCACGCGAATCGATGGTGGTGGCCCGCATGACGCCCGCGACGGACGGGACCGGTCTTCCCAGCTTCATGTCGCTGCGAACCCAGCCCCTCGGCATACGGCCCATTTCTGTCACTCCCACCTGGAGAGTGCTAACGCCATTATTGGCACTCTCGGGGTGAGAGTGCAAACAAAACGACGGAGTCACGCAGCGATCTCAGGCAGCGGGCTCGAGCGCGGCGGCCAGGCGGGCGGCATACGCGGCGGACTCCTCCTCGGAGGCATACGTGGTGCGCGGCCAGAAGAACCCGCGCAGACCGTCACCCCTGGTGCGCGGTACGACGTGCACGTGCAGGTGCGGCACCGACTGGCTCACGACGTTGTTCATCGCGACGAAGGTGCCCTGTGCCCCCAGGCCCGCAACGGCTGCGGCGGCGAGGCGACGTGCCGCCCCGAGCAGGCCGGCGTGCAGGTCGTCGGGCAGGTCGAGCAGCGTGTCGACGTGCACGCGCGGCACGAGCAGGACGTGGCCCTTGAACACGGGCCGCCGGTCGAGGAAGCCGACGAAGTCCGGCTCGTCGAGCACCAGGTCGCTGGGCAGGTCGGCGGCGACGATCGAGCAGAAGACGCAGTCCATGGCCACAGGCTGCCACGCAGCGTGGCCCCCGTCGCGGACGTCACGACGGGGGGCCACGGCCGGGGCGATCCGCATCAGCAGATGATGAGCAGGAAGCAGCCGCCGTCGGACGGCGTCGGAGAGCTCGTGGGCGTGGGTCGCGGCGAGGTCGGCTTGGGCTTCGGCCCGCCCTTGGTCGACGTCGGGCTCGGCACGGCGGTCGACGACGACGGGGTCGGCGACGTGCGGTCGGGGGCTGGCGGGGGCGCCACCGTCGAGGTGGACGTCGGGCGGGGCACCGGGGCCCGGGTGGTGGGCACCTGCGACGTCGCGTCAGTGGCAGGTTCGACGACAGCAGTAGCGGGAGCCTGCTCCGAGGACGTGCCCGGAGGGCGCGCGGCGGTGCTGGACGTGCCGGGCGCGTCCGACGTGCCGGAAGAGGTGCCCCAGCCGTCGTCCGGGGTCGTCTCGGCGAAGTCCGAGCCGCGGACGTCGGGGAAGACGCCCGCCCCCATCGCCTCCTCGCGCCAGCTGTCGCCCGACCAGAAAACGACGGCCCCGGTTGCGAGGAGGGCGAACGCCGCGAGGGCTGCCGCGATGACGACGCGTCGGCGTCGGCGCCCGCCGGGGTCGGGCCGGACGTCGGTGGAGGGCTCGAAGGACATGGCTCACAAACGTAGAGGAACCGCGCCGCGATCGCCCGTCCGGAGCGTCGGTCGCAGTCGGCCACTACGGTGGGACGGTGCCGGAGGAGACATGGATCACATCGCCGGACCGGTCATGACCGCCGACCGGAGAGAGAGCGGCGGCGCCGCAGCGGGCCCGGCGACGGCGGGCGCTCCGGGGCCCCCGACCCAGGGCTTCGTCGAGGTCGCCGACCGGGTCTTCGTGGCGCGCTACCGGCAGTGGGACGTCAACGTGGGACTCGTCCTGGGCCGCGACGGCGCCGTCGTCATCGACACCCGGGCGAGCGACGTCCAGGGCCGCCACGTGCTCGACGACGTGCGCCGGCTCGGTCGCGACATCGAGGTGCGCCACGTCGTCAACACGCACGTCCACTTCGACCACACCTTCGGCAACGTGGCGTTCGAGGTGGCCACGGTGCACGCCCACGACAACGTCGGGCGCACGCTCGCCGGCGCCGCGGAGCACATCAAGCAGGCCCTGCGAGCCGACCCCGGGGGCGCACCCGAGTTCGGCTACACCGAGAGCGACGCCGCCGAGGTCGTGGCGACCGCCGTCCGCGGCCCCGACCGCACCTTCGGGTCCAACGCGACCATCGACCTCGGTGACCGCGTCGTCACCATGACGTATGCCGGCCGCGGCCACACCGACGGAGACGTCGCCGTCGTCGTGCCCGACACCGGCGCGGTCTTCCTCGGCGACCTCGTCGAGGAGAGCGCGCACCCGTCGTTCGGTGGCGACTGCTGGCCGCTCGAGTGGGCCGACACCCTCACCACGCACCTGGTGCAGGTCGACGACAGCTCCGTCGTCGTGCCCGGCCACGGCCGCCCCGTCGACGTGGCCTTCGTGACCCGGCAGCGCGACCACATCGCCGCGGTCGCAGCGGTGATCCGCGAGCGCCGGCTCTCCGGCGGCTCGCTCGAGCAGGCGCTGCGCGACACCGACGCGCGCCTGCCGTACCCGCTCGCCGACCTCGAGTCGGCGATCCGCCGCGGCTGGGAGCACCTCGCGCCACCCGCCCCCTGACCCGGCCAGCCACCGCCGAACCGCTCGAGGAACCACGGCCCCTCGAGCATCGTCGTGCCGACGCCGGCGGGCGGCCGGTAGGAGGCGTACTCACTGACCATCCGCGGCCCGACGCGGGCGCGGGTCACGGTGCGCCCGCCCGTGGCGGGGGCGAGCCGCGTCGACGAGGTGCTGGCTGCGGGTTCCCCGCGCCCGTAACATCCAGCACGGAATCCGCCCGTCGCCGAAGGGTCACCGTGTCCGAGCCACGCCACACCCCCCGCACCACCGACCGCCTCCCCCGCTCCCCCCGCCCGGCCCCGCGGCTCGTGGTTCGCCCGTCGGCGGATCGCCGCCACCGAGGCCGCCTCGGCGCGGATCCACGACAGCCTGTTGGCCCGGGTCGGCCGGGGCGAGCGCCCGTCCTCCGCGACGGGCACCTCGTACGGCGTGCTCGCGTTCTCGGTGCTCGTCCTCCTCGCGTATGCCGCCGCCGTCGCCCTGCTCGCCGTCGCGACCTTCGCGTCGAAGAACCTCTACGGCTGGTTCGGCGTCGTCATCGGCTGGCTCGTGGTGTTGGCGACCGCGCCGCGCCCGAACCGACTCGAGGACGTCCAGCCGCTGACCACCGACGAGTTCCCGAACGTGCACCGCCACGTCGGCACGGTCGCCGCGGCCGTCGGCACCCGCGCCCCGGACGCCATCGGCGTCTCGACGGACTTCAACGCCGGGGTCGCCCGGGTCGGGTGGGGTCGGCGCCGGGCCCTCGTGATCGGGCTTCCGCTCTGGACCGTGCTCACCGACGACGCGCGCCTCGCCCTGCTCGCCCACGAGCTGGGCCACCTCAGGGGCCGCGACGCGACGACGGGCTACGTCACGTGGATGGCCCACGGCGTCCTGCACCGCTTCGCGACCCTGCTCACGCCACTCCCGGCCGACACCTACACCGACTTCGCCGACTACAGGATCGGCGTCCAGACGTCGCAGGCGACGATGAACGCCGTCGCCGCCTTCGCGCTGCGCATCGTGTCCCTGCCCGCCAGCCTGCTGCTCCTGCTCTTCGAACGCCTCGCAGCAGTCAGCTCCCAGCGCGGTGAGTACCTCGCCGACCTGCGTGCCGCCGAGGTCGCAGGCTCAGCCGCCCTCGTCCACCTGCTCGTCACGCTCGAGAACGTGCCGGGTCTGCACACGCTCGCAGCCGCAGGGGTGCGCCGGCGCGAGGACCCGTTCACCGTGCTCGAAACGGTGCGCGAGCGGCCGGCCCCGACCCCGGCCCAGGTCGCGGCCGCTCGGCAGCGAGCCCGGGAGCAGGACCTCCGCTGGGACGCCAGCCACCCGCGGGACGACCTGCGGATGAGCCTCGCCGAGGCGCGGGGCGCCGATCGCGCGCTCGAGCGCACCGAGGTCGAGCACGAGGCCGACCTGGAGCTGGCGGGACTTCGCAAGGCGCTCACCCGGCAGCTGGCCGACGAGCTCGTCGAGACGTACCACTGACGGCCCCGACGACGACCTCTGCCCGGGAGCAGGGACCTAGCGGCTGAGGGCCGAAGGGAAGGCCTCCGACCACGACCGCAGCGCGACGCCGCCGTCGGCCGTGCGGTCGACCGAGGTCGCCGCCAGCAGCGCGTGCACGATGGCGCGCGCCACGCAGTCGGCCCCGGCCTCCATGAGGACGGTCAGCTCGATCGGGTCGGGCGCCGGCCGCTCCCCCGTCGCCAGCGCGAACAGCGTGTCGCCGTCGAAGAGCGTGTGCACGGGTTTCAGCGCACGGGCGAATCCGTCGTGCGCGACACCGGCAGCCTTCTGGCACTGGGCTTTCGAGAGAGTCGCGTCGGTCGCGACGACACCGATCGTGGTGGCCAGACCCGGCAGCCCGGCCGCTCGACCGGGCGCCGCCTCGACCCGGGTGCGGGCGTCGTCGAGCTCGTCGGCACTGGGCGTCTCGAGGTGACCGAGCTCGTCACCGATGGCGAGCCCGACGGCATACGGGAGGCCCGTCACGGGGTCGACCGCCGAGCCGACGGCGTTGACGGCCACGAGCGCCGCGACCGTGGTGCCCGACTCGAGGACGACGCTCGCCGAACCGATGCCGCCCTTGAAGCCGCCGACCTTGGCCCCGGTGCCGGCGCCCACGCAGCCCTGGGTGACCGCCTCGGACGACGCGCTGGCGTATGCCGCCCTCCCGTCGTCGGCGCCCGGCGTGTTGCGCCACGTGCCACTGCGTCCGAGGTCGAAGAGGATCGCGGCGGGCACGATGGGCACGCGCTGCCCGGGCTCGGCCGTGGGCCAGCCGAGGCCGTCGTCGGCGAGAGCGGCCATGACGCCGTCGACCGCCGCGAGACCGAAGGCCGAGCCACCGCCGAGCACGACCGCGTTGACGCGGTCGATGAGGTTGCGCGGGTCGAGCAGGTCGGTCTCGCGCGTGCCGGGCCCGCCGCCGCGCACGTCGACGCCGGCGACGACCCCGTCGGCGGGGGCGACGACGACGGTCACGCCGGTCAGCCAGCCGGGCTCGTCACGGGTGCAGTGGCCGACGCGCAGGCCGCCCACGTCGACGAGGGAGTTGGTCGGGCCCGGGGCGGGAACGGGCACCGGGTCGGCGGCGGTCACTGGGGGTCCCGCAGGTCGAACTCCATCAGGCGTCCCGGCGAGCTGAAACCCAGCCGCTCGTAGAACTCCTGCGCCCGGTCGTCGGGGGCGTTGAGCCGGATCCACTTCACGTCGGTGGTGCGGGACCACTCGATCATCGCCTCCGTGAGGGCGCGGCCGACGCCTCGGTCGCGACAGCCGGGGGCGACGAAGAGCCCGCCGACGTGCAGCCACGACACGTCTCGGCGCCCCGGCCACGGCAGGGCCCGGATGCGGCGCGTCTCGAGGATGCCCGCGTGCTCACCGCGGCTCTCGGCGATCCAGGTGGGGCGGTCGGGTCGCTCGGCCAGCCACGCGTCGACGAAGCGGTCGAGGTAGCCGGGCTCGGACGGCATACCGAGCTCGCGGGCGAACTGCAGGTGCAGCGCGGCCACGATGAGCGCGTCGTCGGCCGATGCGCGACGGATCGTCACCTCAGCCATGAGGGAAGTGAACCACGCAGGCGGTGGGACGGCACCCAACCGGGGCGACTCCGGCGATCCGCGCGCGGCGCCGGCCGGCCCACGGGTTTCGGCAACCTCGCTCCACCCCGGCTGCCGTCGTCGTCAGGTCGGGCGTCGGTTCAGACGTTGATGCCGAGGCGGCGCGTGGTGCGGGCCCGCTGACGGCTCGCGCGCATGCGACGCAGCCGCTTGATGAGCATGGGGTCGGCCTCGAGGGCGAGCGGGCTGTCGAGCAGCGCGTTGAGCACCTGGTAGTAACGCGTGGAGCTCATGTCGAAGAGCTCCTTGATGGCCTGCTCCTTCGAGCCGGCGTACTTCCACCACTGGCGCTCGAACGCCAGGATCTCGAGGTCGCGCGCGCTGAGGCCGTCCTCGGACTCGGGGCGGTGCGGCTGCGCCGTGGCGTGGTCTGTGCTCATGGTCCCGTCTCAGTGCGGTCGTGCGTTGGCTCCGGTCATCACCATAGGTCCAAATGACAAGGGTGTCATTCAGGTCGGGCGTGTTGCCGGCATGTCGTCGGGTGGCGCTCGACGCGCCTCGGAACATCGGTCCCACTGGCCTCGTTCGCCCCACCCGTGACGCTGCGTCGCTTCACGTCCGGCGGGCTTTCGTACGCGTGCAGGCCGGGTCGGGCGTCACGCCATCGTATCGAGGATGGCGTTGACGTCCTCCTTGGTGGTGTGCGGGTTGACGATGGCGAAGCGGGTGAGGGTCTCGCCCCGGAAGGTCGTCGGCACGACGAACGCGAACTCCAGGGCGAGCAACCGGTCGGTCCACGCCTGGTAGTCCTCGGCGGACCAGCCCAGGCGCCGGAAGACGACGACCGACAGGTCCGGCTCGCGCACGGCCTCGAGGTACGGACGGCGCCCGATCTCGTCGGCCGCGAACCGCGTCACCTCGATGGTGCTCTCGATCGCGTCGACGTATGCGTCGGTGCCGTGGACGGCGAGGGAGTACCAGAGCGGCAGGCCGCGGGCGCGTCGGGTCAGGCCGATGGAGTAGTCGGTCGGGTTCCACTCCGCCGACTTCGTGATGACGTCGAGGTAGCCCGCCTCCTGCGTGTGCGCCACCCGCGCCAGCTCCGGCTCGCGGTAGATGAGGGCGCAGCAGTCGAACGGCGCGAAGAGCCACTTGTGCGGGTCGACGATGAACGAGTCGGCGTGCTCGATGCCCGCGAAGAGGTGCCGGACCGACGGCGCGGCGAGCCCGGCGCCACCGTAGGCGCCGTCGACGTGGAGCCACAGCCCGTACTCGCGACACACCTCGGCGACGGACGCCAGGTCGTCGACGACCCCGAAGTTGGTGGTGCCGCTCGTGGCCACGACGGCGAAGAACGTCTCGGGACCGTGCTCCTCCAACGTCTTCCGCAGCTCGGCGCCGGTCATCCGCAGCTTGTCGTCGACCGCGACGCCGCAGACCTCGGCGTCCATGACGGCCGCCATCGAGACGACCGAGGAGTGCGCGTTGTCGGTGGCCGCGACCCGGTAGGGCCGGGCGCCGCTGCCGCTGGCCTTCGCCCGGGCCCGGGCCGTGTGCCGTGCCACGACGAGGGCGGAGAGGTTGCCGACCGTGCCACCGGGCACGAAGACGCCCCCGGCCGAGGCGGGCAGCCCGGCCAGGTCGCTGATCCAGCGCAGCGCCTGGTTCTCGGCGTAGACGGCGCCGGCACCCTCCATCCAGGAACCGCCGTAGATCGACGACGCGCCGACGACGACGTCGAAGGCCGCGGCCTCACGCGTCGGTGCGCACGGGATGAAGGAGAGGTAGCGCGGATGGTCGGTCGACAGGCATGCCGGAGCGAGCGTGTGCTCGAAGAGCTCCATCGCCCGGGTCGAGCCGAGACCGGCCGGCGTGATGGTCTGGCCGGCCACCGACTCGAGGTACCCCGCGGTCTGGGCCCCGTCGAGCGGTATCGGGTCCATGAGGAGCCGCCCGCGGGCGTAGCTGAGGACCTTGTCGACGGCGAGGTGGTCGGCGTCCTTGTCGAAGCTGTGCACGCACAGATGCTAGGCCCTGCGAGCCCCGCGCCCGACCGGGAAGGCGGGGCCGCCGGCGTCAGCCGATGAGGGCCGAACGCAGCTCGTCGGCGGTCGTGACGACGGCCGAGGGACGCACGGCGTCGAGAGGCGCGCGCAGGCCCGCGCCCCACGTGACGGCGACCGTGTCCATGCCCGCGGCCTTGCCCGCGAGCACGTCGACGACGGCGTCACCGACGTAGACGGCACCGTTGGCGCCGCGACCCATCCGGTCGAGGGCGAGCAGGAGCGGCGTCGGGTCGGGCTTGTGGCGCTCGGTGTCCTCCATCGCCACGAGCACCTCGACGTGCTCGGAGATGCCGAGGATGTCCATCGCCTGCTGGGCCGACTCGCGACGCTTGGAGGTGGCGACCCCCACGGCGACGCCCGCTGCCCGCAGGTCGGCGAGCACGGCGACCACGCCGTCGTAGTCGCGGATGAGGCGCTCGGTGTTCTCGGCGTTCCACGTCAGGTAGGTCGCGTAGAGCTCGTCGGCGTGCTCGGGCGAGTGGTCGCGGAACGCACCGATGAGCGGGCGCCCGATCCACGAGCGGATGACGTCGGGGTCCTCCTCCCGGCCGAGCACGGTGCGGAACGCGTACTGGTACGACTCGACGATGAGGTTGATCGTGTCGGCGAGCGTGCCGTCGAGGTCGAAGACGGCCGTGGACCAGCGGGGATTCGTCACCGGGCGAGCCTAGGGCAGGCCGGCGCGGGACGGGACGACGAGGCCGGATGACGGTCGCCTGGCGGCCGGATGGTGGCCGGATGGTGGCCGGATGGTGGCCGGCTGGTGGCCGGCTGGTGGCCGGATGGTGGCCGGATCGGGCGCGGATGGGATCGATTCGGACATTTCCGGCCTTGCGCTGCCCAACTGACAGCCAGGACCGGCAACATGCACCTCATGACTGAAGCCACCGCGCTCGACTGGTCCGCCATGACGCAGCGCTCCCTCGATGAGCTGCGCGACACGGACACCCTGTACCGCCCGACGAGCTTCTGGGGCCCGGGCCTCGACGCGCTGCTGGCCGACATGGAGAACCGGGGCCTCGAGTCGTTCAAGTCGTGGCCGACCGCCGGCTGGTGGTTCTACCCCCGCTACGGAGTGGGGTTCACGTACGCGATCATCGACAAGGTCATCGCGACCGCCCAGCCCTCCCTGCCCTCCACCGCCGAGCCGAGCTGGATCCGCTCGGCGCTCGCCGCCACGCACGAGGCCCGCCGCGACTTCGACGCGCTCCGCCTCGCCTGGAACCAGAAGAACTGGCCGTGCGACCTCGTCGGTCTCGGCGAGTCGAAGGTGGGCACACCGTTCCAGTACTACCGGTTCACCAACGCGGAGCACGGCTGGACCCGGCCCTACCTCAACTACGCCCTGTGCATGGCCGCCCTGTCGATGCACGTCGACGCGCCCCCGAAGCGCTTCCTCGAGATCGGCGGCGGCTTCGGCGTGCTCGGCGAGTTCCTCATGTCGCGCGACCCCGACGCGGTCTACGTCAACGTCGACATACCGCCGCTGCTGACCGTCGCGTCGTGGTACCTGCGCGAGCTCTTCGGCGACCGGGTCGCGGTCTACGACGCCGGGGTCGCGTCGACCGGGCCGATCGACGTCGCCGGGTCGGCCGTGATGCCGAACTACCGGCTGCCCGACATCACGGGCGAGTTCGACGTCTTCGTCAACTCCTTCTCGTTCCAGGAGATGGAGCCCGACGTCGTCGAGAACTACGTCGACCTCGTCGTGGCGCGTGGGGTCCGGTGGGTCGTGTCGCTCAACTCGCGGCTCGGCAAGCCGCTGCACACCGACGAGCCCGTCGGGGTCATCGACCCGGTCACCTCCGCGCGGATCATCGCGATGTTCGAGCGTCGCGGCTACGAGCTGGTGGGCACCTACAACAGCCCGCTCATCCACTCCGCCGGCCAGCTGGCGGTCCTCCGGCGACGCTGAGTCCGGGCGCGGGTCGGCTCGCCGCGCCCGGCCGCGCACGGGCCGGCTGTGGTGGGCCGACGCGCGCTCAGGCGTGCTCGGCCAGCCAGGCGCCCCGGCGCATCACCCTCGCGGTGCGCGCGGCGTCGTCGACGACGACGACGTCCGCGCGCGAGCCCACGGAGAGCGAGCCACGGTCGGCCAGCCCCAGCGCGCGGGCGGGTGTGCGCGTGGCGGGACGGACGGCATACGGCAGCGGGACGCCCGTGCCGACCACCCTGGCCACGATGTCGCCGACGTGGCTCGTGCCGCCGGCGATCGAGCCGGGCCGTCCGTCGGGTCCGCTGCGCAGGCGCGCGATGCCGCGGTCGACGACGACCGAGAGGCCGCCCAGGACGTACGCTCCGTCCCCCACTCCCGCGGCAGCCATCGCGTCGGAGACGAAGGCGACGTGGTCGGCTCCGACGAGGTCGAGCACGGTGCGAACCGTGTCGTCGGACAGGTGGGCGCCGTCCGCGATGAGCTCGACCGTGACGTGGCCTCGCGCGGCCGAACGCATCAGTGCCGCAACGGCGCCCGGCTCGCGGTGGTGCCACGGGTCCATGCCGTTGAAGAGGTGGGTGGCGAGGTCGGCCCCGGCTGCGACGGCCTGCTCGACGGTGCTGTAGGGCGCCGTCGTGTGCCCGATGGCGGCGTGGACGCCGGCCGACGTCAGCCAGCGCACGAGGTCGAGCCCGTGGTCGCGCTCGGGGGCGAGGGTGACCTGCCGGACGTGCCCCCGACCGAGCTCGAGGAGGCGTTCGACCTCGGTGAGCGACGGGTCGCGCAGCAGCGTCGGGTCGTGGGCGCCGCAGCGGGCCTCGGCGAGCCACGGGCCCTCGAGGTGGATGCCGTCGACGAGGCCGTCGTCGCAGAGCTCGGCGAGCATCGAGACACCGCGCTCGAGGTCGCGCGGGGTCATCGTGACGAGGCTCGCGAGCAGGCTGGTCGAGCCGTGCGCGTGGTGGTGCCGGGCGGCAGAGGCGGCCGCCTCGTCGTCGAGGTCGGTGAACGCCGACCCGCCGCCGCCGTGGCAGTGGACGTCGACGTATGCCGGAAGCATCGTCCCGCCCACCCGCTCGGCGGCGTGGGCGTCGCCGGGCGGCTCCGCGCCGGGCTCGAGGGGGGTGACCGCGGTGATGCGTTCCCCCTCGACGCGCACGAGCACGTCGGGCAGCACGACGTCGTCGACGAGGGCGGGTCCGCGCAGCGTGAGGTTCATCGGGGTCGATTCTGTCGCACGGAAGGCAGGGGTAGCGTGTGGCCGTGCCGGCGCGACCCCTTTCCGAGCTCGTCCACCCGACGTGGGTGCCCGCCCTCGAGCCGGTCGCCGACACGATCACGCAGCTGGGTGAGTTCCTGCGTGCCGAGGTCGCCGCCGGGCGCGGCTACCTGCCCGCCGGCCACCACGTGCTGCGCGCCTTCACCCTGCCGCTGCCCGAGGTGCGGGTGCTCGTGGTCGGCCAGGATCCCTACCCGACGACCGGCCACCCGGTCGGCCTGAGCTTCAGCGTCGCGCCCGACGTGCGCCCCGTCCCGCGGTCGCTCCAGAACATCTACCAGGAGCTGAACAGCGACCTCGGCCTGGCCACACCGGTCAACGGAGACCTGACGCCGTGGTTCGAGCGGGGTGTCATGCTGCTCAACAGGGTGCTCACAGTCCAGCCGGGCCGGTCCGCCAGCCATCAGGGGAAGGGCTGGGAAACCGTTACCGCGCAAGCGATCTCGGCGCTGGCGGCCCGCGGCGGTCCACTGGTCGCCATCCTCTGGGGACGCCAGGCGCAGTCGCTCGCGCCGATGCTCGGCAGCGTGCCCCGCATCGAGTCAGCGCACCCCTCGCCGTTGTCGGCCCGATCCGGGTTCTTCGGCTCGCGCCCCTTCAGCCGCACCAACGACCTGCTCACCCAGCAGGGCGCCCCACCCATCGACTGGAGGCTGACATGACCCAGCCCGCACCCGGCGTCTCCGGACCCGTCGTCTGGACCCGCTTCGTGGCCATCGGCGACTCGTTCACCGAGGGCATGTGCGACGACGACCCGTCCTTCGGCCACGACGGCGAGTTCGCCGGCTGGGCAGACCGGCTCGCGGCACAGCTGTCGGAGATCGCGCGCAGCGAGGGGCTCGACTTCGGCTACGCCAACCTCGCGGTCCGGGGTCGCAAGCTCGCCGACGTCGTCGGACCCCAGCTCGAGGACGCCCTGGCCCTGCAGCCCGACCTCGTGAGCATCGTGGGCGGCGGCAACGACATCCTCCGGCCCAAGGCCGACCTCGACGGGCTGGCCGCCCGGCTCGAGGCAGCGGTGGCGCGCATCCGGGCGACCGGCGCCGACGTGCTGATGGCAACGCCCGTCGACCCCGCGGATGCCCCACTGGTCAAGGCGACCCGGGGTCGAGCCGCCATCCACACCGCCAACATCTGGAGCATCGCGCGGCGCAACGGCGCCCACGTCATCGACCAGTGGGGACTGCACGCGCTGCGCGACTGGCGGATGTGGGCCGAGGACCGCATCCACATGACGACCGAGGGCCATCGGCGGGTGTCGCTCGCCGCGCTCGAGGCGCTCGGGCACACGCCCGCCGAGACCGACTGGGCCGTCCCGCTCGACCCCGCTCCCCCGATCGGGCGGCGCGAGACGCTGCAGGCCAACGCCCAGTGGGCCAAGGAGTACGTCGGCCCCTGGGTGCACCGCCGCCTGACCGGCCGCTCGTCGGGTGACCACCGCCAGGCCAAGCGCCCCGACGTGGCCCCGCTGGACCGACCCCTGGACTGACCCCTGCGCCGACCCTGGACTGACGGCCGACCCGACGGCATACCGCGGCATCTTCGGGGCAAGCCCGGAATGTCCTGAGAATCTCCTGAAATTTTCCGCTACGGCCTCTGGTGCGAAGTAGGTCGCAGGTGATTAGGTCTCCCTCGGGTCGCGCGCGGTGGCGGCGACCCTCCATCCAGCACACAACGTGCGGCTTTCCCGATCGGGGGCGCACGTGATGCGCACTGACGGCCACCCGAGCCGTCGAAACAAGGAGGTTTCGTGCGTAGGACGTCTGTGGGGCTGCTCAGCCTCGCCCTGGCCACAGGAATGGGGGTGTCCATCGGAGCCCCGATGGTCGGCGCCCTTCCCGCCGCCAGCCCGAACAACGTGCACGTCGGCGACGCCGCGGCACCGTCCGGCTCGGACGAGTTCTCGAGCCCTCAGCAGGACAAGGCGCGCGCGCTCAAGCAGCGGGCACTCACCGAGGTCCTCGACGGCAAGGCCACCGCCGTCAAGCAGGGCAAGAGCACCGTCGCCAAGATCTCCACCGGCAAGAAGGGCACCGGCGCCACCGACGAGTACGTCGAGGTCGGCCGAGAGGGCACCGACAAGATCTTCGTCGTGCTCGCGGAGTTCGGAAACCAGCGCAGCACCAGCTACCCCGACATCGACTCCGACCCGGCGACGCCCGGGCCGACGACGTGGGACGGCCCGCTGCACAACGCGATCCCGCAACCCGACCGCACGCTCGACAACTCGACGAACTGGAACGCGAACTACAGCCGCGACTACTTCCAGAACCTCTACTTCGGCAACGGCGGCACCATCGGTGCCGGCGGCGCCCAGGAGACGGTCAAGCAGTGGTACGAGCGACAGAGCTCGGGCCGCTACAGCATCGACGGCCAGGTCTCCGACTGGGTCAAGGTGCCCTTCAACGAGGCCCGCTACGGCCGCGACGTCTGCGGCTCGCACGTGTGCACCAACACGTGGGCCCTCGTGCGCGACGCCGTCAACCAGTGGGTCGCCGACCAGAAGGCCAAGGGCCAGACCGACGCCCAGATCAAGGCGACGCTCGCGACCTACGACCAGTGGGACCGCTACGACGCCGACGGCGACGGCAACTTCAACGAGCCCGACGGCTACATCGACCACTTCCAGATCGTGCACGCCGGTGGCGACCAGGCCGACGGCGACCCGATCCAGGGCGAGGACGCCATCTGGTCGCACCGCTGGTTCGCCTACTACAACACCGCCGGCAGGCAGGGCCCCGCGGGCAACCTCAACGGCGGCACGCAGATCGGCGACACCGGCCTGTGGGTCGGCGACTACACGATCCAGCCCGAGAACGGCGGCATGTCCGTCTTCACGCACGAGTACGGCCACGACCTCGGCCTGCCAGACCTCTACGACACGGCCAGCGGCGCCGACAACGGCGTCAACTGGTGGTCCATGATGTCCCAGAGCCGCCAGGCAGGCCCGAAGGACAAGTCGATCGGCTCGCGCGGCTCCGACTTCGGCGCCTGGGAGAAGCTCTTCCTCGGCTGGCTCGACTACAAGTACGTCCCGACCGTCACGGCGGGCGGCACCACGGTCGACCTCGGCCCGCACGAGTACAACTCGGCGAAGAAGCAGGCGATCATCGTCGGCCTTCCCGACAAGACCGTCGTCACCAAGCTCGCGACGCCGTACGCCGGCTCGAAGACCTGGTACGGCGGTCGCCAGGACGCCACGAACGCGACGATGACGCGTGACGTCACCCTCGCCGCGGGCACCTCGACGCTGTCGTTCCAGACGAACTACTTCATCGAGGACTGCACCTGCGACTTCGCCTACGTCGAGGTCGACGACGGCTCCGGCTGGGCGACCATCGCGGGCAACATCACCGGCAAGGAGAACAACGGCATCACCGGCACGACGAACGACACGTGGGTTCCCGCGACGTTCGACCTGTCCGCCTACGCGGGCAAGACGGTGGGCCTGCGCTTCCGCTACGCCACCGACCCGGCCTACACGGAGCGCGGCTTCTTCGTCGACGACGTCAAGGTCGTCTCGGGTGGCGCCACCATCGTCGACTCCGGTGCCGAGACCGGCACCGAGGGCTGGACCCTCAACGGCTTCTCGGCCGTCGGCAGCGAGACGACCACGGACTACCCGAACTACTACATCGCGTCGCACCGTGACTACGTGTCGTTCGACCAGTACCTCCAGAGCGGCCCGTACAACTTCGGCTGGCTGAACACGAAGCCCGACTTCGTCGAGCACTTCCCCTACCAGGACGGCCTGCTCATCAGCTACTGGGACCTCTCTCAGGCCGACAACAACACCGGCGTGCACCCGGGCGAGGGTGAGATCCTGCCGATCGACGCCAACCCGGCGCCGGTGCCGGTCGGTGACGGCACGCTGCTGCGTCCGCGCATCGCCGGCTACGACGCCCCGTTCTCGCTGGAGACGTCCGACTCGTTCACGTACCACAAGAACAGCGTCGGCTACCGGATCACGGGCAAGGCCGCACAGCCGGTGTTCGACGACAGCAAGCAGTACTGGTACTCGAGCACCCCGACCACGGGTGTGAAGGTCCAGAACAACGGTGTCAACATCGGGATCACGGGCCAGAACGGCACGTCGATGACGGTCAAGGTCTGGAAGCGCTGACGCGCAACCCCTTGCGACACAGAGAGGCCCGCCCCTTCACGGGGGCGGGCCTCTCGGCTTTCGAGGCCGTATGCCGCCTGGTTCCGTTGCGCTGGAAGGGAACCAGGCGGCATACGGCCTCGGGCGCCTCTCAGACGGACTCGGCGAAGGCCTTCTCGAAGATGTCGAGGCCCTCGGAGAGCAGCTCGTCGCTCGCCGCGAGCGGCGGCAGGAAGCGGAAGACGTTGCCGTAGGTGCCGCACGTCAGCGTGACGAGGCCCGCGGCGTGGCAGGCCTTGTTGACGGCGGCGGTGAGGGCGGCGTTCGGGGTGAGGTCGCCCTCGCCGTTGACGAGCTCGACCGCCAGCATCGCACCGCGGCCGCGGACGTCGCCGATCTGCGGGTACTGCGCGGCGAGCGCCTCGAGACGCGGCACGAAAAGCGCCTCGACCTGCTTCGCGCGACCGCAGAGGTCGTCGGCCTTCATCGTCTCGATGGCACCGAGGGCAGAGGCGCACGCGACGGGGTTGCCGCCGTACGTGCCGCCGAGGCCGCCGCCGTGGACGGCGTCCATGATCTCGGCGCGACCCGTGACGCCGGCGAGCGGAAGGCCGCCGGCCATGCCCTTGGCCGTCGTGACGAGATCGGGCACGACGTCCTCGTGCTCGCTGGCGAACCAGTCGCCGGTGCGGCAGAAGCCGGTCTGCACCTCGTCGGCGATGAAGACGATGCCGTTGTCGCGGCACCAGTCGGCCACCTGCCTGACGAATCCCGGTGCGGGCACGATGAACCCGCCCTCGCCCTGGATCGGCTCGAGGATGACGGCGGCGAGGTTCTCCTCCCCCACCTGCGCGTGCACCTGCTGGACGAAGACGTCGAACGACTCCTTGGCGCAGTCGGCCGGGCCGCCCGGCCAGCGGAACGGGTAGCTCATCGGCGCGCGGTAGACCTCGCCGGCGAACGGCCCGAAGCGGTGCTTGTACGGCATGTTCTTGGCCGTCAGGGCCATCGTCAGGTTGGTGCGGCCGTGGTAGGCGTGGTCGAAGGCGACGACGGCGTCGCGGCCGGTCCAGTGGCGCGCGACCTTGACGGCGTTCTCGACCGCCTCGGCGCCGGAGTTGAACAGGGCCGAGCGCTTCTCGTGGTCACCGGGGGTCAGCTCGTTGAGGGCCTCGGCGACCTCGAGGTACTCCTCGTAGGGAGTCACCATGAAGCACGTGTGGGTGAAGTCCTGGACCTGCTCCGTGACGCGCTCGACGACCCGGGGCGCAGCGTTGCCGACCGTGGTGACGGCGATGCCGGAGCCGAAGTCGATGAGCTGGTTGCCGTCGACGTCGACGAGGATGCCACCGCCGGCGCGTTCGACGTAGACGGGGAGGCCGGTGGAGACGCCGGCCGAGACGGCGGCGGTCTTGCGCTGCTGGAGCTCGGTGGACCTCGGGCCGGGGATCGCGGTCCGGAGGACGCGCTGCTGGGGGACGCTGCTCATGCGCGTCAGTATGCCGTCGCGGGGCCTCCCAGCGGAACCCGGGCGGGCACACGCGGACACGCATTCCGTAGCCGAACGACGCGTTGGGGCGCGAACCCGTCAGTGGAGCATAGGCTCCGCGACCGAACGAGTCGTTCGAGCCCTGCTCATGGTCTCTCTCCTCGTCTGCTTGCTGGGGTCGGCCGGCGGCACACCCTGTCGTCGCACCGCCGGCCGGTGGGTCACAGCTCCATGCCCTCACCGAAACGGCCGCGGTGGTCGACCGGGATCAACGGCTTGTCGGCGCGGGCCTTGATCTGCTGGACCGCCCACGTGTTGCCGTCGGGGTCGGCGAACCCGAAGAACGTGCCGCCGTCGCGGGGGTCGATGGTCTGGACCTCCGAGCACTCGACACCGCGGCCGACGAGCTCGGCACGCGCCGCCTCGGCGTCGGCGACGACGAGCTGCACTCCCTTGAGCGAGCCGGGGGCCATCTCCTGCTGCGAAGGGATGTCGCCGACGACGATCGAGCAGCCGGAGCCGCGCGGAGTCAGCTGGGCGACGTGCATGTGCTCGTTCTTCGTGTCGTGGTCCAGGGTGAACCCGACCTGGTCGCGGTAGAAGGCGATCGCGGCGTCGAGGTCGCTGACCGGGACGATGACGACCTCGAGGGTCCAGTCCATGGCGCTCAGGCCTGCGCCGTCGCGGAGGTGGAGTCGGTGGTGGACGTGGCGGCGGCACCGAGGAGCTCGTCGAGCCGCTCGTAGCCCTCGACCATGCCCTTCTCCATGCCGCTCTCGACCATCATGTCGCGACCCTCGACGCTCGGGCCGACGCTGTGCCCCTCGAGCCGGCAGCGGCCGTCGCCGAGGTCGACGAAGCGCATGAACTCGATGGCGACCTCGTCGGGGGCGCCCTCGAACTCGAAGGTCTGGATCGCGAGTTCGTTGTCGCGGATGGTGTGGAACGTGCCGCGGAAGCCGTAGACGTTGTCACCGTCACGGTGGGTGTAGCGGTAGCCACCGCCGGAGGTGAAGTCCCAGTGGTCGATGACCATCTCGTAGCCGCGTGGTCCGAGCCACTGGCGCACGAGCTCGGGGTCGCGGTGGGCGTTGAAGACGGCCTCGACGGGGGCGTCGAACTCGCGCGTGAAGTCGATCCACGGCTTGCCGGCGGGGGCGTCGATGTTCAGTGGGTTGCTCATGACTGCTGCTCCTTGTTCGTGTCGTTCGTGTCGTGCGTGTCGGTGTGGGGTGCGTCCTGCGTGGTGGTGCGCTCGAGAAGGGCATCGAGGCTGCGGAACCGCTGCTCGGCGAGGAGGCGGTAGCGGTCGATCCAGGCCGTCAGGGACTCGAGACGTGCGGCCTCGAGGTGGACCGGTCGACGCTGGGCGTCGCGGCTGCGGCTCACCAGTCCGGCGAGCTCGAGCACCTGGATGTGCTTGCTCACGGCCTGCTTGCTGATCTCGAACGGTTCGGCGAGCTCGTTGACGGTGGCCGGGCCCCGGCTGAGGCGGGCGATGATCGCGCGCCGGACGGGGTCGGCCAGGGCCGCGAAGGCGCGGTCGAGGTCGGCGTCCGACACCGGCGAGAGGATCACTTGTCAACCAACTCCTTTATCAATCAGTACATTGATTACACGCCGCTTCCGTCTCGATGTCAACCCCTGCGCCCTCGACACGGCGATCCGTGCCACGGAGGACTCGGCGGTCGCGTGGGTGGTTGCGTCGAGCGCCGGCGCGCCTCGGCGACTGCGACAACAGCCGCAGTTGCGGGTATAGGATCACGTTCATGCCGCATCTGCGCATCACGGAGGCCGCCGCACTGCTCGGCGTCTCCGACGACACCGTGCGCCGCATGGTCGACTCCGGCCGGCTCGGCGGGGCCACCGACGAGGCCGGTCGGCGCACCGTCGACGGGGCCCAGCTCGCCGCGGTCGCCCAGGAGCTGGCCCACCCGGCCGCGGTCGGCGCCATCGGCGGGGCCTCGGCCCGCAACCGGATGCGCGGCATCGTCACCGCGATCACGAAGGACACCGTGATGGCCAAGGTCGAGATGCAGTGCGGCCCGTTCCGCATCGTCTCGCTGCTCTCGAGCGAGTCGGTCGACGACCTCGGCCTCGAGGTCGGCTCCGTCGCCGTCGCCAGCGTCAAGTCGACCCACGTGGTCGTGGAGGTTCCCGTATGAGCGCGACCACGCCGACACGTCACCGCCGCCCTCTCACGGCCGGCGTGGCCGCCGCGCTCGCGACGGTGGTCCTCGCCGCCTGTGGCAGCACCAGCCCGACCAGCTCCGCCGACGGCACCGGACAGCCGGGCAGGTCCGGTGGCTCGGCGGCGCAGCCGCAGGGCCTCGAGGGCAGTGTCACGGTGCTCGCGGCCGCCTCGCTCACCGAGTCGTTCGACCGGCTGAAGAAGGACTTCGAGGCCGCGAACCCCGGCGTGACCGTAGAGACGTCCTTCGGCTCGAGCAGCACCCTCGTGCAGCAGGTGAACAACGGCGCCCCCGCGCAGGTCATCGCCCTCGCCGGCACCGCGGCGGCCGACCCGCTCGACAAGAGCCTCGTCAAGGACACGAAGACCTTCGCCACCAACGTCCTCGAGATCGCCGTGCCGCCGAGCAACCCAGCCGGCGTCACGTCGATCAACGACCTCGCCAAGCCCACGGTCAAGGTCGTCCTCTGCGCGGACACCGTGCCGTGCGGCAAGGCCGCGCAGGCCACCTTCACGAAGGCCCGCATCGTTCCCGACGTCGTCAGCAAGGAGGTCGACGTCAAGGCCACGCTCGCCAAGGTGAAGCTGGGCGAGGCCGACGCCGCGGTCGTCTACCACTCCGACGTCGTCGCTGCGAAGGATGCCGTCAGGGGCGTCGAGATCCCGGCGTCGTTCAACACCCGGCTCGACTACCCCGTCATCACGCTCGCGGACGACCCGGCGACCAAGGCCTTCGTCGCCTACCTGCTCAGCGCGAAGGGCCTCGCCACCGTGCAGTCGTTCGGCCTCGGCGCGCCCTGACCGTCGGGAGGGTCGGCGCCCGGAAGGATGCCGTGACATGAGGTATGCCGGCCGGTGGCGCACACGCGTCGCGCTCGGCGTCCCAGCAGGGCTGGCGGTGCTGCTGCTCGTCGTGCCGCTACTCGCACTGCTCCTGCGGGCCGACTGGGCGCGCATCCCGTCCGACCTCGCGACGCCGACCGTGCTTCCGGCACTGCGGCTCTCACTCACGACGACGACCTCGACCGCGGTGCTCTGCCTCCTGCTCGGCACTCCCCTCGCCTGGTTCCTCGCACGGTCCGACCACCCGGCGGCGAGCTGGGTGCGGGCGCTGCTCACGGTGCCGCTCGTGCTGCCGCCCGTCGTCGGCGGCGTCGCCCTGCTCATGACGTGGGGCCGCAACGGGCTGCTCGGCCAGCGCCTCGCGCCGTTCGGGGTGCAGATCCCCTTCACGACCGTGGCCGTCGTGCTCGCCGAGACCTTCGTCGCGATGCCCTACTACGTGCTCGCGGTCGAGGGCGCGATGCGCGGGCTCGACCCGCGGCTCGAGTCGGTGGCGCGCACCCTCGGGGCGACCGACCTGCGCTACCTGCGCACGATCGCGGTCCCGCTCGTGCTGCCCGGCATCGCGAGCGGTCTCGCCCTCGCCTGGGCCCGCGCGCTCGGCGAGTTCGGCGCGACCATCACCTTCGCCGGCAACTTCCAGGGCCGCACGCAGACCCTCCCTCTGCTCGTCTACGTCGAGCTCGAACGCGACCCGCAGGTGGCGATCTCGATCTCGATCATGCTGCTGGCCGTCAGCGTGATCGTGCTCGGCGTGCTGCGCGGCAGGTGGCTGCGATGAGCCTCGACGCCCGAGTTCGCCTCTCGCGCGGTGCGATCGACGTCGACGTGGCGCTGCGGGCCGAGCCGGGTCAGGTCATCGGGGTGCTCGGACCCAACGGCGGCGGCAAGACGACGACGGTGCTCGCCCTCGCGGGGGTGCTGGCCGTCGCCGAGGGCCACGTCCGGGTGGACGGCCAGCTCTGGGACGACGGGCGCCGAGCCCTGCCCCCCGAGCGGCGGACCGTCGGCCTCATGCTCGCCGACAGCCTGCTCTTCCCCCACCTCTCCGCGCTCGACAACGTCGCCTACGGCCCACGTAGCCGCGGCGTCGACCGACACCGGGCAAGGCAGCGCGCGCGCGACGAGCTCGACCGGGTCGGTCTCGCCGACCGCGCCTCCTCCCGCGCCCGCGAGCTCTCCTCCGGTCAGCAGGCCCGCGTCGCCCTCGCCCGCGCCCTCGCGACCGACCCGTCCCTCCTCCTGCTCGACGAGCCGCTCGCCGCCCTGGACCCCGACACCCGGGCACGCACCCGCAGCGACCTCGCGACCCGTCTCGCGGCATACGGCGGCATCACGGTGCTCGTCACCCACGACCCACTCGACGCCCTCACGCTCGCCGACCACCTCGTCTTCGTCGAGGACGGCCACGTCACACAGGCGGGCACGCCGGCCGAGGTGCTCAGCGAGCCGCGCAGCCCCTACGTCGCCACCGTCGTCGGGTTGAACCTGTATGCCGGAGAAGGCGACTCGCACGGGCACGTGGCCACCGGCGGCGGGGTCGTGGTGATGACCACGAGCCCGACCGAGGGCCGGGTCTGGGCGACCATTGCGCCGAGCGCCGTGTCGGTGCACCTCCACGAGCCGGAGGGCTCGCCCCGCAACACGTGGCAGCTCCGCGTCGCGTCGGTGACGGTGCAGGGCCAGTCGGCGCGGGTCGGCCTCGTCGGGGCCCTGCCCCTGACGGCCGAGGTGACCCTCGAGTCGGTCACGGCGCTGGGGCTGCAGGTCGGCCAGCACGTCTGGGCCGCCGTGAAGGCCACCGAGGTGCGCACCTACGCCCGCTGAGCCTCCGGCGACCCGACCGTGGCGGACGTGGTGTCCGTGACCGATCGCGGACGACACGGCATACGGGATGGGTTGCGCGCAGCAGCGGGCGCCGACGCCACAGCGTCGACGCCCGCCGCCCGAGGGTTCAGCCGTGGTGACCGCTCACGGGAGGTCGAGGAAGGCGTTGCGCAGCAGCGGCTGGTTGTTGACGAAGTCGTAGCTCGCGCAGGCCGCGGCGCTGCAGCCGACGCGGTCGTCGACACCCACACGCATGTCGATGTGCAGGTGGGAGTCGGTGCAGAGGGCGTGGTACTTCGTGCCGACGTAGCCGATGCGCTGGCCCTTGGTCACGGACTGGCCGACCGAGACGACCGGGGCCGGGCTGTCGTCCATGTGGGCGAAGTACCAGAGCCGGCCGAAGCCGTCCTTGACCGTGACGGTGCTGCCCACGCTGCCGCACGCGGTGCTGCCGGCCCGGACGTTCCTCGTCATGACGGTGCCGTTCACGGGCGACAGGACGGAGGTGCCGGTCGCGGCGAAGATGTCGGCGGCGTTGTAGTCGTGGTGGCAGTTGACCTTGCTGTCCCAGCACCAGTGCGGCGTCCGGTTCTTGATGTCGGCCTGGTTGACGGCGAGCGGGAAGCGCAGCGAGGCATCGCCGACGATCTGCGATGCGTTGTTGTTGTAGACGTTGCTGTTGAGGTTGACCTGCGCACCGTCGGGGATCTGGTCGTAGGTGCCGCCGAAGTCGCTGTTGTAGAAGACGAAGACCGGCTTGCCGGTGCGGTTCCAGACCGACGCGGTGTTGTTCTTGACGCACTGGCCCTGGCCGGCGCCGCTGCTGACGAACTCGATGCAGCCGGCTCCGCTGCCGTAGTCGCGTTGCGAGTTGACGAGGTCGACGCGGGAGCCGGCCTGGTTGCTGTTGTAGTAGAGGCAGAACTCGCCGCTCTCGCACACTCCGTTGCGAGCCGTGGCATTGGCGGTGGGCGCCGTGACGACCGCGGCGGCCGTGAGGGCGGCCATGGCGACGAGGGCCGTTCCGAGCTTCCTGAGCATGTCTGTCCTTCCCTGGTGAGCAGTCCCTGTGGTGCTGGTCCCGTCATCAGAGCGCTCACCCCTAACAAGCCCCTAACCCCCGGCATCTCACACTTTGGACGAAATGCTCGGACGTCCTAGTATCTAGGCCATGCCAGCGACGCGGCTGATGCCGACCGACGAAGCCACGGACCTCATCGAGCTGACGCGCGAGATCTGTCGCAAAGACCTCGCGCCCCGGGTCGACGAGGCCGAGCGCGCCCGCTCCTTCCCGGAGGAGACGTTCCGCACCCTCGGTCGCGCAGGACTGCTGTCGCTGCCCTACCCCGAGGAGTTCGGCGGCGCCGACCAGCCCTACGAGGTCTACCTCCAGGTCGTCGAGGAGATCGCTTCCGCCTGGATGAGCGTCGCCGTCGGCGTCAGCGTGCACAGCCTCACGGCATACCCCGTGGCGACGTTCGGCACGCCCGAGCAGCAGCACGCCCTCCTGCCCGGCATGCTCTCCGGCGAGCAGCTCGGCGCCTACTGCCTCTCCGAGCCTCTCGCCGGCTCGGACATCGCGTCGATGACGACGCGCGCGACACGCACCGACGCGGGCTGGTCGCTCAAGGGCACCAAGGCGTGGATCTCGCACGCGGGCCACGCCGACTACTACACGACGTTCGCCCGCACCTCCGATGCCGGTGGCAAGGGCCTGTCCACGTTCATCGTGCCGGCCGACGCGCCGGGGCTCACCTTCGCCGAGCCGGAGAAGAAGATGGGCCTGCACTGCGACCCCGTCTCACAGGTCATGTTCGACGCGGTTCCGGTCGACGGCGCCCGGCTCATCGGCAAGGAGGGCGACGGCATGAAGATGGCCCTGTCGGCCCTCGACGCCGGACGCCTCGGCATCGCGGCTGCGGCGACGGGACTCGCGCAGGCAGCGCTCGACGCGGCCACCGAGTACGCGTCGGAGCGCGAGCAGTTCGGCCGCCCCATCGCTGACTTCCAGGGCCTCGCGTTCCTGCTCGCCGACATGGAGGCCGGCGTCACCTCGGCCCGCGCCACCTACCTCCACGCCGCCCGGCTCAAGGACGCCGGCCGCGGCTTCAGCAAGGAGGCCGCCGTCGCCAAGCTCGTCGCCACCGACGCCGCGATGAAGGTGACGACCGACGCCGTCCAGGTGCTCGGCGGCGCCGGCTACACCGAGGACTTCCCGCTCGAGCGCTACATGCGCGAGGCCAAGGTGACCCAGATCTTCGAGGGCACCAACCAGATCCAGCGGCTCGTGATCTCGCGCCAGCTCCTCGCCCGCTGACCCCACCGGACACCCACGCCCGAAAGGCCCTGCCATGCAGCTGAACTCGTCAACCGTCGCCGTCATCACCGGTGGCGGATCCGGCCTCGGCGGAGCCACCGCCCGTCGCCTCGTGTCCGACGGCGCCACCGTCGTCATCATCGACCTCGAGGGCTCGGCCGCGCCGGCGCTCGTCGCCGAGCTCGAGGCCGAGCGAGCGGACAGCGCGCACTTCGTCGCGGCAGACGTGCGCGACGAGGCGCAGGTCCAGGCCGCGGTCGACAAGGCCACCTCGCTCGGTGAGCTGCGCATCGCCGTCAACTGCGCCGGCGTCGCCACCCCCGGTCGGGTCATCGGACGCGGCGGCCCGCTCGCGCTCGACACCTTCAGGACCGTCATCGACATCAACCTGGTGGGCTCCTTCAACGTCCTGCGTCTGGCCGCCGCCGCGATGCTCGGCAACGAGCCCGTCGACGGCGACCGCGGCGTCATCGTCAACACCGCCAGCATCGCGGCCTACGACGGCCAGATCGGCCAGGCCGCGTACGCCGCGAGCAAGGGTGGCATCGTCGGCCTGACCCTGTCCGCCGCACGAGACCTGGCAGACAAGGCGATCCGCGTCATGACGATCGCGCCCGGCACCTTCGAGACGCCGATGCTCGCCGGGCTTCCCGGTGAGGTCAAGGAGATCCTCGAGAAGCAGGTGCCCCACCCCTCGCGCCTCGGCAACCCGGTCGAGTACGCCTCGCTCGTGCGTCACATCGTCGACAACCCGATGCTCAACGGTGAGGTCATCCGCCTCGACGGCGCCCTCCGCATGCCCCCGCGCTGACGCCTCCTCCCCTGGTCGGGCGCGCCTCGGCACAATGAGGGTGTGAACGAGCCCGGCGCAGACCTCGTGATCGCCTCGGGCCCCGGCCTGCGGGGCGGGCTCGTCATCCCCGCCGTCGAGCTCGTCGAGCGCTTCAGCCGGTCCTCGGGTCCGGGTGGCCAGGGCGTCAACACCACGGACAGCCGGGTCGAGCTCGTCTACGAGCCGGGCTCGTCGACGGCGCTCAGCCGGGCCCAGCGGGAGAGGGCCCTCGAAGCCCTCGGCCCGCGACTCGTCGGTGGGCGGCTCACGGTCGTGGCGAGCGAGCACCGCTCCCAGCTGCGCAACCGGGCAGCCGCCCGCGAACGACTCGCCGACCTCATGCGGGCAGCTCTCGCCTCGCCGCCGGCCACGCGCCGAGCGACCCGCCCGACCCGGGGCTCGCAGCAGCGACGCCTCGACGGCAAGAAGCGGCGGGGAGAGGTGAAGTCGGGCCGCGGGCGTCTCCGTCCTGAGTGAGGCCACCACCCGGTGGAGACCGGGCGGCCGATGCCCGCGCCAAGCGGCATACGTTGGCCTCTCGACGGCTGAAGGCGGCGGCGGGTCGGGCGGGTCAGGCGTGCGGGGGCGGGAGGACGGTCGTGTCGACCACGGCGTCGACGTCGATCGGCCCGTAGACGTGCGGGAAGGTCTCGCCCGTCGCCGGGTCGCCGACCTCGTGCACGACCTCCGAGGTCAGGCGTGCCTCGTCGATGTGCAGCAGCACGAGCGGGCCCGAGACGTCGGCGTAGAAGCGTGACCTCACCACCGGCCACTGCTCGGCCGACGAGGCGTGGATGAACCCCTCCTCCTCGAGCGAGACCCCGCGGGTCGACCGTGTGTAGCTGCCGTCGCGGCGGGCCTGCTGCCAGTCGGCCTCCTCGGCCAGGTGGTAGATCATCCGCCAAGCCTGCACCCTCCGACCCCTGCCGCAGGACACTGGGAGGAGATCGTCCGGCACGACGACAACCTCGGCGCCCGCTCACCGCGTTGAGAGTGCGTCCATCCACGCCGGCCCAGGGGGTCCAGTGGGAGACGTCGATCGCGAAGCGGACTTCTCGGCCTACGTGCGAGCGCGCCAGAAGTCCTTCGCCCGCTTCGCCTACCTGCTCACGGGCGACCCGTTTGCCGCCGAGGACCTCGTGCAGTCGGCGCTCGCCAAGGCGTACGCGAAGTGGGACCGCATCAGCGGTGTCGAGTCCCCCGACGCGTACGTCCGCAAGATCATGGTGAACGAGCACACGTCGTGGTGGCGGCGCACGTGGCGCCACCGCGAGCGGACCGACAGCGAGCTGATCCGCATCATGGACCCGGCAGGGGTCGAGGCGCCGGCGCACGACGGCGAGCTGTGGGCGCACGTGCACTCGCTCGCCCCGCAGCAGCGCGCCGCCGTGGTCCTGCGTTTCTACGAGGACCTCAGCGAGGCGCAGACCGCGGAGGTCCTCGGATGCTCCGTCGGCACCGTCAAGAGCCACACGAGCCGCGCGATCCGCTCGCTGCGCAGCACGATGAAGGAGGTCACGCCGTGAACGCCCACGACCGGGAGCAGGAGCTCCAGACCCTGCTTCGGCAGGAGGCGGCCCGCGTCGAGGTGCCCGGGGACTTCGCCCCCGTCGCCATCGCGAGGCGACACCGCGACCAGCGCAACCGAGCCGTCGTCGGCGCCGCCGTGGCCGTGGCAGCCATCGCCATCGCCGTGCCGACCCTCTGGTCCGGCCGCGGCACGCCACTCGTGCCGGCTCTCACCACGACCACATCGGTCCCCTCACCGACCGGCTCGGTGCCGTCGCAGAAGCCGGCCCCCCACCCTGGTCCGCCCACGAGCGGCACGCCGGTCGGAGACGTCGCAACGCGTTCCAACACGTATGCCGTCGACGACACCATCCGCTTCGGCGACACGGTGGTCCGCCTCGAGAGGGGCACCGTCGTCGAGAGCTTCGCCGTGCTGTCCAACGGCGGCTTCGTGCTCCAGTCGCACCTGTCGCGGCAGGACGCCCCGACCGAGCTCGAGATCCTGTCGTCGGCCGGCAAGACGCTTCGCGCCGTCGCCGGAGGCGACTCGTACGTCGTGTCGCCCGACGGCGCCCGTGTGCTCGTCAAGAGCGGGTCGTCGAACACGGTCGCGGTCTACGCACCTGACGGGTCGGTGGTCGCGCAGCGCCAGGACCGGCGCGAGGCCGGCGCCGTCGTCGGCGACACCGCCTACCTGAACGGCGACGAGAGCCAGGGCTCGCTCGAGTGGGACCTCACGACCGGCGTGACCCGCAGGCTCCCTGCGCACGTCGTCGCTGTCTCGGCCGACCGCACGCGTGCCGCCCTGTCGTGGAACATCACGACCGACGCCTTCGCGGACTTCTGCTGGGCCGTCGTCGACCTCACGAAGCCGGGCTTCCCCAAGACGATCGAGCGGTGCGGCCGGAGCGGCAACCCGACGATGTTCCAGCCGACGGCGTTCTCCACCAGGGGCACCTACCTGGTCGGGTCGCACTACGTCGACGGCGGGTTCTGGTTCAGCGCAGGCGTCGTGCGGGTCAGCGACGGCGCCGTGGTGGTCGGCGGTGGTGACGCGGCCAGTCTCGTGTCGGCGTGGAGCTGGCACCTCGAGGCCGACGAGTCGACCTTCGTCATCTCACGCAACACGTCCACTCCCGTCTCGCCTGCGACGCAGAACACGCTCCAGCGCTGCTCGCTCTCGATGCAGTGCCAGCAGGCCCAGCCGCCGCTGGCGGTCAAGGACCCGAACGGCTTCACCGAGCCGCGCTACGTCGTCCCGCGGTGAGGAAACGTGACCACCACGAGGCCGTACGCCGTCCGCCCACCTCGGACGGACGGCACACGGCGGGCTGCGCGAGGCCGGAGGCGTAGCCTCGATCGGTGAGAACGAGCGCGTTCGGCGACCCGACCGGCGCGCGCCACGCCGTCAGCGTGTTGGTCGATACCGGGTGGCACCGCTCATGTCATGCTCCTGCTGCATGCCCGTCAGTCCCCCTGGCTCGACGGGCACGCCCACGCTCCGGTGCAACCCCCCTCCGCCGGAGTTCTCGGCGCAGCCCGTCCCCACCCCCCACCCGGACGGGCTGCGCCACCGTTCCCGGCCACTGACGCCCGGTGGGCCGCTCGTACCCCTTGGACGCAGCCGACCCGGGTTCTCGACACCGGGAGCACCGTCGCGGCCGACGTCCCGAGAAGTCCCGAAATGTGTATTTCGCCCATTCCGCTGCCACCCGCCGCGGCGGAGGTTACGTTTTCGATCAGCCCGTCACGCTCGTGTGCGGGTGAGTTCGTCTCGCCGTGGCTCGACATCGGAGCAGGGCGGGCTGTCGAGGGGGTTCCATGGGGCTGCTGCGCCGCCGTTCCGTCATGTCTGCCGTGGTCGCGCTGGGACTGGTCGTCCCTCCGGCGGCCGCCGCCTTCGCCGCTGGCGACGGCAACCCGCCCACGACCAAGCGGGAGCAGCTGAGCCAGCTGCACCCCGATGCGGCGAAGGCGCCGTCCCCGGGGACGAAGGGATCCGCCGGCCGCGTGGGCGCCCTGGCGGTCCAGCGCGGCTCGGGCAAGGTCGTGCTCTCGGTCAAGGTGCGCAAGGGCGCTCAGGTCGCCAGCTCGCTGGCCGACGTCGCGCGCTCGGCGAAGGCCCACGGGGGTGCGCAGCGCCGAGTGCTCCGGCAGCTCGACACCGTGTCGGTGGAGGTCCCGGCCACCGCCGCCACCGGCTTCGCGGCCGCGCTGCGCGGCCGCGCCGACGTCACGCGGGTCGACGTCGTGGGCCGCAAGACCTTCTCCTTCCTGCCCAACGACCCGGACTACCCGGCGACGGCGTCCTACCTCGGAGCAGTCGGCGCGCCGGCCGCCTGGGACGTCCAGCGCGGGGACGCGGCCGTGCACATCGCCGTCGTCGACAGCGGTGTCGACGTGGCCCACCCGGATCTGGCGGGTCGGGTCACCGACACCTACAACGCCGTCGACGGCTCCACCGACGTCACCGACGACGTGGGGCACGGCACCTTCGTGGCAGGGGTCGCCGCCGCGACCGCCGACAACGGCATCGGTATCGCGGGCGCCTCCGTGGGCGCCAGCGTGATGGCCGTCAAGGTCGCCGACCCCGCCGGTCAGGTGTTCGCCGACAAGGAGGCCGCCGGCATCATCTGGGCTGCCGACCACGGAGCAGACGTCATCAACCTCAGCCTCGGCAGCGCCGCCGCCGACCAGGTCGAGTCCGATGCCGTCGCGTACGCCGTGGGCAAGGGAGTGCTCGTCGTGGCAGCAGCGGGCAACGACGGCAGCACGAACCCGAGCTACCCCGCCGCCTACCCGAAGGTCGTCGCCGTCGGCGCGACCGACGCCGCCGGCAACCGCGCCCCCTTCTCCCAGCACGGCACGTGGGTCACCGTGGCGGCACCGGGCACCTCCATCCGCAGCACCTCGCCGACCGCCGGCAGCACCTTCTTCCCGGCGGGCGGCTACGCGACGGGCGACGGCACGTCCTTCTCCACGCCGCTGGTCGCGGCCGAGGCGGCCCTGCTGTGGTCGCAGCGTCGGAGCGTGAGCGCCGACGACGTCCGCGCCGCCATCGTCGGCTCGGCGCACGGCTACGCGGGCCTCGGGCTCGGCGCCGGCCAGGTCGACTACCGGGCCGCGTTCGACACCCTGCGACCCGACACGGTGCCGACCCTCACGGCCCCTGCGGACGGCGCCTCGGTCTCCGGCCCGGTCAGCCTGACCGCCGCCTCCGGCGCGGCCAAGGTGCGCTTCTCCGTGGACGGCTCACCCCTCGGGGCGCCGGTCGCCACCAGTGGCGGCTCGGCCACGACAGTCTGGTCGACGTGGGGCCTGCCGAACGGCGCGCACACCATCAGCGCCGCCGACTGCAGCACCAAGGGCCTGTGCAACCCGGCGCTGACCCAGGCAAGCGTGACGCTCGCCAACGCGGCCCCGGTCATCACGTCGCCCAAGCCGTCGCAGACGCTCTCGGGCAGCGCCACGTTCACGGCGACGGCCGCCGGTGGCGCCGTGGCCTTCGTCATCGACGGCGTGCGGCGCGGCCTCGACACCAGCGCCCCGTTCGCGCTCACCTACCCGGTCAGCGCCCTCAGCGACGGCACGCACTCGGTCCAGGCGGTGAGCTGCTCGACCACCGGCGCCTGCTCCGGGCCCACGTCGGCAGCCGTGAGCTTCAGCAACCAGTCGCTGCACCCCAGGTTCACCGCCGTGAGTCCGGGCGTCTTCAGCCCGAACTCCGACGGCCGCTCCGACTCGACGAAGGTCACCTACTCCCTCCCCGACACCGAGACGGTGACCTTCGTGGTGCGCAACGCGGCCGGCGCCGTGGTCCGCGGGCCCCTCGCCCTCGGAACGCTCACGGCGGGGAGCCACAGCGTCGTCTGGAACGGCTTGCTCAACGGCGGCGCGCGGGCGACGAGCGGCACCTACCGCCTCGAGCTCGCAACGACCCGCCCGATCACCGGCGGGAGCCTGCGCGGCTCGGCCATCACCTACGCGCGCGTCGACATGGCTCCGCCGACGATGTCGTCGGTCACCGGCAGCGGGTCCGGCTTCTACCCCTACCCCGACACCTACCGCGACACGTTCTCGCCGGCCCTGACGCTCAACGAGCCCGCCGTCGTCACCCTGACCGTGCGCAGCAGCGCAGGGGCCGTCGTGCGCAGCATCGCCGCCACCCGCGCCGTCGGACGCACCACCATGACGTGGAACGGACGCAACACGGCGGGCGCGCTCGTCGGTGCGGGCACCTACTCGTGGAGCCTCACCGCACAGGACGGAGCAGGCAACCGTCGCACGAGCGCGAAGTACTCCGTCACGGTGAGCAGCAAGAGGCTGGTCACGAAGACGGCGACCGTGACCAAGAACGGGAACACGCTCTCCTCGGGCGGCGGGAGTGCGTACTGCGCCGACGTCGACACGGGGCTGTCGGACTTCGCGTCCGGCGTCTGGCTGTCGAACATCTGCGACAGGGGTTTCGACGGCTTCCAGATCGCCGCTGCGACCTACCGCTTCACGGCCCCCGCGGCGATCAGCTACAGCTCCCTGAAGATCGAGGGCTACGGCTTCTCCCTGGCGACGTCGCGCCTCGGCGCAGGCTTCACGAGGTGGGGCACGGTCGACTACACGTTCACCCCCGAGGTCCTCACGGGCACGAGCCCGGGCTGGCGCACCATCGGGTCCGTCTCGCCCGCAGCCCTGGTGAACGAGACCCGCCTGGTGGAGGCGACCGTGTACGTCCCGAACGCGTACGCCCAGAACGACTACGACATGGGCCAGGTCCGTCTCACCGTGACCTACAAGGTGCTCGCCTGACAGACCCGAGCCCGTACGCGCAACGCCCGCCTGTCGTGACAGGCGGGCGTTGCGTGTTGTGGCGCCGGGTCAGCCGGCCGTGGAACCGGCGACCTCGGCACGGTGCTTGGCCAGACGCGTCCACGTCTCGACGACCGTGTCGGGGTTGAGCGACATCGACTCGATGCCCTGGTCGAGCAGCCACTCGGCGAGGTCGGGGTGGTCGGACGGGCCCTGGCCGCAGATGCCGACGTACTTGCCGCGGTCACGGCAGGCCTTGATCGCCATGGCGAGCATCTTCTTGACCGCGGGATCCCGCTCGTCGAACGAGCCGGCGACGAGGGACGAGTCACGGTCGAGGCCGAGCGTCAGCTGGGTCATGTCGTTGGACCCGATGGAGAAGCCGTCGAAGTGGTCGAGGAACTCGTCGGCGTTGACGGCATTGCTCGGCACCTCGCACATCATCACGACCTGCAGGTCGTTCTCGCCGCGCACGAGGCCGTGCGACGCGAGCAGGTCGATGACGCCCGCGCCCTCGGCCACCGTGCGCACGAACGGGATCATCACCTTGACGTTCGTCAGACCCATGTCGTCACGCACGTGCTTGAGCGCCTCGCACTCCATCGCGAAGCACTCGGCGAAGTCGGCCGACAGGTACCGCGCCGCGCCGCGGTAGCCGATCATCGGGTTCTCCTCGTGCGGCTCGTAGCGCTCGCCGCCGATGAGCCCCGCGTACTCGTTGGACTTGAAGTCCGACATGCGCACGATGACCGGCTCGGGCGCGAACGCCGCGGCGATGGTGGCGATCCCCTCGGCGACCCGCTGCACGAAGAACTCGCGCGGGCCGGCATACGCGGCGATGTGGGCCTCGATCTCCGCCTTGAGCTCTGGCTCCTGGTCGTCGAGCTCGAGCAGCGCCTTCGGGTGGATGCCGATCTGCCGGTTGATGATGAACTCGAGGCGCGCGAGCCCCACTCCCTTGTGCGGCAGGCGGGAGAACTCGAAGGCCTGCTCGGGGGTGCCGACGTTCATCATGATCTTGACCGGCACCTCCGGCATCTCGTCGAGGGCCGTCTCGGTGACGGTGAACTCGCGCAGGCCCTCGTAGACGAAACCGGTGTCACCCTCGGCGCACGAGACCGTGACCTCCTGGCCCTCGGCGAGCGCGGAGGTCGCCGAGCCCGTGCCGACGACGGCCGGGATGCCGAGCTCACGGGCGATGATCGCGGCGTGGCAGGTGCGGCCACCGCGGTTGGTGACGATCGCGCTGGCGCGCTTCATGATCGGCTCCCAGTCGGGGTCGGTCATGTCGGCGACCAGCACCTCACCGGGCTGGAAGTCGTGCATCGCGTCGATGGACCGGAGCACGCGTACGGCACCGGCTCCGATCTTCTGGCCGATGGCGCGGCCCTCGACGAGGACCGGGCCGCGCTCGTCCATGCGGAAGCGGCGCATCGTCGACCCCGACTGGCGTGACTGCACCGTCTCGGGTCGCGCCTGGAGGATGTAGAGCCCCCCGTCGACGCCGTCCTTGCCCCACTCGATGTCCATCGGGCGGCCGTAGTGCTCCTCGATGCGCAGCGCGTGCGTGGCCAGCTCGGTGACGTCGTCGTCCGTGATCGACAGCAGCGGGCGCTGGTCCTCAGGCACCGGCACGAACTCGATGGTGCGGCCGACGTTGGCATCGGAGGTGTAGACCATCTTCGTCGCCTTGCCGCCGACACCGCGCTTGAGGATCGCCGGTCGCCCCGCGCGCAGCGCCGGCTTGTAGACGTAGAACTCGTCGGGGTTGACGGCGCCCTGCACGACCGCCTCGCCGAGACCGTAGCTGCTCGTGATGAAGACGGCGTCGCGGAAGCCGGACTCGGTGTCCATCGTGAACATGACGCCCGAGGAGCCCACGTCGGAGCGGACCATCCGCTGCACGCCCGCCGACAGCGCGACGACGGAGTGGTCGAAGTCGCTGTGCACGCGGTAGGCGATGGCGCGGTCGTTGTAGAGCGAGGCGAAGACGAGCTTGATCGCGTGCAGCACGTTGTCGATGCCGCGCACGTTGAGGAACGTCTCCTGCTGGCCCGCGAAGGACGCGTCGGGCAGGTCCTCGGCGGTCGCGCTCGAGCGCACCGCGAAGCTGACCTCGTCGCCGCCCTCCCCCCCGCCACCCTGCTCGCTCACGAGCCGGTCGAACGCCTCGCGGATGTCGCTCTCGAGGTCGGCGGGGAACGCCTGCTCCTCGACCTGCTCGCGGATGCTTGCGCCCACCTCGGCGAGCTTGCGGGTGTCGTCGACGTCGAGGTCCGACAGCAGCGCGTTGATGCGGTCGGCCAGGCCGTCCTCGGCGAGGAAGCGGCGGTACGCGTCGGCCGTCGTCGCGAAGCCGTCGGGCACCGTGACCCCGGCCTTCGACAGGTGCTGGACCATCTCACCGAGGGAGGCGTTCTTGCCTCCGACCAGCTCCACATCGCCCAGTCCGAGGTCGGCGAACCTCATCACGTTCTCGGTCACAGCAGGTCCTTCCGGTAGGTGGTGCGGGTCGTGCGGCTCGGTGGTCGGTGGATCGGTGGTCTGTGGTTGCAGGTCAGCCGTTGCCGAGCGCCCGGCTCTGCATGATGACGGCTGCGATCTCCTCGACGGACATCGCCGAGGAGTTGACGACGGGAACCTTGTGCGCGCGGTACATCGCCTCCGCGCGACGCAGCTCGTAGCTGCACTGCGCGAGGCTGGCGTAGCGCGAGCCGGGGCGGCGCTCACCGCGCACCTGGCTCAGGCGGGCAGCGGTGGACAGCAGGCCGAAGCACTTGGCGGCATACGGCCGGACGGGCAGCGGGAGGTCGCTGGACTCGAAGTCCTCCTCGACGAGCGGGTAGTTGGCGACCTTGATGCCGTGCTGCAGGGCGAGGTAGATCGAGGTCGGGGTCTTGCCGCAGCGCGAGGGGGCGATGAGGATCAGCTGCGCCTGCTCGAGGTTGCGCATGCTCTGGCCGTCGTCGTGCTCCATGGCGTACTCGACGGCACGCATGCGTGCCTCGTAGCGGCCGAGGTCGCCCACGCCGTGGAGGGCGCCGACGGTGTGGACGGCGTTGACGTGCAGGACGTGCTCGACCGTCGCGAGGTGTGAGCCGAAGAGGTCGATGAAGGCGCAGCGGGTCTGCTGCAGCTCGGCGCGGATCTCCTCGTCGGACACCGTGGAGAACACGAGCGGCGTCACGGTCTCGGTCATGGCCGCGTCGAGCTCGGTCACGACCTGACGCGCCCGCTCGGCCGTCGTGATGAACGGGATCTTGCGCCGCGAGAAGGCAACCGACGGGAACTGCTGGAGCATCATGTTGCCGAGCGTCTCCGCAGAGATGCCGGTGCCACCGGCGAGGAAGAAGGCCGGGGTCGGCGTTGGTGAGGACGCTGGCGTCGTCGATGAGGCCACGAGAGGAACTGTGGCACACCGTGACGCACGACTCGTGCCGCGTGAGCCGCCGATGTGACCCACGACTCAGTCGCCTCCCATCCGTCGAGACCGGCGCCGTCGTCTTCCGCCGGATGTCACAACTCGCGGCCCGGCGGCGTCTTGATGTCGAACCCGCACATCGGACCGACACCAGGAGGACGACATGACCGATTCGACCCGCATCCCCGCCGCCGAGATCACCGGCCTCAAGGGAGCCGTCGTCAAGCGCTTCGCGAAGAAGGCCCTGGGCCAGGTGCCGAGCTCGCTCGGTGTCTACTGGCACAACCAGAAGGTGCTCATGGGCATGACCGCCGTCGGCGGCAAGGTGCAGAAGTGGGACGCCTGCGACGAGCAGCTCAAGTCCTTCGCGCACATGGCCGTCGCGTCGCAGGTCGGCTGCAGCTGGTGCCTCGACTTCAACTACTTCGAGGCGCACAACAAGCACCTCGACCTGGCCAAGGCCCACGAGATCCCGCGGTGGCGCGAGTCCGACGTGTTCTCGCCGCTCGAGCGCGAGGTGCTGGCGTATGCCGAGGCGATGACCGAGACCGAGCCGGCGGTCACCGACGAGATGGTGGCGTCGCTGCGTTCCCAGCTGGGTGAGGCCGCGCTCGTCGAGCTGACGGCGGTCGTGGCCTTCGCCAACTTCACGACACGCGCGAACGTCGCCCTCGGCATCGAGTCGGACGGCTTCGCTGCGGCGTGCGGGCTCAAGCCGCTCGCCGCCCGGACGGTCGTAGGGTCGAGCGCGTGACGCAGACCGACGACCCGTTCATCACCAACCGCGGCCTGCTCTTCACCGTCGCCTACGAGATGCTCGGCTCCGCGGCCGACGCCGAGGACGTCGTGCAGGAGACGTGGCTGCGGTGGGACGCGATCGGTGACGACGGTCGAGCCGAGGTGGGGCACCCGCGAGCGTTCCTCGTGCGGATGGTGACCCGCAAGGCCCTGGACCGGCTCCGGTCGAACGCCCGGCGACGCGAGGAGTACGTCGGCGCCTGGCTGCCGGAGCCGCTGCTCACGGCACCGGACCTCGCCGACGACGCCGAGCTCGCCGAGAGCGTGTCGATGGCGATGCTCACCGTGCTCGAGACGCTGACGCCGACCGAACGAGCCGTGTTCGTGCTTCGCGAGGTGTTCGACGTGCCCTACGACGAGATCGCAGACGCCGTGGGCAAGTCCGCGCCCGCGGTTCGGCAGATCGGGCACCGGGCGCGCGCGCACGTGGCCGCGCGCCGGCCCCGGATGGACGTGGGTCGAGGCGAGCAGCAGGAGGTCGTCGAGCGGTTCCTGGCGGCGGTGACCGGTGGCGAGCTGCAGGCACTGCTCGACGTGCTGGCGCCCGACGTCGTGCTCGTGGCGGACGGCGGTGGTGTCGTACAGGCCGTCGTCAACCCCGTCGTCGGTGCCAAGAAGGTCGCCAACCTGCTGCGCCCGTTCGGCAAGCTCGCCCCCGGGGCACGGATCCTGCCGGTGCTGCTGAACGGTGCCGCCGGGGCGCGGATCGTCGGCACCGACGACGGCTACGACACCGCGATCAGCTTCGTCGTCGAGAGCGGGCGGATCAGCCGCATCTACGCCGTGCGCAACCCTGCCAAGCTCGGCCAGATCGACGTCGAGGCGCCGATCAGCCGGTGAGGCGCCGCCGAGTGCCCGCCGGAGGCGGGACGCCGTCTAGGGCCTTGCCTGGTCGAGGCGCATCACGGCGCCGCCGGTCCCGTCGCGGTTGACGGTCAGGACGTAGAGCTCCCTGGCGTTGTCCTGTCCGAACCCGGTGATGCCGGCGTCGATCGGTCCGTCCCGCAGCTCGTTGATGACGTTCGCAGCCGTCACGGGCGACGGGTTGGTCACGTCGACTCCGAAGATCCGCCCGTGGCGGTTGTTCAGTCGTCGGGTGAAGTCGCCGAAGACGTAGGTGCCGGTCAGAGCCGGCATCGCCGTGCCGCGGTAGACGAAGCCGCCGATGACGGCCGACCCGTCGTCGTGGTCGTAGTTGGCCACGGGGTCCACGAGACCGGCCTGTGGCGGCTGGGCGAAGACGAAGGCATCGGACTTGAAGCCCTTGGACTGGAAGCCCGCCGGGTCGAAACCGAACGCTCCCTCCCGAAGGCGCCACCCGTAGTTGCCCCCGGCGACCACGCGGTCGACCTCCTCGACGTCGTTCTGCCCGACGTCTCCGGCCCAGAGGGCGCCCCCGTCGAAGGAGGCCCGGAAGGGGTTGCGGAAGCCGTAGGCGTAGACCTCGGGGGCCGCTCCGGGAGCACCCACGAAGGGGTTGGTGGCCGGGATGGCGTACTGACCGTTGCGTGACGTGCGTGCGGCGGGGTCGATGCGAAGGATCTTCCCCAGCGGGGTGCTGAGGTTCTGGCCGTTGCCGTCTCCCGGGTGGCCGAACATCGGGCGCGCGTCGAAGTCGGTCTGGCAGTCCTGGTCGTCCTTGCCGCCGCCGTCACCGGACGTGATGTAGAGCAGCCCGTCGGGTCCGAAGTCGAGGTCGCCGCCGTTGTGGTTGAACTGCGGCTGGTCGAAGGAGAAGACACGGCGGCCCTGACCCGGCGCCGTGCGGTCGACGACGAGGCCACCGCCCGGGGTGTAGGTGACCCGCCACTCGCGGATCATGCTCTGGTGGTCCGGGGGAAGGACCAGAGCGCAGGCCGCCGTGCTGACCGGGACCTTGTAGTCCGCAGTCCCGTCCGCGGCCTCCGACGTGTACGTGTAGAGCAGCCCGTTCTGGGCGAAGCCCGGCGAGAACGCCGCGCCGAGGAACCCGCGCTCATCGCCGTCGCGGGAGGGCCCGACGACGAGGTCGCTCACGTCGAGGACCTTCGTGGGGGTGACGGGCCACTGGGCCCGGTTTCCCACCGGTACGTCCCAGAGGAATCCCACCTGGTCCACGACGAACAGCTTCGTCGGGTGCCCAGCCGCAGTGATCCCCGCGACCGGTGCGAAGACTCCGTTCGTCACCGTCGTCAGCGCGACCTGCACCGGACCGGGCCGAACGTCGGGCACCGGGTCACCCAGCGGTTCGTGGGCGGCGCTGGCAATGGCCGGTGCCGCCGCCGTCAGGGCGACGACGCACGAGAGGCCGACAGTGGCGAACCAGCCACGGCGCTGGGACGGGGCACGGGAGTCGCGACGCATGGGAAGCTCCTAAGGGACTCGGCTCTGTTCGACGCTCCTCGGCCCTTGGGCAACAGGGCAATACGACCAACGCCCTAGTACTTCCTCGGCGATCTGCGACCCGCTGGGCGTTTGCCCCGAGCGAAAAGGGGTAGCGCGCCACGTCCTCCCGGGCGCTGGCGGCGAGGCACCCGGCTCCGGCTCTCCCCGCCGTTCGGCAGGACGGCGCCGTTCGGCGTGTCATCGGTCGGACAGGAACTGCAGTGCCATCCAGGCACCGACCCGAGCGGAGGGGTCGTCGAGGTCGAGACCGGTGAGTCGCTCGATCGCAGCCAGCCGGTTGCGCACGGTGTTGCGGTGGATGCCCAGGACATCGGCCATGGTCGCCCGCGAGCCGTGCTCGCGGAGGAAGACGGCGAGCAGCGTGCGCTGCTCCTCATCGAGCGCAGACAGCAGGTCGACGGCATACTGCCGGCCGAGCTCCTCCGGCACGAGCGCCGAGGGACCCGCGTCGACGATCTCCTCCCACCGGCGTACGGGGATCGTCGACGTGGTTCTCGCCAGTGCCTGGTCGGCGGACTCGAGGCTGCGAGGCGCTTCCGCCGCCGGGACGGCGCGCCCCACGCCGACCCGCAGCCCGCCGTCACCGACCAGCGCCAGCAGCGTCCGAAGCTGAGCGGGGGCGCACACAGCGACCAGCCGACCGTCGACGACACCGACGAGCACCTCGTCGTGGGCCTCGGAACCATCGATCGCGTCGACGGTGTCTTCGAGCGCTTCGTGAGGTCCTGTCATGAGCAGGACACGCAGGCGGTCGGGCACGGGGGTCGTGCGCTCGGCCGCGTCGAGGATCACCGTGGCCGAGCGCACGTCTCCCGAGCAGAGAAGCTCGAGGGCGCGGCCCCGCAGCCGACGCTCGGTCGAGCGTCGATCCGTGCGTCGCTCGATCACCAGGCTCAGCAACACGCCGGCGGTGGCCACGGCCGAGCGACCCGGTTCGTCGAGCTGCCCTGTCACCGCGACGGCCAGATAGAACTGCGGTCGCCCCGCCACGCCGACCGGACGTACGACGCTCGTGACCCCCTCGTGGACGGTCGTCGACGCGGCTGCGAGGCCGTGTGCTCTGATCCTGGCGACCTCGGCACGCACGACCGAGAGGTCGAGCGCACCCTTCGCCCGACCCAGCGGCCCCTCCGCCGGGTCCCCGTCGCGGTGCACCAGGGCGACCGTCGCACCGAGGAGACCAGCCAGACGCACGAGCAACGGACGCACGTCCAGAGCCAGCGCAGCCCGGGTCAGTCGGCGCTGGTGGTCGAGGGCCAGTCGTGTCGACGCTGCCTCCTGGTCCTGTAGCAGCTCCGCCGCTGCCCGTGACACGGCCACGAAGGTGGTTTCCTTCGGCACCTCGACGAGCGTCAGGCCCCGTTCGCGGCAGGCCACGACGAGGGCGTGAGGCAGACGGGCGTGGGTCAGCCCCGTCCCCAGGCCGAGACCCGCGGCGCGGGAGTCCGCCAGGCGATCGACGTACGCGGCCCACTCATCGCTCCAGTCGCCCGTGGCCAGTCCTGTGGTCAACAACAGCTCGCCACCCTCGAGGTACGGCGTCGGATCCACCAGCTCGCTCGTGGCCACCCAGCGCAGGGCGGTCGGCCCACTGGAGCTCTCGGCGGCCACACGCAGGCCGAGCGCCGGCACGGCCACGAGGTCCGCCACAGTCACCACGGGTGACACCTTTGCACATGTTGCGCCGTGAGCTTGTGCGGGCTGTACATGGCGCCATGCCGTCCCCGCGGCCTAGCGTCGAACGACCCGATCCAACCGACCACGCGGAGGGCTCATGACCGACCAGCACCCCAAGGGTGGACCGCACATCACACAGGAGCGCCGCCTGCTCACCAGCATCCCCGGTCCGCGGTCGCTCGAGCTCGCGGATCGCAAGGCACGAGCGGTGGCCTCCGGTGTCGCAGTCGGACTGCCGGTGCAGGTCGTCGCGGCCGGCGGCGGCATCATCGTCGATGCCGACGGCAACCAGCTCATCGACCTGGGTTCGGGCATTGCGGTCACCTCGGTGGGCAACAGCGCTCCTCGGGTCGTCGACGCGGTGAGCCGCCAGCTCGCCGCCTTCACCCACACCTGCTTCATGGTCACGCCGTACGAGGGCTACGTGGCCCTCGCCGAGAAGCTCAACGAGCTCACCCCCGGCACGCACGAGAAGCGCTCCGCGCTCTTCAATTCCGGGGCCGAGGCGGTCGAGAACGCCGTCAAGATCGCCAGGTCCGCCACCGGCCGACAGGGCGTCGTCGTCTTCGACCACGCGTACCACGGGCGTACGAACCTCACCATGGCGATGACGGCCAAGAACATGCCGTACAAGACCGGCTTCGGTCCTTTCGCGTCGGAGGTATACAGGGCCCCGCTGTCCTATCCGTTCCGCGACGGTGGCCGCTCCGGGGGCGAGGCCGCGCGTGACGCGATCGACCAGATCGAGAAGCAGGTCGGCGCCGAGAACCTCGCAGCCGTCGTCGTCGAGCCGATCCAGGGTGAAGGCGGCTTCATCGTTCCCGCCGAGGGCTTCCTCCCGGCTCTCGTGTCGTGGTGCCGCGCCAACGGTGTGGTCTTCGTCGCCGACGAGGTGCAGACCGGGTTCGCCCGCACCGGTGAGCTGTTCGCGTGCGAGCACGAGGGGGTCGTGCCCGACCTGATCGTGACTGCCAAGGGCATCGCCGGCGGCCTGCCGCTCGCGGCCGTCACCGGCCGTGCCGAGATCATGGACGCCGCGCACCCCGGAGGTCTCGGAGGCACCTACGGCGGCAACCCGCTCGCGTGCGCTGCCGCCCTTGCCGTCGTCGAGACGATCGAGGCCGAGGGCCTGGTGGACCGCGCCCGTGACATCGGCAAGACGATGCTCGAGCGGCTGACTGCGCTGCAGGAGAAGGACCCCCGCATCGGTGAGGTCCGCGGACGTGGCGCCATGGTGGCCGTCGAGCTCGTCCGTCCCGGCAGCACCGAGCCCGACGCCGACCTCACCAGGCGTGTCGCTGCCGGAGCGAGCGCCAAGGGGATGGTCGTGCTGACCTGCGGCACCTACGGCAATGTCCTGCGGTTCCTGCCGCCGCTGTCGATGCCCGATCATCTGCTCGACGAGGCCCTCGACCTCCTCGCCGCGACCTTCCAGGAGAGCTGATGACCGCACTTCCCCCAGACCTCCTCCTGGCATCCCAGGAGGACCTGGCGTCGAGCCCGACCTTCGACGTGCTCGACCCCGCCACCGGCTCGGTCATCGGCACCGTCGTCGACGCCACCCCGTCCGATGCCACGCGTGCCGTCGACGCTGCGGCGGCGGCCTTCCCCGCCTGGTCGTCCCTGCCGGCCCGATCGCGCGCGGAGGTCCTGCGCCGCTGCCACGACCTCATGGTGCGCGACAGCGAGCGTCTCACCAGGCTGATCACCGCCGAGAACGGCAAGTCCGTCGCGGACGCCCGGGCGGAGGTCGCGTATGCCGCGGAGTTCTTCCGGTGGTTCTCCGAGGAGGCGGTACGGGGTGAGGGGTCCTACGGGGAAGCCCCCGCCGGGGGTGCCCGCATCCTCGTGACCCACGTGCCTGTCGGCGTCGCCGCCCTGGTCACGCCGTGGAACTTCCCCGCCGCGATGGCCACCCGCAAGATCGCGCCGGCGCTGGCGGCCGGCTGCACGGTCGTGCTGAAGCCGGCCGCGGAGACCCCACTGACGGCGTTGGCGGTGGCGGGGCTCATGCGGGAGGCGGGCGTTCCCGACGGCGTCGTCAACGTCGTGACGACGACGGATGCGGCAGGCGTGGTGACGAGCTGGATCGAGGATCCGCGCGTCCGCAAGGTCAGCTTCACCGGGTCCACCGCTGTCGGCCGCGCGCTGCTCCGGCAGGCCGCCGACCGCGTGCTCAACACGAGCATGGAGCTCGGCGGCAACGCGCCCTTCGTCGTCACCGCCGACGCTGACGTCGACGCCGCCGTCGCCGGTGCCATGGTGGCCAAGTTCCGCGGCGGCGGCCAGGCCTGCACGGCTGCGAACCGGTTCTACGTCCATGCCGACGTCGCCGACCGCTTCGTCGCGAAGCTCGGCGCAGCCGTCACCGCCCTCAGGGTGGGTCCGGCGGTCGACGAGCGCAGCCAGGTCGGGCCCGTCATCAGCGAGAAGGAGCTCACCGGCATCACCGAGCTCGTCGAGTCCGCAGTGGCCCACGGCGCGCGGATAGCGGCGCAGGCCCCCGCACCTGCAACTGGCTGGTTCTACCCGCCCACCGTCCTCGTCGACGTGCCCGTCGGCGCCGCCATCCTCGCGGAGGAGATCTTCGGGCCCGTGGCTCCCGTCGTCACGTGGAGCGACGAGTCCACGATGCTGGCCTCGGTGAACGACACCGAGTTCGGTCTCGCTGCCTACGTGTACGCCGGCCGCCTGCAGGACGCCTTGCGCATCGGTGACCGGATCGAGGCCGGCATGGTCGGGGTCAACCGAGGCATCGTCTCGGACCCGGCCGCGCCGTTCGGCGGGGTCAAGCAGAGCGGCCTCGGCCGCGAAGGGGCACGCGACGGTCTGCGCGAGTACCAGGAGACGCGTTACTTCAGCATCGACTGGAGCTGACACCCCGCCGGCCGGTGCGCTGCCGTGCCCACCCTGATGTCAGGGCCTACAGGACCTTTCCCGGGTTGAGCAGGTGGTGCGGGTCGAGGGCGTCCCGCACGGCGCGCTGCACGCGCATGCCGTCCTCACCCGCCTCCTCCGGCAACCAGCCGCGCTTCAGCAGCCCCACGCCGTGCTCACCGGTGATGGTGCCGCCGAGCCCGAGACCGAGTGCCATCACCGCGTCGAAGGCGTCGAGTGCCGCCCGCGTGGCTGTCGGGTCGTCCCGGTCGAAGATGATCGACGGGTGCATGTTGCCCTCACCCGCGTGTCCGGCGCACGTGATGAGGACACCGTGCCGGCTGCTGATCTCGGCCAGGCCGCGGAGGAGGTCCGCGAGGCGACCGCGGGGCACGCAGACGTCCTCGACGAGCTCGGCTCCCCTGGCCTCGTGCGCCGGCCCGACGAGCCGGCGCGCTTCGATGAGCAGATCGCCCTCCCGCGCGTCCTCGGCAAGCAGCGCGTCTTCGGCGCCGAAGGAGCGACAGACGCGCAGGAACTCGGTGAGCTCGTCGGCGGCGGAGCGCTTGTCGTCGCACCGGGCGATGAGCATGGCCTTCGCGTCGGCGGGCAGGCCGAGGTCGCGGTACGCGCGGACGACCTCCAGCGTCGGGCCGTCCATCAGCTCGAGCATCGACGGCTGCGCTCCGGCGGACATGTATGCGTTCACGGCCTCGCAGGCGCTCGGCGCGTCGGGAAAGAACGCCACTGCCGTACGCGGCGGGGCCGGCCGCGGTCGCAGCGCGACGGTCACCTCGGTGATGACGCCGAGCGTGCCCTCCGAGCCGACGAACAGGCGGGTCAGGTCGTATCCGGCGACGCCCTTGCGCGTGCGCCGTCCGGTCCTGACCACCGAGCCGTCGGCGGTGACGACCTCGAGAGCGCGCACGTAGTCCCCCGTCACCCCGTACTTGACGCAACAGAGCCCACCGGCGTTCGTCGCGACGTTGCCACCGATGGTGCTGCTCTCCCACGACGCGGGGTCGGGCGGGTAGAAGAGGCCCTGAGCTTCGACGGCGCGGGAGAGCTCGGCGTTCGTCACCCCGGGCTGGACAGTGGCGGTCTGCTCCGCCGGGTCGATCTCGAGGATCCGGTTCATCTGCTCGAGGCTGACCAGGATGCATCCGTCCACGGCGTTCGCGCCACCCGAGAGGCCGGTACGTGCCCCTTGTGGCACGACCGGCATACCCACCCGGGCAGCGGCGCGCAGCACCGCGACGACCGCGGCCGTGGTGCGCGGCCGCACGAGGGCAGCCGGCACCCCGACGGGGCAGAAGGTGGCGTGGTCGCGCGCGTGCGCGGTGAGCACGTCCGGGTCCGTGACGACCGGCACCGGAGGCTCACTGCTGGAGAGGACATCGGTCAGCGCACGCGTACGACCGGGGTCGACGGCCGCCTCGCGCACGACGTCGGCTGCGCGGGCCTGCCTGGCCTCGTGGGCTGCTCGGGCGCACGGCTCGCTCACGACGCGTGGCTGCTCATGACGTGCTTGACCCGCGTGTAGTCCTCCAACCCGTAGAGCGAGAGGTCCTTGCCGACCCCTGACTGCTTGAAGCCCCCATGGGGCATCTCTGCGGTCATCACCTGGTGGCAGTTGACCCAGACGATGCCGAAGTCGAGGTCTGCCGACAGCCGCGTCGCACGACCGTGGTCCCGGGTCCACACGCTCGACGCCAGGGCAAGGTCCACGCCGTTGGCCTTGGCGACGGCGTCTGCCTCGTCGGCGAACGACTGCACGGTGAGCACCGGCCCGAATACCTCCTGCTGCACGACGTCGTCGTCCTGCCGGACTCCCGCGACGACGGTCGCGTCGAGGAACCAGCCCGGCCCGTGGCCGGACGCACCGGCCAGCACCTCTGCGTGTGACGGCAGCCGCTCGAGGAACTGCTCGATGCGTGCGTGCTGGTCGCGGCTGTTGACCGGGCCGAAGCTCACGTCGGCGTCGTCGGGGGCACCGGAGCGCTGGGTGCGCGCGGCGGATGCGAGGTGGTCGACGAACTCGTCGTGCACCTTCTCGTGCACGAGGACGCGGGTGGCCGCGGTGCAGTCCTGCCCGGCGTTGAAGTAGCCCGCCCCCGCGACGGCTCGAGCGGTGGCAGCGAGGTCGACGTCGTCGAAGACGACGGCAGGCGCCTTGCCGCCCAGCTCGAGGTGGACGTTCTTGAGGGTCGTCGAGGCGGCTGACATGACCTCGGCGCCGGCTCGGGTGCTGCCGGTGATGGCGACCATGTCGGGGCGCCGGTGTGCGACGAGGGCACGGCCCGTGTCGCGGTCGCCGCAGACCACGTTGAGCACTCCCGGCGGAAGCACCTGCTGCGCGAGCTCCGCCAGCCGGACGGTCGACCACGGGGTGGTGTCGGCGGGCTTCAGCACCACGGTGTTGCCGGCAGCGAGAGCGGGGGCCAGCTTCCACACAGCCATCATGAGCGGGTAGTTCCACGGGGTGATCTGCGCGACCACGCCCACCGGCTCACGGCGGATGGAGGAGGTGAATCCCGGCTCGTACTCGGTGCTCGCCAGTCCGGTGAGCATCCGAGCAGCGCCGGCGAAGAAGCGCACCTGGTCGATGCACGGCTCGAGCTCGAGCTCACGGGTCAGCGCCCGGGGCTTGCCCGTGTTGCGCACCTCGCACTCGAGGAGGTCCTCGAGATGCTCCTGCATGAGGTCGGCGAGGGCGAGGAGCCTCCGCTGCCGCTCGCGGGGTGCGGTCCTGCGCCACGTGACGAACGCGTCGGACGCCGCTGCCAGAGCACGGTCGACGTCAGCGGCGCTCGAGCGTGGGGCCTCACCCAACGGCTGGGCGGTGGCCGGGTCGTGGAAGGTCATCACGTCGGCGGCGGGAGCACTGCCTCCGTTGACGACGTTGGTCAGGGTGGGCATGTCGGAGCCTCCAGGTCGGTGGGCGTCGGTCGGGCAGGCGGCGCGGTGGCGAGGTCAGGCAGGCTGGACCCGATGGTGGATGAGCGTCGGCCCATCGGCCTCGAGAGCCGCCGCGGCGAGCGCCGCCAGCTCGTCCTCCGAACCGCTGGGGCAACCGCGGGCTCCCATGGCGCGGGCGAGGGCCGGGAAGTCGGGTTCGCGCAGGTCGACGCCTTGCGGCTCGATGTCGCGTTCGACCATCTGCTCACGGATCTCGGCGTAGCCACCGTTGTCGACGACGACGATGGGCAGCGGCAGTCGCTGCTCGACGGCGGTCATGAGCTCCTGGATGGAGAACATCGCGGCGCCGTCACCGACGAGGGCGATGACAGGTCGTTCCGGCTGGGCGACCTTGGCGCCGATGGCTGCCGGGATGCCGTAGCCGAGGGTCGCGTAGCCCGTCGGGTAGAGCAGCCGGTTCGCCGGGGTGAACGGCCAGCTGTGGACGGTGCCGTAGTAGGTCACCTGGGAGCTGTCACCGGCGACGACGGTGTCTGGCGGGAGAGACTGTGAGAGCGCGAACTGGATTGCAGCCCACGGCTTTCCGGCCTGCTCTGCCTCTGCGTCGAGGGCGGAGCGCAGTCGGCCCGACCGACGTTCGTCGCGCGACGCGAGAGCAGCGGGCGTGGCCTCGAGCAGGGCGGCCAGGACGAGGCGGGCGTCACCGACGAGCGGCAGGTCTGCCCGGACGTTCTTGTGCATCTGGGCCGGGTCGAGGTCGACGCGGACGACGAAGCGCTCACCGGGACGCCCCGGCTGGACGGACCCGCCCCAGAGGTCGGAGTCGCCGAGCTCGGTGCCGACGAGGAGGATGACGTCGGCGGCGTTCATCGCACGGTGGGCCTCCGCGAGCCGTGCGCCCGCGCCGAGGGCGTTGGGGTGCGACTCGTCGATGACCCCCTTGCCGTTGACGGTGGTAAGGACGGGGAGGCCGCGGTCGGCGAGGGCGCGCACCTCGGCCGCGGCGCCGCGTGCACCGCCGCCGGCGACGAGGATGGGCTGTCGGGCACGGGCCAGGACCGTCGCCACACGTTCGACGGCCTCCGGCGCCGGGCGCACGGCGGGAGGCACCGGGCGTGAGGCACACTCCCGTGCAGACCAGCTGCCCTCGAGGACGTCGACGGGGATCTCGAGGTGCACGGGCCGCGGGCGCCGCGTCACGAAGCCCTCGAAGATGTCGGCGACGACCTCTGGCACCTCGTCGGCGGTCTCCACCCTGATGCTGCGTGCGGTCACGGCGTCGAGAGCCGCCTGCTGGTTCTTGACCTCGTGCAGCCAGCCGATGTCGCTTCCGACCGTCCCGCGCGGAGGCCCGGGTGAGACGGCGAGCACGGGCACGGAGTCGGCGTACGCCGTCGCGAGCGCCGTGACGGCGTTCGTGACGCCGGGTCCGGAGGTCGTGATGAGCACACCGGGCCGGCCGCTGACGCGGGCGTAGGCGTCGGCCGCGTAGCCGGCCCCCTGTTCGTGGCGGGTGACCACATGACGCATGCCGGAGGCGGGCAGGTAGCGGTAGAGCTCCAGGTTGTGCGTCCCGGGGATGCCGAAGATGTCTGTGATGCCATGGGCCCGAAGGGCGCTGATGACGGCGGCTCCGCCGGTGAGGACGTCAGGCATCGTGGGCGCTCCTGGGTGCCATGGCAGAGACGAGCTCGTATGCCGCGTGGGCGGCAGCGATACCGGTGACCTCCGCATGGTCGTAGGCCGGTGACACCTCGACGATGTCGGCGCCCACGAGGTTGAGGTCGGCGAAGGCCCGCAGCATGTTGAGCAGCTCGCGGCTCGTGAGCCCACCGGCCTCGGGGGTGCCGGTCCCGGGCGCGAAGGCCGGGTCGAGCACGTCGATGTCGAGTGAGACGTACGTGGGGCGGTCGCCCACCCGGGCCTTGATGCGTTCGACGGCGCCCCGCCAGCCCATGTCGTCCATGTCGTGGGCGCCGATTACCTGGAACCCGAGGACCTGGTCGTCGGTGAGGTCCTGCCGGGAGTAGAGAGGGCCCCTGATCCCCACGTGCATGCTTCCCGTCCTGTCGATGAGGCCTTCCTCGCTGGCGCGGCGGAAGGGCGTGCCGTGCGTGACCGGGGCGCCGAAGTAGGTGTCCCAGGTGTCGAGGTGGGCGTCGAAGTGCACGACGGCGATCTCGCCGTGCTGCTCGTGCAGGACGCGCAGGATCGGCAGCGCGATCGTGTGGTCGCCTCCGATGGTCATCGGCTTGGCCCCCGTTCCGGCGACCTCGCGGAGGGCGGCGTCGATCTGCCCCACCGCTTCCTGGATGTCGAACGGGTTGCACGCCACGTCACCGGCGTCGACCACCTGCTGGACGGCGAACGGCTCGACGTCCTGGACGGGGTTGAACGGGCGCAGCAGCTTCGAGGCGGCGCGGATGTGGCCGGGACCGAAGCGTGCGCCGGGCCGGTAGCTGACTCCGGAGTCGAACGGGACGCCGAGCACGGCGACGTCGGCGCGCTCGACCTCGTCGATTCGCGGCAGCCGCGCGAAGGTCGCCGGCCCGGCGAAACGCGGCACCGTGGTGGCGTCGACGGGTCCGATCGGGGTACGAGGCATGGCTCAGAGCACTTTCGCGAGAAACGACTGGGTTCGGTGGTGTTGGGGGTGTAGCAGGACCTGCGTCGGGGACCCCTCTTCGACGATGACACCGCCGTCCATGAAGACCACCCGGTCACAGACCTCGCGGGCGAAGCCGATCTCGTGCGTGACAACGATCATCGTCATGCCTTCTGCCGCAAGGCCCTTCATGACGTCGAGCACCTCACCCACGAGCTCGGGGTCGAGAGCCGAGGTGGGTTCGTCGAAGAGCATGAGCTCGGGCTTCATGGCGAGGGCGCGCGCAATGGCGACGCGCTGCTGCTGGCCCCCCGACAGCTGGGCGGGGTAGGCCGCGGGCTTGTCCTGGAGTCCGACTCGGGCCAGCAGGTCGTGCGCCGCACCCCGTGCCTCGGCCTTGGAGACGCCCTTGACGAAGACCGGGGCCTCCATGACGTTCTCGAGGGCGGTCAGGTGCGGGAAGAGGTTGAAGCGCTGGAACACCATGCCGACGTCGCGACGGGCGGCAGCGACCTCCTTGCGCTTGAGCTCGTACTTCTTGCCGTGACTCCGGCGGTAGCCGACGAGTCGCCCGTTGACGCTGATCTCACCGCTGTCGATGCGCTCGAGGTGGTTGATGCAGCGCAGGAACGTGCTCTTGCCCGAGCCGGACGGCCCGAGGAACGAGACGACCTCGCCCTTGCGGACGGTCAGGTCGATGCCCTTGAGCACCTCGAGGTCGCCGAACGACTTTCGCACGTTGATCGCCTGGACCATGGGCGCGGCCGGCGCGACCGCCCGGGGGGCGTCGCTCCCGGTTCGCGCCCCGGTCGTGGGGTCCGTGCGGGTGGGGGGCTGGTTCGTGGCCATCAGCGACCTCCGATCGCGAGCCGGCTTCGACGGGCTACGGCGCCCAGGACGCCGCGGGACATCCGCCGCTCGATGCGCGACTGGACGACCGTGAGGATCGTGGTGAGCACGATGTACCAGATCGAGGCGACGATGAGCAGCGGGATCTGCTGGAAGTTGCGCCCGTAGATCAGCTGGGCCGTCGTCAGCAGCTCGGGCAGGCCGATGACCAGGCACAGCGAGGTGAGCTTGAGCATCGACACGAGCTCGTTGGCCGTCGGCGGCACGATCACCCGGGCCGCCTGCGGCAGGATGATGCGCCGGTAGGTGAGCCCGGGGCTCATGCTGAGCGCCTCGGCCGCTTCCGTCTGGCCACGGTCGACCGAACCTATGCCGGCGCGCACGATCTCGGCCATGTAGGCCGCCTCGTTGAGTCCGAGCCCCAGGATGGCAGCGACGAACTGCGTGATGAGGGTGTTGCTCGACACGGCGAAGAAGGCCGGCCCGAACGGCACACCGAGGCTGATCTGGGGCAGCACCGTCCCGAGAAAGAACCAGAAGAGCAGCTGCACCAGGATCGGTGTGCCACGGAAGAGCCACACGTAGCCACCAGCCACGCCACGCAGGATCGGGTTGTCCGACAGGCGCATGATGGCGAGCAGCGTGCCCAGCACGACTCCGATGAGCATGGCGATGGCGGTGAGCTCGACCGTCAGCAGCAAGCCGCGCAGGATGGAGCGCTCGAAGAGGTAGCCGAGCACGAGGTCGAGACGCAGCTGCTTGGTCGTGACGACGAAGTTGACGAACATCGCGGCCAGCACGACGAGGACCGCGGCGGCCACCCACCGTCCCGGATGACGGAGCCGGACGATCGGCTCCTCTGCGTGCGACGCCGCGGAGACGTCCGCCACGTGCGGTCCCGCGGATGCGGGCTGTCCGGCCATCAGCTCACTTCCCGGTGTTGAGCGGGGCTCCGGGCAGTGCCTGCGCCTGGAGGTTCCACTTGGCCAGCAACGCGTCGTAGGTGCCGGACGACTGCACCTTCTTGAGGGCAGCCTGGACGGCATCTCGCAGCTGGGTGCTCTTCTTCGGCACGACGATCCCGACAGGCAGCGTGCCGAACGGCTTGGCCGGGACCTCGAAGGCGTCAGGGGCCTGCTTGACGTTGTAGGCGAGGGTCAGGTCGAGGGCGACGACCGCGTCAGCGCGACCGGACTGCAGCGCCTGGACCGCGCTGGCCTGGTCGGGGAAGGGCAGCTTGGTCACTGCCGGCTTGCCGGACTTGGTGCACTCCGCGGTGATGTCGTCGACGGACAGGTCGCCGGTGGAGCTCTTCTCGACGGCGGCGCTCTTGCCGCACAGGTCGAGCTTGTCCTTGAGGCCCTTCGGGTTGCCCTTGGCCACCATGAAGGCGACCCCGGAGTTGAGGTAGTCGACGAAGTCGACGGTCGCCTGACGCGACTTCTTGTCGATCATGCTCGTCAGGGACAGGTCGTACCGACCCGCGTCGAGACCGCCGATGATGCCGTCGAAGTTCGTGTTCTGGAACTCGAACTTGACCCCCAGCACCTGGCCGATGGCAGCTGCGAGATCCGGGTCGAATCCGAGGGCGGTCGTGTTGTCCGCCGCATAGAACTCCATCGGCGGGAAGCTGATGCCCGAGGCGACCTTGATGGTGCCGGCGCTCCTGATCGAGTCGGGCAGCGTGGCGGCGATCGTCTCGTCCTTGGGCAGGGCGGTCGCCGAGGCGGTGGCGCCGGCGGTGGCGCCGGGAGCCGCGGCGCTCGTGTCGGCCTCCGGCGCAGCGCAACCAGCGGCGAGGGCGACGGCGGCGAGGGAGCCCACCACTGCGAGGTGTCGAAGCTGCATGATCATCTCTCCATTGAGTTTCATGTGACACAACAAAGGTTGTGTGATGAGGATGTTGCCCGGCATGATGTGCTGTCAAGAGGGTTGCGGCGATTTCCCACCCAGCCAGTGCCGCGGCGCGAAGGAGAACTGCACATGCGACCGGTTCCCGTCTCCCCCACGAGCGACGGGGCGCGCATCGGCGCCCGCCTGCGCGCGGCGCGCAAGGCGAACGGATACACGCTCGACCAGCTCGCGGCAGCCAGCGGCCTCACGAAGGGCTTCCTCAGCCGGGTCGAACGAGACGAGACGTCCCTGAGCGTGACCTCGCTCATCACGCTGTGTGAGGTCATGAGCATCGAAGTGGGCTCGCTCTTCAGCGCGCCCGAGGTCGATCTCGTCAGCCATGAGACGGCACCGACGATCAACCTGGGGGGCAGCGGCGTCGTCGAACGGCTCATGACGCCCCGCGGTCAGTCACGCGTGCAGCTGGTGCGCAGCAGCGCCGAGCCCGGGGCGTCAGGCGGGACAGACCTTTACACCATCAACTGCGCGGTCGAGGTGCTGTACGTGCTCGAGGGCAACATCGACCTCGTCTTCGCCGACCACCGCGAGCACCTCATGGCCGGGATGGCTGTGACATTTCCGGGCGGCGAGCCGCACACGTGGCACAACGTCAGCACGTCGGTCGGTGCCGAGATGCTGTGGATCCTGTCGCCGGCGCCATGGAGCGGCAGCTCGTGATCGGGGCGGCATCGCCCTCGCTGCGCTCGCGCCTGTGACCGGGGACGGCGCCGCACGCCTGCGCGTAGGTGTCCCGCGCGTATCGCATCCCTCCGTGTGTGGGCGTCCCAAGGGTGGGTACTGGAAAGTCTGGCGTCCCGGAGGATTGAGGGGTGCTTCCGGGGCGCTCCGGTCTGCGAGTCAGCTGCGCGACCGGCGATGCGATGCGCCCGCGGCCATCCAGGTTCCGGGACGCAGACCTGCGCACCGCGCAGAGCAGGGCCCAGCCCAGGACGACGCTCTTGCGGTTCGCGCGAAGGGGCGCGTCCCGCCCGAGGTGGGAGGCAGGCGGGACGCGCCTGCTCCGGCTTGGGGGCAGCCGGAGCATCAGTTGCCCACCCGGAGGGGACCCGATGAGCATGCTCAGGATGATCACAGGTTCCCCCCGATACCGGGAGCAAATGGACAAAGGGGCCCAGGGTCACCTCGACGTGACGAAGCGCCCGAGAGCCCGGATGTGGCGGGAGACCGGGACCCAGCGGGGCCCCCGCACCCCGGACTGCAAGCGGGCCGGTGCCTCGCGCCCAGCCCCTCCCGCTGAGAGGCTCCTGCGCGTGTGCTGGGTGCCCGATGACGGTCCGGCGACCCGCCGGTGACGTCGAGATGGCTGGAGTGACGCGCAGGTGAACGGCTGGAGACACCCTCGACGAAGGCCGTAACGGCATGCGCCCACCGCGGGTTGTCCCTGCCGTGAGCATCACGAGACGAGCCGTCCTGACCGGAGCGAGTGGAGCCGTCGGGGCGAGCGCCCTGACCGGAGCTGTCGCGTCCGGTTCCGCGCGGGCAGCGGCGCAGCGGGCCGCCCCGCAGCTGCCTTCTCCCGAGGCGTCGGGCATCGAGCACGTCGTCGTGGTCATGATGGAGAACCGCTCCTTCGACCACTACCTGGGCTGGCTGCCCGGCGCACGAGGCAAGCAGGCGGGCCTGACCTTCACCGACCGCTACGGCCTTCCGCACTCGACCCATCACCTGCAGGACAAGCAGGGCTGCGCCCACCCCGACCCCGACCACTCGTTCGAGGGCGGTCGCATCGAACTCAACGGCGGCGCCTGCGACGGGTGGCTGCGCGCCGGCGAGAACGACGAGTTCGCGATCGGCTACTACACGGACGCCGACCTCGCCTTCTACGGCAGGGCCGCTCGCGACTGGACCGTCTGCGACAGCTACTTCTCGGCGATCATGGCCGAGACCTACCCGAACCGCTTCTACCAGCACGCCGCCCAGACCGACCGCATCCACAACTCGAGCACGGTCGCGACCATGCCGACGATCTGGGACCGGCTCGCCGGCGCGGGTGTGCCGGGCCGCTACTACTTCGTCGACGTTCCGTTCACCGCGCTCTGGGGCAGCAAGTACGCCGGCATCTCCAGCCCGTACGCGCGCTTCCTCGCCGACGCCGCCGCGGGCACGCTGCCCGCCGTGTCGTTCGTCGACCCGAAGTTCCTGGACGAGGGCACCGGCTCCTCCGCCGACGACCACCCGCACGCCGACATCCGCGCCGGACAGGCCTTCCTCGACGAGGTCTACGACGCGGTGCGCACCGGACCCGGCTGGGACAAGACCGTGTTGGTCATCAACTATGACGAGTGGGGCGGCTTCTACGACCATGTCGCTCCCTCCGCCGCCCCCGACGCGCACCCGGAGTGGGGTCTGCGGGGCTTCCGCGTCCCCTGCCTCGTCATCTCGCCGATGGCTCGCCGAGGCTACGTCGCGAAGGACGTCTACGACCACACATCGGTCCTGGCGATGATCGAGTGGCGCTGGCGGCTCGACCCCCTTACCCCGCGCGACGCGTCGGCCCGAAACCTCGCCGAAGTACTCGACTTCACCCGACATGACCTCACCGCGCCCGCGTACGCCGTGCAGCCGTTTGTCGGACTTCCCTGTCCGGCAGGCGGGTTCGCTGACTACGAGGACTGGAACGCCTTGAAGACGCTCGCCCTGGACCACGGATGGAACCTACCCCGATGACAACTCCCCGCCGCCCGCTGCTCGCCACGGCACTCACGCTGGCACTGGCCGCAGCCGCCACGCTCGGTCTGGCAAGCGCCGCCCCTGCCGCCCCGGCCGGTACCGCCACCGCCTCGGCCCCACCGTTGCCACCACCCGTTGGGCACGTCTTCGTGATCAACCTCGAGAACAAGGGATTCGACGAGACGTGGGGCCCGGACTCGGCCGCGCCGTACCTGTCCGGGACGCTGCGCAACCAGGGAGTCCTGCTGACCCAGTACTTCGGCACGGCCCACAACTCGCTACCGAACTACCTCGCCCAGCTCACCGGCCAGGGGCCCAACCCGCAGACCCAGGCCGACTGCCAGACGTACTCGCCGTTCGTGACCGCCGGCCCGACGGTCGACCCGGGTCAGTACGTCGGCGAGGGGTGCGTCCTGCCCGCACAGGTCCCGAGCCTGCCCGACCAGCTCGACGCTGCCGGACGCTCGTGGCGCGGCTACATGGAGGACATGGAGACGCCCTGCCGCCACCCGCAGCTCGGCGCCGTCGACAACACGCAGAAGGCCCGGCCCGGTGACCAGTACGCCGTCCGGCACAACCCGTTCATGTACCTGAGGTCGGTCACCGACTCCCCCACCTGCGGCGACAACGTCGTCGACCTCGGGTCCCTGACGACCGACCTCGCATCGTCCACCACGACCCGCTCGCTCAGCTACATCACGCCGAACCTGTGCCACGACGCGCATGACTCGCCGTGCGTGGACGGGCAGCCCGGCGGCCTGGCCGGCGCTGACGACTTCCTGCGCACCTGGGTCCCGCGGATCACCGCGTCGCCGGCGTTCAAGAAGGACGGCGCGCTGGTCATCACCTTCGACGAGTCGGACAGCCCACAGACCGACGCCACAGCCTGCTGCGGGGAGGGCCCGGGCCCCAACAGCCCGCTCCCCGGCATCACCGGACCCGGCGGCGGGCGGGTGGGCGCGCTGGTGCTCTCACGCTTCGTCACGCCCGGGTCGACGAGCACCACGCCGTACAACCACTACTCGCTACTGGCCAGCATCGAGGACCTGTGGCGTCTGCCGCATCTCGGCTACGCCGCCCAACCCGGGCTCCCCCGCTTCGGACTCGACGTCTGGAACGGCCCACCCGTGGGCCGGCCAGTCACGCGCTGAGGCGAACTTCGACACTCGGCGGCAGGGCGTCGAGGAACCCGTCGACGACGGTGCCGAGGTCCGGCTGGATCTCCTCGTCGACCGCCAGCGGGCCGGCCCCGGTGGGCTGGATGTAGCGGTCGATGACGAGGAAGCCTTGGACGATGTGGCGGGCGCCCATGGAGGAGAGCACCGGTCGCAGGCCGTAGTCGAGAGCCAGCGCGTGCGCGACGCTCCCTCCGGTCGCGAGTGGCAGGACGGTCTTGTCGGTGAGCGCGTACTGCGGCAGCAGGTCGAGCCAGGATTTGAGCAGCCCGGTGTAGGCGGCCTTGTAGACGGGGGTGGCGATGACGACGCCGTCGGCCTGCTCGAGCAGGCCGGCCGTCTGGACGATGGCAGGGTCGTCGAAGTGGGCGTGGAGCAGCGCTGCGGGCGGGAGGTCACGCAGGTTGAGGTGTTCGAGGTCGTGCCCGTGGCGCAGGAGTGTGCGTGAGACGTGCTGGAGCAGGGTGGCCGAGCGCGAGGTCAGGCTCGGTGAGCCGGACACGGTGAGGATGCGGGACATGGTGGTCCTTTCGTGGAGGCCGGTGGCGGGGTGCGGACGTCGTCAGGCGGGTCGACGGATGCGGCGGCGCCGGGCGGGGTCGGTCAGGGCGGGCGGCTGGTAACCCGCGTCGGCGTCGTTGAGGGTGGTGCCGGGAGGCACGATCTCGTCGATGCGGTCGAGCAGGTCGGCGTCGAGCGTGATCTTGTCGGCGCCGATGGCTGCGTCGAGGTGTTCGATGGTGCGCGGGCCGATGATTGCCGAGGTGACGGCCGGGTGCTCCAGGACGAAGGCGAGCGCGAGGTGGACGACCGAGAGGCCGGCCTCGTCGGCGAGGTCGTGCAGGGCGTGCACCGCCTTGAGCTTGCGACGGTTCGCGGGCAGGTCCGGGTCGTGCCTGCCGGGGTTGCGCTCCGCGCGCCTGGAAGGTGCGACCTGCTCGTCGCGCCGGTAGCGGCCGGAGAGCCAGCCCCCGGCAAGCGGCGACCAGGACAGGACGCGGAGGCCGTGCTGCTGCGCGACAGGTAGGACCTCGCGCTCGATGCCGCGCACGAGGACGGAGTACGGCGGTTGCTCGGTGACGGGACGCTCGCGATGGCGGGCGAGCGCGACGTGCTGTGCCTCGACGATCTGGCTCGGCTGGAACGTGGAGGTGCCGATGTACCGGATCTTGCCCTGGTGGACGAGGTCGGTGAGGGCGCCGAGGGTCTCGTCGATGTCGGTGTCGGGCTCGGGCCGGTGCACCTGGTACAGGTCGATCCAGTCGGTCTGGAGGCGGCGGAGGCTGTCCTCGACCTCACGGATGATCCAGCGGCGGGAGTTGCCGAACTGGTTGACGTCGTCGCCGAGCCGGCCGTGGACCTTGGTGGCGAGCACGACGTCGTCGCGTCGGCCGGCGCTGAGGGCCTTGCCGACGATCACCTCGGACTCCCCCTGGGAGTAGACGTCGGCCGTGTCGATGACGTTGATGCCGGCGTCGAGGGCGGCGTGGATGACGCGGATGGACTCGTCGTGGTCGGGGTTGCCCTGTGTGCCGAAGTTCATGGCGCCCAGGGTCAGCGGGCTCACCTTGACGCCGGTGCGGCCCAGGGGCCGGTGCTCGGTCATGCGGGGTGCCTCTCTCGGGGGACGGGAGTGTCGACGTGCGTTGTGGAGAACGAGCTGTCGGGTCGGGTGAGCCCGTAGTGCTCGCGCAGGGTGGTGCCGGTGTAGTCGTGGCGGAAGAGGCCTCGCGCCCGCAGGATCGGCAGCACGTGCTCGACGAACGCGTCGAGTCCGCCCGGCAGCCAGGGCGGCATGACGTTGAAGCCGTCGGCGGCGCCCTGCGTGAACCATTCGGTGATCCGGTCGGCGATCTGTTCCGGGGTGCCGGCGACGGTCCAGTGGCCGCGCGCGCCCGCGAGCCGATGGAGCAGCTGCCGGATCGTGGGGGCCTCGCGTTCGACGATGTCGACGACGAGCTGGCTTCGGCTGCTGTTGACCCGGTCGCCCTGGAGCTCGATCAGGCCTCGGGGGAAGGGTCCGTCGAGGTCGTGGCCGGTGAGGTCGACGCCGAGCAGGCGTCGCAGCAGGTCGATGGAGTATGCCGGCTGGGTGAGCTCGTTGAACTCGTCCTGCAGGGCGCGGGCCTCGGTCTCGGTGGAGCCGATGAACGGGCTGATGCCGGGCAGCACGAGCACATGCTCGGGTTTGCGGCCAAGCTCTGCGGCGCGGCGCTTGATGTCGGTGTAGAACTCCTGCGCGCTCTCGATGGTCTGGTGTGCGGTGAAGATCGCCTCGGCGTAGGTCGCAGCGAACGAGCGCCCGTCCTCGCTGGAACCGGCCTGCACGTAGACCGGCCGGCCCTGCGCGGTGCGGGGGGTGTTGAGCGGCCCGCGCACCCGGAAGTGTCGTCCGACGTGGTCGATCCGGTGGATGCGGTCGGCGTCGGCGAACACGCCGCTGGCTCGGTCGGCGACGAGGGCGTCGTCCTCCCAGGAGTCCCATAGGTCGGTGACGACGTCGACGAACTCCCTTGCCCGGTCGTAGCGTTCGGCGTGCACCGGGTGGGCGTCGAGGCCGAAGTTGTAGGCGGCATCTGGTGCGCCGGTGGTGACGATGTTCCAGCCGGCGCGGCCCTTGCTGAGGTGGTCGAGCGAGGCGAAGAGCCGAGCCGCGTTGTACGGCTCCAGGTAGGTGGTCGAGGCCGTGCCGATCAGGCCGATCCGTTCGGTCGCGACGGCGATCGCCGACAGCCACGTGAACGGCTCCAGACGGAACCGGCTGGCGTAGCGGATGTTGTCGGCCAGGCTGGGGCCGTCGGCGAAGAAGACGGCGTCGAGCTTGGCAGCCTCGGCGCTGCGGGCCAGGTCCTGGTAGAAGGAGATGTCGAGGACCCGGTCGGGGTGCGACTCGGGGTGGCGCCACGCGGCTTCGTGGTGCCCGCCGGGATAGACGAACAGGTTCAGCTTCAGCTGCCGGGTGCTCACGCGGTCACCCCCTGCGCCTGCTCGTCGTACGCGTACCGGTTGGCCGGGCGCGGTAGGCCGTAGTGCTCGCGCAGCGTCGACCCGGTGTATTCGGCCCGGAAGAGGCCGCGACGCACCAGGATCGGGACGACACGGTCGACGAACGCCTCCAGGCCTGAGGGCAGCACGGCGGGCATGATGTTGAAGCCGTCCGCGGCGCCGCCGACGAACCACTCGTCGAGGGCGTCGGCCACCTGCTCCGGCGTGCCGGCGAAGGTGCGGTGGCCGCGCCCTCCGCCGAGCCGGCCGATGAGCTGGCGCACGGTGAGCCGCTCGCGGCGGGCGAGCTCGACGATGAGGGTGTAGCGGCTCTTGGCGCCCTCGATCTCGTCCTCGGCGGGCAGGTCCGCCGGGAGCTCGCGGTCCAGCGGGAGGTCCTGTGGCCGCAGCCGCAGGGTGCGGGCGAGCTGCGCGACGGCGTACTCGGGGCGGATGAGCTCGTCGAGCTCCGCTTCGAGGCGCAGCGCCTCCGCTTCGGTCGCGCCGATCACCGGGACGATGCCGGGGAGGATCTTGACCCCCTCCGGGTCGCGTCCGAGGGCGCCGGTGCGAGCCTTGAGGTCGGCGTAGAAGGTACGCGCGTCCTCGAGCGTCTGGTGGGCGGTGAACACCGCTTCGGCGTACCTCGATGCGAAGGCCTTGCCGTCCTCCGACGAGCCGGCCTGCACGATGAGGGGGTGCCCCTGTGGTGAACGGGGCAGGTTGAGCGGCCCGCGGACGCGGAAGTGCGTGCCGACGTGGTCGATGGCGCGGACTCTGTCGTTGTCGCCCCAGCGACCGGAGGCCTTGTCGCCGGTCGCTGCGTCGTCGTCCCAGCTGTCCCAGAGCTTCTGCGCCACGTCGAGGAACTCGGCGGCGCGTTCGTAGCGGGTGTGGTGGGCCGGCTGGTCGTCGAGGCCGAAGTTGCGGGCTGCGTCGGGGCCTGCGGTGGTCACGACGTTCCATCCCGCGCGGCCGCCGCTCACGAGGTCGACGGAGGCAAACCGGCGGGCGAGGTTGTAGGGGTCGTTGAAGGTCGTGGAGGCGGTCGCGATGAGGCCGATGCGGCTGGTCGCTGCGGCGATCGCGGTGAGCAGGACGGTCGGCTCGATCGCCCCCGAGGGGCGCCGACCGATGTCGTTCCAGAGCACGGGGCTGTCGGCGAAGAAGATCGAGTCCAGGTGGCCGCGCTCCGCGATCTGCGCGAGCCGCTGGTAGTGCGCGACGTCGGTGTTGGCGAACGGGTCGCTCTCGGGGAGCCTCCACGAGGCCTCGTGGTGGCCCGTGCTCATGAGGAAGGCGTTGAGGTGCAAGGTGCGTCCGGCTGACGAGGTCATGACGGGTTCCTTTCGGGGCCGGCGTGGTCGTGGGGGCGGTCGCGAGCGACGTCGTGCCGCGGGGTCTCGCCGATGGCTGGTCCGGTGGTTGGTCCGGTGGTGGTTCCGGTGGTGGTTCCGGTGGGGACTCCAAGGGCGGCGAGCAGCTCCGTGCGGATGGCGGCGAAGGCCGGGTCGGACGGGTTGCGGTCGCGCGCCGAGCCACCGTCGAGGTCGATGCGGCGCTCGAGCGCGATACGTCCCTGGTCGAGCACGATGACGCGGTCGGCGAGGGTGATGGCCTCGTCCACGTCGTGGGTCACGAGCAGGACCGCCGGATGGTGCCGGTCGTAGAGCTCGCGCAGCAGGCCGTGCATCCTGATGCGCGTGAGCGCGTCGAGCGCCCCGAACGGCTCGTCCGCGAGGAGCAGCTGCGGGTCGCGCACGAGGGAGCGCGCCAGAGCGACGCGTTGCTGCTCACCGCCCGAGAGCTGGTGGGGCCACGCGTGCTCGCGGCCGTCGAGCCCGACCTCGGCCAGCGCCTGCAGCCCCTTCGCGTGGGCATCGCCGCCGTCGAGGCCGAGCACGACGTTCTCGATGACGGTGGCCCATGGCAGCAGGCGCGAGTCCTGGAACACGACGGAGACGCGGTCCGGCACGGTGACGCGTCCGGTTCCGGACACCGCCGCGTCGAGGCCGGCGAGCGCCCGCAGCAGGGTGCTCTTGCCGCAGCCGCTGCGGCCGAGGAGGACGACGAACTCACCGGGTGCGATGTCGAGCGAGACCCCGTTGAGGACACCCTTGGGGCCGTAGCCGCGGACGAGGTCCTCGATGGCGACGGTCACGGCGGCGGTCAGGAGTTCAGGGTGCGCTGCCATGACAGGGCCCTCCTCTGCAGGAGTCGGACGGCCCCGTCGGACAGCAGCCCGAGCAGGCCGTAGAGGACGAGGCCCACGACGATGATCTCGGTCTGCCCGTAGGTCCGCGCGAGCTCCATCATGTAGCCGATCCCGCTGGTGCTGTTGATCTGCTCCACGACGACGAGCGACAGCCACGCCCCGGTCACCGCGAACCGGAGGCCCAGGAGGAATCCGGGGAGGGCGCCGGGCAGGATCACCCTGCGCACGAACGCGGCCCGGCTCAGGCCCACGGTCTGGGCGAGCTCGACGTACTTGCTCTCGATGCCACGCAGACCGGCGTGGGTCTGCAGGTAGATCGGCACGAACACCCCGAGGGTGATCGTGATGACCTTCATCGGCTCGCCGATCCCGAGCCACAGGATGAGCAGGGGCAGCAGGGCGAGCGAGGGGATGGCGCGCTTGATCTGCACCGGTCCGTCGATGAGAGACTCCCCCGCCCGGCTCAGCCCGGAGACGAGCGCCAGGACGGCCCCCATCAGGATGCCGAAGAGCAGGCCGAGCCCGGCCCGCTGCGCCGAGACGGCGAGGTTGCTCTGGAGCCGGCCGTCTGCGAGCAGCTCCCCGGCCGTGGTCACGACGGTCCATGGGGCTGAGAGCGTGCGCGGGTCGAGGATCCCGGACGCGGAGCCGGCCACCCAGGCGGCGAGGAGCACCAGCGGGCCGAGCGCAGCGGCATACCGGCGCCGTGGCCCGGGACCGAGCCGTCGGGCGAGGGGCCGCTGGTCGACGCTTACGACAGCGGGCGGGGCTGGGACGGAGGCGGATTGGCGTGGCCGGGCGATGTCGAGGAGGGTCATGAAGCCCTCCCCGTCCGGTACGCGGTGCCGCCGACCTTCTCGAACCGGCGGTCCCAGATCGTTGCCACGTCGATGTGCGCACGCTTCTGCTCGGTCGACAGCAGGTCGGCCGTGGCCTGGTGACGCTTGATCGCGGCGGTCCAGTCGGTGGGAACGTCTCGCGCGCCGGCCGCCTTGACGAGGTAGCCGCCGTCAGCGGCCGAGAGGCCTTGGTTCTTGACGTAGTACCCCTCGATCCACTCCTTCGGATGCTCGTCGATCCACTTGAGGGCGACGCCCCAGTGGGCGACGTACTCGCGGATCGCTGCGGCCTTGCCGGCGTCCTGCAGCGAGGACTCGAGCGCGTACAGGTGTGCGGGGTCGTCGCGCAGGCCGTGCGGGACGACGGTGGCGCCGTCGCTCGCGTACTTCGTGAGGTAGCGCGTGACTGCGACACCGCCTAGTGGTGCGACGTCGATCTGCTTGGAGGACAGAGCGGTCGGGTAGACGTCGCCGGTGCTCGGCAGCTCGACGAGCTGGACGTCGCCCTGGGTCAGGCCCGCCTTCTGCAGGACGCGCAGGACGAGCGCGCCCTGTGCCTGACCGGGGCTGTAGGCGATCTTCTTGCCGCGCAGGTCCGCGAGCGACTTCACGGTCACGCCCGGCGCGACGCCGAGCTGGTAGACCGGGTGGGTCTGCGGCTGCGTGCGGAACTGGGCCGCGACGATGCGGGTGTCGACGCCGGTCCACGCGGCCTGAAGGGGCGGAATGTCGGCAACCGACCCGACATCAAGAGCCTTGGCACGGAAGGCCTCCAGGGTCTGCGGTCCCCCGCTGATGTTGGCGAAGGTGACCGGGTAGCTGAACTTGTCGAGCTCGCCCGAGAGCTTGAGCGCCTGCTCGACCTGCGGGTCTCCCACGACCAGCGTCGTGCCGTTCGGGACAGCGTTCGGCAGGGCCGCGGTCAGGGCCAGCGCAGGGCCGCTGTCGGCCGCTTTTGAGCTGCCGCCGCAGGCGGTCAGGACGGCCAGCACGGGAACTGCCCCCAGGACGACGAGAAGCGATCGGCGACGAGTCGGACGGGTGCGGGTGGAGATGGGCATGGCGGAATGGACCTTTCGGCAGGGAGGTACGGCGAGACCCGGTGCTTCGGGGAGCCCGCACCAACTGAGGGATTGAGTGAAGGGGCGTGCACCAGTGCACGCGCGGTCAAGACACGGGTCAGATCGCGTCAGATCGCGTCAGGGAGGGGCTGCGGAGAGCCCGCAGGCACGGCTCAGCGACAGATGGCGCTGGCGGTCCCCATGAGGTCGATCGCCCGACGCTTGGTCAGCATCTGGTGACGGTGCATGGCCCAATTTCATATGGATTCGGTAGGAGTTGCAACGCGTGGTCCACACGTTGGACACACAGGTCGCCCGGACGCCTACCGGAGAGCACTGCTCGGCCGGATCGGACTCGAGTTTCACTGTGGCGCACTGACGCTCGAGGTCTTGTGACCTCACCTGAGGTGGGCGCCTGCGATGTCGTTAGGCCGTGCAAGACATGTTGTGGCGTCTCGTCGCCCTGCGCCTTCCTGGGACGGTGTCGGCAACGCATCCGCCGCGGGCGGTGTGTCACACGTTCATGCGGAAACTGCCTGGACCCAGCCGCCTTCGCGCGAGGGCGGCCCAGTCGTGGGGTGGTCACAGGGACGGTTCGATGACGTGCAGGTCCAAGATGGTCAGCTCCGTCGGTTCTGCCGGAAATCCCACGCTCGTCAGCAGGTCCCGCATCTCGTCGCTTGACCACCTCTCGCGGATCTGGTCCGCGGACTCCCAGACGCCGATGATGTAGAGGGCCTCGTCACTGGTGGCGCAGTGATGTCTCAACTCTCCGAACCGTACGGCGCCGCCTCGCTGCCCGATGAGGGCGTGCGCGCGATCGTAGGCGGCGGTCAGCTCGGCGACGTCGCCGACGAACTTGGCAATCAGCATCGCAGCCACGCAGGAAACCGTAGACCCGCGCGCTCACCGTTGACCAGCGCACAGAATCACCGCTCACCAGGCCGCCCGACCCGCTGCACCGGGGGACAGAAACCGCGAGGCAGGTGGGGGCGGCAGGCGTTGGCGACGGTGTGTCGCCAGTCGGGTGCAGCACGACGCAGGGAGCTACCCACAGCCCTGGACCGGGAGGTCGTCGACCCCGCGGTGACCGGTCGGCCGTCATGTCGACATCGTCATCGTCAAGGAAACCGGGAACCAACGCGTTGGGAGCCGGGAAGTCAGCGGTGAACCCGATCGCGACCAGGTCCAGGGTCCACGTGGCCTTGACCTTCCACACACTCGTTGACCCGGAACGGTCGGGGAGGTGTAGTGGCCGGCTTGCCGCACCCTTGATGACCAAGCCTTCGATGCCGCCAACGTCAGCGTCTGCATCCACGCGGGCCAAGGACAGGTCAGCCTCCGCACCGTGGTCAGCGCGTCACTCGACAGGCCAGCTGGAGGGCCAGCCGGGTCTCGGGGTCGCTGAGGTCGGCACCGAGGGCCGCTTGGATGCGTTGGATGCGAGCCGAGACGGTGTTGCGGTGCAGCCCCAAGCGCTGCGCTGTTGCAAGGACGGAGGACTCCTCGTCGAGGTAGGCGGCCAGCGTGTGACGCTCAGTCTCGCTCAACGGCCCGAGCAGCGACTGAGCGGCGGGAGCGAATGTGTCGCTACTCGTCCACGAGAGCAGCAGCTGCTCCAGCCCGAGGCTGTCTATCGGGACGAACCATCCAGATCGTGCACGCTCCGCCGCCAGCCTTGCAGCGTCGCGAGCCTCACCGAGGGTCGTGGCCAGCCCCTCACTTCCCGAACCCAACGAGCCGACACCCGTGGCGATCGGGAAGGTGGAGAGGGCCGACGAGTGCAGCTCGTGCAGATCTCGGACATGCTGGGCGAGCTGTGCAGGCGTCGGGGCCTGGGCCACAGTGAGCCAGCCGATGACGCCGGCGCCGCGCGTTGTGGCGTGCGAGTCGACTGGAAGAAGAGCCAGCTTGGAGGTGAGGAAGCGAAGCAGCTCCAGGGGGTCGACACGACCGCGGGCCACCATACGAAAGCCGAGGTGGTAACCGCTGACGCGCCAGCCTCGCGCGAGCATCCGCTGTTCCACCTCCGGGTTGAGGTTCCCCCGGCTTTCGAGGAAGTCACCGAGGAGGCCCGATGAGCGCGATACGTCGCTCACCGCCTCGACCTCGTCGATCAGTAGTCGGGCCGCAACGATCGGCATGAGCACCTCCACGGCGGCCGCGAGGGCGTTGCGGTGGGCGACGCCAGCGTTCTTGCCGTACAGCAGAACTCGCAGTCCGTGTCTGCTCCGGCTCTCGACCGGCACTGAGGCCGCGAACCCCTCAGTGGTCTCCGCAATGTCGAGCCAGTGACCGAAGTCGACGCGACCGAGCACGGCGCTGGGGACCGGACTGCCCGCGCTCTGAAGGACCCCTTCCCGGTCGATCAGTGCGATGCCGTGGCCCACGTTGGCGGCGACGTGGCGGAGCAGGTCGCCGAGGTCGTGCGCCTGGTACTCGATGGAGCGCGCGATCTTCTGGACGGTGGACAGGGTCAGCGCGTCACGTGCTTCAAGGAGCTGCCAGCAGGCTCGCGCGAGCCGGGTGGGGTGCTCGACGTGGAGCACGACGACACCGAGTCGCTCCGCAAGGGCTCGGCTGCCCGCGCCGATCGGGTCGCCGGTGAGGGCGAGCCCGGTGAAGCCACGGTCTCGGACGCGTCGGATCAAGGCATCGGCCTGCCACGACGCCAAGGGAGCCGGCGTGATGAGCACCGCAAGTCCGTTGGTGACGCACCCTGGCAGGTCGTTCTCCGTGACCTCGACGGCGACGGTGGCCCACGTGAGCTCGGGTCCGCCCAGAAGGGTCAGGCCGCCGGCGTCCTGGTGCTCGAGCAGGGCCTGCAGTGTGAGGCCGTCGCTCAGCACACCTCCTCCAACCCTGTGATTCCCCAACGGCTGGGGCGAGCCCTTGCCAGCCTTCTCGGGTGCGTGGCCCACCAAGCGGGGGCCGGCAAGCCGAGGATGATGACGTCCTTGCCCACTGCGAGCTCGTCCACCTGTAGTGGGGCCCGGCTCACGGAGTCGAGCACGGTGATGATCGTCGGACTCGCGGCTTCGACGGCCCCGTTGCGCATCAAGGCGATGAACTCCGAACGTGCCACCAGACGTAGCACGTCAGCGCCGTCGGTGCGCACGTCGTAGGTGTGGACCTCGCCGGCGCCCCGCTCCATGAGGCTGGCCATGACGCGTCCCGCTCCGAGCAGCGTTCCGCCCAGTGCGCTGGCGAGCTCCTCGGGCCGGAGATCATGGGATGCGGCGATGGCTTGGCCCAAACTCCTCGCTCGCTCGATGCCATCGGGGATGGCGTGCTCGGCGAGGTCGCCCACGCGGAAGCCACCCAAGGCGAAGCCGGCCCACCCTCCGTTGCACGATGTCGCGGTTCGCAGGACCCTCTCCACGTCCTCGGGGCGGGCTGCGTGAACGAGCACCACGCCCCCGGCTCCCGTCGGGGTGGCTGCGACCAGCCCGGGCAGTGCATCGACCAGGAGCGAGATCTGGTCGAGGTCCGGGAGCGCTCGTCCCATGCAGTCAGCGTCCACTATGGTTCGCCGGCCGGCGAGCTGGAGAGTCGAGAGACCGTTGAGGCCTGCGCCCTCGATCGAGCACACGGCGGAGGACTGGACACCGAGCCAACGCTCGATCGCCGCGATGGCCGGAGTGAACGGGTCGGCGTCCGGGAGGCGCTCCTCGAGCAGGAGAGTCGAGCCGATGTATCCGATGGCGACGCACGGCGTTGCCGGGTCGAGCTCGTCGACGCTGTGCACCGTGACCGGCCATGTGTCCGACTGGGCCAAGATGAGCTCGGCAACGTGTGGGGAACCGCCGCCACCTGAGCTCAGCAGTGCAAACCCGCGGGAGAGTGTCGGCAGGTCCGCGGCGTGGAGTGTCAGCGGCACCTGATCAGCGTAGAGCGACGGCCAGGTGCCGCTGGACGAGCGACGGACTTGGGTCAGTGCACGAGGGTGGACGCTGGGGCCGGCTGCCTCTCCTCACCCGCAAGAGACTCCACCGGGCTGAACCGCTCTGCCAGTCCGAACGCGTCGGGCCCGAAGGCGGCCAGGGCGGCCGGCGTGCGCATCATCGCCGGAGTCGAGATGCCCAGGACCCGCACCCGCTGTCCATAGCGCAGCCCCTCGGTCGTGATCGGCTCTGCCGACTCGCTGTCCACGACGCAGATCAGGTCCGGGACGATGGCGACCATCCTGCCGTTGCGCAGGGCGATGAGGTTCTCGTTCTGGAACCGGATCTCGAGCTCGCCTCCCCCGCCGTCCGCGGGGGCGATCCGGGCCACGCCCTTGGCGAAGCCTTCGGTGGTGCGCCGGTCGACATCGGTGACCTTGCCCTCGAAGAGCGTCCGCACGTGCTGGTAGAGCGTGGTGGCGAGGGTGTCTCGGATCGCGTCGAAGGGCGAGCGCTTCTCCTCGCGGGCGAGACGGATGGCGCGTCCCAGAGCCAGCGCCATCGACAAGGTGCGAGGCACGGCGGTCCGCTTCACGTCTGCGCCGCTCATGGCGTACTCGGCGATGTGCCCGACACCGCCGAGCCGGATCGTGACTGCCCGGGCCAGCCACTCCATCTGCCTGTCGTCGTCGCCGGTGTCGATGATGACCCGCTCGCCGCGCTCTCCGGCCAGGGCGAGTGGCGAGCCATGCACTCCGTAGACCGCGAAGGTCTCCATGGAGAGTTCGGGGAAGGCTCGGCCCATCCCGTCCGCGTCCACGACCGGCAGACCGCTCTCGGCGGCCACGATGAGCGGGATCATCGAGTTGATCCCGCCACACTCGATCGGCATGGTCGCATCCGCTGTCCTACCGAGGTGCTCCTCGAGGATCCGCAGGGACAGGGTGGGCTCCGTACCCGCCGGGATCTTCTCGATCATGACGGTCGGCGCGCCCATCTGCGCGGTGGGGACCACGAACAGGTCGTCGGCGATCTCGTCAGGGTCGAGGATCGTGATGCTGCCCTCGCCGAGGACGCGCTGGACCAGCATCATCCCGATGTACGGGTCCCCTCCCCCGCCGGTGCCGAGCAGCGTCGCGCCGCGGGCCAGGTCCGGAAGGTCCTCTTTTGTGATCTGCCAGCTCATCAGGCGACCTCTCGTTCCCCGTCGAAGCGATGTGCCTCGATGTCGTAACCGAAGTAGCGCGGCCCGACCAACGCCAGAGCCTCGGTGCTGTGCCATCGCTCGTCCGAGGGCGCCGCGATCACCCGGACCCGTTGGCCGTAGCGCAGCCCCTCAGTGGTGATGGGCTCTCCCGAGTCGTGTTCGAGCACGATGATCAGGTCGGGGGTGGTGGCAAGGACCACGCCGTCGACCTGAGCGAGGAGGTGCTCGTTCTGGAAGGACAGCTCGAGCGCACCGCCGTCGCCCTCGATCCGGGCCCGCCCCCGCGCGAAGCCCGTCGTGGTCGCCCGCTCGATGTCGACGACCTTGCCGCCGAAGAGCTCTCGTCCGCCGAGCGCCTCGACAGCACGGGCCACCGGGTCCTCGTTGGCGTCGCGGGCAGCAGCGATCGCCTGCCCGATGGCGGCGGCCTTCGTGAGTGAGCCGGCCACCATCGTCTGGCTCAGCTGTGCGCCGGACTGCGGGAAGATGGCGATCATCACCGAGCAGCCCATCTCCACGCACGCGACCCGGGCGATCCGCTCGGCCCACGCGTTGTCGACCGTGGTGAGAACGCCGGTGTTGCCCTTGTCGTCCGCGAACGCCATGGGAGTGGCATCGACACCCGCCAGTGTGGGCAGCACCATCTGCAGCTCGGGAAAGGCGCGTCCCATGGCATCGCCGTCGACCAGTGGCAGGCCCATCGCCGCAGCCGCCACGATCGGGATGGTCGAGTTCACACCGCCGACCTCAGCGCACGCGATGTGGGTGACGGGCCCGTCCAGGAACGGCTCCAGCGCTCGCACCGGGGTGACGACCTCGTCGAGCGAGGGCAGCTTCTCGACCATGACGGTCGGAGCGCCCATCATCGCGACCATGACGACTCGCGCGTCGGCGGGCACGTCGTCCACGCTCACGACCTCGACCGGCCCATGCCTGTCGAGCGCTTGCGCCGCGAGCAAGGCCCCGATGTGCGGGTCTCCACCGCCTCCCGTGCCAAGGACGGCAGCGCCCCTCGCGAGGGCCGGGATCTGCTCGGCATCCAAAGTCCAGGTCATCGTCACACCGCCATGTCGAGGTCGCCGACCGCCTTGGCACGGATCCGGGTCGCGTTGCCGGGCAGGTATGGGATGGGCACCTGGTCGAAGTCGACGATCTTGACGGTGGACGGGCTGGCCCCCGCGGCGATGGCCTTGTCGACCGCCTCCTGCCGCACCTCGTCGAGGATCGCGTCGCGGCGTCCCGGCTCCACGGCGAAGACCTTGTCGATCTCGCCCCCGACCTGCGCGATGGATGCACCGATGGCGTTGGCGACCGCGTAGTTCTCGGGCCGGTGCACGGCCCCAAATATGGGGATCTCGTCCGGCAGCAGGATCGACCCACCTCCGACGGCCACGACGGGAATCGGCTCGGCGGAGGTGCGCATCCGGTCGACGGCCTCGGCGATGCGCTCCGCGACCCGGTCGAGCGCCCTCTTCACCAGCTCGCGGTCAAGGTGCGCCACGAGTGAGGCGTCCCCGACGTCGGCGCGCCCCGCCGCCACGGCGAGGTCAGTGGCGGTGACCTGGGAGCCACCGAAGACGAGTGCCTCGGAGGTGAGCTTGTAGCCGACGGAGTGCGGACCAACCTCGGCAGTGTCGGGGTCCACGTGACTGCCGCCGCCGATGCCGATGGACAGCACGTCCGGCATGCGGAAGTTCGTGCGTACGCCGGCCACCTTGACTTCTGTCGTGGTTTCGCGGGGGAAGCCGTTGACCAGCAGGCCGACGTCAGAGGTGGTGCCGCCGATGTCGACGACGGCGCACGTCTCCAGGCCACTCGTCGCTGCGGCCCCACGCATCGAGTTCGTCGGCCCTGACGCGAAGGTGGCCACGGGGTACCGGCGGACGAAGTCCTCGTCCATCAGGGTCCCGTCGTTCTGGCTGAGGAAGATCGGGGCACCGATACCGTGCGCGCGGACGGCCGCGGTGAGGCCGTCGACGATCGACACCGCCATCTCACGCAGAGCCGCATTGATGATCGTCGCGTTCTCACGCTCCAGCAGGCCGATGCGCCCGATCTCGTGCGACAGCGAGATTGCGACGTCGGGTCCGAGCTCCTCGGCGACAACGGCGGCCGCTTCGACCTCGAGGTCGTGGTTGACCGGGCTGAACACGGACGAGATGGCGACGGAGCGTATGCCGTGTGCTGCCATGTCGGCGGCGTGCCGTCGGAGCTCGTCGTGGTCGATCGGAGAGATGGCACGCCCGTCGAACTCATAGCCACCATGCGCCAGGTAGGCGCGGCCGGAGATGGCGGTCCGGAGCCCGGCCGGCCAGTCGACAAAAGGCGGCAGCGCACGGGTTGCCGGCAGACCGAGGCGCAGAGCCGCAGTCGGGGCCAGGCGCCGGGCCTCGACGAGCCCGTTGATGAAGTGGGTCGTCCCGATCATGACGGCCTGGATCGTGCCGCCCTCGAAGTGGTGCTGGCCGCGGATCTGCTCGATGGCGCTGACGATGCCGCTGGTCACGTCCTCGCTCGTGGACTCCTTGACCGCCGCAAGGACCGTGGTGCCCTCCATGAGGACGGCATCGGTGTTGGTTCCGCCGACGTCGATTCCGATGTGCATGACTCTCCTTGAGTTCCTGGGTGGTACGTCAGTGGACCGGTTGGGTCTCGGGCAGCTTCTCTACCGACCGCGTGGTCGCCACCCCGGCACCCCGGACGAGGCCGAGCTTGCCGGCGGCGACATAGAGGACGATCGACAGCACGAGCGAGGTGATGCTGGGAATCCCCCACGTGGCGAAGTAGCCCACGGCCGCCGAGACCGCCCACACCACGAGGGTGGCCGGCACGACGCGCGGCGCGGTGGCCGGCAGGGTCCCCAGCGCACGCGTCTCGTCCAGCTCGCCACGCCAGTGCTTGACGATGAAGTACTCGGCGATCATGATCCCGGCGATCGGCGGGAAGGCGACGCCGAGGACGATGAGGAAGTCGGTGAAGTGAGCCAGGATGCCGGCGGCCGCGAGGATGGACCCGACGACGCCCAGCACGATCGTCGTGGTCACTCGGTGCAGGTCCCTGCGGAACGCGGTGGACACGAAGTTCACCAGGCCGAGCGACGACGAGTAGAGGTTCCAGTCGTTGATCTTGAGCGTGCCGGTCAGGACGATGAGCAGCCCGACGAGGCCCACCGAGGAGGTCACGATCGCGACGATGTTGCCCGTCCCCGCTGCGTGCGCGAGCAGCACGCCGGCGAGCCCGATCACGAACTCCCCGAGCGTGACTCCGACCACGGTCTGCTTGACGACATCCGTACCTGTGCGGTTGAAACGCGTCATGTCAGCCGTGATGATTGCGCCGACAATCAGGCCTCCCGCCACGATCGCCGTCCCCTCTCCGACGCCGATCGCGGGGCCTGGTGGCGGTGACGAGATCAGGTCGCCGAGGGAGTGGCGGCTCAGCTCCGAGAAGATGGACCACCCGACGAGGGCCAGGAAGAGCGGCACGGTCACGTTGGCCAGCCACTGCATTCCACCAAACCCCACCGCCACGATCGCCGTGACCAGCAGGCCGAAGATGATGCACCAGGCCCAGGCGGGAAGGACTCCCGGGAGCAGCGCGCCGAGCGACTCGGCAGAGATGGCGGACTGGATTCCGAACCAGCCGATGAGGCTGATCCCGATGGCCAGCCCGACCAGCGAGGCGCCTACTTCGCCGAAGCCCGTCCATCGCGCGAGGAGCGCGGTGTTCAGTCCCTCGCGCTGGCCGACGAGGCCGACCACGCACATGATCACCTCGAGGATGATCGAGCCGAAGAGGAAGGCCAGCACGGCGTTGCCAAAGGTCATGCTGTAGCCGAGCGTCGCGCCCAGCAGGAACTGCGAGAGGGCGCTGACCTGGCCGAAGCGCTGCACGGCGATACCGAACCAGTGCCGGCGCGCTGACGGCGCCACCCGCGAGAGCGCAAAGTCATCTGCGTGAGCCATGCGTGTGTCCTTCCTTGGGGATATTGAGTGCGGCAAAACTAGGTCCGGCACTGCTCCCCAGCAATGGGCACACAGCCCAGTTTCGCGCGGTCACTGTGCGGCCTGCATAGCCGATCCGTCCGTCGTGTGGGTTGCTCGTCGCCCGATGAACGCTTGGCAAGACCCACGCAGCCTCCCCTCCGCGGTATTCAGCGAAAGGCCCAGGCTGGTCGGCCACGAGGGAGGGGGTGGCGCCTCACCGAGAGGACAGGAGCGCCCTGCTGCGGGAGCGTCCGCCCCCGCTCCGCCCCGCGGATGGTGCCGCAGGGCCCTGACCCGCTAGCGCCAGGAACGTCGCGCCACCTTCACGGTCGGCGTGAGGCGGAGCTCCCGGAGTCCCGACCTTCGACGGACGTGGCGAGCTCGCGGTCGATCCAGCGCCCGATCACCTCGACGACATAGACACGCTCGCCGCGGTCGAGCAGATGCCCCTTCGCGATGCCGTGCCACGTCTCCAGGCAGCTGCGGCAGCAGGTCGCGGTGGCGTGCTGGGCCACGAAGACCGGGTGGTTGCGGTACGGGGTCTGCCGGCCGTCGTTGCGCGGCTCGGCCGGCGCGAGCCGCTCTGCGATGATCTCCGCGGCGTGAGCCCGCATCGTCTGCGGACCGCGCAGCTCAGCTGTGGCCCGCTCGCGCCCGCGGAGGTGGAACCGCCGCCCGAACGGTCGCGCGCTCGCGCGGTCGATCCGGTCATCGACGTCGGCGAGGTCGGGCACGCCCCCAGACTACGCACGGCACGGCGGCCCACGACGACGCCAAGATCGCTGGCTCTCCGCGAGGCTGCGACATGAGGAAGTGGAATGGCCACACGTCTTCGGGACATGGCCGCGAAACCGCAGTTCAGGGGCATTATGGGCCCGGTGCAGCACAGAGCTGGCGGGGTCCACTGCCCCGTCCTGATCCTGCGACGCCCTAGCAATGCGACCGCGCGTGACCTACGGTGCCCCCGCGAGGAGTTCGGTCGAATGGGCGGCGAGACTGCGCTGCGTTCGGTCCGCACCACTTCGAAGCCGCGAGTTGTCCCGTGGCCGTGCTCACCTTCCAAGCGTGACATGCGCCGTTGGCGTCGCTGCGAGGACGCTGCGTTCAGCGTTTCGCTGCCTGCCATCGCCACCGGCTACAACGTTTGGTCGGGCTGCAGCACGTGACGGGCAGCGGCTTCGCCATTCAGGCCGCCGGGTGCGGGCCGGCGAACGCGGCGTGGCCGAACCTGCCGGCCTGCGAGAGCTCCCGGCAACCGCCTGAGGAGAGCTCTCCTACACACCGGTGAAGCGGTCTGACTGGAAGCCGAGCAAGTGCTCGGGCGGTGACCCCCCCCAACCGCAACCCGCCACGACGGCGCTCTCGAGCTCGCAGGGCGCCTTTCATCGCGACGGAGGGCTGACTTCTTCTGGCCGGTGGAACCCCCCGGGAACGGGCCGGTGCCCGGCGGTCCATGCGGACCACCGGGCACCGGCGTGGCGCGGGTTGTTCGGGTCAGAGGAGCTGGAATGCCTGGTCAAGTGCTTCCCCACCGAAGGTGGATCGAACGGTCACGGTTCCGGCTGCGGTCGGCCGCAGGGTCGTCGGCGCGTTCTTGAGCCGGAAGTCGTAGCTGCAGACTCCCAGGGCCAGTGTCGGTGAGGTGGTGCCGACCAGCACGGTGGAGGCCGGGGTGGTCGTGGTTGCCGGCTTGTTCCAGTACACGCTGATCACGTTGTTGGCCGAGCAGTACTTGGCCGAGCCGCGGACCCGCCACTCCAGGCTGCCCCGCTTGTACGACGCGCTGTCGACGGTGACCGCGCCCGGGTCGCTGACCAGCTGCACAGTGTCGGTCGCGCTGCTGCCGTTGACGTCGGTGATGGTCAGCGTGAAGTTGAACGTGAGCGGCGTGCTGGATGCCGGCACGGTGAACGTTGGGTTCGCGACCGACGGGTTCGACAAGGTGACCCTCTTGGCGTCACCCGTTGCCTCGGTCCAGCTGTACGTCGAGGCGAACTTCGATGCAGTGCCGTCCAGCGTGACGACTGACGTGGGGACCACCCCTAGCTGGTCCGGGCCGGCGTCGGCTACCGGGGCCGCGTTGGCATCCGAGACTGTCATGACGGCCTTGTCGGTGCTGGTGTTGCCCGTGCCGACGCCGGTCACGCTCAGCGTGACGGTGTAGGTGCCCGCGGTCGTCGCCTTGAACGTTCTCGCGAGGCCGGTCCCGGTGAGTGTCGCGCCGGTGGCGGGGGTCATTGAGAAGGAGCTGCCGGTGATCGTCCCCGACGACGACGTGCCGTCGAGTGTGACGCTCTGGCCGACCTGGACGTTGGTCGAGTCGGCCACGAGTGCGGCGATGACGTTGGCCGCCGGGGTGTCGGAGCCCGTGATCACGACGTCCTCCGTGCCGACTCCGCCCTTGGTGGACGTCACCGTGACGTCGTCCGGCGGGACGGGCAGGTTCCCGAAGGTCCAGGTTGTAGCACCGTTGGCACCCACGCTGGGCGCTCCACCTGAGAAGCCATCCACCGACAGTGCCGCGGTGGAGTCTCCCGACTCGGCGGTCAGCGTCAGGGTGTTGGTGTCCGTGCTGTAGACGGCGCTGTCGACGTGCACGCGGTCACCGAACTGGGACAGTGCGATGTGGTCGACGCTGGCGGGGTTGTCGGTGGTGTTCGTGACCTTCAGATCGGTGGGAGGGGCTCCCTCGGCGTACACCCGGGCGTAGTACTTCCCGTTGCCCGCGGCATCTTCGAGCATCTTCGTGTCGGAGACCCCGGTCCCGCTGACGATCAGCCTCTGACCGGGCGTCGAGTAGGCGAACAGGTCCATCATGTGCCCGGTGCCGGACTCCTGGTAGTAGGCCTTGGTGACCTGCACGCCGGCGTGGACGGCGATCTTGCCCGAGGCCTGGAACAGGTTGGTCTCGATGCAGTCCGTGGTGGCGGTCGTCGAGGCACCGAGGGTCGGGTCCGCGCACAGGTCCGGCGATCCGGTGAAGGATCCGACAGGGCCGGTGATACGGAAGAAGTTGTTGCCGGTGGGGCTCCCCGTCACGACGTGGTCCACCGCGGGGTCCCCGAGGTAGCCGGTCGGAGCGCCGGTCCCGGCGGGCCACTTCAGGAACGGCGCGGCCTCGGCCCCCAGCGTCTGGTCGAAGACGCCGTCGGGCGTCAGGGAGCCGATGTCCTGGGTGTCGAAGATCCCGCGCGTCCCGGCCTCTGCGGTGAAGGTCTGCGAGCCGTACGGCTGGGTGACTGTGTAATCGGCACCTGCGCTCAGACCGGTGGCCACGACGCGGATACGACCGAAGGTGATCTGCTGGCCGCGGGCGGGCGTGCCGGCTCCGGCGAACGCAGCCTCGATGCCGGTGACCAGCTTCGCTGTACCTGTGCCGGTGCTGATGCTGGCGCCGGCGTTGGAGTAGAAGGCCTCATCAGGGAAGTTGGTCGGGAAGACCACCGGGCCACCGGGCGTCTGGACCGCACCGACGATGCAGTTGGCGTCGCCGGGATCGGTGCACAGCTCGAGCCGCGTCCCGCTCGTGTCCTGGTACCAGACCGGGAACCCGTTGCTCTCGTCGATCGGACCGACCCGCTTCAGACCGACCGTTCCGTTGTTGTGCGCGGGTGGTGGCGCGGCCGCGAAGGAGGCGATCGTCGCCCCCGATGCCGCCAGCGCTAACGCAGCGACACCGACCGTTAGGGTTCGGCGCTTCCGCGTCCTGCGTGCAGATGTGTTCATCTCGATCTCCTCAGGTTGGCTACTCCATCGGTGGACGCGCTGAGAACTGCTGACATCTGCACCCCGGAGGCCCGCAGCGACGTCGGTGTCGGTGTTCGCGGGCCTTGGCGGATCGGCGACGTCGGCCGAGGTGATGGTCCCCGCGGGCTGAGCGGTGCTACGACGTAGCGCAACTTCCAGTCGCTCACATTGATCTGTTGGTCAATGCCGACGACTGTCCTCACGGGAGGTTGTGGAAACCTTTGGGGCGTAAGACTATTGGCCAGCGGCAACCCCCCGATTTAGGGGTCAGGTGGCCCTTCGTCCGCTTCGCGGACAAGGCACGATTGACTCATCGCCCCGCCGCCCACCTGACTCGGCGGGTCGAACGACACTCGAGCGCCCCCTCGAAAGCCGGTGTCGAAGCCTCCGGTCTGCCCGACGTCTAGCGCATGCCGGAAGGCGTCCCCGCCCTAACCGCGGCCGGCCGCCCGTCAGCTAGGCGGCCGGCGGTCCACCAGATTCTCCAGCAAGTCCTAGGTCGTAAGGTCTACGTCGTCGAGCGCAGCGGCGAGTGGGGAAACTCCCGTTCCGTTTGCGTAGGTGACGCACGTTCATGCCGCAGACAAAGGGCCATGGCCGCGACGGCCGTCCGGAATCTCCTTGAGCGGTTGATGCCCCTCCGCCAAGATATGACCGGTGGGATGGGAGCTGCTCGAGCAGTGGGGCGACGACGTCGTTCGCGGCGAAGCGCTGACTGGCGGAGCTGGCGTCAACGAGGTGTACAGCGTGCGCGTCGGGGGGCACCGTGGGGTCGGGCGACTCGGCCGGCGCAGCGACGCTGATCTCGCATGGGAGACCCTCCTGTTGCGGCATTTGGACCGTGAAGGGATGGCGGTGCCGGTGCCCATCCCGGCCGTCGATGGTCGGCTATTCGCTGACGGCCTAGTGGTCATGACCTACGTGGAGGGTGAGCCGCCGGAAACCGAAGCGGACTGGGGCCGCGTCGCCGACGAACTGCGCCAGCTCCATCGGCTCACGTATGGCTGGCCTCAACGCCCAGGCTGGCGGTCATCGACCGACTTGCTGCGCGCCCAGAACGGGACGAAGGTCGACCTCCGGGCGATGCCGGTGGAGGCTGTCGCTAGATGCCGAGCGGCATGGGAACGACTCTCCGGTCGGACGGCATGCGTCGTGCACGGCGACCCCAACCAGCGCAATGTTCGCATGACCGCGGATCGCGTCGCCCTGATCGACTGGGATGAGTCGCACGTCGACGTCCCCGACCTCGACCTGGCGCTGCCGCACAACGCTGCCGGCCTCGATGACGACGCGTACGACGTCGCAGCACAAGCGCGAGCCGCATGGGAAGCTGCCGTGTGCTGGGATCCCAGCGGGACCGACCGATTCGCAGTCGAGCGGCTCGCCGAGGTTCGAGCGATCTGAGCGGCAGCCAATCAACCCGGGCGGTTTGGCACTTGGCCCGGCCGCCCTCTCATGCCGCCGATCGGTCGTGCAGAAATCGCGGGCGTTTCAGCTGCCGGCCTCGTAGTGTCACCCTCATACCCAAAGCCAAGGTCGTTCTGGTGATACTCACGACGCTCAGCCTCGTTGTGTGGTTCGCGTACACCATGATCGTTGGCGTTCTTGGGGACTCTCAGGGACGCGTGGGTCCCGCTGTTGCCGCTGCGACCCCCTTGGGCCTCGCCGTTTGGTCCGGCACGTCTCTAGGCCGCCTCATGCGCGCTCGAGGCCTGAGCAACTGACCTCACCTGCCACGCCTCGGAAGGCCGCGCCCGCTCCGTCATGCCGCTTGAGGCTCTGCCTCGCTGACCGGCATGAGCTTGTAGTGCAGACGCACAACGGATGCCGACCACAACTTCAGGTGGTGGTCGGTTCGCAGAGTTCCCTCGTCGTCGACGCGCACGACAAAGGTCTCGTGAATAGGAACGCGTGCGGCATGTGTTCCCGCCTCGTCAACCACCACGTAGGCGCCGTTGCTCCCGAACCTGCCTGCCGGTGAAGCGAGCTCAAGCGCACCGCCGGCCAGCAGTCGCGGCTTGAGGAACACCTGCACGTTGCCGCGCTCGAGGGGAAAGGCCACGTGGACGCTCGGCTGGGTCTCGCCAGGGAGCCGCCGGGTCGAGTAGCAGCCGCTATAGACGTACTCACCCGTGGCTCGCAGGGTGCGCAACCAACCGGCCGCCACTGGATCGCCGGGTGAGAGTCCCTGGGAGTGGTGGGGTTTCGAGGTAGCGGAGTGGCTCCGGACGTGAGGGAGCCATCGGCGTGATTC
>NZ_JBHTKH010000016.1:0-90399 GCF_042676085.1 Terrabacter terrigena
CGTTGTCCGGGAACCAATCGAGCAGCTGCTGGTACGTCGACGGATAATCCACGCCCCGAATTGGATTCACGGTCATCCACAGATTCTACTTCACCCAAGCAGATATGCAGAACACAAGTTCGACTTCGCCGGAAGAGTTGTCCACGCACTCGCCGGGTGAATTCGCTGTCAGCGCAACACGATCCGACTACTTGGCCCTGGCAGCCTCGGGAGGGACTACTACTTCTCGGCGGGAGCCGAACGTCGCGGCTTGCGGCGCGTGAGCAGCACTCCGGCGATGCAGAGCGCGCCGCCCGCGAACGTCAGTGGCGGCGGCACCTCCGACAGGAGCGCCCAGGCGATGAGGGTGGCGATGAACGGCACGAGGAAGGTCGTCAACGTCAGCGTGCCGGCGTTGCTGCGCGCCAGCACGTAAGCCCACGTCGAGAAGGCGATCGCCGTCGGGAAGACCCCCAGGTAGGCGATCCAGAGCAGCGTGCCGGCGTCGCTGTCGCGCACCACGGTGACGAGCTCGCCGCTCCACGGGAGGCAGACGACGGCGCCGATGATGCACGCCAACCATGTGACCTCGGGCCCGGGCAGGCGCCCGAGGAGGGGCTTCTGCGCGAGGACGCCGACGGCATACGTGATCGCGGCCAGCACGGCCAGCCACACCCCCACCATGTCGCCCGCGTCTCCGGAGGAGAAGCCGCGCGCGATGACGACGACTCCGGCGAAGCCCACGGCCATGCCGATGAGCAGCCAGCGGTTCATCGCCTCGCCGAGGAAGACCGTGGCCAACAGGGCGACGATGATCGGCCCGATCTGCACGATGAGGGCAGACGTGCCGGCATCGATGCGTCGCTCGGCCTCGTTGAGCGCGAGGTTGTAGACGCCGAACCACCCGACACCGCACAGCAGCAGCAGCGGCCAGTCGCGCCGGCCGGGCCAGGTGCGGGGCCGGCGGAGGACGAGGACCCCGAGCGCCACGGACGCGACGAGCAGGCGACCGAGCGAGAGGGCTCCGGGTGGCACGTCACGACCGAGGTGACGGATGGCCACGAAGGCCGACGCCCAGAGCAGCAGGGTGACGGCCACCGCCCCGAGGACGAGCCAGGTGGTGCGGCGGGAGTCGGCGGGGGCCTCGACGGCGGGGGGCGATTCGACGGTCACCTGCAGACCGTAGACGTCGGCACCGACAGCGCGCCGCAGGATTTTCGGTCAGGTGTGCACGACTTGCCGCCACGTCGGCCGCTCGCCGCCCACGGCGCGCTCGGCACCCACGGCGAGCTCGGCACCCACGGACGACGGGCGACGACCGCCCACCAGCAGCTGCCCGAGCCCCGGGAGCAGGCGCGTCCACAGCAGCCAGTACGCGACACCCGCGACCATCGACCCCGTGAAGGCGAGCACCGGCCGCCCCCACAGCTGCTCGAGCACCTGCCAGTGGATGACGTAGACGAACAGCGAGCTCGCGGCGAGCACCTGAACCGCGGGCACGAGCCAGGCCGGCAGGCGGGTCGTCGGCTTCCACACGAGGGCGAGCACGAAGGCGAGCGACAACGCGTCACGGGCCGGGTTGCCGGAGAAGGTGCCGACGAGCGGCACCGCCGCGACGGTCAACATCCACCGCTGCCGCGGCGTGACAACTCGAGCGATCGCCCAGCCCAGGAAGAAGAGGAAGAGCACGACGAGGGCAGAACCCTGCATGCGCGGCACGGGGAGCTCGAAGAGCGGCAGCCGCAGGGTGAACGCAGCCAGCGTCAGGGCCGCGGGCAGCCCGAAGGGCCAGCGCTTCTCGAGCCTGGCGATCGCGGGCACGGCCGTGAGCACGATCGCCACGACGAGGGCGAACACGAGCGCCTCGATGAACCAGAAGCGCCACGGCGGCCCGAGACGCTGCTCGCCGAACACCCAGTTCATCAGGAGGACGTTGCGGGTCTGGTAGTCGCCCCACACGAAGTGGGCGGGCGCGATCACGGCGAGCGTGGGGACCACGATCCTCGCCAGACCGCGGCCGAGCGCCTTGAGCCTGGCGGCCCGTTCGGGCGTCGCCAGGGCGAAGCGTGCGACGTTGAAACCGACCAGCACGAACAGCGCGTGGGCGGTGCCCGACAGTGAGAAGAGGTCGGCATGGGTGCCGACGATCAGCAGGATCGCGAGGGCGCGCAGCCAGACGCTCGTCTCCACGGTGCGCCGGCGGGCAGCAGCGGGACGACCGCCCCGGCCGTATGCCGTGTGCCGCGTACCGCGTCCACCACGCTCCGAGCGGGGCTCGGTGCCGGCGTCCACGGTGGTCGCCCAACGCAGGTCGGCCAGCGCGTCGTCCGCCTGCTCCTGGAGCCGGCCGACGGTCGTCACGTGCCATGACGGCGGCAGGTCGCCGAGCAGCTCCTCGAGCTTCAGCGAGACCTCGACGTAGCTGAGCGAGTCGCCGCCGAGCGACGCGAAGGTCGCCTCCGCGGGCACGGCATCGCGGTGCAGGGCTGCGGCATACATCCTCGCGACCGAGCCACTCTGCGCCGCAGCGGAGTCGGCGGCTGCGGCCCCGCGGGCCCCGCCCTCGGTGCTTCTCTCGGCGAGCGCCACGATGGCCTGGTGGTCGACCTTTCCGCCCGGAAGGGTCGGGTGCTCGACGACCTCGACGACGCGTACGGCCCCGAGGGGCACGTGCCCCGCAGCTGCGGCAGCGCGTCGCACGGCGCCGTGGTCGACGCCACCGCGTCCCGGGCCGCGGTCGTCCTCGTCGCGAACCGTCACGACGAGCAGTCCCTCGCGGCCGGCGACCCGGACGTCGCGCCCGGCGTCGCGCAGGCGGCGCTCGACGACGTCGAGGTCGACACGGTGGCCCAGCACCTTGACGTGCCGGCTCGAGCGGCCGGTGACCTCGTAGAGACCGTCGGGTCCGAGGCGGCCGAGGTCACCCGTGCGCAGGCGGGTCGTCGTGCGACCCAGGGCGAGGTCGCCGGGGCACTCGGCATAGCCGAGCATGACGTTGGGCCCGGTGTAGCAGAGCTCGCCGTCGACGACCTCGAGGGCGCCGCCGGGCACGGGAACGCCGATGGAGCCGGGGCTGCTCAGGGCGAGGTCGGGCGGCAGGTAGGCCATGCGGGCCGTGGCCTCGGTCTGGCCGTACATGACGAAGAAGTCCCACCCGCTCTCACGGCCGAGCTGCGCCCAGTGGCGCACGCGGTCGGGGTCGAGGCGGCCGCCGGCCTGGGTGACGTAGCGCAGGCGAGGCAGGTCGAGGCCGGAGAAGCTCGACCGCTCGAGCATCTCGAAGGTCCACGGAACCCCGGCGAGCGAGGTGACGTCGGCGCGGCGGGCGAGGTCCCAGAAGCACTCGTCGACGACCGAGAGGTCGGTCAGCGCGATGCCGGCGCCGCGGCTGAGGTGGCTGTGCAGGACAGAGAGGCCGTAGCAGTAGTGGAGCGGCAACGTCGTTGCAGCGCAGTCGGTCTCACGGATCTGGAGGAACTCGGCGATCTGCTCGGCATTCGCCGTCAGGTTGTCCCAGGAGAGGCGCACGAGCTTCGGCGAGCCGGTCGACCCGCTGGTGCTGAGCAGCAGCGCGAGGTCGGGGTGGAGCGGGGCGGCGGGCTCGTCGCGGTGGACCAGCACCGCCCCCTCGGCAGAGATCTCGACGTCGGGGTTCCACGCCGCCCGCAAGCCCTCGAGCACGTCGGGCCGGTCACCTGCGGCGAGCAGGACCGCATGGCCCTGCCGGAGCGCGGCGAGGTAGGCGACGAGGCAGTCGAGACGGTTCTGCATCGCGACGAGCACGAGGCGGCGGGTGCCGGCCAGCGCCCTCCCGGCGTCGTCGACGAGAACGCGGAGCTCCTCACGGCTGACGACCCGATCGGCCAGCGTGACGGCGGCGGCACGGGGGGTGCCGGGGAGGTCGAGCCAGGGCGCGCGGGCGGGCGCGGCCGTGGAGGTCGTGAGGGACTCGAGCACGTCCACATTAGATAGGTAAGCCTTACCTAATGGCAAACCCCTGCTTGCCGATCGGAGCAACATAAGTTAGCGTTTTGTCTATGAGAACCGATGGTTATGTGAGTGAGCGGGCGGACCGGCCCGGCTTCCCCGCGCCCATCGCGTGCCCGAGCCGCTGGGCGGGACGAATGTATGCCTGTCGACCGCTCGGGAGCCGCCGTGCAGCCTGATCTCCTGCTGCCGGCCGCCCCGAGCGCCGCCGACCACACGCACACCGCACCCACCCGAAAGGCTTCCACCATGTCCCGCGGCGCCCAGCGCATCTCCGTCGACCTCGCCGACACCGCCCGAAGGCTCTCCCGCCAGCGCACGATCTGGCAGGGCCTCGTCGACTTCGACCCCATCACCCGCTACTACGCCCGCCTCCTGGCCGACGAGCACCACGAGGCGTGGCTGCTCACGTGGCTCCCCGGCCAGGGCACGCCATGGCACGACCACGGCGGCAGCGCCGGCTCGTTCGTCGTGCTCCAGGGAGTGCTCACCGAGGAGGTGGCGGGCTACAGGACCACCGTCGACCTCGACGGTGCGCGACGGGTGACCGGGCCCGGCGTCCTGCTCACCCCCGGCGACCAGCGCACGTTCGGCACGCGGCACCTGCACCGGGTCACGAACGCCGGTTCCGACCCGGCCGTCAGCCTGCACGTGTACGCGCCCAGGCTGACCGCCATGACGAACTACCGTGCGGTCGCCGGCGTCCTCGAGGCCGAGGAGCACGCCGAGGTCGGGGTCGACTGGTGAGCAAGGACCCCATCCCCGGACGCCCACCACGCACCATCGACGAGGTGCTCGCCGAGGCACGGAGCCACCTGCACCGGATCACGCCGCAGCAGGCGGACGCCGCACGCGCCGAGGGCGCCGTCATCGTCGACATCCGCCCCGCTGCCCAGCGGGCCGCAGAGGGTGAGCTCGACTTCGCGACCGTGATCGAGCGCAACGTGCTCGAGTGGCGCCTCGACCCGGCGAGCGACGCCTCGCTGCCCATCGCCAGCCACGACCTGCACGTCATCGTGCTCTGCCAGGAGGGCTACACCTCGAGCTTGGCGGCGGCCGCGCTCCAGGAGCTGGGCATCCACCGCGCCACCGACGTCATCGGGGGGTATGCCGCCTGGCGGGCCTGGCAGGAGGAGCAGTCCGCGGCGGCGTCGCCGTCGCAGCAGCAGTCCTGACGACGTCGCTGAGCCGGTCGAGGTGCTCGGACGGCAGGCGCCAGCGCTGCCAGTAGAGCGGCACGTCGACGTGGTCGCGGGCGCCGAGCCGCACGAGGTCGCCGGTGTCGAGCACCTCGGCGAGCTGGGACGTCAGCAATGCACCCCACCCGAGCCCCGCGCGTACGGCAGTGACGAAGCCCGTGCCGTCGGGCACCTCGTGGGTCGGCGGCGCCGCGGGGACGCGGTGGCGGTCGAGGATCCGCTGCTGGATGTCGTCCTTGGCGTTGAACCGGACGACCGGCATCGCGCCCCAGTCGATCCCGCGGCCGAACCGGAAGCGCTCGACGAGCTCGGGTGTGGCGACCGGCAGGTAGCGCAGGGTCACGAGAGGTTCGGTCGAGCAGCCCTGCACGGGCGTCGGGTCCGACGTCACCGCGGCGAGCACCTCGCCCGACCGCAGCAGCCGCGCCGAGTGGTCCTGGTCCTCGACGTGCACCCGGATCACGACGTCGGGCCAACCGGCCACCTCGCCGAACACCGCCCCGAACCACGTCGACATCGAGTCGGCGTTGACGGCCACGGGCAGGTCGACCCGCCCCTGCACGCCGGACGACAGGCCGGCGAGCGCCTCGGCCTCGAGCAGCCCCTGCTGACGGGCGAGCCGGACGAGCGCCTCACCGGCCGCGGTGGGACGGCACGGGCTGGCGCGCACGACGACGACCTGCCCCACCTCGGCCTCGAGGGCCTTGACGCGCTGGCTCACGGCCGACGCCGTCACGTGCAGGCGCCGCGCCGCCGCGTCGAAGGTGCCGGTGTCGACGATGGCGAGCAGGGTCGCCAGGTGCTCGGGCTGCAACCTCATGAAGTCATGCTAATGATAGTGAAGAATCCTTCGCTTCACTGAATCGCCGTCCGCCCGTACCGTCGAACGGTGACCTCCCTCCTGCCCGGCTTCCTCACGATGGCCTCGCTCATCATCGCCATCGGGGCACAGAACGCCTACGTGCTGCGCACCGGGCTCACCCGCCGGCACGTCGGCCTCGTCGTGACCGTCTGCGCCCTCAGCGACGCGGTGCTCGTCGTCGCAGGGGTCCTCGGCGTCGAAGGTCTGGTCACGGCCCACCCCACCCTGCTCACGGTCGTGCGGTGGGTCGGGGCGGCATACCTCGTCGGCTACGGGCTGCTGTGCCTGCGCAACGCGCGGCAACCGAAGGCCCTGGAGGCCGACGGCACGGCGACCTCGCGCCGCGGTGTGCTCACGACCGTCGTCGCCCTCACGTGGCTCAACCCGCACGTCTACCTCGACACCGTGCTGCTCGTGGGCTCCATCGCGAACCAGCAGGGAGCCGACGGCCGCTGGTGGTTCACCGTGGGCGCCGTCGCCGCCAGCATCACCTGGTTCACCGCACTCGGCCACGGCGCGCGACTGCTCGCACCGCTCTTCGCCCGACCCGCGACGTGGCGGGTGCTCGACGTCGCCATCGCCCTCGTGATGTTCGCCATCGCCGCCACCCTCGTCCTCGGCTGAGGTCGCGCCGTGGGCACGCCTGAGGTAGGGCGACGAGCGGATCTGAGGTAGCGGCGGTGCACGGATAGGGAGCTCACCCGATGTGGGCGCCTACCTCAGGAGCCGACTCTGGAGGAGTCCCAAAGAGGCACGAACAGAGGAAAGACCGTGAGCATCCACTACGTCGACTACCGCACCGTCCAGGCCGAGATCGAGGCCCGCTACCCGCAGCGTCGTCGCGTCCGTCGCGACTCGTCGCTCGAGATCATGCGGCGCACGATGGCCAGGATCTCTCGCGAGGAGAACAACCCGGGCCGCACGCGGTGACGACGGCGGCACGGCCCGTGTCGTCCACCGTCCCGCCGCTGTCGGCGGAGTACGCGAGAATTCCGCGTATGCCGCTCAGCACCGGCCCCCTCATCGGGAGGGACACCGACCTCTCGCATCTCGCCGACGCCATCGGACTGCGCCCGACCCCGGGTGCCCGGCCCGGTGGCGTCGTCGTGCTGTCGGGCGACGCGGGCATCGGCAAGTCGCGGCTCGTCGGCCACCTCGTCACCGAGGCCACCGACGCCGGCTGGTTCACGGCGGTCGGGCACTGCGTCGGCCAGGCGGGCAGCAGCCTGGCCTACCTTCCGTTCGTCGAGCTCGTCGGCGCCGTCGACGCCGGCCATCCCGAGGTGGTCGAGCGTGTGCTCGACACCCATCCCAGCCTCGGCCACCTCCTCCCCGGCCGCCCCGACGCGCACGACCCCGAGCGGGCGGGCCGCACCACCGACCCCGGCCAGGTCGCCGAGGCCGTGCACGCCCTGCTGTCGGCGCTCGGCGACGCACAGCCCTCGCTCGTCGTCGTCGAGGACGTCCACTGGGCCGACCACTCGTCGCGCGACCTCATCACCCTGCTGCTGACCCGCGGATTCACGAAGGCCGTCGGCCTGGTCGTCACCTACCGCTCCGACGACCTCCACCGCCGCCACCCGCTCCACGACACCCTCGCCGTCTGGGTCCGCATCGCCGGGCTCGAGCACGTCGAACTCGCACCCCTGCCCGCCGACGCCGTCCGAGAGCTCGTCTCCGGCATCGAGGGCGCCCCCACCGACGCGACGACGGCAGCCGAGATCGCGCGTCGTTCCGAGGGCAACCCGTTCTTCGCCGAGGAGCTCGTCGCGAGCGCCGCGGCGGGCCAGGCCCTCACCGGCGGCCTGAGCCGCGTGCTCCGTTCGCGTGTCGAGCAGCTCGACGACACGGCGCAGCGCGTGCTGCGTGCGATCGCCCTCAAGGGCGGGCAGTTCATCGACCACGAGCTGCTCTCGAAGGTGCTCGCCCTGCCCGACGAGACCCTCGAGGCCGCGCTCGCGGCCGCCGTCGAGCACCACGTCCTCGAGGCTCGCTGGCCGCCTGCCTACACCTTCCGCCACGCACTGCTGGGCGAGACCGTCGCCGACAGCCTCCTGCCGGGTGAGCGCCTCAGGCTCCACCGGGCGTATGCCGCCGTGCTCGCCGAGTGCCCCCACCTGGCCCCCGCGTCCGAGCTGGCGCGCCACGCCGCCGCGGTCGGCGACCTGCCCACTGCGGTGCGTGCGAGCCGCGCGGCCGCCGAGGCGGCCATGGCCGTCGGTGGCCCCCAGGAGGCACTGCTGCACTTCGAGCGCGCCCTGACCTGGCTCGACGAGAACGACCCCGAGCGCGACGAGGTGACCCTCCGCGCATCGCGGGCCGCGATGGTCGCCGGTGAGTCGGTGCGCGCGATGGACCTGCTGCGCGACCGCCTCGACCACCCGGGCACGGCGCAGGACCCGCTCCTGAGGGCCGACCTGCTGTCGACGCTCGTCATCCGGGCGCGCATCCTCGACCTGCCGGTCGACTCCATCGCCCTGACCGACGAGGCCCTCTGCCTGGTCGGTGAGGAGGCCGACGAGCGCCGGGTCCGCGTGCTCGTCGCGCGTGTGCAGGCTCTCGTCGACCAGGGCTCGTTCGTCGAGGCGGCGGTCGTCGGAAACGAGGTGTCGCTCCTCGCCGAGCGGCTCGGCCTGGTGGGCGCGGTCGCCGAGGTGCGCGCCATCATGGCTCGGGTGCTCGAGGCACAGGAAGACCTCGCCGCCGTCGAGACCCACCTGCAGGCCCTCATCGACGACATCGACCCCGACGACCCGCTGCTCCTGCGGGCCCTGCACCAGCTCGCGTCGCTCGCCCACCGCCGCGGCGACCTCCCCGGCGCCCTCGCCCTCTACGACCGGGGCGCCGACGTCGCGCGCCGCATGCACCGCGAGTGGGCGCCCTGGGGGCAGGAGTGCCGGCTGCTCGGCGGCCTCACGGCGTACGAGCTCGGCGACTGGGACGGAGCCGTGCGCCGGCTCGACCTCGGCGGCAGGCCCGCGCCACAGCCGGGGCGCGCGATCTTCACCGGCGCGATGCTCCTGGTGCAGGCCGGCCGGGGTGAGCCCGTCGCCCCCGACGTCTTCGACGAGCTGCGCGAGTGGTGGCCCGTCGACGGCCTCACCGTCGTGCTCACGGTCATGGCGGCCGTCGACGTGCTCGGCGACTCCGGTGACCTAGGTGCCGTTCTCGACGTCACCGAGGCAGCCGTCCGCACGCTCGACGCGGCCTGGGGCGAGTACCACGCCGTGGTCCGGCTGGCCGCCCTGCTCGCCGGTCAGGCCGCCCGCCTCGTGCCGTCCGCCGACCCGGTGCTGCGCGAGCGCACCGTCGCCCTGGTCGACTCGCTGGCCGAGCGGGCACGTTTGATCGGCGAGCTGCGGCCCGCCGTCGAGAAGGCGAGCCGCCCCAAGTTCGAACGCGCCTCGTCCGAGTCGCTCGAGGACACCAGCCGCGAGACGTGGGCGTGGACCTCCCGGCTCGAGGCCGAGATCCTCAGGCTGCGTCGCGCCGTCGAGCTCGACCACCCGCCCGGCGCCGACGAGCTGGTCGACGCGTGGCGCAGGAGCACCGCCGCGTTCGAGCGCTACGGCCACGTCTTCGAGACGGCCCGTTCGCGTGCACGGCTCGCTGCCGCCCTCCGCAGCGCGGGCGACGACGCCGGTTCACGCCGCGAGGCAGAGCTGGCCCGCGACGTCGCCGTCCGGCTCGAGGCCAAGCCGCTGCTGAGCGAGCTCGACGAGGTCCGGCCGGGCGCGTCCGCTGGTGGCGCGGGCGCCCCGCACGACCTCACTCCCCGCGAGCTCGAGGTGCTCGCCCTGCTGTCTCGCGGCCTGACCAACGGCCAGATCGGCAAGCAGCTCTACATCAGCACCAAGACCGTGAGCGTGCACGTCTCCAACCTGCTGGCCAAGCTCGGGGCGGCGGGGCGCACCGAGGCCGCTGCCATCGCGAGGAGACGCGGGCTCGTGTCCTAGCGGGCCGGCTCTCCCACCAGGGAGGCCGTCGACGGGTCGGGTCGCGACCGGCGAAGCCCCGGCGTCAGGGCCACGGACACGACGACCGAGGCGACGGCCATGAAGCCCATCGCCTGGGCCGCCGACTCGGCTCCCGTGCCGAGCGCGCTCGCGACGGCTCCGCCGAGCAGCGCGCCGAGCGCCTGGCCGACCATGAGACCGGTGCCCTGCAGGCCGAACACCTGACCGCGCGCCTCCGAGTCGGTGTGCGTCACCAACCGTTCCTGCAGGGGCAGGCTCGCCGAGTAGCCCGCGGACGCCACGAACGCGAGCGCGGCGGCACACGGAAGGGACGGGACGAGGGAAAATGCGAGGTACGGCACCGCCAGAAGCAGGCGGAGTGGACCGATCAGCCTGTCCCGCAACGGGACCGAGAGGAACCGCCCCACGACGACGTCGCCCAGCAACATGCCCGCCGCCGTCACCGCGAAGAGGTAGCCGGCCTGCTCACCCGCGAACGGGACGAAGAGCGCCTCGCAGCCGACGATCAGCCCGTTCGGCACCCACAGCGTCAGGTAGATCGGGCGGACGACGCGCGAGCCGAGCAGACGACGGTTGACCTCACGGGTGCGTTTCACGACCGACGCTCCGGCGTGACGCGGCGGGTGGTCGGAGAGCCCGAACCGCAGCAGCAGGACGGCCACGAACAGGGCCGCCGCGGACCCGAGGAAGAGCTGGGTCGTGGTGAAGGTGATGAGCAGCAGGCCGCCGATGCCGTAGCCGACGACCTGCATCCCGCCGACCGCGATGTTGATCGTCGCGCGGCCGAGGATGAAGCCGTCGGGCGGCAGGATGTCGGAGACGAGCGCCATCATGCTGCCGCCCAGGGCGGACGTGACGAGCGGGCCGACCGCGAGGAGCGCGAACCGCCAGCCCCACGCCAGGCCCGGGATCGCCTGGAGCAGGTCGGTCACGAGGGCGCTCGTCGTGACGAGCACGAGCGCCGTGCGGGGTCGCACGAGGTCCGAGCCGGAGCCGAAGAGCGTCTGCCCGACGATGCGCAGGAGCGGCGCCCCGAACATGGCGAGCGCCGTGAGGACGGGCGACCCGGTGGCCGCGAAGGTGATGGTGCCGAGCGCGAGGGACGCGACGGCATACGACCCGATGTTGAGGCACTGGACGAGGAAGAGGACGCGGAACTCGGGCACGGCGAACAGCTGGCGGTACGTCTTCACCCGCCCACCGTGCCGGGCGAGGCCTGCTCGACGGTAACGTTTCGGATGGAGGCGAAACATGGGGACGTGGCAGATCTCGGCCGACCTGTTGGCGAGGAGCCGCTTCGTCGTGTCGCCGCGCATCGAGACCGTCGGCGCCCTCAACGACCTCGTCCGACCGTCCGACCCCGAGGGTCGCGCGCTCGCCGCCGCCCACGGCGAGGCCTTCGCGGCCATGCTCGACGCGCACCCCGTGCGGCGGGCGGTGCTCGACCACAGCTGGAAGCCGCAGTGGATCTCCGACTGGCTCTGCCTCCCGCCGGCCACGGGCGGGCGCACCTTCGAGCAGGAGCTCGACGACGTGCGCGACCTCGGCGACGACGTCATGCGCGACCAGCTCGCCGAGAGCTCACCCGCGAGCGGCCTGCCCGACGTCCTGCTGCGCGACGGCCTCACCGAGCACGGTGCCCAGCTGCTCGAGTGGGTCTGGACCCACGTGCTCGCGACCGACTGGGCGCGCCGAGAGCGTATCCTCCGGGCCGACGTCGTCGCGCGCACCTCGCGGCTCGCGACCCAGGGCTGGGCGGCGGTGCTGCGCGACCTCGGTCGCGACCGTGAGTGGGTCGGTGACGGCCACCTGCGGATCAACGACTACGACCTGCCGTCGCGCGTCCTGCCCGACGACGCCGACCTCTTCTTCGTGCCCGTCAACCACCGGGCCCGCTGGGTGGGCTGGCTGCTCCCGAGCAGGTATGCCGTCTACTACCCCGTCGCGGGAGCGCTCGCCCGCGTCGACGCCGGGGCTCCCGACGGTCTCGAACGCCTCGTCGGCCGCAACCGCGCGCGCCTGCTCGTCGCCCTCGAGTCACCCTCCAGCACAAGCGGACTCGCTGCGACCACGGGCCTGGCAGTCGGCTCTGTCGGTGACCACCTCAAGGTGCTGCTGGCCGCCGGGCTCGTGCTGCGGCGCCGTTCGGGCCGCGAGGTGCTCTACTGGCGCACCGCCGTCGGCGACGCGCTCGTCGCCTCCGGCACGCAGGGCCCGGCACCCGGATCCGGGTAGTTCTCCCCATGTACCGCCTGACGACGCGCCCCTAGCCTCGGCGCTGCGGACGCAGCCGCGGCCGCGCCAACGACTCGATCAGGGGTAGTCATGTGTGAGCTCCACGAAACCACCGGTCCCGAACTCGGCCGCCGCACGCTCCTGCGCGGCGCCGGTGGCCTCCTCCTCGCCGGGGGCCTGGTCGGCGCCACCGGCAGCGCGGCCGAGGCCGCCACGTCGCAGAACGGCTGGCCGGCCGGCTCGTCGTCCGCCATCCCGCTCGCCACCCTGTCCGTCGGGGCCGCCACCTTCCCGGCCGGTGTGCGGCGGGGCGACGTGCACACCGTCCTCGGCTACGTGGCCCGCCGCTTCAACGGCGAGGTCGAGGCGCTCGTCAAGGGCTGGTGCTGGGGTCACAGCTACCGCGTCATCTCCGGCAGCACGTCGCTGTCGAACCACTCCAGCGGCACCGCCATCGACCTCAACGCGCCTCGCCACCCGCTCGGCAGGTCGGGCACCTTCTCGGCGGCCCAGCGCACCCGGATCCACTCCATCGTGTCCGCCTGCAACGGCGTCGTGCGCTGGGGCGGCGACTACTCGGGCCGCAAGGACGAGATGCACTTCGAGATCGACGTGCGCCCGGGTGACGCGCGCCTCGCGGCCCTCGCCCGGCGGATCGGCGGCGCCCCGGCACCCGTGCCCATCGTGTGGACGACCGTCAGGCGTGGCGCCAACGGCTTCCGCACCACGGCGATCCAGCACCTGCTCCGCCACCGCGGCTACTCCCTCACCGTCGACGGCGCCTTCGGCCCCACGACCGAGAGCCGGGTCATCGCGTTCCAGCGCTCGAAGGGCCTGGCCGCCGACGGCGTCGTCGGACCCAAGACCTGGACCGCCCTCGTCGTGACGGTCAAGCAGGGCTCGAGCGGCCAGGCCGTCGTCGCGGTGCAGAAGCTGCTGACCCACCGGGGCTACGCGGTGACGGCGAGCGGCTCGTTCGGCTCGACGACCACGACGAAGACGCAGGCCTTCCAGAAGGCGCGCGCGCTGACGGCCGACGGCATCGTCGGACCGCGCACCTGGGCCAAGCTCACGGTCTGACGCCCTGTGACGCCGCCGCGCCGCCCCCGGTCTGTGGACACCCGAACACCTGGTGTCGTGCCTTCTCCCGCGAACCTTCTCCCGCGCCCCGCGTTGGGTCTAGCGTCGCTCGTGTTCACGCCATTCAACGAAGAGGGGCACGACACATGGCAGAAGACTGGGCAGCAGACGTCAAGAAGTACTCCCCCGACGCCGACGACGCCGCGATCAAGGGCATCGTCCGCCACTGCGGGATCGCCCTGCAGAAGCGCGACTCGTCACTCGTGTCGTTCAGCGACAAGACCGAGCTCGACCGCGTGCGTGACGGGTTCATGAAGAAGAAGCTCGCCCTGACCGACTCGGACGCCGACCTCGACGCCTCGCTCGCCGAGGTCGGGCAGAAGCTCAAGGGTGACCGCACGAAGAACCGCGTCACCGTCTACTACCTGCTCGCCGAGAAGCACGACAAGCTCGACCTCTTCCGCTGACCGAGCGGTCGGCCCGGACGGTTGGCCCGGACGGTCGGCCCGAACGGTAGCCCGGACGCGGATGTGCCGGTCGCGTGTAACGGCACATCCGCGCCAAAGGTTCAGCCCGGGCGTCTCGACTTCTCGTCAGACTGGGGCCCAGCATTGAAGGATGGACAACCACCACGCCGTGCACCCAGGCACCCCCTCGCGTCGCCTCGTCCTCGGCTCGGCAGCCGCCGTCGCCGTCACTGCACTGACCACCCCTGTCGCCTCCGCCAGGAGCCGCCGCGGCGGTCACCTCCCGAACAGCGTCGCCCTGCCGAACGGCACGCAGCCCGAGGGCGTCACCTCAGGCCCGGGCGCCACCTTCTACGTCGGCTCGGTCGCCGACGGACGCATCGTCACCGGCAACCTCCGCACCGGCGAGGTGCGCCCCTTGCTCCCGGCCGCAGCGGGACGCTCCTTGCGCGGCCTGTTCTTCGACCGCCGCACCGGTCTCGTCTGGGCCGTCGGCAGTCTCGGCGAGGACGGGCACATCTGGGCGGTCGACGCCATGTCCGGGGCCGTCGTCAGCGACACCATGGTGCCCGGCGCCGGCTTCCTCAACGACCTCGTCGTCACCCGCCGCGCGGTGTGGGCCACCGACTCGGGCGTGAACCGCCTGACAGTGGTCCGTCTGACGCGCCACGGCGAGCCCACCGGAGCCGCCGCCCGGTTCGTCGAGCTGACCGGTGAGTGGCCCGGCAGCACAGGGGCGTTCAACGCCAACGGCATACGCAGGCTCCCCGACGGAGCGCTCGTGCTCAACCACAGCACCTCGGGCGGCCTGTGGCAGGTGGACCGCCGGACGGGCGTGACGCGCAGGATCGAGGTGGTCGGCGGTCCGCCCATCACGAGCGGAGACGGCCTCGAGCTCGTCGGCAAGACGCTCTACAACGTGCGCGGCAACGGCGCCTTCGCGGTCGTCGCCACCCGTATGCGGCGCCGGGGCGACGAGTGGAGGGCCGAGTGGGTCGACACGCTGACCGATCCGTCGCTGGACGTACCGTCGACCGCGACGGCGGCCCTCGGATCGCTCTGGGTCGTGAACGCCCGCTTCGGCGTGCCGTCACCAGAGACCGCCACCTTCGCCCTGACCCGGCTGCCCCAGGTCTGACCGGAGCGCCAGTCCGACCGACCGGAGCCGTCCGTGGCCCACGACGTGGTGGGCTATGGACGGCTTCTCGGCGCGAGCGCAGACTGGACGGATGGAGACGCGCAGCAGACTCACCCGTCGCAGCGCCCTGACCGCCGTCGCGGCCTCGGCACTCGTTGCCCTCGCGGCCCCGGTCGGATCGTCGGCCGCCGCCGCTCCCACGGCCCCCGCGCCGGCAGCCCCGGTCGTCCAGTCGTCCGTCGCCGACCTGCGCCTGCCGACCGTGACGCCAGGGCACCCGGCCGCTACCCCCATGCGAGGCGGCTGCGACGCGATGATGAGCGACCTCTAGGCCGCTCGAGCACGACCAGGGAGACGGGCCGCCCACACGCGTGACGACGAGCGGGCGACTGGGTATGACGCGTCGGTTGGGCCGCGGCTCAAGCGCCCGGGGGCTGCCCCGGGGGCCAGCAGCACCCCCGAAGGAGCCGTCCCGATGTCCTCGCGTGCCAGACGCACCGACCTGGTCGCCCAGCTCGAGCAGACCCTCGAGGCCTTCGACGAGGCGGGCGGGCACCGTGTGCTGGCCGAGGCCTTCGCGGAGCTCGACCTCGAGGACGCGCTGTCCGACGTCCTGCTCCCCTACCTCCACGGCATGGGGGAACGGTGGTCGAAGGGCGCGATCGGCGTCGCGCAGGAGCACTTCGCCAGCAACGTCATCCGCACCCGGCTCTCCTTGCTGATGAACTCCGAGGCGCGCACCGAGGGACCGCTTGCCGTCCTCGCGTGCATGCCCGGGGAGCACCACGAGTTCGGCCTGATGGCAATGGCGCTCGCGCTCTCGCGTCTCGGCTGGCGCACCTGCTACCTCGGCGCGGACACGCCGACCACAGAGCTCGACCTCACGTGCCTGACGCTGCACCCGGACGCCGTCGTGCTCGCCGCGCACAGCCATACGGCGTTCGAGGCGCACGGGCCGTCCCTGCGCCGCATCGCACGGTCCACGTCCCTGCACATCGCTGCCGGCGGCGCGACGGACGACGTCAGCGAGCTGTGCCACGCGTCGCACCTCGACGGCGACCCGGTCTGGGCGGCGCGCGTGCTGCACGACGCGCTCGGCCGCACCGCGCCCCATCGCACTTCACCCCACCGCGCCGCACCCCACCGCGACGAGCCGTCGGCGGTCTGACTCACCGGCGTGACGCGCTCAGGACTAGGCTCGTTTGCCTTGTGCCACAGTGCTTGTGCAGCCACGCGCGAGCCCCCGCCGATCGATGGAGCGCCCATGACCTCAGGTCCCGCTGACACGCAGCAACTCATCGAGCAGGTCCGCTCCGTGGCCGCCGGAGGTCCGTACGTCGTCACCGAGCGCCCTTACGGCTTCGACCTGACGATCGACGTGGCCGACGCCCGCACGACGACCATGATCAGGCAGCACGGGCTCGAGCGCGTGCTCACCCACGAGGTCCGGCTCGACGAGGCCGCGCACGCGCTCTCGATCACCGACGTCTCCCACGAAGTGCGCTGGGACGAGACGGCTGCCGACGGTGCCGGCCTGCGCCTGCACCCCGAGCGGGTCGGAAAGCCCGCCCTTCGGGGGCGTGCCCACTCGTCGTCGTTCCGCGAGGAGCTCGGCGTCGGTCCGGCGGACGGCGCGCACCGCGGTGGCCACGCCGCTGCGTCCGGCGAGGGTCGCGAGCTCGTCCGCGACGCGGCGGAGGCCCTCGGGTGGCATGAGCGCATGGGCCGTGACCGGCGGATCGCCCTGGCCGTCGCCGGGATCGCCGTCGCCGGCCTGCTCGTCGCTGGTCTCATCACCCTCGTCATCACGCTCGCAGGCTGAGGGCGGCCAGAGCGACGGTCCTGCCGGAGCGCACGACGAACTCCTCGAAGGCAGCCACCGTCAGGTCGTGCGCAGGGTTGCGCACGAGCACGCCGATGGTCCGCAGCGCCCGGGGGTGGTCCAGTGCCACAGGCACGACGTCACCCTCGGGGGCGAAGGCCGGCAGGATCGCGACTCCGAGGCCGGCCCCGACGAGCCCCCTTGCCGTGTGGACGTCCTCGGCCTCGAACCCGACCCGCAGAGGCACACCGGCATCGGCGTAGATCTCCTCGACGCGGCCCCGCAGGCCGAACCCGGTCTTGAGCACGATGAGGTCGTCGAGACCGTCGGCGGCAAGGCTCTCGACGGACACCGAGGTCGACCCCGCCGCGCGGTGGGTGCGGTGGACCGCGACGACGAGCGGCTCGTCGTAGAGCACGGTGCTCGACGCCCCGGAGACCTCCGGGGGCGAGGCCACGAGGGCGACCGAGCAGCGGCCGGCCTCGAAGTCGTCGAGGGCCTTCTGCCGTGAACCCTGCGAGAGCTCGAAGCGCACGCCCGGGAACCGGTCGCGGAAGCGTCGGATGAGGGCCGGCACCACGGCCTCGCCCAGCAGTGTCTGGAACGAGAGCCCGACGGTGCCGTGTCCGACGGCGCCCGATCCGGTGACGGCGTCGACGCCCCGCTCGAGCGCCGCGACACCCTCCTTCGCAAAGGGCAGCAGGGCCCGCCCGGCGGCGGTGAGCGTGATCCCGCGACCGTCCCGCTCCACGACGGGCGTTCCGAGCAGGGCACCGAGGCGGGCGAGGGCCCGGCTGACGGTGGGCTGCGGCATACCGAGCACTGCGGCGGCTGTGGTGACCTGGCCGACCTCGGCCACCACGACGAAGACGGGCAGCAACCGCACGACCGACCTGAACTCCTCCGCTCTCATGTCGCGATCGTATGAGTTTGGGACGTGACATGCATTGGTGCTCTGGGTCGACGCGGCCTAGCGTCGACTCCATGTCCTGGGACGGCCACCTGCCCGAGAGCCGCGAGTACCGGCGCATCCTCGCGGGGCTCGGGGCTGCCGGTATCGCCACCTTCGCGCAGCTCTACTCGCCGCAGGGACTGCTGCCGACGCTGGCCCGGGGCCTCGGGGTAGCCCCGGCCGACGCCGCCCTCTCCGTCTCGGTCGCCACGCTCGGCGTCGCACTCGCGGTGCTGCCCTGGTCGTGGGTCGCCGACCGGGTCGGCCGGCTTCGGGCCATGCAGGTCGCGATCGTCGCCTCCACCGCCCTCGGGGTGCTCGTCGCGCTGGCGCCGAACATCGAGGTGCTCCTGGCCCTCCGGCTCGTCGAGGGCATGGCGCTCGGGGGGCTGCCGGCCCTCGCCGTCACCTACCTCCACGACGAGGTGCACGCCCGCCACACAGCGGCCGCCGCCGCGGCCTACATCTCCGGCACCACGATCGGTGGCGCCGCCGGACGCCTCGTCGCCGGGCCGCTGGCCGGCCTCGTGGGCTGGCGTCCGGCGCTGCTCACCGTCGCCGTTGTCTGTGCCGCCGCCTCCGCCGTCTTCCTGCGGCTCATGCCCCGCCCCCGGGGCTACCGCCCCGCCGGGGCGACCGCGCGGACGGTCGTGGACGGCATGCGCACGAGCCTGCGCGACCCGGCCCTCGTCGGCCTCTACCTGCAGGGCGCCCTGCTCATGGGCGGCTTCGTGGCCGTTTACAACTACCTCGCGTTCCGGCTCGAGGGGCCCGAGTTCGCGCTCCCGGCCACCGTCGGGTCCCTGATCTTCGCCGCGTATGCCGCCGGGACCGCCAGCTCGCGCCTGACCGGTCGCCTGGTGCCGCGCCTCGGGCGGCGCCGGGTGCTCGTCGGCGGCACGCTGACCATGGCGGCAGGGGCGGCGCTCACGCTCGCCGGCTCGCTGGCCGTGGTCGTGCTCGGCCTGCTCGTGCTCACCGCGGGCTTCTTCGCCGCGCACGCCACGGCGTCGGCCTGGGTCGGTGCCCGCGCGTCGACCGGCCGCGCCCAGGCGACCGCCCTCTACAACGTCGCGTACTACAGCGGGTCTGCCCTCGTGGGCTGGGTGCTCGGCTATGCGTGGTCGGACCGGGGCTGGGGCTCGGTCGTGGCGTCCGTCGTCGCCCTCGCGGCCGTCGCGCTCGTCGTCGCCCTGGCGACCCTGCCACGGCCGCGTTCGCACCGGGGCGCACGGCAGGGTGTCCGCGGGATGCGAACGCGGCTCGGCGCCTTCGACGGGTCGGCGAGCGAGTAGGGCCGTGCCGGCATCCGCCCGGTCCGCCCCCTGCCGTGGGAGGCGTGCGTCATGATGTGCCAGTCATGACCCGATCGACTCGTTGGACCGCAGCGCAGGTGGCCGCCCTGGCCCCCGATGCCTCCTCGCTCGCGGCTGCCCGCAGGCTCGCGCGGCCCGGCCCGTGGTCCGACACGGGGTCGACCGACGTGCTCGTCTGGGGCAAGTGCCAGGGGTCGGGCAGGACGCCCTACCAGGTGAGCGTCGACCTCACCGGCCCGGCGTTCCGATGCTCGTGCCCGAGCCGCAAGTTCCCGTGCAAGCACGGTCTCGCCCTGCTGCTGCTCTGGGTCGACGGCTCAGGATCGGTCGCCGACGTCGCCGAGGCGGCCGGCTTCGCGCAGGAGTGGGCGGCCGAGCGGTCGGCGCGGGCGGGCGCGAAGGCCGCGGACGACGCGGCCCGCCCCACGCGTACGTCCGACCCCGCCGCCGCGGCGAAGCGCCTCGAGGAGCGTCTCGCCCTCATGGACGGCGGCATGGACGACTTCGCCCGCTGGCTCACCGACCTCGCGCGCAGCGGCACGGCGACCGCGCGGCACCAGTCGTACGCGTGGTGGGACGGCACCGCGGCCCGACTCGTCGACGCGCAGCTGCCGGGGCTCGCCGACGACGTGCGGTCGGTGGGCGGGGCCGTGAGCGGCCGACCCGACTGGGCCGAGCGGCTGCTCGTCGCACTCGGCCGCTGGTGGACCGCCACGCGGGCGTGGGCGGCCCGCGAGTCGCTCGGCGACGACCAGCTCGGCGACCTCCGTGCCTACCTCGGCTGGTCGGTGAGCACCGAGTCGGTGCGTCGCGCCGACGCGGTCACCGACCGGTGGCTCGTGCTCGGCGCCCACCGCACCGACGACGGGCGGCTCCAGCAGCAGCGCACCTGGCTGCGCGGCGCGAGCACCGGTGAGACCGTGCAGGTCCTCGACTTCGCGGCCGGCGGACAGGTGCTGCCGGTCGCGCGCGTCGTCGGGTCGTGCCTCGACGCGACGCTCGCCCGCTACCCGGGGGCGGCCGTGCGCCGCGCGCTCTTCGTCGACGAGCCCGTGGCCGCCGACGACGACGTGCGTATGCCGTCCGGCGCGTCCCTCGAGCACGCGCGCTCGTCCGCCGCGTCCGCCTGGGGACTCAACCCCTGGGCGCGGCGCTGCCCGGTGGTGCTGGCCGACGCGCGGATCGGGCTCGACCGGGTCGTCGACGCCGACGGCGCCAGTGTCGCCCTCGCCGACGACGCCGACGTGTGGTCACTGCTGGCGGTGACGGGCGGCCGGCCCACGCAGCTCTTCGGCGAGCTCGAGGAGTCCCGCCTGCGGCCGCTGACGGTCGTCGTCGACGGCGAGGTGCTGGGCCTGTGACCGATGCCGTGACCCGTCGGATCACCGACGTCGACATCTGGTGGCGCGAGGTCGGCAACGCCGCGCTGCTCGGCACGGCCCGGCGGGGCGTTCCCGACCTGCCCGACCTCGGGCCGGCGGCGGTGCGTCCGCGCGAGGTGCCCGGGCCGCGCGAGGAGGCGCTGCTCGACGCGGCCGCGCTCGGTGGTGCGGCGCTGCGGGCCGGGCGCCGGCTCGACCACGCAGCGCCACCCGACGCCGCCCCCGACGACACCCGACCGGTCGCTCCCCGCCGGGCCGTCCAGCTGCTCGAGCTCGTGCTGACCCAGCCGCCGGCCGGCGCCGCCCAGCGCGTGGGGCTGCTCGTGCACTGGCTCCGGGCCGCCGACGACGCCGGGTGCCGCGTGCCCCCGGCCGTGCTGCCACTCCTGCTCGGCATGGCGACCGCGACGCGCGAGCTGCGCCGGCCGACCGCGGCCGTTCTCGGCGAACGCGGCAGGTGGCTCGCCGCCTTGCGTGAGGAGTGGGCGTGGGTCGCCGAGGCGACGCCCGGGGCAGAGGCGCGCACGGAGTCGAGGACTTCGGGCACGATTCCGGAGGCCGGCGACTGGGCGCGGCTGCCGTCGGCCGACCGCGTCGCATTGCTGGCCACGGCTCGGGCGCTCGACCCGGCTCGGGCGCGGGCGCTCGTCGAGGCGACGTGGCCCACGGACTCCGCGCGCGACCGCCGGTCCCATCTCGAGACCCTGCGCGTCGGCCTCGACGCCGACGACGAGGCGCTGCTCGAGGTGGCCCTGGACGACCGGGCCGGCACGGTGCGCGAGGTCGCGGCCGAGCTGCTCGACGCGCTCCCGGGGTCACGGCGAGCAGCCCGCATGGCCGAGCGCCTGCGACCCCTCGTGCAGCGCACCGGGCTGCTCGGCCGCGGGGTCGACGTCACCCTGCCCGGCGAGCCCGACCCGGCCGGCGTGCGCGACGGTCTCGGCAAGCCGCCCCCGCGCCGGTCGGCCCGAGGCTGGTGGCTCGAGCAGCTGAGCGCCGGGGCTCCGCTCGAGGTGTGGTCCGAGCTGACCGGTGCCGAGCCCTCGGCGGCGGTGGGGCGACTGGCCGACGCGCAGCAGCCCGACGTGCTGGCCGGCATACGCCGAGCCGTTCGCGCTCGCCGCGACCCGGTGTGGGCGGCAGCGCTCCTCGAGCGCGGCTGGGACGCCACGCTCGTGCCGGCCCTGCCGCGTGACACGCGTGAACGGGTGGCGCTCCGGCGCGTCGACGCGACGACCGACCGCGTGCACGAGCTCGGCGCCGTCGTCGGCGCGGTCGATGCGCCCTGGTCGCCCGACTTCAGCGTCGCTCTCCTGTCGCGGCTGCGTGCCTCCAAGGTCGGCTCGGCCATGGTCCTCGCGACCATGCCGCACCTGCTCGCCGGTCTGCACCCTGCGGCGCTCGACCCCCTCGAGCGCTGGGTCGCCGAGGCCGGCGCCGACCAGACCCTCTCGACCAACCTGCGCAACGTCCTCCAGTTCCACTCCGTCAAGCGAACGATCAACGAGGCCTTCTCATGAGCGAGTCCCCCACGTCTGCAACCGTTCTCCGGGCCCATGCCGAGGACGCGTATGCCGCCGAGCTGGCCGCGCTCGCGGCCGGCGACGACCGCCCGCGCCCACCCCGCTGGCGGCTCTCCCCCTGGGCCGTCACGACCTACCTGCTCGGCGGCACGCTCGACGACGGCACCGAGATCACGCCGAAGTACCTCGGTTCACGCCGGCTCATGGAGGTCGCCGTCGCGTCGCTGGCGACCGACCGGGCACTGCTCCTGCTCGGCGTGCCCGGCACCGCGAAGACGTGGGTCGGGGAGCACCTCGCGGCGGCGATCAGCGGAGCCTCGACCCTCGTCGTCCAGGGCACGGCCGGCACGCCCGAGGAGTCGCTGCGCTACGGCTGGAACTACGCCCGGCTGCTCGCCGAGGGCCCCACCCGGGCGGCCCTCGTGCCGAGCCCGGTCATGCGCGCCATGGAGACCGGTGCCCTCGTCCGCATCGAGGAGCTGACCCGCATCCCCGCCGACGTGCAGGACGCCCTCATCACGATCCTCTCGGAGAAGACGCTGCCGGTCCCCGAGCTCGACACCCAGGTGCAGGCGCGGCAGGGCTTCAACGTCATCGCGACGGCCAACAACCGCGACAAGGGCGTCAACGACCTGTCGTCGGCCCTCAAGCGACGCTTCAACACGCTCGTGCTGCCGCTGCCCGACTCCCTCGAGCAGGAGGTCGAGATCGTCCGCACCCGCGTCGACTCCCTCGGCCGCTCGCTCGAGCTGCCCGCCGGCCTCGAGTCGCTCGCCGAGATCGAGCGCGTCGTCACGGTCTTCCGCGAGCTGCGCTCGGGCGTGACCGCAGACCAGCGCACGACCGTGAAGTCACCGTCGGCGACACTGTCCACGGCCGAGGCGATCTCGGTGATGACCAACGGCCTGTCGCTCGCGGCGCACTTCGGTGACGGCGTCGTGCGGGCCGACGACGTCGCAGCCGGACTCGTCGGGGCCGTCGTCAAGGACCCCGTGCAGGACCGCATCGTCTGGCAGGAGTACCTCGAGACGGTCGTCAAGGACCGCCCCGAGTGGACCGACCTCTACCGCGCCTGCCGCGAGCTGGGCTGACGGTGTCCCCTGCCCCAGTGACACCGGAGCCGCGCGTCGAGGTGCTCGGCGTGCGCCACCACGGCCCCGGGTCGGCCCGGTCGGTGGAGCGGGCGCTCGACGAGCTGCAGCCCGACGTCGTCCTCATCGAGGGGCCGCCCGAGCTCGATGCCCTCATCCCGCTGGCGGGCGACCCCGACCTCGTGCCTCCCGTCGCCGGCCTCGTCTACGCCGTCGACCAGCCGCGGCGTGCGGCGTTCTACCCCTTCGCCGTGTTCTCGCCCGAGTGGGTGGCGCTCCGGTGGGCGCTCGAGCACGGAGTCGACGTCCGGTTCGCCGACCTCCCCGCGACCCACTTCCTCGCCGACGCACCCGAGGGCGCGGGCGACAGCGAGCGCCGCCCCCGGCGCCACCGCGGCGAGCGGCCCGACCCCATCACGGCCTTGGCGTCCGCGGCGGGCTACGACGACCCCGAGCGCTGGTGGGAGGACGCCATCGAGCACCGACGCACGTCGTCGCTCATGCACTTCGCCCACCTGCGCGAGGCGATGCAGGGCGTGCGTGGCGATCTCGACGTCGACGACGACGACCGTCGAGAAGCGTTCATGCGCAAGGTGATCCGCGCGGAGCTCAAAGCGGGTCGCCAGCGCGTGGCCTTCGTCTGCGGCGCCTACCACGCGCCCGCACTGGACCCCGGGTCGTTCCCGCCGGCGAGCCGCGACAACGCGTTGCTCAGCAAGCTGCCCAGGACCAAGGTCGCCGCGACGTGGGCGCCGTGGAGCTCCGGGCGGCTCTCGTACGCCAGTGGCTACGGCGCCGGGGTCCGCTCGCCGGGGTGGTACCAGCACCTCTTCGTCACGCCCGACGCCGAAGTCGTGCCGTCGTGGTTCGTGCGGGTGGCGCGGGCCCTGCGCGGCGAGAACCTCGACGCGTCGACGGCATCCGTCGTGGAGGCGACGCGCCTCGCCGGCGCCCTGGCCGCCGTGCGGGGGCGCCCGTCGGTCGGTCTGAGCGAGCTCACCGACGCCGCCAGGGCCGTGCTGACCGAGGGCGCCGACCTGCCGCTGCGGCTCATCGACCGCACCCTCGTCATCGGCGAGGATCTGGGCCGCGTGCCCGCCTCGACGCCGATGGTGCCGCTCGCCAGTGACCTCGCCAGGCTGCAGAAGTCCTTGCGGCTCAAGGTCTCTGCGACCTCGGCCGTCGTCCAGCTCGACCTGCGGCGAGAGTCGCAGCTCGCCCGCTCGGTGCTGCTCCACCGGCTCGCGATCCTCGACGTCCACTGGGGGAGCCAGGTCGACGCGGGGCGCTCGACCGGCACCTTCAAGGAGGCGTGGGAGCTCGAATGGACGCCCGAGCTCGCCGTCGCCGTCATCGAGGCGAGCCTGCACGGCACCACGGTGCGCAGCGCAGCCGAGTCGAAGGTCGCGGAGGAGGCCGAGCAGGCGTCCGACCTCGGAGTGCTCGGCAGTCTCATCGAGCAGTGCCTGCTCGCCGACCTGCCCGACGGCCTGCGGGCCGTCGTCGCGGCCCTCGCCGACCGCACCGCGCGGCAGCACGACACCCAGGCCCTCCTCGAGACGGTCGAACCCCTCGCCCGCACCTGCCGCTACGGCGACGTGCGCGGCGTCGACGTCGCCGATGTGACCCACGTGCTCCAGACCGTCGTCGTGCGCGCGTCGGTCGGCCTGCGCGCCGCCTGCGCGAGCCTCGACGACGACAGCGCGGCCCGCATGCGCACCGCCGTCGAAGCGGCCCACCGCGGCATCGCCCTCGTCGACCGTGACGACCTGCGTGACCCCTGGCACGAGGCGCTGCTCACCGTCGGGCGCGACGAGGTGATCCACGGAGCCGTGTCGGGCCGGGTCAACCGCCTGTTGCTCGACGGCGGGCTCCTCGAGCACGCCGACGCGGCCGCGCGGCTGAGCCGGCGCCTCTCGCCGGGCACGCCTGCGCCCGCCGCGGCGGCCTGGCTCGACGGGTTCCTCACCGGCGAGGCCCTCCTGCTGGTGCACGGCGACGACCTCCTCTCGATCATCGACGAGTGGCTCGTCGGGGCGTCGGAGGAGGCGTTCGAGGACCTCCTGCCCCTCGTGCGACGCACCTTCGCGCGCTACCAGCCCGCCGAACGCCGCCTCATCGGAGGACACCTGCGCGACCTCGCGAGCGGCACGCGTACCTCCTCGGTGACGACGACGGACATCGACCTCGACCGGGCCGCCCCGGCGATCGCGGCCGTCGCCCGGCTGCTCGGTCTGGAGGTGGCGTCGTGAGCGAGGAACGCGACCGGCTCACGCGGTGGCGGCTCGTGCTCGGCGGCGAGCAGTCCGACGGCATCGGCGAGGCGGCGACGCTGGACGCCGACGACCGCAAGCGCGACGAGGCGCTGCGCGACCTCTACGACGGCGAGCGCCGCAGCGGGCTCGGCGCATCGGCGCCGAAGGTGGCCCGGTGGCTCGGCGACATCCGCGGCTACTTCCCGTCCTCGGTCGTGCAGGTGATGCAGGCCGACGCGATGGACCGGCTGGGGCTCACGCAGCTGCTCCTCGAGCCCGAGCTCATGGAGGCGGTGCAGCCCGACGTCAACCTCGTCTCGACGCTCGTCGGGCTGAACCACGTCATCCCAGAGCGGTCGCGCGCCACGGCCCGGGCGGTCGTGCGCGTCGTCACCGACGAGCTCGAGGAGCGCCTGAGGGCCGAGACGGTGCAAGCGATCACGGGTGCGCTCAACCGGGCCGCGCGCACGCGTCGGCCGCGGCACTCCGACATCGACTGGAACCGCACCGTCGCGGCCAATCTCAAGCACTACCAGCCGGAGCACCGCACGGTCGTGCCCGAGCGGCTCGTCGGCTACGCGCGCCGCGCCCACCGGGTCGAGCGGCGGATCATCCTGTGCGTCGACCAGTCCGGCTCGATGGCCGAGTCCGTCGTCTACTCCAGCGTCTTCGGCGCCGTGCTCGCCTCGCTGCGGTCGGTCGAGACGAAGCTCGTCGTCTTCGACACCGCAGTCGTCGACCTCACCGACGAGCTGGACGACCCCGTCGACGTGCTCTTCGGCGTGCAACTGGGCGGTGGCACCGACATCAACCAGGCGCTCGCGTACTGCGAGAGCCTCATCGAGCAGCCCGCCGACACGATCCTCGTGCTCATCAGCGACCTCTACGAGGGTGGCATCGCCGAGGAGATGGTGCGCCGCGCCTCCTCCGTCGTCGCGTCCGGCGCCACGATGGTCGCGCTCCTCGCACTCAGCGACTCGGGGCGGCCGAGCTTCGACGCCGACCACGCCGCGGCGCTGGCTGCGGTCGGGGTGCCGGCGTTCGCGTGCACGCCCGACCGCTTTCCCGACCTCATGGCGACGGCGATCGAGAAGCGCGACATCACCGCCTGGGCCGCCGCCAACGACATCGTCACGACCCACGAGCCCGACCCGGCCCCCTGAGGCCCTGCCCCGGGAGCGCGCTTCCCGCGCAGGTGCGCGCTGCCCGCGGGGGTGCGCGCTTCCTGCAGGAGTGGGCCGCGCAGCGGACACTTCTCGCGGAAGGCCCCACCTCTGGCGGGACGGCGCACCCGGCGAGCCCGAAGCCGCACCGTGGCGGCGCGACGTCGAGCTCAGCCGCACGACCGCGGCGTGCGGGTGAGGCGGGCCGAGAGCCCGACGCCCACCCGCACGCCACAGTGGTCACGTCGTCGATCAGGACGTGGTGCGGTAGATCCCACGCCCGAACGTCGCGACGTAGAGCTTGCCGTCCGGTCCCTCCAGGACCTGGGTGGCGATGGTGGCCGGGACGGCGTCACGCGACCACTGGGGGGCGCCGGTGCGCAGCGACTTCAGTGTGGTCTCGACGACCCCGAGGTCGGTGGCCATGACGACCCGACCGTTCGAGGTGATCAGCAGGTTGTCGCCGGGGACGTCCGGCAGGTTGCCGCTGACGTCGGTCCAGACCGCCGTGGCCTCACCGGTGGAGTCGGTGCCACCGGTGAGGGTGACCTTCCACAGGTGGCCCGAACCGGCAAGGTCGCTGCCCGGCCCGTCGACCCAGTTGCGGGAGTAGCCGCCGAACACCACGTACGAGCTGTGCGGGTCGGCCGGGTCCGGCGTCACGCCGGTGACCATCCGCAGGGGGACGCCCGCCGGCGTGGCCACCTGCTGGTAGCTGCCGTTGGCATTCGTCATCAGCCCACGAGCGAAGCTCGAGCCGGGGTTGCACGACCCGCACCAGCCTGCCCACACCACGTGGTTGCGGCTGGCCAGAGCGGTGATGGAGTGTCCGCCGCCGGTGTCCGCGGCCTTGGTCCAGTCGGCACCGCTCGTGCTGGCCCAGGTCTTGGTGTTGGTCCAGACGTACTCGCCGCCGGCGACCCAGGTGCCGGCGTCGGTCTGGTCGGCGCTGAAGGGGGCGATGAAGCGAGGCAGCGGATCGGCCGGCGCGATGGTGACGATGGAGCTGTCGGAGGCCGGGCTGCCGTCCGCGACACCGCAGCTGGTCGTCATCTGCAGCGTCAGGTCGACGTACTCGCCGACCGTTCGGCAGCCGTTGTTCGGGTCGACCAGCTGCTGGCCGCCGTCACCTCCGTAGGGCGAGACCATCACGCCGTCGTTGGCCGGGTCGAGCAGGGAGACGCCGTTGTCCTGGAGTCCACCCCACACCTGCACCTGGCCGGGGTGGGCGACGTCCTTGCCGACGCCGACCGAGTAGTACTGCAGCATGTCGAGCTGACCGGACCGGGACAGCGACCGCCAGGACGAGGCCGTCGGCGACACCGCCCGCTGGTAGAGGCCGCCGTCGTTGCCGACGTACACCTGGCCCGCGCTCGACCCGGAACCGAAGGCGATCGTGTGCTGGTCGGAGTGGAGGACGTTGCCGTCACACGTGTTGTCGGCGTCGACGTTGGACCAGCAGGAGAAGCCGAAGTCCCAGTAGCGCCCGATGGTCTTCCAGCTCGCGCCTCCGTCCCAGGACTCGTAGACCTCTTCGAGCCCCACGTAGACGTGCTTGGCGTTCGCGGGGTCCACGCCGATGAACTGGTTGTACCAGGACTGCACGCCCGGCGCGTAGCCCTTGCCGATCCGCTGCTTGCGCTCGGCCGAGCCGCTCTGGGCCAGCGTGCTCGGGTTGGCGATCTGGTTGTAGGGGCCCGCGGCCGCACCGGTGGCGGACACGTAGACACCGGACAGCGCGCTCGCTGCGCCGGCGACCAGGGCCGCCGGCGACTCGAGGACCACGTAGAGCTTCGAGCCGTCCGCGGAGTACTGCATGGTGGCGTTGCCGACGTCCTTGGGGTTGATCGCTCCGGACGGGTTGACCTTCGCCCACGTCGTGCCGCCGTCGCGGCTGAGGTAGAAGCCGTTGTAGGCCGCGCCGCTGCGCCACGCGACGTTCGCGAGGATGACCTGGCCACCGGTGCCGGGCTGCACGGCGACGTCGTTGGCGATGTCGCGGTAGCTGGCGTTGACGTCGGTGCACGAGAGCATCCCCTGGGCGCAGGGCGCGAGCGTCCGGCTCCAGGCGGTGGTCGCGGGCCCGGTGAGGGAGTGCACGTAGAGCCCACGAGAGGCGGCGACGAAGACTCGACCGTTGGCCGCGTCGACGAGGATCCGGCGGATGACCTGGCTGTCCAGCTCGGTGCCGCCGACCTTGGACGCGGCGGTGAAGGTGGCGCTGTCGGGCGACGCGAGCCGGAAGACACCGGCGCCGACGTACGTCGACGAGCCGGTCGTGCCGTCACCCGTCGCCACCCACAGGGCACCGTCGGGCGCGATGGACATGCTGCCGATCGACTGGGTGGGCAGGGCGTCGGCGATCGGCGTCCACGTGGTGCCGTTGTCGCACGAGCGCTTGACGCCCCCGGCCGCGCCACCGGCGAAGACGCAGTGGGCGTCCACGGCGAGCGCCTGGACCCGGCCGCTCACGTAGCCGGCGCCGCCGCTGCTGTTCGAGGCGCTCGGGTCGCGGTAGCGGGGGTCGTCGGAGTTGTACGGAACGTTGGTGATCGAGGCCCACGACGACGGGGCTGCCGGGAGGGAGGAGAGCTGGCTGTAGGCCGCCGCATACGCGCCGGGCGCGACGAGCCCGGTGGGCGCAGAGCGCGCCTGCGCGAACTCGGCCTGCGAGGTCATCAGCTCGGCGGCCTCGTCCCCAGCGTCCAGGAACCGGCCACCGCCTCCCCCGCCCGCGCTGGTGCTGGCATAGCCGGGGAGCGCGAGGAGGGGCGTGATCGCGAGAGCAGCGCCGGCGACAACGCACAGCGCGCCCCGACGCAGACCGCGTCCCTTCGTCGGGACCTTTGGAGTGAGCATCATTGCTGGAACCCTCCCTGCCAAGGCGCCGTGGTCCGGCGCACGAGTCGTCGCAGTCTTCTGAACATGCGAGTCCCGTGGCAGCCGGTCCTCGGCTGTCGTCACGGGATTGGCTCGCACAGTAGACCTGAGCAGCGACCCGAAGAGCCCCGCGAAGATGTGAGTTCCCTGAGTGCGGGGACAGCCCGGGGTGGCGGCACGAACCAGCCGGGTTCGGGCGAGCACGCGGACGGCCACGCACTCCCCTCCCGGTAGGAGGGTCAGTCGTCGAGGGTGCCGACGTAGGCCGTCAGCCTCTGCTGGTCGCGGCCCAGGGTCTTGACGTCGTAGCCGAGCTGCACGGTCGCCTGGGCGGCGGTGAGGGAGTAGGACTCGAGGGCGATGGTGACGGCGTACAGCCGCGCCGCGGTCCGGAGCGAGATCGTGTAGGTGCCGGCCGGCGCGAAGCCGGCCTCACGGGTCAGCCGGATGACGCGCGAGTTCTCGCCGACGTGCTCGGTGCGCTGCTTCCAGAGCACCTCGGCGCGGCTCGGTGGCGAAGCGGTCCGCACGGTCTCCGTGCAGCCGGTGAGGGCGAAGGCTGTGAGCAGCGTGGCGGCGATGGTGCGTCCGAGCATGGTCGGTCCCCTGTTCTCCCGGGTCCACCGGACCCGCCCCTGTGGCCGTCTGTCCGGCCGGCGCAGTGTGGCAGATGTGGGCAGTCGAGAGACGGTTCCATGAGGCCGCTCGGCAAACCTCCGCGATGTCTACTCGCGGGTCGCCATCGATGAGTGGAAGGCTGCGGGTGTGGCGTGACGAGCGCCACGCGCCCTGCCGGGCGGAGGCACGACGAAGGAGACCTGCTCGATGATCTCGCGGATCGCGATCGTCAACCGCGGTGAGGCCGCCATGCGCCTCATCCACGCCGTGCGTGACCTCAACGCGGGCACAGGCCCCGGCGGTCACCGCATCGAGACGGTCGCCTTGCACACCGAGGGCGAGCGGCGGGCCATGTTCGTCCGCGAGAGCGACCACGCCTACGACCTCGGGCCGGCATCGGCACGCCCCTACCTCGACCACGCCGTGCTCGAGAAGGCGCTGCGCGAGACGAACGCCGACGCCGCGTGGGTCGGCTGGGGCTTCGTCGCCGAGGACCCCGCTTTCGCCGAGCTGTGCGAGCGAGTCGGCGTCACCTTCATCGGTCCGAGCCCCGAGGCCATGCGCAAGCTGGGCGACAAGATCGGCAGCAAGCTCATCGCCGAGGAGGTCGGCGTGCCCGTCGCGCCGTGGAGCCGTGGCGGCGTAGACACGCTCGACGACGCGAAGGCCGCGGCCGCTCGCATCGGCTACCCGCTCATGCTCAAGGCGACCGCCGGCGGTGGCGGGCGCGGCATCCGCCGCGTCGACTCCGACGCCGACCTCACCGACGCCTACGAGCGCACCCGCGACGAGGCCGAGCGCGCCTTCGGCTCGGGCGTGGTCTTCCTCGAGAAGCTCGTCACCGGCGCACGCCACATCGAGGTGCAGGTCATCGCCGACGGCCAGGGCTCCGCGTGGGCGGTCGGCGTGCGCGACTGCTCGGTGCAGCGTCGCAACCAGAAGGTCATCGAGGAGTCCGCCTCACCCGTGCTCACGAGCGAGCAGGAGGACGAGGTCCGCGCCAGCGCCGAGCGGCTCGCGATCGCGGTCGGCTACGCCGGAGCCGGCACCGTCGAGTTCCTCTACCACCCGGGCGAGCGCTTCTTCGCCTTCCTCGAGGTCAACACGCGCCTGCAGGTCGAGCACCCGATCACCGAGGTCGTCACCGACACCGACCTCGTCAAGCTCCAGATCCACGTCGCGAACGGCGGCCGGCTCGACGAGCTCGAGGGCGGCCGGCCCACCCAGCGCGGCCACGCCGTCGAGGCCCGCCTCAACGCCGAGGACCCCGACCGCGACTTCGCCCCGAGCCCCGGCCGCATCAGCCTGCTGCAGTTTCCCGCCGGGCCCGGCATCCGCGTCGACACCGGTGTCGGAGAAGGCGACTCGATCCCGGCCGACTTCGACTCGATGATCGCCAAGATCATCGCCTACGGCCGCGACCGCGACGAGGCCCTCGCCCGGCTGCGTCGCGCCATGGCCGAGACGACCGTCGTCATCGACGGAGGGTCGACGAACAAGAGCTTCATCCTCGACCTGCTCGACCAGCCCGAGATCATCGACGGCTCGGCCGACACCGGCTGGATCGACCGCGTGCGCGCCGAGGGCCGCCTCGTGTCACACCGTCACTCCGGCGTCGCGCTCGTCGCCGCCGGCATCGAGGCCTACGAGGACGCCGAGGCCATCGAGCGCGCTCGCCTGCTCGAGTCCGCCCGAGGCGGCCGCCCGCAGGTCCAGCACGCCGTCGGCCGCGCCATCGACCTGAAGCTGCGCGGCACGGCATACAAGGTCATGGTGCTGCGCACCGCCGGCCACCGCTACCGCGTCAGCATCACCAACGGGGGCGAGCCGCACGTCGTCGACGCGACCATCGACCGCATCGACGAGTACTCCGGCCGCATCGTCGTCGAGGGCCGCTCGCACCGCCTCATCACAGCCACCCACGGCCCCGTCCACCTCGTCGAGGTCGACGGCGTGACGCACCGCGTCTCCCGCGACGAGGGCGGCGTCGTCCGGTCGCCCGCGCCCGCGCTCGTCGTCGCCACGCCGGTCCAGGTCGGCGCGGAGGTCGCCGCGGGCGCCCCGGTGCTCGTGCTCGAGTCGATGAAGATGGAGACGGTGCTGCCCGCGCCGTTCCCGGCGCGGGTGCGCGAGCTGCTCGTCGCCGTCGGCAGCCAGGTCGAGACCGGCGCCCCGCTCGTGCGCCTCGAGCCGACCGGTGGCGAGGAGGAGGTCGCCGAGACTTCCGACTCCGCCGGCGTCGACCTCGACCTGCCCGACGCGAGCGCCCACAGCGCGACCGTCCGCGAGCGGGTCGACCGCGGCATCGAAGACCTCTCCGCGAGCGTGCTCGGCTTCGACATCGACCCGACGGGCAACGCCCGGATGCTGTCCGGCTACCTCACGGCACGTGACGAGCTGGCCGCGGACGGCGCCGTGCCGCTCGCCGAGGAGATCGCGATCCTCGAGCTCCTCACCGACTTCGCCGAGCTGAGCCGCAACCGTCCCGCGGCCGAGGAGCGCCACACCGAGCTGCTCGTGCACAGCCCGCGCGAGCACTTCCACTCGTACCTGCAGAGCCTCGACGTGGAGCGGGCCGGGCTGTCGGCCGACTTCCGCGACAAGCTCGCCCGGGTGCTGCGTCACTACGGCGTCGCCGACTTCGAGCGCACGCCCGACCTCGAGGAGGCGGTGTTCCGCGTCTTCCTCGCCCAGCAGCGCTCGGCCCCCGAGGTGCAGCTCGCGACCTCGATCCTTCAGCGCTGGCTCGCCGAGCCGATCCCGACGGCGCCCCTGGACGTCGCCGCCCGCGACGCGCTCGACCGGCTCGTCGTCGCGACCCAGCTGCGCTTCCCGGTCATCGGCGACCTCGCGCGCAGCGTCCGCTTCCGCTGGTTCGACCAGCCGCTCGTCGACGAGGACCGCGAGAGCGTGCTGGCCGGCGTCCGCGACAAGCTGGCGGCCCTCGCCGCAGAGCCCGACGCCCCCGACCACACGGCCCGCGTCGACGAGCTGGCCGCCATCCCCGAGCAGATCGTGCGCTTCCTCGCCGAGCGCCTGCACGAGCAGTCGCCCGACAGCCTGCCCGAGCACGAGCCGATGCTCGAGGTGCTCATCAAGCGGCACTACCGCGAGCACGAGCTGCACGGTCTGCGCACCTTCTCCGAGGCCGACCGGCCGTTCGCCGTCGCCGACTACACTCTCGACGACCGCCCGACGCACCTCACGTCGACGATCGGCTCGGTCGACGAGCTGACGCCGGGCAGCGCCCTCGACACCGCCGTCTCCAACGACGTGTGGTCGCGCGCCACCGGCCTCCAGTCCGTCGTCGACCTCTACCTGCGCTGGCCGCAGGAGCCGCCGTCGCCCGACGGGGCGAGCGACCAGCTCGGGGCGCTGCTCCAGCAGCTCCCGTTCGCCCAGGACGTACGCCGCGTCGCCATCGCCGTGAGCGCCGGGCAGGACCGTCCGGTCGGCTACTTCACCTTCCGCCCCGTCGACGGCACGCTCGTCGAGGACCGTCTCGTCCGCGGAGTGCACCCGATGGTCGGCCGGCGCCTCAACCTGTGGCGGCTCACCGCCTTCGACGTGACGCGCCTCGACGCCCCCGAGGACGTCCTGCTCTACGAGTGCGTGGCGAAGGACAACCCCGAGGACACGCGCCTCGTCGCGCTCGCCCAGGTGCGCCAGATCGTCGTCGTCCGTGACGAGGCCGGCCAGGTCTCGGGCCTGCCGCACGTCGAGCGTGCCATCGCCAACTGCCTCGAGGCGATCCGCCGCGTGCGCGCCTCCCGCGGCGCCAAGGGCTCGAAGCTCGACATGAACCACGTGTGGGTGCAGATCTGGCCCACGATCGAGGCCGACCTGGGCCAGCTCACCGCCCTGCGCAGCAAGATCGCCCCGGTCACCGCAGGCGCGGGCATCGAGGAGGTTCTCGTCCAGGCGACCGTCGCCGGCACCCCCGACGCCGCGCCGCTCGCGATCGCGGGCCGCTTCTACTACCAGCCGGGCTCGGGTGTCGTCGCCTCGGTCGGCGCCCCGCCCACCGAGCCGCTCAAGCCCCTCGACGACTACGCCTCGAAGGTCGTCCGGGCCCGCCGCCGCGGCCTCGTCTACCCGTACGAGCTGCAGTCGATGATCGCCGGCGACGGCGGCACCGTGGTCGAGCACGACCTCGACGACACGGGCTCCCTCGTGCCGGTCGACCGTCCGCAGGGCCTCAACAAGGCCGGCATCATCGTCGCCGTCGTCACCTCGCCGACGGCGCGTCACCCCGAGGGCGTCACCCGGGTCGTGCTGTCGGGCGACCCGCTGCGGTCGCTCGGCTCGGTCGCCGAGGCCGAGTGCGCCCGGGTCATCGCGGCGATCGACCTCGCCGAGAAGATGCGCGTGCCGCTCGAGTGGTACTCCCTCTCGGCCGGCGCCCGCATCTCCATGGACTCCGGCACCGAGAACATGGACTGGGTGGCCCGCGCCCTCAAGCGGATCATCGAGTTCACCCAGGCGGGCGGCGAGATCAACATCGTCGTCGCCGGCATCAACGTCGGCGCCCAGCCCTACTGGAACGCCGAGGCGACGATGCTCATGCACACCAAGGGCATCCTCGTCATGACGCCCGACAGCGCCATGGTGCTCACCGGCAAGCAGTCACTCGACTTCTCGGGCGGCGTCTCGGCGGAGGACAACTTCGGCATCGGCGGCTACGACCGCGTCATGGGCCCCAACGGCCAGGCGCAGTACTGGGCCAAGGACCTCGCCGGCGCCCGCGACATCCTCATGGCGCACTACGACCACGCGTACGTCGCCCCCGGCGAGTCGGGTCCGCGGCGCGTGCCGACGAGCGACCCGACCCACCGTGACGTCACGCTGTCCGCGCACGACGCACCCGGCTCGGACTTCAAGACGGTCGGCGAGATCTTCAGCTCGCTCACCAACCCCGACCGCAAGAAGCCCTTCGACATCCGCACGCTCATGCGCGCCGTGTCCGACCAGGACCACGCGACGCTCGAGCGCTGGGCCGGCATGGCCGACGCCGAGACCGCCGTCGTGCAGGACGCCCACCTCGGGGGCATCCCGGTGACGCTCATCGGCATCGAGAGCAAGTCCGTTGCGCGACGGGGCTTCCCGCCCACCGACGGACCCGACACCTACACGGCGGGCACGCTCTTCCCGCGGTCGTCCAAGAAGGTCGCGCGGGCGATCAACGCGGCGAGCGGCAACCGGCCCGTCGTCGTGCTGGCCAACCTGTCGGGCTTCGACGGCTCACCGGAGTCGATGCGGGCGCTGCAGCTCGAGTACGGCGCCGAGATCGGTCGTGCCATCGTCAACTTCGACGGCCCGATCGTCTTCACCGTCGTCTCGCGCTACCACGGCGGCGCGTTCGTCGTGTTCTCGAAGACGCTGAACCCGCGCATGACGGTGCTCGCCGTCGAGGGCTCGTTCGCGTCGGTGCTCGGTGGGGCGCCGGCTGCGGCCGTCGTGTTCTCGCGCGACGTCGACGCCCGCACGGCCTCCGACCCGCGCATCACCGAGCTCGAGGCGCAGGTCGCCGCCGCCTCGGGCGTCGAGCGAGCCCGGCTCGCAACGGAGCTCGCCGACCTGCGCACCTCGGTGCGCGCCGAGAAGCTGAGCCAGGTCGCGTCCGAGTTCGACTCGGTGCACAGCATCCACAGGGCCGTGTCGGTCGGTTCCGTCGACGCCGTCATCGGGGCCCATGAGATGCGCCCGCGCATCATCGCCGCGCTGGAGGCAGCGCTCGACGGCTAGTCTTCGGGCGGTCGCGCGAGCCTGCGCGACCGCCCGGTACAGCACGACCACAGGGGAGTCCATGAGCACCAAGCAGGAGTTCGTCGAGGGTGTCCGCCGTGCCGCCGAAGGCACACCGTATGCCGTCACGGAGCAGCCGTACGGCTTCGACCTGACCGTCGACGTGGCCAGCAAGCGTTGGCTCACGCTCACCGCCGCGCACCGCCTCGAGAGTGTCTTCACCCACGAGGTGCACCTCAGGGACGACGGGCGCTACGGCATCACCGACGTCGACAACGAGGTCAGCTACGGCGCCTCGGCCGGGGCCGGCGGGGCGCGTCTCACGGCCCGGAAGAAGTTTAGTCGCGGTCGCGTCATGAAGTACTCGCGGCGCATCGAGCTCGGCGTCGACGCCGACACCGGCAAGGTGGGCAAGGTCGTCGACTACTCGTTCCGCGCGGGCGAGGGGCGCGACCTCGTTCGTGGCGTGGCACGGGAGCTGGGCTGGAAGGAGCGCATGAACGGCGAGCAGCGCGGCGCCCTCTGGGTGGCCGGCCTCACCGTCGTGGCGCTCGTCGTCGCCTTCGGCGCGATCGGCATCGCGGCGCTCCTGAAGTAGCGCTGCCCGAGCCAGCTGGCGCCGTGTGCAGCGGCCAGGGTCCTGCTCGCGCCTGCTGTACACGCGGGCGAGTTCCGTCCAGGCTCTGGTCCCGAGCACATCTGCGGGGCAGGATGACCGGGTGACGACGCTGCCGCTCCTGTCGGTGTCGGACGGCGTGGCCACGATCCGGTTGGGCCGCCCCGACGCCGGCAACGCCTTCGACCTGCCGGCCGCGCTCATGCTGCGCGACGCGGTCACGGAGATCGGCCGGACGGTCCACGAGGTCCACGTCGTCGTGGTGCGGGCCGACGGACGCCTCTTCTGCGCCGGCGGCGACGTGCGGGCCATGTCGGCCGCGCCTGACCGGGCGGCGTTCGTCGCGGAGCTCGCCGGGGTGCTCCACGAGACCCTCACCGCGCTGCGTGCGCTGCCGGTCCCCGTCGTCGCGGTGGTCCAGGGCACGGCGGCAGGTGCGGGGGTGGGCCTGCTGCTCGCCGCCGACATCGTCGTCGCGGCCGAGCACGCGACGTTCGTGGCGGCATACCCGTCGGTGGGGCTGTCGCCCGACTGCGGCGTGAGCGCCTTGCTCCCGGCGGCGGTCGGCGCCAGGCGGGCTGCGTTGTTCCTGCTGACCGGGGCGCCCATCGACGCGGCCACCGCCCTCGACTGGGGGCTCGTCACCGAGGTCTGCGACCTCGACGACCTCGACGCCCGGGCCGGTGAGGTCGTCGCGGACATCGCGGCCCTGCCGCGCGAGGCAGTCGGCGAGGCCGCCCGTCTCCTGCACCTCGCACCCCAGCGGTCGTATGCCGCCCAGCTGGCCGACGAGGCCGCCACCATCGCGCGCCTGTCGGGCACCCCGGACGCCGAGGCCCTCATCACCGCCTTCGCCACACCGAACGGAGACACCGAGTGAACGTCACCACGTCGAGCACCGTCGACGACATCGTCCGACGCAGCGCCGCGCGCCACCCGGACCGCACGGCGCTCGTCTTCGAGGACCGCACGTGGACGTATGCCGCACTCGACGACGCCGTCACCCGGGCCGCCGCGCACCTGCTGGGTCTCGGGCTCACCGCCGGCGACCGGGTCGCGACCGTGGGCCTCAACTCCGACGCGTACCTGCTCGCGTTCCTCGGCTGCGCCCGCGCGGGGCTCGTCCACGTGCCCGTCAACTACGCGCTGACCGGGCGTGAGCTGACCTACCTGCTGGGCGACTCGGGTGCCCGGGTGGCCCTGGTCGACGTCGCGCTGCGCGACGCCGTCGAGGCGGTTCGCGAGGGCACCGCGCTCGAGCAGGTGCTGCTGCTCCACGGCGGTGACGACGCGCTGCTCCCGCTCTGGAGCTCCGGCGACGTGCCGGTGCTCGACGTGGACCGAGCCGACACCGACCTCGTGCAGCTGCTCTACACCTCCGGCACGACGTCACAGCCCAAGGGCGCGATGATGACGCACCGGGCCCTCGTGCACGAGTACGTCTCGTGCATCGTCGGGCTCGACCTGCGCGAGGGCGACGCGCCGCTGCACTCGATGCCGCTCTCTACTCGGCCCAGATGCACGTCTTCCTCCTGCCCTACCTCGCGGTCGGGGCGACGAACCACCTCCTCACGCGGCCCGACGTGCCGACGATCCTCGACACGGTGGCCACCGAGCGCATCGGGTCGCTCTTCCTCGCACCGACCGTGTGGGTGCCGCTGTCGAACCACCCCGCTCTCGACACGGCCGACCTCGGCTCGCTGCGCAAGGCGTACTACGGCGCCTCGATCATGCCGGTGCCTGTGCGGGACCGGCTGCAGCAGCGGCTGCCCGACCTCGGCTTCTGGAACTGCTTCGGGCAGTCCGAGATCGGCCCCCTTGCCACGGTACTGAGGCCCGAGGAGCACGAGGCGCGGCCCGAGGCGTGCGGGCGCACCGTGCTGTTCGTCGAAGCGCGCGTCGTCGGTGCCGAAGGCACCGACGTGGCCCCCGGCGAGCCGGGCGAGCTGCTCTACCGGTCGCCGCAGCTGTGCACCGGCTACTGGGGCAAGCCCGACGACACCGAGGAGGCGTTCCGTGACGGGTGGTTCCACTCCGGCGACCTCGTGACCCGCGACGACGAGGGGCACCTCACCGTCGTCGACCGCATCAAGGACGTCATCAACACCGGCGGCGTCATGGTCGCCTCGCGCGAGGTCGAGGACGCGCTCTACACGCACCCCGCCGTCGCCGAGGTCGCCGTCATCGCGACCCCGCACGAGCGGTGGGTCGAGGCCGTCACCGCGGTCGTCGTGCTGCGCGACGGGCACTCCGCCACCGAGGCCGAGCTGCTCGAGCACGCCAGGGCGACGCTCGCCCCGTTCAAGCTGCCCAAGGCGATCCACTTCGCAGACGGGCTGCCCCGCAACCAGAGCGGCAAGCTGCTCAAGCGGGTGCTCCGCGACGACCTCTCCAGGGACGGCGGGGGTGGCTCCGCCACCGGCTGACGGTGGCGGCCTGCTCAGCTCGGCCAGGCGGCATACGCGAGCAGCGCGACCCCGCAGGCCCACAGGAGAAGGCCGGCCACGTTGGTGCGCGGGCGGTAAGTGACGGCGGCGAGGAACTCGCGCAGGAAGGCGCTCGGCACGAAGTGCCAGGCCGCGGGTGAGCCGGTGACGTCGGCGTCGATGCCGAGGCTGCGGGTGATGAGGGCCGACCGGCCGACGTGGTAGCTGCTCGTCACGACTCGAAGGTGCCCGTCCTCGGCGAGGCTGCGGGAGCGCAGGATCTCGCGCGAGAGCAGCAGGTTCTCCTCGGTCGTCGTCGCGCGGTCCTCCGTGGCGACGGCGCTCGTGGGCAGGCCGCGGGCGACGAGGTACGCCGCCATGGCCACGCCCTCGGGCATCGGCTCGTCGTCGCCCTGTCCGCCGCTCGGCAGCACGAGGGGCGCCCGCCCGGCACCACGCTCGGCGCGCCAGACCTCGATCGCGGCGTCGAGCCGGTTGGCGAGCAGGGTCGGGACCGTGCCGTCGACCAGGCCCGAGCCGAGCACCACGACCGCTACGGGTGCGGGTCGGGCGTCGGCGCGCCTCTGCAGCAGGCAGTAGAGCAGGTAGCTGATGAAGGCGAGCCCGGGGTAGCCGGGCAGCAGCAGGACGGTCACGCCGGCCACGGGCAGCGGGTGGCCCGCTAGTGCGGCGGCCGTCGCGAGGACGGTCGCGGCGACCATCGCGACGCCGAGGACGATCGCGAGCATCCCGGCGAGGCCGCGGCCGTCACGCACGGCGGCAGAGACGGCCCCGCCGACGAAGAGCAGCCCGAGCACCACGGCTGCGAGCCACGGCAGGGCCAGCACGGCCACTGCCGGGGTGGCCGGCGACAGCACGTCGAGCGCGAGCGCGCTTGCGGCCCATAGAGATCCGGTGACGAGAACGCCGTTGCGCCATCTCCGTGGCTCGACCTTCGACGACCGGAGGGCGAGCAGGAGCAGCGCCACTCCCGCGACGGCGAGCAGGACGTCGACGGGCGCGGGCATGCCTCGAGCATGCCGTCCGGTGGGCGGCGGTGCGAAACCGGGCGGTCCGATCGGCCGATCGGTCCCGGTGAGGGGCCCATCAGCCCCTTCGACGTGCCGGACGCAGCGAACGGCCGGTCGGGCGAGTGCCCGACCGGCCGTTCCTCCGTGCGCGACGACTCGCGTACGCGGTCAGCTGGCCTGCGCGTGGGGTGCGCTGGCGCGCGGGGCCGAGGTGCCGGAGGTGCTGCGGGCCCGACGGGCGCCGAGGTCGACGGGGGTTGCGAGCGCGGCGGCCGGGACTGCCGAGAGCCGCTCGGGGTCGGCGTGCGCGACGGCGAGCAGGTCGCCGGCGACGCGGTCGAGGTCGCGGTCGGCGGTGAGCGAGAAGCTGCCCGAGCTGCCGGCGAGGTGCCCGCGACGGGCCGAGGCGGCGAAGGAACGGAGGGACGTGAGGGACGTGAGGGAGAGGCTGCGTGTCGTCATGCTTCTATGATCCAACCTTGCACTATTCAGCACAAGCGATGTTTTCTTCACCACTCTTAAGAACTGCTGTAGCATTGGAGCATGCTCGACACGCACCGCATCCGGGTGTTCCGCTCCGTCATGGCGAGCGGCTCGATCCAGGCCGCCGCCGACAACCTCGGCTACACACCCTCGGCCATCAGCCAGCAGATCTCGGCGCTGCAGAAGGAGACCGGCCTGACGCTCTTCGAGCGCGAGGGCCGCGGCCTGACCCCGACCGCGGCGGCGCGCTCCCTCGTCGCGAACACCAACGACCTGATGGGCGAGCTGAGCCGGCTCGACCGCGTGGTCGACGACCTGCGCGAGGGTCGGTCCGGACTGCTGACGATCGGCTACTTCGCGTCCGCCGGGGCCGAGTGGATGCCCACCCTGGCCCGACGTCTCACCACCGAGATGCCCGACATCACCCTCGAGCTCGTGCTCACCGAGATCCCGGAGTACGCCGGCGCGACGCTCGACCTCGACATCGTCATCGACACCCCGGGGGCGCAGGACCCGGCCGGTTCGAGGCGCGTGCCGCTCGCCGTCGACCCCTTCGTGGTGGTCCTCCCGGCCGACCACCCGCTCGCGGGCGAGGACGAGGTGAACCTGACTCAGCTGGCCGGCGACACCTGGATCCGCAACGACCTTCCGCACACGACGTGCTCGCGCATCTTCGCCGCGGCGTGCGAGTCGGCGGGGTTCCAGCCGCGCTTCCCGGTGCAGGCCCAGGATCACATCACCGCGATCGCCTTCGTCAAGGCCGGGGTCGGCATCACCGCCGTCCCCCAGCTCGCCGCACGGATCATCCCGCCCGAGGTGCGCGTGCTGCCGCTGACCTCGCCCACGCCGGTGCGGCACATCGCGGCGGTCGTGCGGGATCCCGCCGGCAACAGCGCCGCCCGTCGAGCGGTCGAGCTGCTCCAGGAGCTCATCGGCTGACACCGACGACGGTCGGCACCGATCCGTGGGTGCGCTCTTCCGCCAGAGGTGCACGGCCCCGCCAGCGGTGGGCCGTGCACCTCTCACTCGTGACGCGAACCCGCACTCGTGGCGGAACCGCGCCTTGCTGCTAGTACTCCGCCCCTCTGCGCCAGGCCATCTCCTGCAGCTCGAACCCGTTGCCGTCGGGGTCGGAGAACTCCGCACCCCGTACGCCGCCCCCGAAGTCGTGGATGTCGCCGACCTCGACGCCGCGCCGCACGAGCTCGGCGCGGGCCGCGTCGAGGTCGTCCACGACGAGGTGCAGGCCCCGGACGCTCCCGGGCTCACCGGCGTACACGTCCAGGCCCGTGCCGAACCCGACGGAGCAGCCCGAGCCCTCCGGCGTCAGCTGCACGACCCGGATCCCTTCGGCGGGACGCACGTCCACGTCCTTGGTGAACCCGAGCCTCCCCTCGTAGAAGTCGATGGCCCGGTCGACGTCCGAGACCGGCAGCGGGATCAGTTCCAGCTTCATCTGCATCGAGTTACAGCTCCTTCGCTCAGGACTGGGTGCGCAGGTAGCGCCCGAAGTGGGGCACGGTGAACGCGATGAGGCCGCGCTCGCCGGAGTAGATGAGGCCCTTCTTGATGAGGGCGTCACGGGCCGGCGAGAGCGACTGCGGCTTGCGGCCGAGCACGTCGGCGACGGCCGAGGTCGGCACGGCTTCGCGCTCCTGCAGGCCGTCACGGCCGTATGCCGCGTGGCCACCTTCGACGCCGGCGTCGGCTCGCGAATCCCCCTGCCCCCCAAGCGGGTTCACGAGGGCCGCGTCGGCCATGGCGCGGAGGTACTCGCGCTCGGCAGGCGTGGCCCGCTCGAAGCGTGAGCCGAAGAAGCCCACGGCCAGCTCGGACTCGGCCTCGGGCACGGCGACCCGGATGTCCTGGGCGGTGACCGGCGACGAGGGCGCGACGTCCCACACGACCTTGCCGTACGCCTGGATGAAGTAGGGGTAACCGGCCGTGACGGCGTACATCTCGTCGAGGGCCTCGGGCGTGAAGTCGCAGCCCTCCTCGGAGGCCGGGCCGACGAGGGCGTGGTCAGCGGCATCGCGAGGCAGGCGGTCGATGCGTGAGTAGCGGAAGAGCCTCTCGGAGTAGGACTTCGACGCCGACAGCACGGCGGGCAGGTGGGGCAGGCCCGCGCCGACGACGATGACCGGCAGGCCCGACTGCGAGATCTCGTGGCAGGCCGCGCAGAGGGCCGACACGTCCTCCGGGTCGAGGTCCTGCATCTCGTCGATGAAGAAGGCGACGCCCTTGCCGACGTCGGCCGCGAGGCCGCCGATGTCGGTGAAGAGCTCGACGAGGTCGATCTCGATGTCGCCGGAGTCGGCGCGGCCCGACACGGCCGGCACGTCGATGCCGGGCTGCCACCGGTCGCGCAGCCTGGCCCCGCTGGGCGCCTCGCGCAGCGCGAAGGCCTTGATGATGCCGAGCACCTGGTCGACCTCGTCGCTGCGTGGGTGCCCGAGCTCGCGCACCGCCTGGTGGGCCGCGGCGGCGAGCGGCCGGCGCAGGCGCTGGTCGGGCCGCGCCTCGAACTTGCCCGTGCCCCAGTCGGCACGCACGGCCGAAGACCGGAGCGCGTTGAGCAGCACCGTCTTGCCGACGCCGCGCAGGCCGGTCAGCACGATGGACCGCTCGGACCTGCCGCGTGCGATGCGCTCGAGCACGACGTCGAAGGTGCGCAGCTGCTCGTCGCGACCGGCGAGCTCGGGCGGGCGCTGGCCCGCGCCCGGGGCGTACGGGTTCGTGATCGGGTCCACGATCGGAGGCTATACGCCTCTCTACCCACTATCCGAGACATTCACAGAGAGCGGCATCGGCGCGTCGTGACGCTGGTCGCCCAGCCACCATCTCGCCGGGATCCGAAGTGACTTGATTCGGATTCCATCGAATTCCGGCATGAAAAAGCGCCGTTCCGCACGGTCAGGGGTGGTCATGCGGAACGGCGCGTTGCGACTATAACGCCCACCGGGGCGCAGCGGTCAACTGATCGACACAATTTCGAAGACTTCGTCGGGAGACGCGATCGCGTCCTGCTCGGCGACGAGCAGCATCTCGTCGGAGCCGCTCGCGTGCGTGCGCTCGAGCACGGCATACATGGTGGCCGCAGTGCGGCGCAGGGCCGCCTCGGGGCCGTCGGTCAGGAAGTGCGCCAGGAAGACCGCCGCCGTCACGTCGCCGCCACCGCGCACCGTCATCGGCAGCAACGGCGTGGTCACGAGCCACGCGTCGTCGCCCGTGACGCACGCCATCTGGATCGAGCCTTCCGGGGTGTCGGACGTCAGGGCCGAGGTGACGAGGACGACCCGAGGCCCACGGCCGACGAGCTCGCGCGCCGCCGCGACGAGGTCGGCCTGCGACCTCACCTCGCGCCCGACGAGGAACTCGAGCTCGAACTGGTTCGGCGTGACGATGTCGGCCCGGGGCACGACGTGGTCGCGCATGTACTCGGGGATGCCCTCGCGCACGAAGAAGCCGCGCCCGACGTCACCCATGACCGGGTCGCAGCAGTAGACGGCGGCCCGGTTGGCCTCCTTGACGCGGGCGACGGCGTCGAGCACGACCTCGCCGACCGACTCGGCGCCCTGGTAGCCCGAGAGCACCGCGTCGACGGTCGGGAACGCGCCCCGCTCCTCGACGCCGTCGATGACGGCCGCGACGTCCGCCGGGGCGATGAGCGGACCGCGGGTCGAGCCGTAGCCGGTGTGGTTGCTGAAGGTCACGGTCAGCACGGGGTAGACCTCGTGGCCCAGCCGCTGGAGCGGGAAGACCGCGGCCGAGTTGCCGGCGTGGCCGTAGGCGACGTGGGACTGGATCGACAGGATCTTCACCCGCCCACCCTAGTGGTTTGCAAACATGGCATAGTTATAGTCATAATCAAACTATGTTGTGGCAGGTGGACCCGACCTCGAGCACGCCGCTCCACGTCCAGGTCGCGGCGTGCGTGCGCCGCGAGATGGTTGCCCGGCGCCTCGGGCGCGGCGACCGGCTGCCGTCGGCCAAGGAGGTCGCCGGGGTGCTCGACGTCAACCTCCACACCGTCCTCCGTGCGTACCAGTCGCTGCGCGACGAGGGCCTGATCGACCTGCGCCGCGGGCGTGGCGCCGTCGTCACGGCCGCCGACCCGGCGAGCGATGCGCGCCTGCGTTCCCTGGTGGCCGACCTCGTCGCCGAGGCCCGCCTCACCGGCGCCACACCCACCGACCTCACCCGACTCATCGAGAGCGAGTTCCAGCGATGACCACGCCAGCCACCACCAGCGCCGCCGCCGACCGGCGCCCGACGCACGCCCTCGCCGCGAGCGCCGTCGTCGGGCCGGTGCTCGCCGGCGCCGGGCTCCTGCTCACGTATGCCGTCCGCGACCGCGTGCCCGAGCGCGTCGCCGTGCACTGGGCAGCCGACGGCCGCCCCGACCGGTTCTCCTCGCTCACCGAGGCCGTCGTCACCGCTGCCGTCATGACGGCCGCGCTCCCCCTCCTCTTCGTCGCGATCGGCGCGGCCTGGCACCGCAGCGCCCGCGGGCCGATCGCCGGTGTCGGCGGAGCAGTGGCCGCCTTCCTGGGCGGCCTGCTCTTCGGCGGCCTCACGTCGCAACGGCCCGGCGAGGTCGCCCACGCCTTCCCGACGAGCTGGCTCGTGCCGACACTCGTCCTCGCCGGTGTCGTGGGAGTCGCGCTCTGGCGCTGGGGGCGCCTGCGGCCTCCCGCCCTCGGCGGCGCCACGCGCCACGTGCCCGCCGACGCGGTCCGCCTCGACGTGCCCGACACGACCCGCGTCGCCTGGACGGGCCACGCAGCCCTGCCCGACGTCGGCATCCTGCTCATCGTGCTGGTCGCGATCACGCCGCTGGTCGTCGTCGCCGTCCTCGGCACGCCGTGGCTGCTCCTGCTCGCAGCGGCGATCGTCGCCCTCCTCGTGCTCACCGGCTCGGCGCGGGTCGTCGTCGACGCCGACGGGTTGCGGGTCACGAGCCTCTTCGTCACGTGGAGCCGTGTGCCGCTCGAGCGGGTCGCCGAGGCCCGCACCGGCACCGTGTCGCCGCTGCGCGAGTTCGGCGGCTACGGCTGGCGCATCGGCCGGGACGGCAGCCGCGGCTTCGTCACCCGGTCGGGCGAGGCCCTCGTCGTCGAACGGGTCCGGCGAGCCTCGCGTCGTCGTCACCGTCGACGACGCAGCCGAGGCTGCCGCCGTGCTCAACACCCTCGCGTCGCGGAGGTCATGACCCACCCGCGCGGCCGTGTCACGATGAGGGCATGAGCATTCCCACGACCACCGTGACCGCGCTGCCCGACGACGCCGTCCTCGTCGATGTCCGCGAGGACGACGAGTGGGCCGCGGGCCACGCCCCCAACGCCATCCACATCCCCCTCGGCGAGCTGCCCAGCCGTCTCGACGAGCTGCCCGAGACCGACGACACGGTCGCCATCGTCTGCCGCATGGGCGGCCGCTCCGCCCGCGCCGTGCAGTGGCTCGTGCACCAGGGCTACGACGTCGCGAACGTCGAGGGCGGCATGCTCGAGTGGCAGCGGGCGGGCAAGCAGCTCTCGGCCGACGGCGAGCCGAACATCCTCTGATGAACCAGCACGACCGCGACCGGGACGACGACCCGGACGGCACCGACGGCGTCGACCCCACCCACGACAGCTGGTCCGCCTGGCTGCCCCAGCTCGACCAACCGACGAGCCCGACGAGCCCGACGAGCCCGACGACACCCTCGAGCCCTCCACGGCCGCTCCCGCAGGCGAGCGGTCCACCTCCGCGCACCGACCCCGTCCCGCCGAGGGTGCCCCCTGCGCCACCGCTTCCGTATGCCGTCACCCGCCTTCCCGGGTGGCCCGGCACACCGCGCGTCGGACCTCCGCCGGCCACCTACTTCGGGTGGGCGGTGGTGTGCACGATCGTCTGCTTCATGCCCCTCGGTGTCGTGGCGATCGTCAAGTCGCTGCAGGTCAGACCGCGCTGGGCCCAGGGCGACTGGGCCGGCGCCCAGAAGGCCTCACGCGCGGCGAAGACGTGGTGCCTCATCGCGGCCGCCATCTGGCCCGGGGCGCTCCTGCTGTTCAGCTGCCTCGGGGCCCTGAGCGGCGGCCACATGTCGCACTTCTGACCTCCCACCCTGCGCGCGGGCTCAGGCGTCTCGAACGACCGCGCCCTGGGCGATGACGACGCGCACGCGTTCCAGGGCGTCGGCGACCTCCAGCGGGTTCGCGTCGACGACCACGACGTCGGCGAAGGCACCCGGCACCAGTCGCCCGGCCTGCCGTGACCAGCCGAGGAGGCGGGCGGCATACGTCGTCGCGGCGCGGAGCGCCTCGAGGTGGCTGAGGCCCGCCTCGATGAGCAGTCGCACCTCGGAGCCGATGGGGTCGACGTCGGTGCCGAAGGAGTCGGTGCCGGCGACGATGGTGACGCCGCGCTCGTGGGCCTCGCGCACCGCGGCCTGCAGCACCGGCGTGTAGGCCCGGCCGCGGGCGTCGAGCACGGGATTGCTCGAGCCGATCATCCCGGTGATCGCGGCCAGCGTGGGCGTGAAGTGGGTGCCGCGCCGGGCCATCTCGGAGATCGTCGCGTCGCCGACGAAGACACCGTGCTCGATGCTGTGCACGCCTGCGCGCACCGCGCCGTCGATGCCCTCCTCGCTGTACGCGTGGCAGAGGACGGGCCGCCCGCTCGCGGCACGCACGACGGCCGAGAGCTGCTCGCGGTCGTAGACGAGCTCGGTCGGGTCCTGGTCGGCGAGACCGGCGCGCGGGTTGGCGCGGGTCTTCACGACGTCGACCCCGCGTGCGACGTTGACCTTCGTGACGTGGGAGATGTCGGCCGTCGAGGTCACGCCGCCGGGCAGCGCCGCCATGGGCGCGAGGTCGGGGTCGGCGAGCGCCGAGTCTCCGAGCTGGGGTGAGACGAAGATGCCGGCAGCCCGCATGCGCGGGGCGAGGCCGGGTGCCCAGTCGGGCAGCGAGCGCATCGCGACGTCCTGGTAGAAGGTCGACGAGCCGCTGCGGACCGAGGTGGCGCCGGCGTGGACGAGGGCGCGGGCGTCGGCGAGGGCGTTGGCGTGCACGTGCACGTCGACGAGGCCGGGCACGACCCAGCGGCCCGACGCGTCGACCCGGCGCGCGGCGCTGCCGACCTCGGCCACCGCACGACGGGTGGCGTCGCGCGTGCCCACGGCGAGCACCTTGCCGTCGCGCAGGACGACGACGCCGTCGTCGACGACGTGCCCGGTCAGGGGGTCCACGACGGAGCCGCCCTCGACGACGAGCGGAGCGGGCGTGGTCGGGCGCAGCGAGCCGACGCGGCCGCCGGCGCCGGCGCCTGCGCTTCTGCCGGCGGCGTCGGCCGGCGCTGCGGCGGCGACTCCCGCGGCGGTCATGCCGGCGAGGAGCGCTGCGCTGCCGAGCACGCCCCGACGGGAGAGGCCCGAGGGCGGCGTGGTCGTGGCGGCGTCGTGGTCGTGCAGGCACATGGGGGACCTCCGGGGGATACGCTCGTCGGTGAGCACAATTGGTATACCAATTTGGTATACCAAAACCGAGAGGAGCGTCAATGCCTACCCGCGAGGAACATGCGGACCAGGCCGTCTCGCTGCGCGGCTCGGTCACCCAGGCGCTGCGCGAGCGCATCGTGACGGGCGACCTCGCGCCGGGCACGCGCGTCGTCGAGCGCCAGGTGGCCGAGCAGCTGGGCGTCTCGCGGGTGCCCGTGCGCGAGGCGCTGCGCACGCTCGAGCGCGAGGGGTTCCTCGAGGAGCGCGCCACGCGCGGCATGGTCGTGCGACGCCTCGACCCCGACGACGTCGCCATGCTGTTCGCGGTGCGCGAGGCCCTCGAGACCGTGCTGTCGCAGCGGCTCGTCGACGTTCTCGACGACGACGGGCTGGCGCGCCTCGACGACCTCGTCGTGACCGCCGAGCAGCACCTGGCCGCAGGACGTCAGGGCGAGGCGGTGCGCTGCAACGCCGACTTCCACGCCGTCCTCGTCGACCTCGCCGACAGCCGGGTCCTCACCTCGATCATCGAGCCGGTCGCCGGCCGGATGGCCTGGTTGCTCAACCAGCACGCCGCGCCGGCCGAGATCATCGAGGAGCACCGCTCGATCGTCGCCGCGCTCCGGTCACGCGACGCCGGCCGCGCGGCGGCCGAGTTCCGCGACCACCTCGCGAGCAGCCGCCGCGCCGTCGCTCAGCTGGAGGCGGGTCTGACCACCTGAAGCGCTGCTCAGGAGACGGGGACAGTCGCCGGGGCGGTGCACGCGAGCTGGTCACCCCGGGGCGCCGTCGAGGCCACTTCGACCACGCCGCCGCCCACGGCGGACGGCCTGCCCCGAGCGTGGTCGTCGACCTGGATGCACAGCTGCCACTGCTTCAGCGCGGGGTCGACGAGGGCGTGAGGGGCCACGAACGACTCACCCGGCACGTCGAGCTTCGGCGGCATCGCGGCATACGCCCTGCCGGTGATCGTGGCCCCGGGGGCGATGGTGTGGCCGCCCATCACGGGAGCGGCGGCGAAGCGGACGTTCGGCGCCGTCGCGAAGCCCTGCTTGCTGATGCGCAGCACTCCCGACTCGGCGTACACCCAGGCGTGCTGCGGGTCGACGTCCTTGGGCACGGTAGCGCTGCCGAGGTCGTCGGGCACGACGTCGAGGGCGACGACGGGCTTCGAACCGGTGTTGGTCACGGAGTACTCGACGAGCAGACCCGAGCTCGCGGCGATGCCGGCCCCGGCCGGCGCCATCTCGGCCTCGAGGCGGACGCCCCCGACCGTCACGGTCTGCCTCGCCGGCCCACCGCTGCTCGACGAGTGGCCGGCAGCGGGCGAGGTGCTCGCCGTGGCGGCCGGGCTCGCCGTGCCGCCGTGACCGGCCGGCGTGGCCCTGCTGCCGGACGGAGAGGCCTGCCCGCAGGCCCCGGTCACGAGCACGGTGCCGAGGGCGAGCATCGCGAGCCGTGCCGTGCAGCGGCGCGGGTGGAGCGGCGCGTGCGGGAGGTCTCGCGGCGTGGGCGTGATGGCCTGCGTTGGCTTCATGACCGTGAAGACAACCACGTCACCAGAAGCGTTGCATTCCGGACGAACTCGTTGAACGGGCTACTTCAGCAGCTTCGACAGGCGGCGGTCGGCGAGGGGCTTGCCGCCCGTCTGGCAGGTGGCGCAGTACTGCAGCGAGGTGTCGGCGAACGACACCTCGCGCACGACGTCGCCGCACTCGGGGCACGTCTCGCCCGTGCGGGCGTGCACGCGCATGCCCGCACGCTTGGCGTCCTTGAGCTCCTTGGCCGGCTTGCCCGAGGCGGTCGTGACGGCGTGGGTGAGCGTTTCGCGCAGCGCGGCATACAGCCGGTCGACGACCTCGGGGGCGAGCGTGCCGGCGATGGCGAACGGGCTGATCTTCGCCACGTGGAGGATCTCGTCGGAGTAGGCGTTGCCCACGCCCGCGATGAACTCCTGGTCGCGCAGCAGACCCTTGATCTGGGTGCGCCGGCCGTCGAGCATCGAGCGGAACCGCTCGATCGTGAAGTCGTCGCGCAGCGGGTCGGGCCCGAGGCGGGCGATGCCCGGCACCTCGGCCGGGTCCTTGACGATGTAGGCGGCGAGCGACTTCTTCGTTCCCGCCTCGGTCAGGTCGAAGCCTGAGCCGTCGGAAAGCCTGACCCGCAGAGCGATCGGCGACTTGCCGGGCCGCAGCACCGTCGTCGGCAGCTGGTCGGACCAGCGCAGCCAGCCGGCCCGCGCGAGATGGAAGACGAGGTGCGTGCCGTCGGCGTCGATGTCGAGGAACTTGCCGTGCCGGTGGACGCCGTCGACGGGCACGCCTTCGAGTGCCTGCGGGGGCGGGGTGAACGTCTTCAGGACGCTGAACGACGCGAGCTCGACCTTCGTGATGGCGAGCCCGGCGGTGCGCTCGGCGAGGAAGTCGACGAGCGCCTGCACCTCGGGCAGCTCAGGCATGGCGCCAGTCTGCCATCCAGCAGCGTCAGCGGGTCGGCTGTCGCAGGGGTCGCGAGGGCTGCTCGTCGGCGGCGACCGGGGGGCCGACGCGTCCGTGCTCGTCGAGGGCGCGCAGCAGCTGGTGCCCGTCGGGCGCCGAGAACGTCGACACGCTGACCGGCCCCATGGTGCGCACCGGCGCGTCGATCTTCATCGGCTTGCTCAGCACCTGCTCGGCCGGCGACAGGTGCCGGATGCAGATGGCGTCGACCCGGTCGGGCCGTGCCTCGGCGAACTCGGCGTACAGCTGCGGGTCGTGCTGGCCGTCGTCGCCGACGAGCAGCCACCGGATGTCGGGGAAGTCGCGGGCCAGCCGGTGCAGGCACGTGCGCTTGTGGTCCTGGCCGCTGCGGAACCAGCCGGTGTTGGTGGGCCCCCAGTCGGTGAGCAGCAGCGGCCCGAGCGGGAAGCCGTTCTCGACGAGGAAGCGGTTGAGCGTCGCCGCCGTGTTCCAGGCGCCTGTCGAGACGTAGACGATGGGCGCGCCCGGGTGGGCCGAGAGGATGCGGCGGTACATCGGCGCCATCCCCGACACCGCGTGCCTGGCCTTGCCACGCCTCACGAAGGTGTTGAAGGCGGCGATCAACGGGCGCGGCAGCATCGTGGTGATGACGGTGTCGTCGATGTCGCTGACGAGGCCGAAGCGCACGTCGTCGGCCACGATGAAGACGTCGGCGGCGACCGGCTGGGCCCCCTGCACCTCGACGACCGCCTGCTGCCAGCCCGGCGGGAGGCCGTGGTCGCGGGCGACGATGTCGACGTGGCCACCACGGTCGGACCGGCCGAAGACCTCGCGGTCGCCGACGGTGACCTTGACCGGCACGCCGGTCGCGGGAGACGTGATGAACGCCCGCCAGCCCCGGTCGTAGTGGGCCGGGCTGATCGCACCGGTCGCGTCCTGGCGGCTCTCGGGACCCTCGGTGCCTTCACGACCCTTGCGCCCCAGCAGGACCCGGGCGAAGACGCGGACGAACGACGACGAGCCGTAGCCCACGTGGGTGATGACCCGGTTGCCCCACCCGCGGCCGCGCAGCACGCGCTCGACCTGCTCGTGGACGGTGTCCTCGATGATGGCGGCCGCGTGCGGTCGTGACATGGCCACAACCTACCCGGCGCACGTGGCGACGCGGCAGCGTCGCGGCGGCCTGACGGCATACGGCAGGGCAACGCCGCAGGGCGCGGCGAGTGCACACGACGGCATACGACGTCGTGTGCCAACAGGTGGACCCCGGGGAGCGGCGCCCGCACGCGGCGGGTTTGATGGACGACGTGCACCCCATCGCGGAAGTCCTCAGCAAGGCCTCCGGCGGCGACTTCCCCGCCGTCGACGGCGGGTGGCAGCGGGTCGCTCCGTGGCGCGACGGCGTCGAGGGCGTGGTCGCCTTCACCGGACACGCGTACCTCGCCGTCGACGACGACGTGTCCGACGGCACGCTCGGCTCGCTCGGCCCCGACGGCTTCGGCGGTGCGAGCAACCCGCGGCTCGTGTCGCGGCTGGCCGGCGACGGCTGGATCGACGCCCTCGACATCGTCCTCGTCGCCCGCGGTCTCGGCGGCGAGCCGGCCCTCGTGCCGCGCAGCGACCTTCGCAACCACCCGCGCGCCGAGCACGCGACGTCGGTGCGCAGCGAGGTCGCGACCTTCGGGTACGCCGCCCCCGACGACCGCACGCTCGTGACGCTCTCGACGGGGCTGGGCGGCATGCTCGAGGTCGGCGTCGAGACCGACCCGGCCAAGCACCACGTCGGCACCGACGTCGTGCGCGACGCCCTGACCCTCGTCGACGAGGGCGCGGTCGTCGTCGCCGCGTGCGCCCCGGGCAACGCCCGAGCACTCCGTGCGTTCCTGGGGGCCGGCTTCGAGCCGGTGGCCTCGGTGCAGCTGTGGAGGCCCGAGCGCTAGCCCACCGCTCCCGGACCAACCCGGCGATTGGCGCATGTCAGGCGGACGTGCTGGGATCTGCGCGTGGACACCGGCGTCAGCTTCGGCAGTGAGGCACACCGACGGCCCGCCCGCGAGCTCCTCTGGCCCGTGCTGCCCCTCGCGGCCGTCGGCTGGTGGGTGGTCGGGGCGCTGCCGTGGGTCGTCGACGGGCTGGGGGCGCGCTCGCCGCGCGACTGGACCGCCGACATCGCGACCGGGTCGGTGAGCAGCGGCTACCTCAGCCTGCTGCCGTTCACGGCGGCACGGATGGGGCTGCTGCTCGTCGTGACGCTCGTCGGAGGGCTCGCCGCCGCCGTCACGACCCTGTGGCTGCGACCACGCCGCGGCCGCATCGCCGCCCGCGCGGGGGTTGCCGCACTCGGCACGGTGGTCGCCGCGGCCTACGCCGTCGCCCAGTCCGCCGGCGCCACCCGCCAGCTCGGCAGCGACTTCGACCGCGACGACCGCGTGCTGCTCGGGGTGCTCGCCGTGGCAGTCGCAGGCACGGTCGTCGGCCTGCTGCTCGGCCTTCTCGTGGTGCTCGGCCGGCCCGTGCTCCGGGCGTTGGCCGCCGCGCCCCTCGCCGTCGCGCTCGGCTCGTGGGTGAGCGCGCTCGTCGCCGCCCTGATGGGCGCCGAGCGCGCAGTCCCGCTGCTCGCGTGGACACCCACGGTCTCGGCGGTCGCCGTCGGTCTCGCGCTGGCCCCGGTCGGGGTGGGCTCGCTGTCGCGCGTCCTCGTCTGGCCCCTCGTGCTCGTCCTCGTGGCGGTGTGCACCGCTGCGCAGACCGCCTTCTCCCACCTCACCTCCTACCTGCGTCCCCGGTCGGGCCTGCCGACCGGTCTGCGCGACCACGTCGAGGCCAGCCGCGACGTCTTCCTCCAGGCGATCCAGCCCGAGCACCAGGCGTGGGGGACGTACGCGGTCGCCGTGGTCGTCGGGCTGCTGGGTGCCGGAGCGCTGCGGGCCCGCGGCCCGCGACGCCGCGCCGGGGCCGACCCGCAACGGCCGGCCGTCGCGAGCGCGGCCGCGCGGGCCCGCACGGCCCCGCGCGTCCCTGCCGGCGACGACGGGCGGGTCGACGCAACCGCGCGATGACGGGCGCCGTCGGCTGGGCCACGTACCCTCGACGCATGCCTCGGGGACCCCGCACCGGCTCACACACCGGTCCACGCACCGGATCACACACCGGCCCATTCACCGGATCACGCCGCCGCTCCTTCGTCGCGACGGCGCTGTCCGGAGCGCTCGTCGCGGCGCTCGGAGCCGGCTGCTCGATGTTCGACTCGCCGCCCGAGCCGAACGACGCCGCGCGCGCCCTCGCCGCCGCCCTCACCAGCGGCGACTTCGCGAACGTCCCCCTCAAGGGGACGACCGGCGCCAAGGCTGGGGCGTTCGTCAAGGCCGCCTACAAGGGCCTCGACGCGCTGCGGCCCACGGTGTCGCTCAGCGAGCTGAGCCACGCCGAGGGCTCCGAGAAGGCGACGGCCACGCTCTTCACCCGGTGGGACGTCTCCAGGACCGGGCCCGACTGGACCTACGAGTCGAAGGCCGCGATGACGCTCGTCGACGGCGCCTGGCAGGTGTCGTGGAACCCGGCCCTCGTGGCGCCGCAGCTGGCCTCCGACGAGACCCTCACCATCGCGCGCAAGTGGCCGCGACGGGCCGACATCGTCGACCCCACGGGCGGCAAGATCATGACCGAGCGCGAGGTCGCGGTCGTCGGCATCGACAAGACGAAGGTGGCGGGCGGAGAGGCTGCCGCCTCCGCCCGCCGACTGGCGGCCCTGCTCGGCATCGACCCGACGAGGTATGCCGCGAAGGTCGGTGCCGCTGGCGCCAGGGCGTTCGTCGAGGCGCTGACACTGCGCGAGACCGACCCGGTCATCGAGAAGAACGGCGCCGCGATCGCCAAGGTCAAGGGCGCCCTCACGGTGCCCGCGATGAAGGTGCTCGGGCCCAGCCGCGGCTTCGCGGCACCGATCCTCGGCTCGGTCGGCGAGGCCACGGCCGAGCAGGTCAAGGCGTCCAAGGGCATCCTCGAGGCCGGCGACAGCGTCGGCACCAACGGGCTGGAGTTCCGCTACGACGAGCAGCTGCGAGGCACGCCCGGCCTCGCCGTGCAGGCCGTCAAGCGCGGCGCCGACGGGAGCGTGCTCGACAAGCGCGAGCTCTTCGCCGAGCAGTCGACCGAGGGGCAACCGCTGACGATCACGCTCGACCCGAAGGCGCAGTCGGCCGCCGAGGCCACCCTGGCGAAGCAGACCGCGCACCCGACCGCCCTCGTGGCCTTGCGGGTCTCGACGGGCGAGATCCTGGCGGCCGCCGTCGGTCCCGCGGCCAACGGCTCGACCCTCGCCCTGGCCGGCAAGGTGGCGCCCGGCTCGACCTTCAAGATCGCCAGCTCGCTCGCCAACGTCCGCAAGGGCGCCACGGCCGACACCACGCTGCCCTGCACCGAGTCCCTCACCGTCAACGGCCGCCGGTTCAGCAACTACACGACCTACCCCAAGGACAAGCTCGGCGACATCCCGATGCAGACCGCCCTCGCCTTCTCGTGCAACACGGCCTTCATCAGCCAGCACGAGAAGGTCAGCCAGGACGACCTCATCGCGGCCGCGCAGTCGCTCGGCATGGGCGACAAGCTCGACCTGCCGTTCACCGGGTTCCTCGGCTCGGTGCCGCCGACCGACGACGCCGTCGAGCACGCCGCGTCGTTCATCGGGCAGGGCCGCGTCGAGGCCTCCCCGCTCACCATGGCTGTCGTCCTCGCCTCGGTGATGAAGGGCCAGACGCTGCGCCCGCAGCTCGTCGCCGGGGCTCCGGCCCTCGCCAATCCCGCCACGCCGCTCGACCCCACCGAGGCCGGCGTGCTGCGCCAGGAGCTGCGCGCCGTCGTCGACGAGGGCTCGGGCAAGGTGCTCAAGCCGCTCGGCGTGGAGTACGCCAAGACCGGCACGGCCGAGTTCGGCACGAAGAACCCGCCCGACACCCACACGTGGATGGTCGCCGGACGCGGCGACATCGCCATCGCCGCCTACAACGAGGTCGGCGACAACGGCGTGACCGGGTCGGCGCCGTTCATCATCAGCTTCCTCAAGGCGTACGACCTCCGCTGACGGTGCTGACGGCACCGCCGGGCAGTCGAAGAGCAGCTCGCCCGCAGGGGACGAGCTGCTCCTTCGACGGGGTGGTGCGTTACTCGGCCGTCACGACGTCCACGTCGGCGGCGCGCACGAAGGCGAACCGGTGACCGAGGGAGACCTGGTAGTAGCGGTCCTGCCCGACGACGTCGACGTGGTCGTTCGGGGTCTGCGTCGAGAAGGTCGTCGCGCGGTAGTAGTTCGTCGGGACCGTGAGGTCACCGACGGCGTACCGCTGCCCGGCGGTGAACGCGTACTGCAGCGGCGCGAGCGCCTGCACCGGGATGCCGGCAGGGTAGGCCGACGCCTCGGGGTAGGCCCGCCCGTAGACCGGCACCTTCGCCAGGCCGGCCTTCGGCACGACGTACTGGCCACCGACCGCGATGGCCGTCGGGTCGCTCGCCGGGTTGTGGAACCAGCCCTTGACCCCGTTGAACCAGATGGCGGTCCAGTCGCCCTGGCGCTCGGCGACGGCGAAGGTCAGACCGGCCTGGGCGCGGGCGCCGATGTCGGAGACGGACGTCGTCGAGGGGGCGCCGTTCGGCTTGCGTCCGATGTCGCCCACGAGCGGTGCGGTCTCGGACGGAGCCGCGTGCAGGTAGACGAAGTTCGTGCCCTGCGGCTCGCACGGCTGGCCCGCCGTCGTGCACGACGTGAGGGTCTGCACGTTGTGGTCGAAGCCGGGCAGGATGCGGACGAGGTCCTGGGCGCCGTCGACGCCGTGGCTCTGCAGCGGCGCACCGAGCAGCTGGAAGTAGTGCTCCCAGTTCCAGTAGGGGCCCGGGTCCCAGTGCATGCCTGCCACGTTGGCGGGGGTCACGCCCGGGATCTGGTCGTGGCCGAAGATGTGCTGCATGTCGAGCGGGATGTCGTACTTCGTGGCGAGGTAGCGCACGAGCCGAGCCGACGAGCGGTACATCGGCTCGCTGAACCACTGGGCGCCGGTGGCGGCGAATCCCTCGTGCTCGAGGCCGATGGAGTGGCTGTTGACGTACCAGTTGCCCGCGTGCCAGCCGACGTCCTTGGGCTCGAGGTGCTGGGCGATGCGACCGTCGCTCGAGCGCAGCGAGTAGTTCCAGGCGAGGTAGTCCGGGTCGGTGACGAGCTTGAGGGTGGTGTCGTAGCTCGCCTCGGTGTTGTGGATGACGATATTCGTGATCTTCGGCGAGGCGGGCCGTGACGCGAGGTCGTGGTTGCCGTAGTCGCCTGCGCCCGGTCCGGTCCTGGCGTACGGCGCCGGCACCCAGTCGCACTCGAGCCCGGGCGGGCAGTCGGTCTGCGAGCTGATCGCCTTCTTCGTCAGGCCGAGCCGGCCGATCTGGCCCTTCTCGGGGGACGTGGTTGAGGGTGCGAGCGACACGTCCTTGCCGTCGACCGTGCGGCGCGAGGCACCGGAGGCGATGACGGAGTAGGTGTCGTCGGCGAACGCCGCGGCGACGTCCTCCTGCGCCGAGCCGGACGCGTCGGCCACGGCGGCGTACCAGGCACCGGAGTCGGTGCCGGCGCCGGTGGGCAGCCCGAGCCGCTGCTGGGTGGCGGCGAGCAGCGCAGCGCCACCGCGGATGTTGGCGAGCTCGTCGGTGCGCAGGGCGTCCTCGCCGAGTCCGGTGAGGCCGGCCGCCCGGCCGAGCGTGTCGGCGACGGGGGTCGGCGCCTCGGCGGCCGGGGCGTCGCCGAGGCCCTTGCCCTCGGCCGCGGAGCCGAGGTCGGCGTCGACGAGGTGCATGGGCCCGTAGCCGCCGGACGAGCTGTGCCCGGGGTTGAAGTCCCAGCGCGTCTGCGCGTACGACACGGCCTCGAGCACGGTGCGGGGCACGCCGAACTCGGCCGCTGCGGCCTCGAAGGCGCGCTCACGGCTGCCGGCGTCGGTGCCGACCGTCGCGGCCGGGTCGGCTGCCTGTGCTGCCGGGCTCGCCATCGCCATGCCGGCGGCCACGGCGGCGACCGCCCCGAGCGAGGCGAGCGACCGGCGGACGCGGCGGGGTGCCGGTGATCGATGTGGAGTGGAGTTGGGTATCACTCGTTGGTCCCTTTCGTATGCCTGGTGACCGCGGGAAGCGCGTGACACGTCGACATGGGTCCATCGACGTGCCGCCGCCACTGCGGATGGGGGTGTCGACGGCAGCGCCGACCGACACCTCTGGCACCGAGCATTACCGCGCATCCCGAGGCCCGCCACTTGAAACATTCACCCAAGCGTTGCCAGAAATCGTCCGTGTCTTCGGTGCACGGTCGCGGCAAACGGCGCACCATGGTGGCCATGGGGCGTACAGGCCTGTACGTGGGGATGGCCATTGCCGCACTCCTGACCGGGGGGTGCGGTGTCGTCGTGTCCGACTCCGACTCCTCACCCGGGGGGTCGGCGCCCACCTCGACGGCGACGTCGTCGACGCCGCCCAAGCCACGCTTCGGTGCTGCAGGTCCCGGTTCGGCCACGTCCGACAGCCCCGTCTTCCCGCTCGTGCTCCGGCGCACCGGCGGCATCGCCGGCTTCGACGACCGCATCGTCCTGGACGCCAACGGGCGCCTGCACGTCGAGACCCGGTCGGTGCACGGCCGCATCTGCACCCTGGCCGGACCCGTGCAGCGGCAGCTGGTGACGCTGCTCGCCACCCTGCGCCTCGGCCTCCCGCCGACCGAGGTGCCGAGCGACGACTTCACGCCGCTCGACCCCAACGTCGCGCCCGAGAGCGACCCGATCGCGATCTCGGTCACCGACGACCACGAGCGCGCGATCGACCTCAGCGACCCGTCGCTCGGCGAGATCGCCGGCCTGGTCGGCAACCTCGTCTCCGACGTGACGCTCTCGGCCCCCGCCGCGACGCACTGCACGACCCCCACGCCGCCCGTCGTCGCGCCCGCCCCCTGAGTCGGTCGAGCTCCTCCCCGCGCGGCATACGCCAGAGGTCGGTGTGCCACCGGGCGGACCCGGCGGCACACCGACCTCAGTGGTGTGTCAGGCGACCGTCGCTCAGAAGTTCGTCGAGACGTCGTCGATGACGAAGCTCGTCTGGAGCGAGGAGTCCTCGTTCGCGGCGAACTTCAGCGTGACGTTCGTGCCCTTGTAGGCGGTGAGGTCGACCGTCTTGGCGACGTAGGACGCCTTCGGGGTCGACAGGTTCGAGAAGCTGGCCTTCGTGACGCCGTTGATCTGGACCGTGGCGGTGTCGTACGCCGTCGTGGTCGACGTCTCGGCCGTGTCGATGCGGATGTAGTACGTCAGCGTCGGGGCCGTGGCCGTCGACGCGACCGCGAAGGTCTGCGACTCGTTCTCGGCGGCCGTGGTGCCGTTGCCACCGAGCCAGAGCTTCCACGAACCCGTGCGGGCCGGGCGACCCGTGTCGTTCGTGATCGGGCCGGCGCTACCGGTCCAGCCGGTCTGGCCGGACTCGAAGCCACCGTTGGTCAGCGAACCGCCGGTGGGCGGCGGGGTCGTGCCCCCGCAGGTCTCGGTGCTGGCCGGGGCGGCGATGGCGCCCATCGCCTTGTCGACCGCCGTGCACTCGGCCGAGCCGGCGCCGTAGAGGTCCTTGGCCGCCTTGATGACGCCCGTGCGGGCCGCGGCGTAGTTGCTCGTCGACGTGAGGTAGGTCGACAGCGTGCGGTACCAGATCTTCTCAACCTTGAGGTGGCCGATGCCGGTCACCGTCGAGGCGTCACACGTGGGGCTGTTGTAGCTGACGCCGTTGATGGTCTTGGCGCCGGAGCCCTCGGAGGCCAGGTAGTACCAGTGGTTCAGCGGGCCCGACGAGTAGTGCGGGTCGAGGCCGCCGAGGGTGCTGCTCCAGCAGTCTTTGGAGCCGCCGTCCTTGCTCGGCTTGTCCATGTAGCGCAGCGGCGTGCCGTTGCCGTTGATGTTGATCTCTTCGCCGATGAGGTAGTCGGGGACGTCGTTCGGGTTGTTGGTGTACCACTCGACACCGGTGCCGAAGATGTCGGAGGTCGCCTCGTTGAGGCCGCCAGCGTCGCCGGTGTAGGCGAGCCCGGCGGTGTTCTCGGTGACGCCGTGGCTCATCTCGTGGCCGGCGACGTCGAGCTCGACGAGCGGGGCCGCGTTGTTGGCGCCGTCGCCGTAGGTCATCTGGGTGCCGTCCCAGAAGGCGTTGGCGTAGTTCTGGCCGTAGTGGACGCGGCTGCGGGCGCCGGTGCCGTTGTTCCAGATGCCGGCGCGGCCGAGCTGGGTGTTGTAGTAGTCGTACGTCTTGCCTGCGCCGTAGTGCGCGTCGACGGCGGCCGACTGGCGGTTGCTCTGCAGGCCGTTGCCCCACACGTCGTCGGCGTCGGTGAACGTCGTGCCCGTGCCGGTCGTGGCCTGGTTGAGGTCGGTCGTGTAGTTCCCGTGGGTGTCCTTCATCGTGTACGTCGTGCCGGCGGTGGTGCCGAGCGTGACGGAGCCGACGAAGATGCCGTTGCCCGTGCCGTGCTTGATGTCGTCCCAGCTCGTCAGGGTCTTGCCCGTGCTGGCGTCGACGATCGTGTGCAGGCGGGTCGGGGTCTGGTCTGCCTTGATGCCCTCGGTGATGACCTCGTAGGCCAGCTTGGGGCCGGCGGCCGACTGGAAGACGACGAGCTCACCGGGAGAGGCGGTCTCCTTGTTCGCCTTCGACGCCGCGAGACCGGCCTGGTGGGCCTGGCTCCTGGAGACGGTCGGCGTCATCGTCGACGGGGTGACGTTCTTGCGGACGTTCCACGTGACGCTCTTGACGGCACCCGAGGAGTCCTTGTGGCTGACGAAGTCGCCACCGATCACGCGCAGCCCGTCGAGCGTGCGCTCGTAGCGGACGTGGGTAGCACCGTCAGCGTCCGCGATGACGGACTTGACGGTGAGCTTCTCGCCGGAGGCGAGGCCGAGGGCGCTCGCGGACGATGCTGCTCGGGACTGCTCGGTCGCCTTCAGGCTCTGCGACTCTGGGGCGGGCGCCTTGTCGCGTCCCGCACTGGCCGCTGCGCCCGCCGGGATCGCCGGCGAGATGGCGAGAGCGAGGGCGAGCAGCCCTCCGGTCGCCAGCCCGGACTTCAGTCGATTCACTGTTACTCCTTGTCAGGATGCGGCTCGATGGCCGCCTGGAGGGAGTCCCGCCCATCTCACGGACCGAGATTCCGGCGAGAACGAGCGCGACGTTGGCAGCAGCCGAGAATCGCGGTCAACGGGGCTTGCCAAGTCTTTGCCAAATGCCCGCCAACTCCGGCAAAGCGCTTGGCGGCAGTGGGATTCGCCGCAGAGCGCCGCTTGGGCGACCTCCCAGAGTCCGGTGGGGTGAGGTACTGGCTGGACTGCGAGGAGACGTCCGACGGGGTGGACGGACGAGACGTCGAGCGTCAGTCGAGGGGGCGCTGGGCCCGCTCCCGGGCGCGCTCCAGGTCGGCCGGGGTGTCGACGTCCGTGGCCACGCCGTCGGGGTCGTCGACGGGCACCGTGCGTATGCCGTCGCACAGCTCGCGCATGCTGCGGCCGTACGCGTCGCCGACGTCACCGAGCTCGGCGAGCCGGGCCGTGAGGGTCTCGGTGCGCCAGGCCGCGCAGAGCCAGTTGGTGCGACCGTCGGTGTCGACGGTGACGGCCAGGTCGGCGGAGGTCAGCGCCTCGAGGAGGCGCGAGACGTGTGCGGGCGTGACGAAGGGCAGGTCGGCGGCGAGGACGACGACGGCGTCGGGGTGGGTCACCCGGGTCACGTTCGCGCGAACGGCCGCGACGGCATACGCGATGGCTGAGACCGGGCCGCCGCCGGGGACGCGTTCCATGACGACGGGCACTCCGTCGGGGACGCCCTGCCCGGGGCCCACGACGAGCGCAGCGTGCGGGACGGCGGCGTCGAGCACGCGGGCCACCAAGGGGCGGCCGGCGACGTCGAGCGTCGGCTTGTGCGAGCCCATCCGTCGCGAGGCCCCGCCGGTCAGCACGACGACGACGGGGTCGGTGGCAGCGGGGCGCGTCACCCCTCGGAGTCTGGCACGGGATCTAGGCTGGGCCCATGGGACGGGTCACGGTGCGGCGCAAGGTCACGACGATCGACCTCGCCAGGCCGTCGACCAGCACGCGGCCCGACACGCTGACCGTCGAGGAGCCGCTCGAGCTGCGCGTCAACGGCACGCCACTGACGGTCACGATGCGCACGCCCGGCCACGACATCGAGCTCGTGCACGGTTTCCTGATGGCCGAGGGGCTGATCCGCTCGGCCGACGACATCGCGCTCGCCCGCTACTGCGAGGGGGCCGTGGTCTCGGGCGAGAGCGGCTTCGACGAGAACACCTACAACGTCATCGACGTGACGCTCGCCCCCGGTGTCGCCGCGCCCTCCGCCTCGGCCACGCGCGCCTTCTTCACGAACTCCTCGTGCGGGGTGTGCGGCAAGGCGAGCATCGAGCAGCTGCGGGCGCAGTCGGCGTTCGACGTGCGGTCCGACACGGCCGAGATCGCGGCCAAGGTGGTCGCCGACCTGCCCGACGCGCTGCGCGCCGAGCAGCGGTCGTTCGACAAGACGGGCGGGCTCCACGCGGCCGGGCTCTTCACGGCCGACGGCCAGCTGCTCGTCGCGCGAGAGGACGTCGGGCGCCACAACGCCGTCGACAAGGTCGTCGGCTGGGCGTTGCAGAACGGCCGCGTGCCCGGCTCCGGGTGCGTGCTCGTGGTCTCGGGGCGCGTCTCGTTCGAGCTGGTGCAGAAGGCGATCATGGCCGGCATCCCCGCTCTGGCCGCGGTCTCGGCGCCGTCGTCACTTGCCGTCGAGTGCGCCGAAGACGCCGGCATGACGCTGCTCGGCTTCGTGCGCGGCGCCCGCCTCAACGTGTATGCCGGCGGGCACCGTATCACGACCACCTGACCTCAGGCGGGCGGCCCCGGGGCCGCCTCGTCCCGCCACCCACCCGACGTCTCGAGCGACTGGAGAACCGACTGTGCCGATCTTCGCGGTCCACTACACGTATCCCGACGACACCACCGAGATGCTGAAGATCCGGCCCGAGCACCGCGAGTGGCTGACCGGCCTGCCCGGGCTGCTCGTCGCCGGCATGTACCAGCCGGGCACCGACGAGGTCAGTGAGGGCGAGCCGACCGACCAGGAGCCGGCCAACGGCGCGCTGATCGTGTGCTCGGCGGAGTCGATCGAGGAGCTCACGGCGACGTTCGACCAGGATCCGTACTGGGTCGGCGGACACGTGCTGCGCCGGGTCGTGCGCACCTGGGACCCACCGCTCGGGCCGTGGGTGGCCGACCCGACGAACTCGCCAGGCTGACCTGGGCCGGCAGGCTCGCACAGCTCCCTCGAACGCGCCCTCGCGCTCGCCCTCGCCGCCTGAGGTCGGCCGGTAGTTTGGCGCGCAGGATCGAGTCGCGGGAGGCAGGATGACAACGGTCATCGGGGCGAGCGAGTTCTACGCGGTCGCGTCCGCCGACGAGTGGCGGCTGACGTTCGAAGGGGCGCTGGCGCACTACCCGTGCCCCGACGCCCGGGCCAGGCTCGAGTTCGCCGCTCGCGTGGTGGAGCTGTCGCCGGAGGGCTACGGGCCGGACCTCGAGCTCAGGGCGGCCGGCGTGACCGTGCGCCTTGCCTCCTCGTGGGACGCCGGCGGGCTGCCCGAGGCGGCTGCCGCTCTCGCCGCCTCCGTCTCCGAGGTCGCCGGGCGGCTCGGCCTCACCGCCGACGTCTCGCACCTGCAGTCGATCCAGATCGCGATCGACGGCGGGATGGGCTCGGTCCCGTTCTGGCAGGCCGTGACGGGCTACGACCAGGTCGCCGACGCCGACATCATCGACCCGTTGGGCCGTGGACCCGGCGTCTGGAACCAGGCGGTCAACGACGGCCGCGACGCGCCCGCGCGGATCCACGTCGACCTCAGCACGTCGGCGGCCGAGGTCGCCAGGCGCATCGAGGCGGCGGTCCGGGCCGGTGGCCGCGTCGTCGACGACTCGCACGCCCCGCACTGGTTCACCCTGGCCGACCCGTCCGGCAACCTCGTCGACCTGGCGGCGTGGCCCGACCTGCCGTAGCGGCGGCCGACTCACCCCCGATGCTCGGATGGTGGCGGGAGGCGGCCCTGCAGGCGCACGATGACGTGATGGAGACCTGGGACGCCCTGAGGGCGCGGCGCAACGTCCGGCAGTTCACCGACCAGCCGGTGCCAGAGCACGATCTCGACCGGATCCTCGAGGCCGGGCGACGCGCCCCGTCTGCGAGCAACTGGCAGCCGTGGGACTTCGTGCTCGTCACCGACCGGGCGCAGCTCGTCGAGCTGGCGAAGGTCTGGCAGGGCGCGAGACACGTCGCCGGCGCGGCCGCCGCGATCGCCATCGTCGCGCCCCAGCCGGAGGACGACCGACAGGCAGCGCTCGTGCAGTACGACCTCGGGCAGGCCACCTACGCGATGACCGTCGCCGCGGCGGACCTCGGCGTGGGCACCGGCCACGCGGCGGCGGCCGACCAGGAGCAGGCCAGGGCCGTGCTCGGCTTCCCGGAGGGCAAGTTCCTGGCGTACGTCCTCTCCGTCGGCTACCCGGCGGACAAGCCGCTGGCCGTCATCCAGCGGCTCGACCGACGACCCTTCGACGAGGTCGTGCACCGCGGCACGTGGTGACCGGCTCATCCACCCCCCGGCGCCGAAGCCTCAGAGGCGGGTGACCCGGCCGGCCTCGACGTGCCACCGCTCGTCGAGCCGGACGTTCTCGAGCAGCCGCCGGTCGTGCGAGACGAGCAGCAGCGCGCCGTCATAGGACTCGAGTGCCTCCTCGAGCTGCTCGATGGCCGGCAGGTCGAGGTGGTTGGTCGGCTCGTCGAGCACGAGCAGGTTGACGCCGCGGGCCTGCAGCAACGCCATCGCGGCCCGCGTGCGCTCGCCCGGTGACAGGCGGCCGACCGCGCTGGTCACCTGGTCGGCCCTGAGCCCGAACTTGGCGAGCAGCGTACGGCGGTCGGCGGGCGCGAGGTCGGGGACGGCCTCACCGAAGGCGTCGCCGAGGGGCAGGTCCTCGCGCAGACCCGTGCGGGCCTGGTCGATCTCGCCGATGGCCACCGAGGCCCCGAGCGAGGCACTGCCGGCGTCGGGTCCGAGGCGCCCGAGCAGGAGCGAGAGCAGGGTCGTCTTGCCGGCCCCGTTGGGCCCGGTGATGCCGATGCGGCGACGCGCCTCGACCTGCAGGGACGCCGGGCCGAAGGTCCAGTCGCCCCGGTGCACCGTCGCCTCGTTCAGGGTCGACACGACCGTGCTCGACCGCGGCGCGGCCGCGATGCTGAACTGGAGCACCCACTCCTTGCGCGGCTCGGCGACCTCGTCGAGCCGGGCGATCCGCGACTCCATCTGACGCACCTTCCGCGCCTGCTTCTCGGCCGAGTCGATGCTGGCCGCGCGTCGGTTCTTGTCGTTGTCGGGGCTCTTCTTCATCGCGTTGCGCACGCCCTTGGACGACCACTCCCGCTGCGTGCGGGCGCGCGCCTCGAGGTCGGCCTTCGTGCCGGCATACGCCTCGTACGCCTCGCGCGCGTGCCGGCGCGCGACCTCCCGCTCGTCGAGGTAGGACTCGTAGCCGCCGTCGTGGACCGACACGGAGTTCTGGGCGAGGTCGAGCTCGACGATGCGGGTGACGCAGCGGGCGAGGAACTCGCGGTCGTGCGAGACGAGCACGACGCCGCCGCGCTGGCCGTCGACGAAGGCCTCGAGGCGCTCGAGGCCGGCGAGGTCGAGGTCGTTGGTCGGCTCGTCGAGCAGCACGAGGTCGAAGCGGCTCAGCAGCAGGGCGGCGAGTGCCGCGCGTGCGGCCTGGCCGCCGCTGAGCGAGGTCATGAGGGCGTCGGGGCCGACGTCGAGTCCCAGCTCGGCGAGCATCGGGGGGATGCGCTCGTCGAGGTCGGGCGCCCCGCTCGCGAGCCAGTGGTCGAGGGCGACGGCGTACGCGTCGTCGGCCTTCGGGTCGTCGCCGCCGAGGCCGTGGGCGGCGGCCTCCATCGCCTCGGTCGCGGCGGTCGCTCCGGTGCGCCGGGCGATGTGCGCGGCCACCGTCTCGCCGGGCACGCGCTCGTGCTCCTGGGGCAGCCAGCCGACGAACGCGTCCGAGGGCGCCGTGGTCACCGAGCCTGCCAGCGGCTGGTCCTCCCCCGAGAGCAGGCGCAGCAGGGTCGACTTGCCGGCACCGTTGGCTCCGACGACGCCGACGACGTCACCCGGCGCGACGGTGAGGTCGAGGTGCTCGAAGAGGGTCCGGTGGGCATGGCCCCCGGCGAGGTCCTTGGCCACCAGGGTCGCGCTCACGCCCGACAGCCTAGAGGCGGTTGGAGGGTGGTCCGGTCACAGGTGGTGGACGACGACGTCGTCGCCGCTGATGAGCTGGTCGACCGACTCGGGCACCTCGATGAGGCAGTTCGCGGCGGCGAGCGCCGTGAGGTGCCGGGCATCGGGGGCTCTGACGGTGCCGTCCGGGGCGAGCACGCTCGTGACGAACTGGACGCGGCCGGTGCGGGTGCGTCGGGTCCTTCCCGTGTAGGCCGCCCGGCCGGCCCGTCGCGCGGGCGCACCGTGCCGCCGGTCGAGCGCCGGGCGCATGAGCACGTGGAAGGCCACGAACGCGCCGACGGGGGTGCCGGGCAGGCAGACCATGGGGGTCGAGCCGTAGCGGCCGAGTCCCTGGGGTCCGCCGGGCTGCATCGCGAGGTGCACGAACGCGAAGCCGGGCAGCGGCGAACAGACCTGCCGCACGACCTCGTAGGCGCCGGCGCTGACCCCTCCGGTGGTGACGACCAGGTCGACCCCGGGGTCCGCGTCCAGCGCGTCGAGCAGCGCGCGCAGCTCGTCGGGCTCGTCGGAGCAGACCTCGACCCGAACCACGGCGCAGCCCGCCCCCTCGGCGAGGGCCGCGACCATGTCGGAGTTCGACTCGTGGATGCCGCCGGCCCCCGGGTCGCTCTCGGCGCGCACGAGCTCGGCGCCGGTCGCGACGACGGCGACGCGGGTGCGCGCCCGCACGTCGACCGCCGTGCAGCCGGCCGAACGGCCCAGGGCGATGAGTGCCGGCGTGACCTCGGATCCCGTTGCGGCAAGGACCGACCCGGCGAACACGTCCTCGCCGCGAAGCCGGACGTGCTGCCCGTCGGCGGGTGCCGCGTCGATGGTGACCGTGCCCGGTGCTGGACCGGTGGGAGCCGCGTCCGTGCGCTCGACAGGGACGACCGCGACGGTGCCCACCGGCACCCGGGCGCCGGTCATCACCCGTGCCGCCTGGCCCTCGGCCAGCTCGAAACCGGGCGCCGACCCCGCCGGCACGTCGCCGACCACCTCGTAGGTGCGCTGGTCCGGACCGGCCGGCCGGACGGCATACCCGTCCATGGCGGACGAGTCGAAGCGCGGCAGGTCGTCGACGGCGACGAGCTGCGCCGCCAGCCGGCGCCCGGCTGCGTGCCGGTCGAGCGCGACCGTCTCGACGACGCCGTCGCCGAGGAGCCGCTCGACGGCGGCACGGTGCTCGGCGACCGGTACGTGACCCACGCGCGCCAGTCTGGCGCATGGCGTCCCGGTACGTTGAGCCGCATGGCGACGGTCGACGGCTTCCGGCTGGACGGGGTGCCGCCGGGCGTGGCCACCGCCGCGACCGGCGAGTGGGACGACGCGGCATGCGCGCACCGTCGCGATGAGCTGAGACTGCGCTGTAGGTCTCGGGGCCGCGCCCTCGGACGGCACCACCTCGCGGCTAGGGTCTGCGAATGCTCGCCTCCCCGATCCGCCGCCACATCGGCCAGGTCTTCGTCCCCGTCAGCGACCTGGCCCGCTCGGCGCAGTGGTATGCCGCCGTGCTGGGTTTCGAGCCCGCGGCCACCTCCCACGACGACACGATCCTCGACATCCCGGTGCAGGACGGGCCGAGGCTGGCCCTCGACGCCAACCGTCCCGACTTCACCGCCGACGGGCCGCCGCGGTTCTTCTGGTGGACCGACGACCTCGCCGCGACGATCGAGCACCTCCGGCGCCTCGACGTGCGCATCACCTCGGACATCGAGGACATCGGCAGCGTCTTCTTCGTCCAGTTCGAGGACCCAGACGGCAACCCGCTCATGGTCTGCCAGCGCGCCGCCTGACCACATCGGCGATGGGTCAGGGCCGCTCAGCGCCCGGTCAGCACTCGATGACGTTGACGGCGAGGCCGCCGCGCGCCGTCTCCTTGTACTTCACCTTCATGTCGCGGCCGGTCTCGCGCATCGTCTTGATCACCTTGTCGAGGCTGACGACGTGCGACCCGTCGCCGCGCAGGGCGGTGCGGGCGGCGGTGATGGCCTTGACCGACGCGATGGCGTTGCGCTCGATGCACGGGATCTGGACCAGGCCCCCGACGGGGTCGCAGGTGAGTCCGAGGTTGTGCTCCATGCCGATCTCGGCGGCGTTCTCGACCTGCTCGGGCGTGCCGCCCATGACGGCGGCCATGGCCCCCGCCGCCATCGAGCAGGCCGAGCCGACCTCACCCTGGCACCCGACCTCGGCGCCCGAGATGGAAGCCGTCTCCTTGTAGATGACGCCGATCGCGCCGGCGGTCAGCAGGAAGCGCACGATGCCGTCGCGGTCGGCGCCGTTGACGAAGTTCGCGTAGTAGTGCAGCACGGCCGGGATGATGCCGGCGGCGCCGTTGGTCGGTGCGGTCACGACGCGCCCACCGGAGGCGTTCTCCTCGTTGACCGCGAGCGCGTAGAGGGTGATCCAGTCCATCCCGCGCAGGGGGTCGTCGCTTGCACCCTCGAGGCGCAGTCGCCGGGCGAGCTCGGGCGCCCGACGACGCACCTTCAGGCCACCGGGCAGGACGCCCTCGGTGTCGATGCCGTTGCGCACGCATTCCTTCATGACGCGCCAGATGTCGAGCAGCCCGTCGCGCACCTCCTGCTCGGTGCGCCAGGACAGCTCGTTCTCGAGCATGATCCGCGAGATCGACTTGCCCGTCTCCTTGCAGTGGGCGAGCAGCTCGTCACCCGTGCGGAACGGGTGGGCGACCGGCGTGGAGTCCTCGACGATCTTCGTCTCGCCGTCGGCGTCGCCGCCGACCACGAACCCGCCGCCGACGGAGTAGTAGGTGCGCTCGGCGAGGGTTTCCCCCGACGCGTCGAGGGCGGTGAACGTCATGCCGTTGGGGTGCACCGGCAGCGTCTTGCGGCGGTGCAGCACGAGGTCCTCGTCCTCGACGAAGTCGATCTCGTGCTCGCCCAGCAGCGAGAGCCGGCGAGTCGAGCGGATCTCGGCGAGCCGGTCCTCGACGGCCCGGGGGTCGCAGAGCTCGGGCCGCTCACCGGTGAGGCCGAGCAGGACCGCCTTGTCGCTGCCGTGTCCGTGGCCGGTCGCTCCCAGCGAGCCGAAGAGCTGGGAGTGCACTCGCGAGACCCGCTCGAGGACGCCCTCCTCGCGCAGTCGCTCGGCGAACATCGCGGCTGCCCGCATCGGCCCGACGGTGTGCGAGCTCGACGGCCCGATGCCGATCGAGAAGAGGTCGAAAACGCTGAGCGCCATGGTGTCCTGACTTCGTGTCGTCGTTGACGGCTGCCGCCCTGGGTGTGGTCGACCCGTCGAGCGTACGTCCAGCGTCCAGGAGCACGCACGCAGCCCTGCAGGGCGCCGGCGAACGACGGCCGCGCCACCACGGCTCGACGGCCACGGGGTGGCCGCCCCACGGGTGCAGCCTAGAGTCGAGCAATGCCGCAACCACGCTGGGTCGACGCCGCCACGGTACGCCGATCGCTGTCGCCGGACCGCGCCCGTCGTCTCGTGCGCCAGGCCCTTGCCGACGGTCTCGACCCCTCGGCGGACCCGCTGCGCCAGGCGGTGCCGGCGGGCGACGGGCAGCTGCTCGTGATGCCGTCGGCCAACCGCCGGGCCGCCGGGGTCAAGGTGCTCTCCGTCGCGCCCGGCAACCCCGCTCGTGACCTCGAGCGCATCCAGGCCGTCTACGTGCTGATGGACACCGAGACGCTGACCCCGTCGGTGCTCATCGACGGGTCCGCGGTCACGTCGCTGCGCACGCCGGCCGTCTCTGCCGTGGCGATGGAGGCGCTCGCACCCGCCGTGGTGGACGCAGCCGTCGTCTTCGGCACCGGCCCGCAGGCGGTGGGTCACGTGGAGGCGCTGCTGGCCATCCGGCACACTCCCTCGGTGACGGTCGTGGGGCGCCGCGGCGAGGCTGCACGCGCCACGGCACAACGGGTCTCGAGCCTCACCGGCCACGGGCGGCTGGACGTCAGGGCCCTGACCGTCGACGACGACGCGGTCGAGGACGCCGTGCGAGCGGCGCAGGTGGTGGTCACCGCGACGTCCGCTGCAACCCCCGTGCTCGGCGACGACTGGGTGGCCGACGGCGCCTGCGTGGTGGCCATCGGCTCCCACGAGGCGCACCGCCGCGAGCTCGGCTCGGGTCTGCTCGGGCGCTCCCTCGTCGTCGTCGAGGACCTCGCCACGGCCCACCGCGAGGCCGGGGACGTCATCCTCGCCGCAGCCCAGGGCGCGATGGACTGGGACGACGTCCACACGCTCCAGGACCTCGTGCTGGGCAGGGTCGAGCGCGCGAGCGACCGGCCGAACGTCTTCAAGAGTGTGGGCATGGCCTGGCAGGACCTCGTCATCGCCGAGCACGTGGCCAGGCACTGAGCAGGCCCTTCACGCGCTGGCGACGACCTCGTCGATCGGCGATGGACCGTCATTGAAGGCGATGATGCGTCGTGCGGTCGTCTCGGGGTGGGCCACGACCGAGCGGATGACGTGCGCGACGTTGCCGCGCGAGACCTGACCGGGGGAGATCCCTTTCCCGGCAGAGATGTGTCCCGTCGCCGCGTCCAGGGTCAGGGAGCTCGGACGCAGGATGGTCCAGGCGAGGTCGGTGCCCTGAAGGTGGTCGTCCGCCGCCGTCTTCGCATCGGCGTACGGGTAGAACGGGTTGTCTGGCGGCACACCGTGATCCGGGCCTGCGCCGAAGTACGAGACCATGACGTAGCGGTCGACACCGGCAGCGGCTGTCGCGTCCATGGAACGGATCGCGGCGTCGCGGTCGACGGCGTACGTACGCGTGGGGTTGCCGCCACCAGCGCCGGCGGACCACACGACGACGTCGCGGCCACGGATGACGTCGGTCAGCTGTTCTGTGGTCGCCGACTCGACGTCGAGCACCGCGGCGGTTGCGCCGGTGGCCTCCACGTCGGCGACGTGGTCGGGGTTGCGCAGGACCGACCTGACGTCGTGGCCCTCGGCGACGAGGAGCGGGGCGGCGAGCAGCGCGACCTTGCCGTGCCCTCCGATGATGAGAACTCGTGCCATGACCCCACCATCGCAGAGCCTCGCCCAGAAGGCCCGGTCCCGTCGCGAAGGTGCGTGACGGAGTGCTCTCTCGATTGACGGTTCGTCAGTCGCGGCTCCGGCGGCCGATGAGCCAGCCGAGCAGGGCGCCGCCGGCGGCGGCCGCGGCGTAGCCGGCATACCTCTGGACGAGCACCGGCATGACGGCCGACCCGAGGTCGAGGGGGGCGTCCTCCTCGACCTCCGAGGTCACCCGCCGGTGCGGCGCCGTGTCGGCGGCGAGCGCGTCGGAGCCGGTCTCGACGAATTCCGTTGCGGGAGAGTCGTCGGCGGCCGGCTCGCCCGAGCCCGCAGCCTCCTGCGCACCGGTCTCACCGAGCTGCTTCTCGATGCACGCGACGAAGGCCTGGAGCAGCTTGTCGGAGACGTCCTGCATGACGCCCCGGCCGAACTGCGCCGGCTTGCCGGTGACGGCGAGGTCGGTGGTCACGTCGGCCCGCGTGCCGTCGCCGTCCGGCGCCAGTTGGATCGAGACGGTCGCCCCGGCCGTGCCGTTGCCACGCTTGTCCTTGCCCTTTGCGTCGATGACGGCACGGTGGGTCGCGTCGTCACGCTCGACGAACGAGCCCGAGCCGGAGTAGACGAGCGCGATCGGGCCGAGCTTGACCTTGACCGTGCCGGAGAAACCGTCGTCGGTCACCCCCGTCACGGTCGCCCCCGGGAAGCAGCCGCCGACGCGCTCGAGGTCCATGAAGAGGGCCCACGCGTCGTCGACCGACGTCGGCACGGTGAAGGAGTGTGTCAGCTCCATCCGGCGATCACGCTCCTGCCGCGGCGAGGACCGCGCGCCGCGTCAGCACCGTGGCGAGGTGCTTGCGGTAGTCGGCGTCGCCGTTGAGGTCGGAGGGCGGGTTGGTTCCCTCGGCGACGGACGCGACCGCCGCACGGACCGCCTCGTCGGTGGCCGCCTTGCCGACGAGCGCCTCCTCGACGGCCTTGGCGCGCAAGGGGGTCGAGCCCATGTTGGTCAGGCCTACCCGCGCCTCGGCGATCGAGCCGCCTTCGCTGCGCACCGTGGCCGCGACGCCGACGATCGACCACTGGTGGCTGACACGGACGAACTTCTCGTAGTGCGCGCCCCACCCGGTGTGCTTCGGGATGCGGATCTGGGTGAGCAGCTCGCCCTCGCCCACCGCGGTGGTGAAGAGGTCCTCGAAGAAGTCGTCGGCCGCGACGGTGCGCGTGGACCCGCCCGATCCGGCGATGACGAGCTCGGCACCGAGTGCGAGCGCCGGTGCCCCGACGTCGCCCGCCGGGTCGGCGTGCACGAGCGCACCGCCCACCGTGCCGCGGTGCCGAATCTGCGGGTCGGCCACGGTGGCGATGGCCTTGTTCAGCAGGGCCGCGTGCGTCGAGACGGCCTCGGAGGCCAGCACGGCGGCATACGTGGTCATGGCGCCGATGACGACGTGGTCGCCGTCCTCGCTGATGCCCTGGAGCTCCTCGATGCGCCCGAGGTCGATGACGACGCTCGGTGCGTTGAGGCGCATCCGGAGGATCGGCAGGAGCGACTGGCCGCCGGCGAGCACCTTGGCCTCGTCGCCGTGCTCGACGAGCGCAGCCAGAGCGTCGGCGACGGAGGTCGGTGCGAGGTAGTCGAACGGTGCGGGGATCACTGGTCGCTCCCTTCGCTCGCGGAACCCGGACTCGCGGAACCGGGACTCGCGGCGCCGGGGTCCTGGTTGGGCGCACCCTCGTCGAAGTGCGGCTGCGCGTCACGCTCGCCCTCGGTGTTGACCGCGGAACCGGCCTGGATCGCCTTCCACACCCGCTCGGGCGTGCACGGCATGACGATGTCGTTGACGCCGAGGTGACGCACCGCGTCGACGATGGCGTTGACGACGGCCGGCGTCGAGGCGATCGTGCCCGCCTCGCCGACCCCCTTGGTGCCCAAGGTCGTGTAGGTCGACGGCGAGGTCGTGTGGTCGGTGACGAAGCTGATCGTGTCGGCAGCGGTGGGCAGCGTGTAGTCGACGAAGGAGCCCGTGACGAGCGTGCCCTGGTCGTCGTACTCGGCGCCCTCCCACAGGGCCTGGGCGATGCCCTGGACGAGCCCGCCGTGCACCTGGCCCTCGACGATGAGCGGGTTGATGATCGTGCCAATGTCGTCGACGCAGACGTACTTGCGCATCGTCGTGGCACCGGTCTCGGTGTCGACCTCCATCGCGCACAGGTGGGTGCCGTGCGGGAACGAGAAGTTGTCGGGGTCGAACGTCGCGTCGGCGTCGATGCTCGGCTCGACGCCGTCGGGCAGGTTGTGACCCGTCCACGTCGCGAGCGCGACCTCGGCGATCGTCACGCCCTTGTCGGTGCCCTTGACGCCGAAGGTGCCGGCCTTGAACTCGACGTCGTCGACGCTCGCCTCGAGCAGGTGGGCCGCGATGGGCTTCGCCTTCTCGATGACCTTGTCGGCGGCGCGGACGACGGCCTCGGCGCCCACGACGAGCGAGCGCGACCCGTAGGAGTCCATGCCCTTGGGCGCGATCTGGGTGTCGCCGTGCAGCACCTCGACGTTGTCGAACGGCACGCCGAGACGGTCGGCGACGATCTGGCTCCACGCCGTCTCGTGGCCCTGGCCGTGCGGCGAGGTGCCCGTGACGACCTCCACCGTGCCCGTGGCGAGCATGCGGATGCTCGCGGACTCCCAGCCGCCGGCGCCGTAGCTGAGCGCGCCGAGGATGCGGGACGGCGCGAGGCCGCACATCTCGGTGAACGTCGAGATGCCGAGGCCCAGCTGCACCGGGTCGTCCGACTCACGCCGCCGCTTCTGCTCTGCCCGCAGCTCGTCGTAGCCGAAGAGCTCCTTGGCCTTCGCGGTCGCGGCCTCGTAGTTGCCGGAGTCGTACGTCATGCCCGTAACCGTCGTGAACGGGAACTCCTCGTGCTTGATCCAGTTCTTCTCGCGGATCTCGAGCGGGTCGACGCCGACCTCGACGGCGAGCTCGTCCATGAGCCGCTCGATGGCGTACGTCGCCTCGGGGCGGCCGGCCCCGCGGTACGCGTCCACCCACGTCTTGTTCGTGTAGTAGTTCGTCGTGTTGAACTGGTAGGCCCCGAACTTGTAGATCGAGTTGAACATCCACGCGCCGAGCACCGGCACGCCGCCGCCGACGATGGCCGCGTAGGCGCCGAGGTCGGCCATCAGCTCGACCTTGAGCCCAGTGACGGTGCCGTCCTTCTCGGCGGCCAACGTCAGCTTCTGCCACTGGTCGCGGCCGTGGTGACCGCTCACCATGGTCTCGGACCGGGTCTCGGTGAACTTGCAGGGCTTGCCCAGCTTGCGCGCGACGGCGAGCGTGGCGAACTCCTCGGGCGTGGTCTGCAGCTTGCCCCCGAAGCCACCGCCGACGTCGGGCGCGATGACGCGGATCTTCGACTCGGGCAGTCCGGTCGTCGCGGCGATGCAGAACCGAAGGACGTGCGGGATCTGCGTGGCCGACCACATCGTCACCTGCTCACCCGTGGGGTCGACGACGGTCGAGCGCGGCTCCATGAAGGCGGGGATGAGGCGCTGCTGGCGGTACTCGCGCTCGATGACGATGCCGCCGTCGCGGGCCTTCGAGATGGCCTCCTCGATGTCGCCGCCGGAGCCCTGCCCGGCCGAGTCGAGCTGCCAGAAGGCGCTCTTGTTCGTGCCGAGGTCGGGGTGGGCGAGCACCTCGTCGGTGGCCGCGGCCTTGAGGTCGAGCACCGCAGGCAGCTCGTCGTAGTCGACGTCGACGAGCTCTGCGGCGTCGCGGGCCTCGGCCGCGCTGCGGGCCGCGACGACGGCGACGATCTCACCGGCGTGGGCGACGTGCGAGACGGCGACGGGCAGGTGGTCGGGTGTCTTCTGGTCGGGGCTGACCGGCCAGGCCGTGATGTTGACGCCCTGGATGTCCTTGAGGTCCTCGCCCGTGAAGACGGCGATGACGCCGGTGGCGCCCTTCGCCTCGTCGGTGCTGATCGAGCTGATCGTCGCGTGGGCGAAGGGGCTGCGCACCATCGCGAGGTGCAGCATGCCGGGCAGCTGGATGTTGTCGGTCCAGCGCGTGCGACCCGTGATGAGGCGCTGGTCCTCCTTGCGCGTGCGTGCCTTGCCGATCTCACCGGCGGGCGCGTCGGCGGCGGCGGCCGGCCGGTCCTCGGTGACGGTCATGAGCTCACCGCCTGCGAGGTGAGGTCCTTGGCCGCCTGCTGGACCGCCTTGACGATGTTGTGGTAGCCGGTGCAGCGGCAGAGGTTGCCCTCGAGCCCCTCACGGATCTCCTGCTCGCTCGGGTCGGCGTTCTCCTTGAGGAGGTCGCAGGCCTGCATGATCATGCCCGGAGTGCAGTAGCCGCACTGCAGGGCGTGGGTCTCGTGGAAGGCCCGTTGAACCGGATGGAGCTCGCCATCCGTGGCGAGCCCCTCGATCGTCGTCACCTCGTGACCGTCCGCCTGGACGGCGAGGACGTTGCACGACTTCACGCTAGTCCCGTCGAGGTGCACGGTGCAGGCACCGCAGTTGCTCGTGTCGCACCCCACGACGGTCCCGGTCTTGCCGAGGCTCTCGCGGAGGTACTGGACCAGAAGGGTCCTGGGCTCGACCTCGTCGGAGTAGCTGACTCCGTCGACGGTCACATTGATACGGGTCATTGCTGTTTGTCCTCCTGCCGCACTGCAGTTGACTTCCCCACGGTGAGTCTTGCTCGGCTTCCCCTGCTGCACAAGGGCACCGGGCGAACGCGTCCGGTGGACACGTCAGGCGCACCCGACGGCATACGCAAGACTGTCGTCCATGACTCTCCACGCCGACGACTACCAGGCGCTCCGCAGCCGCTACGACTCGATGACCTACCGCCGCACGGGCCGCTCCGGCCTCGACCTGCCGGCCGTCTCGCTCGGCCTGTGGCACAACTTCGGCGACGACGTGCCGCTCGACCGCCAGCGCGCGACCCTGCGCCGGGCGTTCGACCTCGGCGTCACGCACTTCGACCTCGCCAACAACTACGGCCCGCCCTACGGCAGCGCCGAGCGCAACTTCGGCACGATCTTCGCGCAGGACTTCAGGCGCTACCGCGACGAGCTGATCATCAGCAGCAAGGCCGGCTACGACATGTGGCCGGGCCCCTACGGCCAGGGCGGCGGCAGCCGCAAGTACGTCCTCGCGTCGCTCGACCAGTCACTCGAGCGGATGGGCCTCGACTACGTCGACATCTTCTACTCCCACCGTTTCGACGAGACGACGCCGCTCGAGGAGACGATGGGCGCGCTCGACACGGCAGTTCGTTCCGGCAAGGCCCTGTATGCCGGCATCTCCAGCTACTCGGGGCCCCGCACCCGCGAGGCCATCGAGATCCTGCGCGCCATGGGCACGCCGCTGCTCATCCACCAGCCGAGCTACTCGATGCTCAACCGCTGGGTCGAGGAGGACCTGCTCGACGTCCTCGGCGACGAGGGCGTCGGCTGCATCGCGTTCAGCCCGCTCGCCCAGGGCATGCTCACCGACAAGTACCTCGAGGGGGTGCCGGCGGGTTCGCGGGCGTCGCAGGACAAGTCGCTGTCGACCGACCTGCTGACCGAGCAGAACCTGACGCACGTCCGTGCCCTCAACGCGATGGCGCAGGAGCGCGGCCAGTCGCTCGCCCAGATGGCGCTCGCCTGGATCCTGCGCGACGAGCGGGTGACGTCGGTGCTCATCGGCGCCTCGTCGGTCGGTCAGCTCGAGAACAGCCTCGGCTGCCTCGACAACCTCGAGTTCTCCACGGAGGAGCTCGACACGATCGACGAGCACGCCGTCGAGGGCGGCATCAACCTCTGGAAGACCTCGAGCGCCCACTGACCCGCGCACCCCGAGGGCGTATGCCGTGTGGCCCGGGCACACGGCATACGCTCACGCATCGGGCTGCCAACCGGGGCCGCGGAGCACGTGGCCCCACCGGTCGCGCCACGCGCGGGCGGCCTTGACGTCGCGCCAGATCGAGGCGTACTCGTGGGTGGCGACGACGAGCGGGTTGTAGGTGCGCAGCTGCTTCGTCAGGCCGTAGACGACACGCTCACCCTCGGGCTCGAACGTGCGGAAGAGGCGGTCCCAGATGACGAGGATGCCGCCGTAGTTGCGGTCGAGGTAGCCGTTGTTCATGCCGTGGTGCACCCGGTGGTGCGAGGGAGTGTTCATCACGAGCTCGACCGGGCGCCAGAGCTTTCCGACCCGCTCGGTGTGCAGGAAGAACTGGTAGAGCAGAGAGATCGACTGCTGGAGGAAGATCGCCCACGGCGGCACGCCGAGCAGCGCGAGCGGCGCCCAGAAGGGGATGCCGCCGAAGGGCGTCCAGGTCTGGCGCAGTGCCGTCGAAAAGTTGTAGCGCCGGCTCGAGTGGTGCACGACGTGGCTGGCCCAGAGGATCCGCACCTCGTGGTGACAGCGGTGGTACCAGTAGTACGCGAGGTCCTCGACGAGGAAGATGACGACCCACACCCACCACAGCGAGGTGTCGAGGCGCAGGGGCGTGACGGCATACAGCGCGGCGTAGACGACGAGCTGCAGCGCCTTGTAGCCGACGCCGACGACGACGCTGCCGATGCCCATCGACAGGCTCGTGACGGTGTCGCGCACCTCGTAGCCGACCTCGTCGTCGTCGGGCGCGAACCACAGCGAGACGACCTCGATGGCGATGAACGCGATGAAGAACGGGACCGCCGTGAGGATGAGGTCGACCATCATGCGCCCTTGGTGAGGTGGTCGAGGGTGCGGCCGTCGTCGGTGAGGGTCGCCCACACGTCGATGGCCTGGGTGAGGATCGCGTCGGCCAGCCGTGCCGCCCCGGCGTCGTCGCGGGCCGCGATGGCGGCTGCGAGGGGCGCGTGCGGGATGAGGTCGGCGCGGTCGGCCGCGAGGAGCGCGTCGAGCGAGCCGGGCGCGCCGTCGATGGCGTGCGTGAGCGAGTTGAGCGCGAGCCGGAACGCGAAGTTGCCGCTCGCCTCGACGACCTCGAGCCAGAAGGCGCGGTCGGCGTCGTCGATGTCGGGGCAGCCGTATGCCGTCGCGGCCGCGACGATGCGCTCGTGGCCTTCCGCGGTGCCGCAGGTCGCGGCGAGACGGGCGGCGTCGACGCCGATGCAGCGGCGCATCTCGAGGCCGTCGCGCAGGATGGTCGGGTCGAGGCCGTCGCCGGAGCGGGCGAGGTGGGCGAGCAGGTCGAGCCCGGCGCTGCTGCGCACGTCGAGCACGCGGGTGCCGCCGCCGTGGACGACCTTGACGAACCCGGCCGCCTGGAGGCGCTGCAGGGCCTCGCGCACGGCGTGCCGGTTGACGGCGAACGAGGCGGCGAGCTCGCGCTCGGGCGGCAGGGCGTCGCCGGGCGCGAACCGGCCGGTGAGCACGGCGTCGCGCAGCTCGGAGAACACCTGGTCGGACACCGAGCGGCGGGCGACGGGGCCGAATCCACTCTGACTCATGCGCATCACCATCGCAGCGGGCGATCAACTCATCAAGTGGTTGGACCAATTTGTGATCCTTGCCGCTGTGTAGGTTGATCGCCATGCCGGACACGTCCACCCAGCTGAGCATCCAGGAGCTCCTCTATCCCGACCTGCCGTGCTTCGGCTGCGGCCAGGGCAACGACAAGGGGCTCCGGCTCACGAGCTACCCGCTCGGTGGGGCGGCCGCGGACGGGGTGACCGCCTCGTTCATGCCGTGGCCCGAGCACGACAACGGCCTCGGCTACCTCAACGGCGGCATCATCGGCACCGTGCTCGACTGCCACAGCGCGGCCGCCGTCATGCTCGAGGCCGAACGCCGCGGCTGGCCGCCCCTGCCCGGCGCCGACCTGTCGTACGTCACGGCGGGCCTCGACGTGCGCTACCTGCGCCCGGCGCCGCTCCACGACCCGGTCGAGCTGTTCGCGGTCGTCACCGCCGCGGACGAGCCACAGATGACGGTCGACGTCGAGCTGCGCTTCGACGGCAAGGTGCGCGCCCGGGCGACCGCGCTCTGGAAGCGCTGGCGCCCCCGCACCTGACCGCCCCTCCCGGTCTCCGGCGGCGTCAGTGCTGCGGCTCGGGGTCGTGGACGGGGTGGTGGTGGTGGATCGGGCCCTCGGTCGTGGCGAGCCGCTCGCCGGCCCCACCCCACCGCAGCGCGATGATCTCGGCCGCGATCGAGACGGCCGTCTCCTCGGGGGTGCGGGCGCCGAGGTCGAGGCCGATCGGTGAGCTCATCCGGGCGAGCTCGTGCTCGGTGAGGCCGGCCTCGAGCAACCGGGCGTGGCGGTCCTCGTGGGTGCGCCGCGAGCCCATCGCCCCGATGTAGGCGACCTCGGGCAGGCGAAGCGCGACCTCGAGCAGCGGCACGTCGAACTTCGGGTCGTGGGTGAGCACCGCGATGACGGTGCGCGAGTCGATGCGGCCCTCGTCGACCTCGTTCTGGAGGTAGTCGTGCGGCCACCTGACGACGACTTCGTCGGCGCCGGGGAAGCGGGTCTTCGTCGCGAAGACGGGCCGGGCGTCGCACACCGTGACGTAGTAGCCGAGGAAGCTGCCGACCCTCGCGACGGCGGCCGCGAAGTCGATGGCGCCGAAGACGAGCATGCGTGGCTTGGGCGCGTGGGCGGCGACGAAGACGCGCATCCCCTCGCCGCGACGCTCACCGTCGGGCCCGTAGGTGAGGATCGCAGAGCGTCCTTGCGCGAGGAGCCCTCTCGCGTCGTCGCGCACCGCGTCGTCCGCACGCCCGCTGCCGAGCGATCCGAGCACGGATGCCGTGTCGTCGCCGTCGGCCTCGGGGTGCACGACCACACGCCGACCGACCCACGCCGGCTCGGGGTGCTCGATCACCGTGACGACGGCGACGGGCCGCCCGGAGGCGATGTCGTCGGCGACGGCACCGAGCTCGGGGAAGGTCTCGCGGTTCACCTTCTCGACGAACACGTCGAGGATGCCCCCGCAGGTCAGCCCGACGGCATACGCGTCGTCGTCGCTCACGCCGTAGCGCTGGAGCACGGGGTGGCCGGACTCGACGACCTCCTGGCTCAGCTCGTAGACGGCTCCCTCGACGCAGCCACCCGACACGGAACCGACGGCCTCGCCGCCGGGGCCGACGAGCATCGACGCGCCCGGCTGCCGGGGGGCCGAGCGCCATGTGCCGACGACGGTGCCGACGCCGACGGTCTCGCCGGCCGACCACCACTGCATCAGCTCGTCCATCACCTCACGCACGGGAGACCACCTCGATCAGCTCCTCGAACGCCGCGAGCGAGTGGCCCGCGACGAAGTCGTCGATGTGCGGCAGGGCCGCGACGATGCCCAGCTGCACCGGCTCGTAGCCGGCCTTGCCGCGGTGCGGGTTGGCCCACACGACCCGGTGCGCGAGAGCTGCCAGGCGTCGCATCTGCTCACCGAGCACCTCCGGACCTTCGCGTTCCCAACCGTCGGAGAAGACAACGACGACGGAGCCCCGGGCCATACCCCGCCGGCCCCAGCGGTCGAGGAAGGCGCCGACCGAGTCGCCGAGGCGGGTGCCCCCCGACCAGTCGGGCACGACGCGGCCGGCCGCCGCGAGCGCCCGGTCGGGGTCGCGCTCGGCCAGGGCGCGGGTGACGTGGGTGAGGCGGGTGCCCATCGTGAACACCTCGACGTGGGGCACCGCCCGCGCGAAGGCGTGAGCGAGACGGAGGAGGCTGTCGGCGTACGGGCTCATCGACCCGGAGACGTCGATGAGCAGGACGATGCGGCGTGGACGCACACCCCGCCGACGGTGGTGGATGCGCCCGGGCTCGCCCATGCGGCGCAGCTGCGCGCGCAGGGTGGCGGGGCCGTCGACGGCGCCGGAGGTCGAGCGGACGTGGCGTCGTGCCCGGCGCTGTGGTGCTCGCGGCGCGAGCGCCGCGAAGAGTCGGGCCGCGGCGGCCCGGTCGGCTGCGCTCAGCGTGGCGACGTCGCGGTGGCGCAGCACCTCCTGGGCGCTGGCGCGTGCCTGGACGGTGTCGGTGTCTTCGTCGGGTCCGCCCTGGCCCTCGCCGCTGTCGAGCGGGGCCTGGCGCAGCGGGGGGCGCACGATGTCGACGCGCTGTCCGCGCGGGATGGCCTCGCCGCCGAACCAGCGCTCGAAGACCTCGTCGTATGCCGGGAAGTCGGCGGGCGTGCTTGTCAGGGTCGAGCGGCCCGCCCAGTAGACGTGGGCGCGTTGGCCCATGCCGACGGTCGCGGCGGCGAGCAGGAAGGTGCGCTCGCGGTCGGCGGTGACGGCGAGGCCGGCGGCGCGCAGGGCGCGGGCGAAGCCGAGGAGCAGCGCGTCGGGCTCGAGGTCGTGGTCAGTGCTCGTCATGGCGGGTCATGCGGTGAGCAGCTTGTCGAGCGAGGCCCGGATGCGCTCGGAGTCCTCGCGGTACTTCAGGGCGGCGCCGAGCGTCGCGGCGGCGACCTCGGCGTCGAGGCGGGTGGCGCCGACGGTCTCGAGCGCGCGCGCCCAGTCGAGGGTCTCGGCGACGCCCGGCGGCTTGATGAGCTCGCCGCTCGTGCGCAGGCGCTGGACGAGGGTGACGACCTGCTCGGCGAGGGCTGCACTCACTTCGGGCAGGCGCGTGCGCACGATCTCGAGCTCGCGGGCCAGGCCCGGGTGGTCGATCCAGTGGTAGAGGCAGCGGCGCTTGAGGGCGTCGTGCAGCTCGCGGGTGCGGTTCGAGGTGAGCACGACGATCGGCGGCGTGGCGGCGCTGACGGTGCCGAGCTCGGGGATGGTGACCTGCCAGGTGCTCAGCACCTCGAGGAGGAAGGCCTCGAACTCGTCGTCGGCGCGGTCGATCTCGTCGATGAGCAGCACGCACGGCGCCTCGCGCAGTGCCTGGAGCACCGGCCGGGCGAGGAGGAACCGCTCGTCGAAGAGCTCGGCCTCGAGGGCCCTGGGGTCCTGGCGCTCGTCGCGGCTGATCGCCTCGACGGTGCGCAGGTGCAGGATCTGGCGCGGGAAGTCCCAGTCGTAGAGGGCCTGCGTGGCGTCGATGCCCTCGTAGCACTGGAGGCGGATGAGCCTCAGGTCCAGGGCCTGCGCGAGGGCCTCGGCGAGGGCGGTCTTGCCGGTGCCGGGCTCGCCCTCGAGCAGGATCGGCCGGTTCAGGCGCGTGGCGAGGAAGGTGACGGTCGCGAGCGCCTCGTCGGCGAGATAGCCCGTGCCGCCCAGGGCGGTCGTGACGTCGTCGGCACTCGCGAACAGGTGATCCATGCCCTGAGCATCGCTGATGATCGAGGCTCGGGGAAGCGCGGGGCCTGCCGGTGGACTCAGCGCGGCGTGTTGAGCTCGTCCGGGGTGTCGGCGTCGCGGCCCGTGGCGAGGTCGCCGCACTCGACGAGCTCGTGCTCATGGGCACGGAAGTAGGTGCGGGCGCCGTGGTCACCGGTAGCCGATGCGACCACGTCTTCCCAGTGGTCGCGCCCGATGAGCGCCGGGTGGCCAGGCACGCCGTCGTATGCCGCCCGGCGCAGTGCCTGACGCAGCTCGGGGTCGGTGGTGGAGCGGAGGTCGAGGGAGTGGTGGGCTGAGTCGGTCTGGTCGGTCTGGTCATTGGTGGGCGGCCCCTGTTTCGTGTCGTAGGTGAGACCCGTCGGGTCGACGTGGGGTGAGTGCACGTTGTCGACGTGCGCCGGAACGTCGAGCACCCGGGCCACCACCTCTGGTGTCAGGTCAGGGAGGTCGACGAGCGTCACGAGCACCGCGTCGACACACCCCTCGCCCTCGTGGCTCGAGCGGGCCAGGGCGGTGAGCCCGGTGCGGAGCGAGGCACCCATGCCCTCGTCCCAGTCGGGGCACGGGACGACATCGACGTCACGACCGAGGGCCGTCACGATGCCGGTCACCTCGTCGGCGGCGGCACCGACGACGACGGTGATGCCGGCGCACCCCCCGGCGTGGAGGAGGGAGACGGCGCGCTCGACGAGGGTTGACTCGCCAGGGTGACGGCGCAGGAGCGCCTTCGGGCCACCCATCCGCCGGCCCGCACCGGCAGCGAGGACGAGCCCTCGCACGTGAGCGGCGCGCCCGTGCACCGCTGCTGCGTGTGGGGCGCTCTCCAGGTCACTCACATGGTGAACCTACCCGCGGAGCACACCGCTGTTGCTGCCAAACCCTCGTAGGCAGGCCGCGTCACCCCGCGGCATCACGCACGTGTTGGCTGAATCCTCGGTCCCGGCCCGGCGCGCGGCATGTAAGCGAGCGCGTCGCTCGCCAAGGCGTTGAGGTTTCGAGTTCCCCAAACTCACCGGCAACGCGTCCATCTAGCGCGGGGCCTGCCCAGGAACGCGCCTCCAACGCCCCTCGGACACCACCTGGGCCACCCCGTCGACCACCCGGATCGCAGACTGGTCGTCAAGCACGTACGCCGGCCCGCTGATCTCGGCAGCCCACTTCTCGGCATCAGCCATGGTGTTCTCCGGGAACACATCGAGATGGGGAAAGATCGAGAAGTCGACGAGGCCGAGCGTGCGGTCATCGGCCGCTCCCGGCCACTGCACGAAGTCGGCACCGATCCGCGGCGTCATCACCATGCTGCCGGCGCTCACGCCCACCCAGACCGTCTCGGACAACGACGGCAGGAGGCTCGCCAGCCCGGACTCCTTCATCCAGTGGCACAGGTATGCGGCCTCGCCACCGTCGACCAGGAGGACGTCGGCCGATCGAACCCACGGCACCCAGCGTTCTTCGCCGATCGTCGCCAGCGCGGTCAGCTCGAGCAAGCCGAGGGACTTCCACGACATCGAGGTCATCCCGCCCCACGGCGACAGGCCAGCGACAAACCCGCGCGCCGAGACCGGCCCGCACCTCGGATGCCCCCACTGTGCGGTGGGGATGCAGAGAGCCGTAGCCTCCTCGGTCGGCTTGCCCAGCAGCTCGAGCAGCGCCTCATGGATGCTCGGATTCGTGACTCCCCCGGACGTGAGTAGCAATTTCACGATGCCCACTGAACCACAGGGAGTGGCCGCTGTCCGTGGTCGGATGGAGGCGCTTGCTGACCATCCGGTCTGGTCTGCCGCCCCATCGGCCGCCCGACCGCGCGCTCTGACCCGACAAGGTCCGGATATCCGCGGATGGTGCGTCACATGGCCGCGTCCATCCGCCGCGGCTCCGCGCTGCCGCCCCTGCGTGGGCTTAGGGGGATGGTGCCGTTCACGTGCCTGCCCCATGTCCGCTTGCGCCAGCCCGCCGTTATGCCCGGAGTTGACGTAGTTTCGACGGCTGCGGCCCAACCGCTTTCGCTCGGGGGCGGCACCACTCGGGAGAATCCGATCTCAGCCGAATGCGCCTGCAATCCTTCACTAACCGTCCTGTACTTCGGTATTGACAGCGGACAGAAGGAAGTTCCCATTAGGTGCAAGTGGCCCGATCTGCCACACCAACCCACCGGGGTGAGCCACACTGGCTATGCCAGCCTCGAGTGAAGATCTGGGAGCTGGCCGGTGGTTCTCAAACTCACTGAAGCCTCGGAGGCGAGCGTGCCCTTCTATGACCTTGACGATTCGGGCCAACCCGTCGGGCCGCCCAAGACCGAGGTGCAGCTCATCCAGCTTCCGGAACCCTTGGGCTTCAACCTTCTGCGCCTCCTCTACGCACTGTTCGCAGCCACGACGATGTTCCGCTGTGTGGACCGGTTCGGCTGGGCCGATAGGCCCGGCCAGACTCCAGACCCGTTATCGGTCGTACCGGCCAACACGAAGACCGACCTGGCGAGCATTCCCAGCTTCCTCTGGGGGATCGTCCCAAGCTACGGGCGTCACACGATGTGCGCTGTCCTGCATGACGTCCGCTGCGACGAGGCAGCCGAGGCGCGCAAGGCCGGGCATCGCCAGCTCGCTGCCCGGAGGAGGCGGCTCGCCGACAACCAATTCAGAGCCACGCTCAAGAGGCACGCCCGACTCGGGCCAATCACAAGATGGATCATGTGGGCCGCAGTACGGCTGTTCGGCTACATCCCGTTGGGGGCCACAGCTGTCGTCGGAATCCTGGCGGCGATGCTTCACCACGCGAGGCCGACATTCACGGCCATCGCGGCCGCGCTTGACGGCGTCACCATCTGGCCGTGGCTTGCTCCACTCGACTTCCTGCCCAAAACAATCGCGTCCGGTCTGGCGTGGTGCTCGGACCAAATGGCCGGACAAGGGACGTACCTGGGGGTCGTGGGTGGGCTGGCAGGCCTCGCGCTCCTGCTGGCCGCGATTCGCAGCATAGAGGCGGATGGCCCAGTGGACGGCTCCTCACAAGGTCCGGCAGCCTTCTCCCCCGCTGGCTTCGGCGGGCTGATCGCTGCACTCGTAGTTGGAGCCCTTGCCCTGCCGCCGCTGCTCCCCCTTATCGTCGTCACCCTGTTGACGCGAGTAGTTCTCGCCCTCTTCGACTACGTGGGCTTCGCAATCGACTGGCTCAGAGTCAAAATCGGCCTGGCCAGTGACGACGACAAGGCGACACCTCCAACGCCGCCGCGCTTGCCCGGCCTCCCCACAGCCGCGGGATTCGAGGGCGCAGCGCCTCAGCGGGGGGCGGCGGAGCCAAGCGCGTAGCCCGACGGGGTTGGTGCCCCCAAGGGTGCATCTCTCCCCTCGCCGGAGACAGGAACATCCTCAGGCGGTCCCACCGGCCGGGATCTCTGGCGCCCTTCTCCTGGCCCACTTCCCAGAAGGTGCCGCCCACCGCTTCGTTCACGGGTTGGACCTCGCGAGGTTCATGCCCTGCAAGCAGCCTCACAGCACGGCAACTCTGGCCAGGCCCGCTCGATGAGCGGGCCGACGTCAGTGCGAGTCGTTGTCTGAAGAGCAAGCGCACACTGTCGCGGAGCCCTCCGTCCGAGAGCCCTGCCAACGTGCGTCTAAGCGCCGCAAGTCGACCTGACGTTTGGTAGACGGAAATGGAGCTTCATGACGCGTGCTCGGGGCCGGATGTCTCCGGGCGTCAGGCAAGCTCTCAGGCAGGGAACACGCCGCTGGAGAGGTATCTGTCGCCGCGGTCGCAGACGACAAAAACGATCGTGGCCCCCTCGACCTCCTTGGCAACCTGCAGGGCCGTCCAGCAGGCGCCGGCCGCGGAGACACCGCCGAAGATGCCCTCCGCGCGGGCCAGCCGGCGGGCCGTCTCCTCGGCGTCGGTCTGGGTGACCTCTACGGTCCGGTCCACTGCCGATGGGTCGAAGATCTTCGGTACGTACTCCGGTGGCCAGGCGCGGATCCCAGGGATCTTGGAGCCCTCAGCGGGCTGTGCCCCGATGATCTGGATGCCGGGGTTGCGCGCCTTCAGGAACCGCGAGACCCCGGTGATCGTGCCGGTGGTGCCCATCGCGGACACGAAGTGCGTGATGCGTCCGTCGGTCTGGCGCCACAGCTCCGGGCCCGTCCCGTCCTCGTGGGCACGGGGGTTGTCCGGGTTGCCGAACTGGTCCAGGACCCGCCCGCGGCCCTCCCGCTCCATCCGCGTCACGACGTCGCGGGCCTCTTCCATGCCGCCACCTGCCGGGGTGAGAACCAGGTCGGCTCCATACGCCTTCATCGTCTGGATCCGCTCGGTGGAGGCGTCCTCGGGCATCACGATGACCAGCGGGTAGCCGCTGATCGCCGCCGCCATCGCCAAGCCGATCCCGGTGTTGCCCGACGTGGCTTCCAGCAGGGTGTCGCCGGGGGATATCTCCCCTCGCGCCTCCGCGCCCCGGATCATGCTGATCGCCGGCCGGTCCTTGACCGAGCCGGCCGGGTTGTTCCCCTCGAGCTTGGCGAGCAGCACGTTGCCGCGGCGTTCGTTCTCCGGCCCCGGCAGGCGCTGCAGACACACCAGAGGGGTGTCCCCGATGACGTCCTCCATCGTGGGGTACGCCGGAGGGTTGCTCACACGCCCGAGTCTACGGCGGCGGTCGCCGAACAATCGCAGCCGACTGCTCGCCCTTCGCGCACCCACCGAGCGCGAAGAGGTCCGCGCGGACGACGTAGGTCCGGGAGGCCGTTCACACCCCGGCTCGACGTGAACCTGCGTCCAACCGCCGCCCCATCGCTCACCGTGGCTCGGAGACCGCGGGGTCCAGATAGACGCGATCGCAGGACAGCAGGTCGTGTGCTCACGGAGGAGCCTCGTGAGCACTGAGTGATATCCGAGGTGACCGGAGCCGGCGGGGGCCTCAGATCTGGCCGCGAACCTCACGGGCGGCGAGCCAGGACGCGAAGCGCCCTGCCGCCGTCGTCAGATAGCGGTGGATCCCGGCCTCCAACTGCGCGACCTCCTCGCGCAGCCCGAACATCTGGAATTCGGCCCGACGCTCGGGCGCGCACTCGTGCCCACCAGTACCGGTCCGATCCACGGAAGCGCCGCACTCAAGACACGGCATGAACCGGGAACTGAACATCGCACACACCTCCTTCTTCCCTGTGAGCGCATTCTCCGTCTTCAAACCGAGTTGCACCAGTCTCTGCCGATTGCCCCCCAACGGGCCCAGTACTAGCCTTTCATGGGGTGGGCAGGTGCCAGAGCGGAGGCTCAGATGGCAGACAACGCATCCCTCGCGCGCAGGATTCACGAGGCATGGAACGAGCGAAACTTCGACGAGATCGCCGAGGCAACAGCGCCCGGGGCAACGATCACGATCGTCGGCTCCGGCGACACCTTCACAGGCGCCGAGGGCTCCCGCGCGTACAACACGATGTGGGCAGAGGGGTTCCCGGACGGCAAGGTCACGGTCGACCGAGTGATCGACTCGGGCGACTACGTCGTCGTCGAGTTCACCGGCCGGGGCACACACACGGGAACTCTGGCGACCAGCATGGGTGAGATCCCAGCAACCGGGCGGTCCCTTACCTTGCAACTGTGCGATGTCATGGAGATCATGGACGGCAAGGTCCAGAGTCAGAGGACGTACTTCGACACCGGATCCATGATGGCCCAGCTTGGACTCACGTCCGGGCAGACGGCATCCCAGCACCAGTAGTACTTTCAGCACAACCGGCACCAGCCCACCCCTGTTCACCCCCATCGCTTCCTATCTCACCGAGACCGTCCGCGGCCTTCGAGAGCGCCTCCGGCATCTGGCCGCCACCTGCTTTCCCCAGGACGCGGCGACGCGCTTGAGGAAACGCGAGGAGCTCTGGGTTCCGGTGTCCTAATGGCTGCCCGAGTCCGCGACACCATCGCTCGGCCACCCCGACGAGCCGCCCTTCCGTGCTCGAGGCGCCGAGCGACCACGGCGAATCCCTCGCCGCAGAGTTGCGTCACACAGCCACCAGCAGGTCTTCTCGCCCGCCGTTCACGTTTGCCGCGGTTGCTCGTGCGTCAGCTGGTGAAGCAGGGACCGAGGCCAAGCTGCCTGAGGCCTTCTCTGTCACTTAGACCGAATGCGCGCTGGCCGACGTTGCTCTGGTACATGAGTTGGTCTTTCACGGGCACGTGGGTCAGGCCGACGAGATGTCCGGGTTCGTGCATGATGATGGCGCGAGCGGCGGACCATCCGTCTAGTGTTTGAAGCAGAGCACGGAACTGAGGTCCATCGAGATTCACGGTTCCACTGACCCAGTGTTGCTGGGACGCGGTCAGGTACGGGGCCGAGACCGGTCCCGCGAACCCCGCCACGTCGCCCTGAAGGTCATGCACCACCGCCGGTTCGGTCCACGCGAGAAGGGCGGGCGACCAGCGGTCTCCGTGCCGGGAGGTCGCAACCGGTCCCCGTCCGCCCATCGGCGTCTCTGTCGTCGCACCCTCGATGACGAAGTGCAGTCCAGTCACCGAGTGGACCGACTCGACCGCTTCGCGAATGAGCTGCTCTGCCCCGGGAGGCGCGTCTGCATTGTTGACAACGAGGTGGATCGGGCGGCAAGGATCCCAAGCGACCGGCCGACCGCCGTCTTCGGGGATGGTCTTCATGAACAGGTAGTCGGTAGAGGACGAGAGTTTCGGCCCTGGAGTTTCGAGCGGCTCGTCCTGTGCGTCAGGGGGCGTCGGGGGCCAAATGTCGCTGGTGTCATGGGGATTGCCGCCAATTAGTGGTGTGCCATCGGCCCAGTTGATGTCGTCTCCTCGCGGGAGCGGTACCCCGCCAACCACCACACTGCCTCTCGGCATTCCAAAGACCGCCGGGCGGAGATATAGGGCTGCTGCTACTACGAGCAGCGCGACCACCACCGGGACACCAACGCCACCACGGTGGCGCCGGCCGGACGCAGCGCGCCGGGTCTGCCGACGCGTAGCTCGTGCCGTGACAGCCGGCGCGGGCAGCGGAACCTCGACGCGTCGACGACGAGGGCGAGTGCGTCCCGCCTGCAGGTCGGCAAGGCACCACAGGCACAGCAGCTCGCGGCCTCCCGCCAACCGCCCGGCGCGTTCGCCCCGTTGAAGATCTTCACCACACGCGCACAGGGCCCATCGCCCCACGCGGATCATCTCCACGTTTTCTTGCACCGCGCCGCCCCTGAAACTCGGTCCCCTGATCGTCCGAGTCACGAGTATTGATCATCGCCGCGGTGACCGCGCCAAAATCCGTCTATGTCGGCCAAATCGCACAACCGAGTCTTCACGGACCGCCAATCCACTCGTTGCAATCCATCCAGGTGTCGTGCAAGACATTCCCACTTCGCCGCCTGAAGGCCGAGTTCCCGGCCGGCGAGCAGCGGCGTCACTTCGCTTCGTCGACGGTTCTGAACTAGACGGCTCGGTCGAACTTCTCGCCCCGCGCAGCGGGCTTCCACGATCGCAGGTAAGCAACTATGTCCGGTGGCAGACCCTTCGTCGCAAGGTCGCGGCGGTACTCCTCGACGGCCTCATAGACCGACCACACTGACGGCTTCAACAGGTAGATGGCCGGGACAGTCCGGCCGGGACCAAACGACCACGGCTTGTTCAGGAGTCTTTGGAGGGTGGGTGCGGGCCCAGTCATGCTTCGGCTTGGAGCAAGCGGCACTACGACCGCCCCATGAACAGTCACGCCAGCGGACAACGCCCGGACCCGCGCGTCATGCACGCACTTGAGCGATACGTGCACGGCGTCCAGCGGTGGCTCAACGAGCAGGTCATCCAGATCGATCTGGACGAAGCCAGCAGTCGCGAGCTGGTCCATCGCGGTGTCCATCCACACCAGCACAGCAGTCGCGTACACGCCTGAATCGTTGCACGGTCGCGACTCCACGGCTCGTAGAAGATCGCCGCGAAGGAAACTGGCGTTCAGTCGTCCTCGGCCTCGCCGGGACCATAGGCGCGGAGCTCCTCCTGCAGTGTGGCAAAGCGCAGGAGCCCGAGAGAGTCCCACGGCTTCTGCTGTGCCGACTTGAACACCGAAATGGTCTTGCGATCATCCATTTCGCTTTCGAGGACGAGCATCCACTTCCCCGGCCGAGACCCTTTGAGGTGGTCGTCAGCTCGAGTGACCTTCTCAATGGCGCGTCGGAGAAGCCCGTCAGGATCTGTGTATTTCTGTCCCATGGCGAACATTCTCCATCGCCCACACGACGATCGGACTTGTCACCGTCCTGCCTCGAGACGCCTGCTCACCCATGACGGCCGGGGGTGCGCCGTCAGGCTCCCGACACGACTTCGCACCTAGGACCAGACGCTCGGCGCTCAGAACACCGGGAAGGGCATGGGCCAATACAAGGCCACGTCTATCCGCCGCCACAGTGGAAGGGGATGACGGAGGCCCCGGCTCCGCGTCCGTCCACGTCGGTTCGCGGCTTTAGACCTCTCTGCAGCCGGGTGGGATGACCAGCAGAACCCGACGAAAGTGACTAGTCCTCTCGTCCGCAAAACGGTCCGAACGGGCCATGTGCGACCAGGCTCTGCGCTCTTAGTGTCTCGTTTGGGCCTTAGGGGGGTCCGCTTGACCGGGACCGGTGGGACGGTCCGGGTCTGCTCGGTGTCATGGGAG
>NZ_JBHTKH010000017.1:0-87999 GCF_042676085.1 Terrabacter terrigena
CGGGGCGACGATCAGGAAGAAGATGAAGATCACGATCGCCGCCACCAGGGCGCCGATCTCCGGCCGGGCCAGCAGCCTGTTGGACAAGCCGAGGGTGACCCGGTTGGAGGCCTCGGCGGGGGCCGAGGGTGACGGGTCCGTCTTGACGGGGGTGCTACTCATGACAGCTCCAGTGCTGTTCGGCAGGGGCTGGGGCCGCCCCGGACGAGCTGGGAGGGCCCGCAGCCCCTGCAGGCGGTTAGCGAGTGTTCTGCTTGATGAACGGGAGGACCTGGGCGATGTTCGCCTTGTCGACGAAGGAGGGGCCGGTCAGCACGGCCTGACCGCCGCCGAGGATGTTGCCGTTCTTCTTGAACAGGTAGAGCTGGGTGACCGCCATGTAGCCCTGCAGGTAGGGCTGCTGGTCGATGAACCACTCGATCTTGCCGTCGCTGACCGCCTGGGCCGCGTCCGGGTTGGTGTCGAAGGTCCCGATCTTGACGGTCACCCCGGCTGTCTGTGCCGCCTTGACCGTGTCGAGGGCCTGCGGTGCGCCCAGGGTGATGACCCAGTTGATCGAACTGTCCTGGGTCAGCTTCGCCTGGACCGCGCTGGTGACCGCGGCATCGTCAGCGCCGTTGACCTGCAGGTTCTCGGTGTTCGGGAAGGAGTCCTTGACGCCCGCGCAGCGGTCCTCCAGGGCGACCGACCCGGTCTGCTGGATGGTGCAGAGGATCTTCGTGGCGCCGGCGGCTGCGGCGCGCTTGCCCGCCTGCTGTCCGGCCAGCTTCTCGTTGGATGCGAAGTGCGTCAGGGCGCCCGCCTTCTGGAAGAAGTCGAGGCCCGAGTTGAAGGTGTCGACGGGGATTCCGGCGTCGACGGCCTTCTTGATCGTGGGAATGAGCGCGTCGGGCGTGACCAGCGTGGTCGCGATGCCGTCGACCTTGGAGTCGATCGCGTTCTGGATGAGGACCGCCTGCTTGCTGGCCTCCGGGTCCGACGAGTACTTGAGCGTGGCGCCGGTGTCCTTGGCGGCCTGCTGCGCACCGGCCTTGATGCGGTCCCAGAACGTGTCGCCCGGGGTCTCGTGCGTGATCATCGCGAAGGTGTAGCCGCTGTTGCCGCCGCCGCCTCCGCCGCCTCCCGTGGACGTCGTGCTGGGGGCGCCGCCGCCGCTGCAGGCGGTCAGGAGCAGGGCCGCGCTCGTGGCCATGCCGGTGGCGACGATCAGTCTCTTGCGAGTCCGAGTCGGAGTCATCGTTGATTCCTTTCGTTGCGTCGCGTGGCCCGGTCGCCGGAGTGACGCGACGATCTGTGACGGTTCTTCCGTCGATCAGAGATCTGGTTGTCCCGCGAGCGGTGCGGCGGGTCGTTGAGGGGCGTGTCATCGCCTGCTTCGAGACGACGGCGAGGGGCGGCGGCTGGTGACTGTCGACCTCCGCACTGGCTCCGCGTCGCGGTGGACATCGCTGTCGGTGCCCACAGGTCCCGGCGTCAGTGCCAGCGATTGGAGGATGCCTCCGCCGGTCGCGTCATGTCAAGAGATTGAGCAAACATAAGAATGTCCTAACATTTGCTTGACATCGCCACCGTGGTCGCTGGACGATCGGTGTCACCAAGCACGAGACACCCGAGGGAGTGTGCACATGCGCATCGGACTGGCCGGAGTCGGCCGCATCGGGGCGTTCCACGCCGAGACCCTCCGCGACCTCTCCGAGGTCGACGAGGTCGTCGTCGCGGACCTGGACGCCGACGCAGCCAAGGCGGTCGCCGAGCGACTCGGCGTCGGGTATGCCGCCTCGCCGGCCGAGCTGCTCACGCAGGGCGTCGACGGCTTCGTCATCGCCACCGCGACGCCCGGCCACGCACCGCTGCTGCGCCTCGGTCTCGAGGTCGGTGTGCCGACCTTCTGCGAAAAGCCCGTCGCCGCCACGCTCGACGAGACCATGGACCTCGCCAAGCTCGTCTCGCAGACGAGCACGCCGGTCCACGTCGGCTTCCAGCGCCGCTTCGACCGGGGGTACCAGCGGGCCCAGCAGGCGGTGGCCGCAGGTGAGCTCGGCTTCCTGCACAGCATCCGCGCGCAGACCCACGACCAGGCGCCACCGCACGCCGCCTACATCCCGACGAGCGGCGGCCTCTTCCGCGACTGCTCGATCCACGACTTCGACATCATCCGCTTCGTCACCGGCCGCGAGGTCGCCTCGGTCTACGCCACCGGTGCCAACAAGGGCGCCGCCTTCTTCTCCGAGGCGGGCGACGTCGACACCGCCGCGGCCGTCCTCACGCTCGACGACGGCACGCTCGTCTCCCTCTCGGCGACCCGTTACAACGGCGCCGGCCACGACGTACGCATGGAGGTCCTCGGCAGCGACGGCACCCTCGGCGTCGGCTACGACGACTCCCTCGCCGTCACGTCGGCCGAGCCCGGCGCCACCTACCCGGTCGGCCCGCGCCACTGGTCGTTCATGGAGCGCTTCCTGCCCGCCTACCGCGCCGAGCTGACCGCCTTCGCAGCCGTCGCCCGCGGCGCCCTGACCTCGCCGTGCACCGTCGGCGACGCCCTCCAGGCCTTCCGTGTCGCCGAGGCGTGCGAGCTGTCGCGCCGTGAGGGTCGGCCCGTGTCCCTCGACGAGATCCCGAGCCTGTGAGGACGTCGCACCGATGAGCACCCAACCCCCCACCACGGCCGGCCAGGCCACGCCGGCCGGCGAGACGGCATACGACGTCGTCGCGATCGGCCGCACCGGTGTCGACATCTACCCGCTCCAGCACGGCGTCGGCCTCGAGAAGGTCCGCACGTTCGAGAAGTTCCTCGGCGGCAGCGCGACCAACGTCGCCGTCGCCGCAACCCGCCACGGACACCGCACGGCGCTCATCACCCGCACCGGGCACGACGCGTTCGGCCGCTACATCCACGAGGCGCTGCAGGACTTCGGCGTCGACGACCGGTACGTCACCGCTGTCGACGGGCCGCCCACGCCCGTCACGTTCTGCGAGGTCTTCCCGCCCGACGACTTCCCGCTGTACTTCTACCGCTACCCGGCCGCCCCCGACCTGCTCGTCGAGCCCGAAGAGATGCCGCTCGACGCGATCCGCGACGCCGGCGTCTACTGGTCGACGGTCACCGGGCTGTCGCAGGAGCCGAGCCGCGCCGCGCACTTCCGCGGCTGGGCGGCCCGCGCCCGCCGCACCCACACGGTGCTCGACCTCGACTACCGGCCGATGTTCTGGTCCGACCCGGCCGAGGCGAGCGAGCAGGTCGGCAGCGCCCTCGACCACGTGACGGTCGCCGTGGGCAACCGCGAGGAGTGCGAGGTCGCCGTCGGCGAGACCGACCCGCAGCGGGCGGCCGACGCCCTGCTCGAGCGTGGCGTCGAGCTCGCGGTGGTCAAGCAGGGCCCCAAGGGCGTCTTGGCCGCGACGCGCGACGAGCGCGTCGAGGTGCCCCCGTTCCCCGTCGAGGTCGTCAACGGTCTCGGGGCCGGGGACGCCTTCGGCGGAGCCCTCTGCCACGGACTGCTCGAGGGCTGGGACCTGCGCCGTGTCCTCGAGTTCGCCAACGTCGCCGGGGCGATCGTCGCCAGCAAGCTCGAGTGCTCCACCGCCATGCCGACCTCGGCCGAGGTCGAGGAGCGCCTGGCCGGCGCGCACTCCCCCCAGGGCTCCCGCAACCCGTTCGCCGCCGTCGCCGAGGAGGCACGATGACCACCACGCACCCGCCCACGACTCCCGGCCTGGGTGCTGGTGTCGCGGTCGCCGACCTGACCGAGATCCGCGTGCGCGAGCCCGGGCGCATCGCGGCGGCCTGGGCCGCCCGTGAGCACCGCCCGCTCGTGGGCGAGGACGGCCGCATGCTCCTCGTGGCCGCCGACCACCCGGCCCGCGGCGCGCTCGGCGTGCGTGGCGCAGGGGCCGCGATGGCCAGCCGCAGCGACCTGCTCGAGCGCCTCGTCACCGCGCTCGGTCGGCCCGGTGTCGACGGCGTGCTCGGCACGCCCGACGTGCTCGACGACCTGCTGCTGCTCGGCGCGCTCGAGGGCAAGGTCGCGATCGGCTCGATGAACCGCGGCGGCCTGCAGGGCGCGAGCTTCGAGCTCGACGACCGCTTCACCGCCTACACGGCCGCCGAGATCGCGGCCCGCGGCCTCGACGGCGGCAAGATGCTGACGCGCATCTGCCTCGACGATCCCGGGACCGTCGCGACGCTCGAGGCGAGCGCCCGCGCCGTCACCGAGCTCGCCGAGCGTCAGCTCATGGCGATGGTCGAGCCGTTCCTCTCGACGCGTGAGGGTGGGCGTGTGGTCAACCAGCTCGACCCCGACTCGACGATCAAGTCCATCCACATCGCCGCCGGCCTGGGCGCCTCCAGCGCGCACACGTGGCTCAAGCTGCCCGTCGTCGACGAGCTGGACCGGGTCATGGACGCGACGACGCTGCCGACGCTGCTGCTCGGCGGCGACCCGCAGGGCGACCCCCACGACACGTACGCGTCGTGGGGTCGTGCGCTCGACCTGCCTGCCGTGCGCGGGCTCGTGGTGGGCCGCGCCCTGCTCTTCCCGCCCGACGGCGACGTCGCCGCGGCCGTCGACATCGCGGCCGGGCTCGTGCACGGTGGGAGCGCGGCATGAGCTGGCACCACCCCTTCGGCAGCACGGCGCGAGACGGCTGGGACGTCGTCGTCGAGCCCGACGCGTCGGGCTGGGAGCACACCGGCCTGTATGCCGGCCGCCTCGCCGACGGCGACGCCCGCACCCACGAGGCCGGGCGCCGTGAACACGTCGTCGTCCCCCTGTCGGGGTCGGTGCACGTCGCCGTCTCGGGCGCGGCGGGTGAGCACGAGGCGAAGCTCGCCGGCCGCTCCTCGGTCTTCGCCGGGGCATCCGACGTCGCGTACGTGCCGGCCGGGTCGTCCCTCACGGTGACGGCGGTCGGCGACGCGCGCGTCGCGGTCGTCTTCGCGGTCACCGAGACGGCCGAGGCCCGCTTCCCCTTCCGGCACGTGTCCGCCGACGAGGTGCCCGTCGAGCTGCGCGGTGCGGGCATCGCGTCGCGGGAGGTCCGCAACTTCGGCGTCCCCGGCGTGCTCGAGGCCGACTCGATCATCGCCTGTGAGGTCGTCACGCCGGGCGGCAACTGGAGCTCCTGGCCCCCGCACAAGCACGACGAGGAGCGGCCCGGCGAGGAGACCGCGCTCGAGGAGATCTACTACTTCGAGGTCGCCCCCTCGGCCGGAACGCCGGCAGCCGCAGCGACGGATCCCGTTGGCTACCAGCGCGTCTACGGCACGGAGCACCGCCCCATCGACGTGCTCGCGGAGGTGCGCGCCGGAGACGTCGTGCTCGTGCCGCACGGCTGGCACGGCCCGGCCATCGCGGGCCCGGGCTACGACATGTACTACCTCAACGTCATGGCCGGTCCCGGTGAGCAACGCGCCTGGCTCATCTGCGACGACCCCGCCCACGGCTGGGTGCGCGAGACCTGGCCCGACCAGCCCGTCGACCCCCGACTTCCCCTTGGAGGCACCCGATGACGCGTGATCTGCACGCCGGCGCAGGCGAGACCGTGCGCCTCACCGTGGCGCAGGCCGTGGTGCGCTTCCTGGCCAACCAGTGGAGCGAGCGCGACGGCGAGCGGCAGAAGCTCTTCGCCGGCTGCTTCGGCATCTTCGGCCACGGCAACGTCGCCGGGCTCGGTCAGGCGCTGCTGCAGAACGAGCTGGCTGACGGCGACGAGCACCTTCCCTACGTCCTGGCCCGCAACGAGCAGGCGATGGTGCACACGTCCGTCGCCTACGCGCGCCAGAAGGACCGCCTCCAGACGTGGGCCTGCACGGCCTCGGTCGGCCCCGGCTCGACGAACATGCTCACCGGTGCGGCGCTCGCGACGATCAACCGGCTTCCCGTGCTGCTGCTGCCATCGGGCACCTTCGCGACCCGCGTCAGCGCCCCCGTGCTCCAGGAGCTCGAGCAGCCGTATGCCGCCGACGTCACGGTCAACGACGCCTTCCGCCCGCTGTCGAGGTTCTTCGACCGGGTGAGCCGGCCTGAGCAGCTGCCGTCGGCGCTCCTGGGTGCGATGCGGGTGCTCACCGACCCGGTCGACACCGGTGCCGTGACGGTCGCGCTGCCGCAGGACGTGCAGGCCGAGGCCTTCGACTGGCCGGTCGGGCTCTTCTCGCCACGCACGTGGCGGGTGGCTCGCCCGCTGCCCGAGGCCGTCGACGTCGAGGACGCGGCTGCGCTGATCCGCTCGGCGAAGCGGCCGATGGTCGTCGCCGGGGGTGGCGTGCACTACTCCGGCGCCGAGGAGGCGCTGCGCGCTTTCTGCGAGGCCACCGGCATACCGGTCGGTGAGTCGCAGGCCGGCAAGGGCTCGCTGCCGCACGGGCACCCGCAGGAGATGGGCGCCGTCGGCTCGACCGGCACGACGGCAGCGAACGCGCTCGCCGCCGAGGCCGACGTGGTCATCGGCATCGGCACGCGCTGGAGCGACTTCACCACGGCTTCGCGAACGGCCTTCCAGGACAACGGAGTCCGCTTCGTCAACATCAACGTCGCACGCTTCGACGCGGGCAAGCACTCGGGGCTGTCGGTGGTCGCCGACGCCCGAGAGGCGCTGACGGCGCTGACGGCCGCCCTCGAGGGGTATGCCGTCCCTGCCGACCACAAGGCACGTCAGGCCGCCCTGTGGGCCGAGTGGGACGCCGTCGTCGAGAGCGCGTTCAACCCGCCGACCGAGGTGACCGACAAGCTCGCCGACGGCCTGCTCACCCAGGGCCAGGTGCTGGGCGCGGTCAACGAGCTCACCGACCCGCGCGACGTCGTCCTGTGCGCTGCCGGCTCGATGCCCGGCGACATCCACAAGCTGTGGCGGGTGCGCGACCGCAAGGCGTACCACGTCGAGTACGGCTACTCCTGCATGGGCTACGAGGTGCCGGCGTCGATCGGCGTCCGCCTCGCCGACGCCTCGCGCGACGTCTTCGCCATGGTCGGCGACGGTGGCTACCTCATGATGCCGACCGAGCTCGTGACGGCCGTGCAGGAGCGGGTCAAGGTGGTCGTCGTGCTCGTGCAGAACCACGGCTTCCACTCGATCGGCTCCCTGTCGGAGTCCCTGGGCTCGCAGCGTTTCGGCACGTCCTACCGGTTCCGTGGCGAGCAGTCCGGACGCCTCGACGGCGACGTGCTGCCCGTCGACCTCGCCGCCAATGCCAGGTCACTCGGCGCGCACGTCATCGAGGTGCACTCGCTCGAGGACCTGCACCAGGCCATCAAGGAGGCCAAGGCGTGGCCGTCCGACGGCGGCCCGGTCGTGATCCACGTCGAGACCGACCCGTTGGTCCACGCGCCCGACAGCGCGTCGTGGTGGGACGTGCCGGTCTCGGCGGTCAGCGACCTCGAGACGACGCAGACGGCATACGGCGAGTACCTCGACCACAAGGCCACCCAGCGACCGCTGCTCACCCCGCCCAGCGCGGACTGAAACCCCTGGCCGACAAAGGAGTTCGCCCCTCATGAAGCTCGCTCTCGACCCCTACATGTTCCGCGCGGCACCGCTGCTCGAGCTGCCCGCCCTCGTCGCCGAGCTCGGCTACGAGTGGATCGAGCTGTCGCCGCGCGACGACTTCATCCCGTTCTTCAACCACCCGCGCGTCGACGACGCCGGCGTGGCCGCGTTCCGCAAGGAGCTCTCGGCCGCGGGGATCGGCGTCTCGTCGGTGCTGCCGCTCTTCACGTGGAGCGGCCCCGACGAGGACGAGCGGCAGGCGGCGGTGCGCTACTGGAAGCGCGCCATCCAGATCGCCTCCGACCTCGGCGTCGACACGATGAACTCCGAGTTCAACGGCAACCCGCGCGAGGCGGCGGTCTGCGAGCGGCGGTTCTGGAAGTCGATGGAGGAGCTGCTGCCGGTCTTCGAGAAGGAGGGCATCCGGCTCGTCCTCGAGCCGCACCCCGACGACTGGGAGGAGGACGGCAAGCGCGCCGTCGACCTCATCCGCGGCATCAACTCGCCCAACGTCTCGTTCCTCTACTGCGCGCCCCACACGTTCCACCAGGGCAACGACTGCGACGGGATCATGGACAGGGCCGGTGACCTGCTGACGATGGTCCACGTCGCCGACGCCTACGACCACACCGCGTCATCAGGGCTGCGCTACATCGTCAACCCGCCCGGATCGCAGGTCACGGTGCACCAGCACCTCGACATCGGCCAGGGCGAGGTCGACTTCGACCAGTTCTTCCGCGGGCTCGAGCGCATCGGGTTCGACGGGATCGTCACCTCCTGTGTCTTCGCGTGGGAGGACCGCGCCCGCGAGTCGACCACCTACATGCGCGACACCATCCGCAGCTACCTCGACAAGTGGTCGACGCCGCCCACGTTCGTCTCCCCCTGACGCCGGCCACCCGGCACACCTCCGCAGTTCGTCTGTCTCACCTCGAAGGACCCACCATGAGCACGCCCACCCGCATCACCCACCTCATCGACGGCCGGTCGTGGACCGGCACCGCCGAGCGCACGTCGCCCGTCTTCAACCCCGCGACCGGTGAGCAGACCGGCGTGCTCGACCTCGCCTCCGCGGCCCTCGTCGACGAGGCCGTCACGTCGGCCGCGGCCGCCTGGGAGGAGTGGGCCGACGCCTCGCTCGCCAGGCGCGCCCAGGTGCTCTTCGCGTTCCGCGAGCTGCTCAACGCCCGCAAGGACGAGATCGGCGCGCTCATCACGGCCGAGCACGGCAAGGTGCTCTCCGACGCCGTCGGTGAGGTGACGCGAGGCCTCGAGGTCGCCGAGTTCGCCTGCGGCATCCCCCACCTGCTCAAGGGCGGCTTTAGCGAGAACGCCTCGACGAACGTCGACGTCTACTCGATCCGCCAGGCCGTCGGCGTCGTCGCCGTCATCTCGCCGTTCAACTTCCCCGCGATGGTGCCGCTGTGGTTCATCCCGATCGCGATCGCCTGCGGCAACGCCGTCGTCCTCAAGCCCTCCGAGAAGGACCCGTCGGCGGCCCTCGCGATCGCCGCGCTCTGGAAGGAGGCGGGCCTGCCCGACGGCATCATGCAGGTCGTCCACGGTGACAAGGAGGCCGTCGACGCGCTGCTCACCCACCCGGACGTGAAGTCGGTGTCGTTCGTCGGCTCGACGCCGATCGCGAAGTACGTCTACGAGACGGGCACGGCGCACGGCAAGCGCGTGCAGGCCCTCGGGGGCGCGAAGAACCACATGCTCGTGCTGCCCGACGCCGACCTCGACCTCGCCGCGGACGCCGCGGTCAACGCCGGCTTCGGGTCCGCCGGTGAGCGCTGCATGGCGATCTCGGCCCTCGTGGCCGTCGAGCCCATCGCCGACGAGCTCATCTCGAAGATCCGCGACCGCATGGGCAAGCTCGTCACCGGCGACGGCACGCGCGGCGCCGACATGGGCCCGCTCGTGACGAAGCAGCACCGCGACAAGGTCGCCGGCTACCTGGACTCCGGTGTCGCCGACGGCGCAACCCTCGTCGTCGACGGACGCGAGAGCGACTTCGACGCCGACGGCGAGGGCTACTTCCTCGCGCCCACCCTCTTCGACGGCGTGAAGCCCGGCATGTCGGTCTACGACGACGAGATCTTCGGCCCCGTGCTGTCGGTCGTTCGCGTCGGCTCCTACGACGAGGGGCTGGAGCTCATCAACAGCAACCCCTACGGCAACGGCACCGCGATCTTCACGAACGACGGCGGCGCGGCCCGCAGGTTCCAGCGCCAGGTCGAGGTCGGCATGGTCGGTGTCAACGTGCCCATCCCGGTGCCCGTCTCGTACTACTCGTTCGGCGGCTGGAAGAACTCCCTCTTCGGCGACACCCACGCCCACGGCATGGAGGGCGTGCACTTCTTCACCCGCGGCAAGGTCGTCACTGCGCGCTGGCTCGACCCGAGCCACGGCGGCCTCAACCTCGGCTTCCCGCAGAACGACTGAGCGCACCCGCCCTCACGACCCAGCGCAACGCGTACGTACGCCTTCACCGCCTTCCCCCGAAAGGACCCCGAACGATGGCCGAGTCCAAGGCCCGCAACACCGACGAGCGTTACAGCAAGCTGACGATCGGCGTGTGTCCCGACCAGTGGGGCGTGTGGTTCCCCAACGACGACAAGCAGATCCAGTGGGAGACCGCGCTCGACGAGATGGCCGAGGCCGGCTTCTCGGTCATGGAGACCGGCCCCTTCGGCTACTTCCCGAAGGACGCCGCGCGGCTCAAGGAGGAGATGGACAAGCGCGGCTTCCGCGTCGTCGCCGGCACCGGCTGGGGCATCCTGCACAAGCCGGAGGCCTGGGCCGACACCGAGAAGACGTTCCGCGAGATCGCCGAGACGCACGCAGCCGTCGGCGCGGAGTACATCGTGCACCTGCCGCCGCTCTTCCGGGACGACAAGACGTGGGAGTTCACCGACGACCGCACACTGTCGACGGAGGCGTGGAACGCGTACATCGCCAACGCCGACAAGCTCGGACGCATCATGAAGGAGGACTACGGCCTCCGGATGGTGCTCCACCCGCACGGTGACAGCCACATCGAGACGCCCGAGGACATCGACCGCATCTTCCAGGCGACCGACCCCGAGTACGTGGGCTTCTGCCTCGACACCGGCCATGTCGTCTACGGCGGTGGCGACCCGGTCGAGCTGTGCCGCAAGTACCCCGAGCGCATCTCCTACGTGCACATCAAGGCCATGGACGAAGGGCTCGTGAAGCAGGCCCACGACGAGGACTGGCCGTTCGGTCTCGCTGTCGCGAAGGGCTGCTCGGTGCGGCCACCGGCCGGGGCGCCCGACATGCCGCCGCTCATCGAGGCGCTGGCCGACCTCGACAAGGACCTGTACGTCGTGTGCGAGCAGGACATGTACCCGTGTGACCCGTCCTACCCGCTGCCCAACGCCATCCAGACCCGCGAGTACCTCGCGTCCATCGGCCTCGGCCTGCTCTGAGCCTGCGGTTCAAGGCGATTCACTGACGAAGGAGTCAACGACAATGACTGTTCGCATCGGGATGATCGGTCCCGGCGGCATGGGTCAGGCCCACATCGACCGCATCCACTCCGTCATCGCCGGCGGTCGGGTCGTCGCGGTGAGCGATGTCGACGAGGTGCGTGCCAAGGAGGTCGCCTCGCGCATCGACGGGACGGCGTACGCCGACTCGGCCAGCCTGATCGCGTCCGACGAGGTCGACGCCGTGATGATCTGCAGCTACGGACCGGCCCACGAGGTCGACGTGCTGGCGTGCATCGCTGCCGGGAAGCCGGTGTTCTGCGAGAAGCCGCTGACGCCGACCGCGGAGGCCGCACTGCGGATCATGGAGGCGGAGCAGGCAGGTGGGCGCCGTCTGGTGACAGTGGGGTTCATGCGGCGCTTCGACCGCAGCTACCGCGAGATGAAGGCGCTGCTCGACTCGGGCGAGCTCGGGGAGACGCTCATGGTGCACTGCGCGCACCGCAACCCGACCGTGCCCGAGCACTACACGTGGGACATGGCCATCAACGACACCGCGATCCACGAGGTCGACACGATGCGGTGGCTGCTCGGCGAGGAGTTCGTGTCGGCTCGTGTCGACAAGCCGAAGAAGACGTCGCTGCGCTTCGAGCACCTGCAGGACCCGCTCGTGCTCGTCCTCGAGACCGAGTCGGGCGTGCGGGTCGACGACGAGATCTTCGTCAACTGCCAGTTCGGCTACGACATCCGCTGCGAGGCCGTCGCCGAGAAGGGCGTCGTGTCCCTGGCCGACCAGAACGCCGTCGAGGTGCGCGACGGCTCCGGCCACCGCAACTCGATCGCGCGCGACCACAACGACCGCTTCTGGGGGGCGTTCGTCACCGAGGTCCAGGAGTGGATCGCGGCCGTCGCGCGCGGCGAGCACAAGGGGTCGACGTCGTGGGACGGGTATGCCGCCGCGTGCGTCTGCGACGCAGGCGTGCGGGCGCTCACCGACGACGGCGTGGTCAAGGTCGAGATGATCGCCAAGCCCGACTTCTACGCCTGAGCCGGCGACGGAGGGACCGGGGCGCGGCCAGTCCGAGGGGAGCTCGCCGGGCCCCGCGTCGCCTGACGTGTTGCGAGCGGGTGGCGCGTTCACGGGACCGCAGGGCGGGCGGGTAGGTCACACTTGCCGCGGAACCGACCGAGGGGAACGACCAACATGACCGACGACAGCACTCGTCTCGCCGTCCTCATCGATGCTGACAACACGTCTGCGAAGCTGATCAAGGAGATGTTCGACGAGCTCGCCGGATACGGCACCATCACGGTCAAACGCGCCTACGGCGACTGGACCAACCCGCACCTGACCGGGTGGCGCGAGGTGCTGCTCGGCAACGCCATCTCGCCCCAGCAACAGTTCGCGTACACCGTCGGCAAGAACGCCACGGACTCGGCGCTGATCATCGACGCGATGGACCTGCTCTACTCCGGCAACGTCGACGGCTTTGCGATCGTGTCCAGCGACAGCGACTTCACGCCCTTGGCCACTCGCCTGCGGGAGTCAGGCAAGCGCGTGATCGGTGTGGGCCAGCGCAAGACCCCCAAAGCCTTCGTCGAGGCGTGTGAGCGGTTCCTCTTCCTCGAAGTGCTCGCCGGTAGCGGAGTCGACGATCCCGACGAGTCCGAGCTGGTCAAGGGTGAGCCCACGCGTCCCATCGAGAGCGTGCTGACCCGCGCCCTGCAGAAGGTGGACACCGACGACGACGACTGGACGCCGCTCAGTGCCCTCGGCAACCACCTGCGCCGAACCGACCCGTCGTTCGACTCACGCAACTACGGCTTCAGCAAGCTGGGCGAGCTGGTCCGGGCGCAGGCCTACGTCGAGACGAAGACGGTGACCGGCTCGAACGGGAACGGCCAGCTGTGGGTGAGACGCAAGCCGCGCCGACCCGCCGCCGAGCCAGCCGAAGAGACATCTGCAAAGAAGGCTGCGCCGAAGAAGACCGCCAAGCGAGCCGCAACGAAGTCGGCAAAGAAGGCGATCAACGCACCTCGACAAGCCGGGCGGCCCTGAGCCTCGACGTCAACCACGGGTCGGCAGGTTCCGGACGGTCGAGCGCAGCACCGATGATCTGGCGTCCCCTCGGATCTTGCTCCGCTCAGCGGAGCAAGATCCGAGGGGACGTTCTGGTCGGCTCATCGGTCCGGCGACCCGGAATTTTGACCTCGCCGGTCAGTCACACGACGGGCTCGCTGCCGTTGCGCACCGAGCCGGCCAGCTCCCGTGCAGAGCTGGCCGGCTCGATGGTCGTGCGCGCCGCCGTCGCAACGGCAGCGCCGTGGGTCAGTCCGCGACCCGGAGGGCCTTGACCTCGTTGCGCGCTGCGACGATGGCCGCGTGCTGACGGGTCACCACGTCGCGGAAGCCGGCGCTGAGGTCCTGCTCGAGGGCCTTCTCGTACTCGGAGACCGCGTGGTCCTCGCCCGTGACGGCGGCGCCGAGCACGCTGCCCGCGTCGTCACCGGTCAGGGCGTCCTTGAGTGCGATCCAACCGCGGTGCAGGGCGGCGGTGGCCGACCCGCTCTCGTCGACGTCCTCGCCGTACTCGTGGCCCATCGCGACGATCTCGCGGTGGAAGCCGGCCCGCTGCTCCGAGAAGCGCTGCAACGTCGCTGCCCACTCCGGGCGGTCGTCACTGCGAAGCTTCTCTGCGGCGGACGCGAATCCGCGCTCGCCGTCCTTCAGGGTCTCGACGAGCTCCTTGGCAGCCTTGGCGTCGTCCGACATCTTCACTCCTTCGGTCGATGTGCTGGTCCTTCGAGTCCTACCCGACGAGTCCGTCGCTCAACCGGCTGCCTGCTGGTTGCCTGATCGGACGGCCGTGGGCAAAGGTGGTGGCTATGGAGACGCGAAGGCTTGGTCGGCTGGGGCACCAGAGCTCGGTGCTCATCTACGGCGCGGCGGCTCTGGGTGAGGTGACGCAGGACGTCGCGGACGTCTCGATCCAGGAGGCTCTCGATGGTGGGATCAACCACTTCGACGTCGCCGCGAGCTACGGCGACGCGGAGCTGAGGCTCGGGCCGTGGATGCCGCGGATCCGCGACCAGATCTTCCTCGCGACCAAGACCGGACGCCGCGACCGGGAGTCGGCGTGGCGAGAGATCAACGCGTCGCTGGAGCGGCTGCAGACCGAGCGGATCGACCTGCTGCAGCTGCATGCGATCGGCGACCTCGGCGAGCTGGACCTGGCCACGGGGACGGGCGGCGCGCTGGAGGCCGCGGTGCAGGCGCTCGACGAGGGACTCGTCGGCGCGGTCGGTGTGACGGGCCACGGCCAGGAGGCCGCCCAGACACACCTGGAGGCGCTACGGCGCTACCCGTTCGCCACCGTCCTGACCCCGCTCAACCCGGTGCTGTGGCGCGACGACTCCTACCGGACGGCATACCTCGCGCTCGTCGAGGAGACGCGACGTCAGGACGCCGGTCTGATGACGATCAAGACGGTGTCGCGACGCAACTGGCCGCAGGGTGCCGACCACACGCACACGACCTGGTACGAGCCGTTCCAGCAGCAGGACGCCATCACGGCGGCGGTCTCGTGGGTGCTGGCGCACGACGAGGTCACCGGCATACCGACGGCGGGTGACGTCAGGTTGCTCGGCATGCTGATCGAGGCCGAGCGGAACAGGATCGCCCCCGAAGACGCCGAACGGCAGCTGTCCGTCGACGACGACTACTCGTCGCCCTTCGTCGCCATGCCCATCTGAGCCGTACGCGTGACCTCGTTCTGGGCGGCCGTCGGCGTTCTGCTCGTCGTCGGCATCGGGCTGATCGTGTGGGGCTCGCTGACCGAGCCGGACCGGAGGGGCCGCGACGTCTCGGCACGCCGAAACCGCGAGATGCAGGTCGGTGCGGTGCTGGTGGGCGTCTCGCTCCTGGCCCTGGTGATCGCCTACCTCACGGCCGACTGGCCGTAGGCGCCCTATGCCTTGAGCACGGGGTAGCGCAGGTGCGTCACCCCGACGCCCTCGACCACGGTGGGGTTGCCGAGCGTGGCCGGCATGTCGTCGAGGTGGTCGAAGAGCCGCACACCGGAACCCAGCAGGATCGCGGCGATGTCGACGTGGAGGTAGTCGACCAGGCCGGCGTTGAGGCACTGCTGGATGGTGTCGGCGCCGTGCAGCCCGACGGACTTGCCGCCGGCGGCGGCCTTCGCCTGCACCACCGCACTCTCGACGCCGTCGCTCACGAAGTGCACCGTCGAGTCGGGGCGCGGCCATCCGTCGGGGATCTCGTGCGCGAGCACGAAGGCCGGCCCCCACCCGTGGTTCCCACCCCATCCCTGCGCGGCCTCGAACGTGCGGCGACCGGTCACCAGTGCACCGAGCTCGGACGTGAGGGCGCGCAGGTGCTGGGCGCTGCGTTCGGACACCGTGAACGTCATCGGGTCAGCCCCACCTCCGCGGATCTCGACGTCACCCGAGCCGAAGTACCACGCGAACACCCCCATCACGTCACCGTCGGGGGCTGCGACAAAACCGTCGAGCGACATGGACATGATCGCGATCACGTCGGACATGGTGGTGGTTCCTCTCCGTCGGTCGAGCCCTGCCAACGAGGACTCTCACCCTCTCATCGAACGGGGCGCCCCGACTTCGACAACGGCCACGCGATCGTCTGTCGTGAACCACGAGCCACCGCCGAGCCACCGACGAGCCACCGTCGTCCAACGGGTGCACGAACGGCGGCTTCCGCCTGGTCAACATGACCACCGGAGCGACCGTCGCCGCGGCGGGGGCAGACCGCATCAGCACCACCATCCCGGCCAGCCAGTTCGCCAGCACGTTCGCCGTGCGGGGCCGCTACGCCCAGTTCGACGTCCGCTCAGTCGATTTCGCCGTTCTCAACCAGGCGTTCACCGGGGCGCCGAACGAGCTGGACATCACGGGCGGGCGGTTCACGCCTGTCTTCGCGAGCAAGGTGCCCGACCACCGCGGGCTGGTGCTGAACAGCGCCATCGCCGTGCAGCTCGATGGGGATGGCCTGTCCCTCCAGCGGACCGGCCCGGGGCTGTCGATGACCCTCTCCGCCAAGGACTGCGCGCAGGGTGGCATCTTCCAGATGGAGCCGGAGCGGGGCGACGGCACGAGGACGCGCATCACGCACACGCTGGCCTCGTCGACGACAACGGGTCTGACGCCGTTCTACTTCGACAACCCGAACTTCCGTGCACGAGTGGGCCAGTTCCTGGGTGCGGGCTGCACCAGCGTGGAGACCGGTCCTCCCGGCCAGTTCTGTGTCCGGGTCAGCACCCGCGTCAACATCGCGAACGACGTGTCGCCGAAGTTCGTGGCTCGCGACAGCGCGCAGGTGGCTGACCGCGTGCCGCAGCCGGCGTGCAACACGGCGATCCCGGTGACTCCCAGCGTGCGGCACTGTGGCGGCGTGTCGGTCTGGGACGTCGCGAGGGGTGGTCGGCTGGGCTTCGTGACCGGAGGGGACGCCACCGAGGTGGCCAACCCGCCCACCGACTGCGTCTCCAACTGCCAGGCCCAGAACCAGGTACGCGGTCGGCTGGCGAACCTCGGGTTCCCCTTCCCCGTCCCCACGGGAAGCCGGCTCGTCCCCAGGCTCGGCTGAGGATCGGATCGCGGGCGCGGACCCACTCCCACATCGGGTGTGGGTTCGCCCCTCCCGTCCGTGCCACGCAGCAGTAGCGTGGGCGGGACGGCCGACGTCCCGCCGAGTCGTCGTCGCTGCGCGGAGGAGCACAGGATGCCCAAGGTCGAGCTGGACGTGGAGACCACAGCGTCGCCGGAGGCCGTGCGGGCCGCCCTCCTGGACTTCTCCGACCGTCGGCCCGAGATCTGGCCGGGCATCGACCCCAGTCTCTACAAGGTCTACTCCGTCGGCGCCGACACCGCAGATGTGCAGGAGGGGAGCAAGATGCCGGGGGCGAGCATCTGGGCGAGGGAGCACTACGACTGGTCGAAGGATGGGCTGGTCACGTGGACCGTCAAGGAGAGCAACTTCTGCGCTCCCGGCAGTTACGTGTCCGCCGCGATCGCCCCAAGAGGGGACGGCGGGAGTCGGATCCACGTGATCTGGAACCGCACGCCGACGTCCGTGCCCGGGCGGCTGGCCACCGTGCTGATCCAGCTGACGAGGGGTAGGCCGGTCGCGACGTCGATGCGCAAGGCACTGGCCCGCCTGGAGCGACCACCGACATCCTGAAGGGCGCGAACGACCGTGGTGGCTGCGCGCCACCGGGAGGTGTCGGCAGCCTCACCGTCCGGCGGTCTTGAGCACGCGCAGCGCCGTGAGGGTGAGCCACGGGCTCGGCCTGCCGGGCCGGCCCCGGTCGACGACGTCCGCGCTGGCCCTGCTCGTCGCAGGGCGCCACCACCGGGCTTGTGGCTGCCAGCGCCCGTCGGGTCCACGTTGCTCTTCCAGGTGGTCGAGCGCGTCCTCGGCCCGAGTGTCGGTGACACGCCCGAGGGCCGCGAGCACCGTGAGGCCGGACAGCACGTCGTAGTGCCAGTACGAGGGGTGGACGAGCTTCATCCAGCGCGGGTGGATGGGGTCGCCGTCGCCCGAACGTCGGAAGACGCGGTGCTCGAGGAACAGCTCGGCGGTACGGTCGGCCGCGGATGCCGCTGCCTCGTGACCGGTGGCCCGCGCGTACTCGTTGAGCCCCCACGCCGCGCGGTGCGACTCGTGGAACGAGGAGCGGTGACCGCGTGCCTTGATGCTGCAGTTCCAGCCGCCGTCGGGCCACTGCCAGGAGACGAGCGCCTCGGCCAGCCGGTGGGTGCGCGGGTCGTCGGCAAGCCCCAGACGCGTACAGGCGCCGAGTGCGTTGCCGTGGATGCTGGCGTGCACCCGCGGGAGCCCGTCGACGACCCGGTGGCGCGCGAGCAGGTCGGCGCTGATCCACTCCAGGACGTGCTCGGCCATGGCCGCGACTCGGGCATCGTCCGCGGGTGCTTCCAGCTCGGCGAGGGCGACCAGCCGCCAGTGCGCTCCGGTCCACTTGCGGTAGGGGCCCTCTCCGAACCCGCCGTCCTTCTCCTGCCCGGACAGCAGCGCGGACACGGCCGGCCCTGCCGGCACGTCGGCGCGGTCGTCGTCGGTGGCGTCGCCGAGCAAGTGGCGACGGGTGAGCTGTCGGACTGCCGGCTCGTCGGAGGCGAGCAGCCACTCGACGGCGTCCGCGGTCTGTGTGTCCATACCGTCGAGTGTCGTCGGTGGCCGGCCGGTCAGGTCAGCTCTTCTGCAGCTCTTCGGCGAGCATGACGAGGATCCCGCTCGGGCCGCGGACATAGGTGAGCTTGTAGACGTCCTCGTACGTGGCCACTCCGCGCAGCGGGTGACAGCCGTGCTTCGCGGCGATCTCGAGGGCCTCGTCGATGTCGTCGACCGAGAAGGCCACGCGGTGCATGCCGATCTCGTTGGGCAGGGTGGGTTCGGTCTCGATCGCGTCGGGGTGGATGTACTCGAACAGCTCGAGGCGGCCGTTGCCGTCGGGGGTCTGCAGCATGGCGATCCTGGCGTGGTTGCCGTCGAGGCCGACCGCCGTGTCAGTCCATTCGCCACTGACCGTGTCCCGGCCCAGCACCGTGAGCCCCAGGTCCGTGAAGAAGGCGATCGTCGCTTCGAGGTCGCGGACGGCGATCCCGACGTTCTCGAGTTTGATGGGCATGCATCGCACGCTACCGAGTCAGCGTGATGCGTTCAGGTCAGCTCGCTGCCGGCGCCGCTCAGTCCCGGGTGAGGCTGGCCGCCACGGCGAGCTGGTCGACGAGGTCGTTCATCTCGTTGCCGGAGTGCCCCTTGACCCAGTGGAAGGCGACGTCGCCGCGTTCCGTGACCGCCCGCACGAGTGGCTCCCACAGGTCGCGGTTGGCGACCGGCTTCTTCTGTGAGTTGGTCCAGTCGCGCTTGAGCCAGCCGTCCCACCACCTGTCGCGGAAGCAGTTGACGACGTATGTCGAGTCGCTCACCACGACGAGTGGCCCACTGATCGCGGTGACGGCCTCGAGGGCTGCGCGGAACTCCATGCGCTGGTTCGTGCTCGGGCGTTCCGACCCGGACGCGAAGCGGTCGCGGTCGATGGCCCAGGCCCATCCGCCCGGGCCCGGGTTTCCCGAGCAGGCGCCGTCGGTGTAGACGAACGTCGCGCCGTCGGGCGCAGCCATCGGCGCCTTGGGCGCTCGCGCCTTGGTTGCCGACTTCGCACGCGGCGTCCCGGACGTCGCCGGCTGCGTCGTCAGGCCCGGGAGCGCGAGCTCGGTGCCACAGGCCGCGTGCACCCACGCGCTGGCTCTGCCGCGGTCACCGACGATCTCGTCCCCTGCTCGGATCGGCTCCTGGCAGCGGATGCAGTGTCCGGGAAACTTGGCCAGCACGGTTCTCCTCATGGCTCGGTCGAGGGCAGCAGCGTAGGCGTGCCGAGCGGGAGGCGCGTCGCGAGGGCCCCGCGACTGGCCGACGGCCGGACCTCGAGCCGTTGCCCTACGCGTGTGTCGCGTGCCCGAGGTCTCCGGCCGTCGCGCTGTGACCGCGGGCTTGGCCGGCGGTGTTTCTGCCTCACCCATACCCAGTCGTATGCCGTCGCTTTCCGGCCCTCGTGTGCGCTAGCGGCGTCCGGCGCCGGCCTGCGGTGCCGGCCACACGCATACGGCGCGCGTAGGGTTGAACGGTGGCAGTCGATGTGGAGACCTCCATCGAGATCGCTGCTCCCCGTCGTCGGGTCGCGGCCTTCGCGTCCGACCCCGAGAACGCTCCGCGCTGGTACGTGAACATCAGCTCGGTCAGCTGGGAGACGCCCCCGCCGGCCGTCGTGGGGTCGCGCATCGCCTTCGTCGCGCACTTCCTGGGTCGGCGCATCGCGTACACCTACGAGGTGCGTGAGCTGGTGGACGCCGAGCGGTTCGTCATGAGCACCGCCGAAAGCCCGTTCCCGATGGAGACGACGTACACCTGGGCCGACACCGCGGACGGCGGAACGAGGATGACCCTGCGCAACGAGGGCGAGCCGTCGGGCTTCGGCCAGCTCGCGGCCCCGATGATGGCCCGAGCCATGCGACGGGCCAACCTGAAGGACCTCCAAGCGCTCAAGAGGCTCCTCGAGGTCGAGGACCCCCCGGCACCTGGAGCATCCTCGGGTGATGCTTGACGCCACTTCCAGTCACGCGCGAAGTCACCGCCGGCCGGCCGGTCTGCCCCAGACTGCCACCATGGGTGATTCACGAACTGAGAAGGGCGGGGGACCGCGAAGCGAGGTCGCCACCGTCACGCCGGTGCTCGTCGCAGAGCTGCTCGCCGAGGGCGAACGCATGCCGGTCTACGTCCACGTCATCGAGCATCCCGACGCGCGGGTGCTGGTCGACACCGGCATGACGCAGCTGCACCCGGCTGTCGACGACATGGACCCTCGCCTCATCCCCCTGAGCGAGCAGGCCGGTTTCGACCTGGACGCCATCGACATCGTCGTCAACACGCACCTGCACTTCGACCACTGCGGCGGCAACCACCTCTTCGCCGGCAGGCCGGTCTACGTCCAGCGGGTCGAGCTGGACGATGCGCGCACCCAGCCGGACTACACGATCCGCGAATGGGTCGAGTCGCCTGGAGTGCAGTACGTGCCCGTCGACGGCACGCTCGAGCTGCTGCCGGGCATCCGGCTCGTGTCGACGCCCGGCCACACGCGAGGCTCGCAGGTCGTGGTCGTCGAGTCGGGCGACAGACCAGTCGTCATCGCCGGTGACACCGCCGTCTTCTTCGACGAGCTCGACAACCCGCGCACCGAAGGCCAGCGGTTGATCCGGGCACTGGCCCCCGAGGAGGTCTGGCTCTCGCACGAGCACGAGCCGTGGCGCCCGTCGCGCACGACGATGCTCGACGGAACGAGCTGATCGACCGTGCGCGCCCACCGGCACGCCTCCTAGGGGGACGTGCATGTCGAACAGCTTCGGCTTCACCTCCGGCCAGCCACCGGAGTGGGACCTCGAGCGCTTCCTGCGCGGCGACGAGATCGACGCGGCCGTGATCACCCTCGAACGCAACCGGCGGACGTTCGCGTGGAAGTGCGCTGGTGTGGATGCCGACGGACTGCGGCTCCGGCTCGGCCCCTCCTCGGTGACGCTGGGAGGTCTGCTCAAGCACCTCGCGTGGGTCGAGGAGCTCTACTTCCAGGACAGGCTCGCCGGACGCCAGTCGATGGCGCCGTTCGACCAGCTCGACGCCGAGCGGGACTGGGATGACTGGGCGTGGAGGACGGCAGCCGACGACACACCGGACGCGCTGCGTGCCCTGTGGGTCGAGTCGGTCCGTCGCTCCCGCGCCGCACTCGACGACGCGCTGACCAGCGGCGGCCTCGAGCAGACCACCGCCGACGGAATGAACCTGCGCCGGTTGATGGTGGACCTGGTCGAGGAGTACGCCCGCCACACGGGGCACGCCGACCTTCTTCGGGAGCAGGTCGACGGGGCCACCGGAGAGGGTCCGCCGCCGGACTTCCCGGTGCCCTGAGCCGGTCGTTCGACCCCGGCGCCCGACCGGATGCGGGCGGTCACCCGGGGGCGGCCACAGGCCGATCACTCACGGGCGTGATCTGGCAGGTCGTCACGGCGGCGCCCGGCCTGAGGAACGCCTGCAGGTGCGCGATGTCGTCGGTCTCGACCACGAGGTACGTCGTGTGCTGGGGAAACGCCAGCCAGTAGCCGCGGATGGTCACGTTCGGATGGTCGCCGTCGAACAGCGAGCGGGAGCCGCCCGCGCCGTACGGGCAGTCCGCCGGGGCGTGCGATTGCGTGATGTGGAACAGCATGGCGCTCCTACGTCGTCCCTGCGCCCAGTCGGACGCCGCCGAGGAGTCGAAGTCTAGCGGCGGCCGTGTGTCGTCGAGAGGGTGAACGCCGACCCGTCACCGCCGGGCTCGCCATGCGTCAACCGGTGGGTCGAGCGCTGGGAAGCGCCTCGATCCGGTCAGCGGCGAGCGCGGCGCCCGGGGTGGCCCGGATCTTCGCGCCGAGGCGGGCTGCTGCCTGCCGGTGCGGGCCTTCCCCGAGCAGGTCCTCGATGGCCCTGCGGATGTCCACCGCCGATGAACGGCGGCTGAGGGTGCGTCCGGCGCCTGCGGCGCGGACGGCTCGACCCACGAAGGGCTGGTCGGTCTTCGGATCCAGCGGGAGTATCACCAGAGGCCGGTCGTGGGCCAGCGCGGCCATCGTCGTCGCGTGCCCGCCGTGCCCAACGACCAGCGAGACTTCGGGCAGCACGTCCGCGTGGGGAAGCCACCGATGGTGCTCCACCTTCGCAGGTATGCGTAACAGGGCCGGGTCGACGGCAGGGCCGGTGGTCGCCACGACCCTCGCCGGTAGTCCGTCCACCGCGTCCAGCACCCGCTGCCAGGTGGGGACGAGGCTGCGGAAGGCGAAGGTGCTCAGGCTCAGCAGCACGGCTGGCGCGGCCGGCGGCGGGGTGGCGCCGCTTGGCGGGTCGGCGAGGACGGGACCGGTGTGTTCCACAGGGCCGGCGCCCGCGTCGAGCTCGTCGAGAGTGGCGGCGAGCACCGGGTGCCCCGCGTCCAGGAGGGAGAGCGGCCGACAACCGCGGAGCCGCAGCAACAGTCCCAGCGGGCCGTGCGCCGCGCGGCGGAAGTAGCCGTCGAAGGAGTGTTCCAGTACGGCATACTCCCGGCCCGAGCGCCGCAGCGCGTCCATGACGCCGAACAGCAGGCAGTCGACCAGCACGACATCGGCGGGCTGCCTGGCCAGCGAGTCCACGACGTCCTGGCCCATCTTGCGGTCGGCGAACACGCCCATGAGGGTCGAGGTCCCGGACGGCTCGTCCGAGCTGAACCGCCTGGCGCGGCTGAACGCCTCGAACGGCACTCCCGCCTCGGCGAACGCGGCGGCCTGACCGCGATGGCCCAGGAACCGAACGTGATGTCCGCGGGCCTGCAGCTCCGCGGAGATGCCCAGGGCGGGCGGGACATTGCCGCCGCCGTCCCACGTGACGACCAGGATCTCGCTCATCGTCGCCGCTTGCCTCCCTGTGAAGCGTGCTCGTTGTCCAGTGGTGCCGCGCCGGAGGCCACGACGGCGCCGACCAGGACGCGCATACGTCGTTCCGTCAGCGCCCGGTCATGGCCGCGGTCGAGTCGCAGCAGCTTCCACGTGTACACATCGGTTGCCACGACGAGCAGGTCGAGAACGACCTCGTCGTCCGTGGCGGGGGAGAAGGCGTCGCGCACCCAGCGACGGTGCATCTCCTTGCCCAGCTGCGCTGCCTTCTGCGCGACCTGGTCGTGTCCTTCCTGCGCCAGGAGCAGCAACGAGGCGCGACCGCGCTGCTCGTAGTGGTCCACCACGGTTCGGACGGCCGCTCCCGCGTCACCGGACGGCGTACGACGCTCCTCCTCGACGGTGGACATCGCGGTTTCCATCGCGACCGCGAACAAGGCGTCACGGCTCCCGAACCTGCGTAGCACCGTCTGCACGCTCACCCCGGCGCCCGCCGCGATGTCGTGGAGCGAGATCTCGGCGAAGGGCCGCTCGCCGGCCAGGCTGACGAGGGCGTGGACGACCCGTCGCCCGGTCTCCTCGACGGCCTCGGCTCTGGCGCCCATCGTGTACTTGCGCTTCGTATCCATGTTCATGCCAGTTGACATGGAATACAGGCTTCGTGTCAATGATGGTTCACATGAAAGTTCGGGCGACAGCCGCAGGTCCTTCCGGATCAGGCCGCTCTCAGTGGCGGGCAAGCACGACGTCGACCAGCAGGCCGGGGTGGTCAGTGGTGCCCTGCATGTCGATGACGGAGTGCGACCGAACCGCGACCCCCGGGCTCACCACCACGTCCTGGAGCCTGTCGTCGTCGGCGCGCTGGTAGCCGCTGGGCAGGCATGAGTCCGGGCTGGGTGAACCGTGAGCCGAGAGGTTGAGATCTGCGCCGAGGATGATGGGGGCTCCATCGTTGCGGCGGCTGATGCCAGGCACGACCGAGCTCAGCAGGTACCGGCACTGGTCCAGTGCTGTCGTCGTGCTGGCGCTCGTGGTGTGCGTCGTGCAGGCAGCGAACCGTGTGGCCAGGTCGATGCAGACCCAGACGCGTCCCTCGGGGTCGCCGTGGTCCTGGACCGGGTAGACGCCGCTGTAGCTGCGGGAGGCGACTGCCGGCGGGGAGACCACCACCAGGACGCCGTCGCCGAACTCCTGGCCGTTCTGACAGCGGACCGGTGCCTGGGTCGGGCGGTCCTGGGCGGCCGTGAACGCCGACGCCACCGTCGTCGCGGGAAAGGCGGACGACATCGCGTGCCCGAGCACGCCCAGGTCGTCGCGGCACACCTCGTTGAGGCTCACCATCTGCGGCCGGTGCTCGTGGATCAGTGCGAGAGCCAGGCTGACCGCACGACCGCTGGAGTAGCAGTCAGCGCGCCCGCTGTTGCAGAGGTTCATCTGCAGCACGCGAACCGCCGTCCCGGCCCCGCCGGTCGTGGGCCGGCTGCTGCTGGTCGGGTCGCTCGCCGCGGGACCGGCGTCGCAGCCGGCGAGGCAGCCGAGGGAGAGCACGACGAAGCACGTTGCAGCGGCAGCCCACCGCGGGCTGCGGACGAGCCGGACGCGCATACCCACCATGGAAGCCCGGCAGCTGCGCGACGTGCAACAGGTGCAGAGAGGTTCGCAGGCGCAACGCAGCTCCGGCTGCACTCTCGCTCTTCCCGGCCCGCAGTGACACACCCCGAGGTACTGTCGCCGGCAGGCTGCTTCAGACCGTGGAGGGCGCGTGTCGAACAAGGTGCTCGGGTTGGTGATCGCCACCGCAGTGGCGCTCGGCGGCTGCGGAGCCGGAGAGCCCTCCGCGCCCGTCACCTTCGCCAGGGTGCACCCGGCGCAGGTGACCAAGCTGCTGGTGTTCGTCGTCGAGAACCACTCGCTGAACCAGATGCGTGAAGCCATGCCCTACACGGCAGCGCTGGGCAAGGAGTTCGCTGTCGCGACGAGCTACCGGGCGGTGGCTCATCCGTCACTGCCCAACTACCTGGCGATGACGGGAGGCAGCACCTTCGACGTCGCCGATGATGCCCCGCCCGCCAGTCACGCGACCGACGAGCCGTCCGTGTTCGGCCAGGCTCTGTCGCTGGGCAGGACGGCGAAGCTGTATGCCGAGGGAATGCCCGGCAACTGCGCGACGGAGAGCTCCGGACAGTACGTCGTGAAGCACAACCCGTGGGCCTACTACCTGGGGGAGCGCACCGCTTGCGCCCGGTACGACGTGCCGTTCGGTGAGCTGAGCAAGGATGCCGCCGACGGCCGGCTACCCAACGCCGGCATGGTCGTCCCCGACGTGTGCAACGACGCCCACGACTGCGAGCTCTCGGTCGCGGACCGCTGGCTCCGGAGCCAGATCGAGGTTGTCCTGGCCGGTCCGGACTGGCGCGCCGGGCATCTCGCGATCGTGGTTACCGCCGACGAGGACGATCATCACCAGGACAACCTCGTCCTCACCGCCGTCGCCCACCCATCCGTGCACGGCGCCGTCGTCACGACGCCCCTGACCCACTACTCGCTCGCACGGCTCTACAGCGAGGTCCTCGGCGCACCGCCGCTCGGCGAGGCAGCCGCCGCTCCCTCGATGGCCACAGCCTTCGGACTGGGTCTCGCCGGCGGTTGAGGTGCGTCTGAGGATGACGGCGGCGCATGTTGGGGATGCTGGGTTCTGGATCGGGCAGGGCAGAGGACCCGCTGGCTGCTAGCGTCATTCCCGTCTGCCGTCCCGGTCCACCAGTTCGGACTGGGCACAACGCGTAGGCGCGCGAAGGTTTCGCGTGTGCGTTTGGTTGTGACGCATCGGCATTCTGAGGTCTCCACTCGGGAGACCTCGCTGACAAGAAGAGGCAACACCAGTGGCAACAGGCACCGTGAAGTGGTTCAACAGCGAAAAGGGCTTCGGCTTCATCGAGCAGGACGGCGGCGGCGCCGATGTCTTCGTTCACTACTCGGCCATCGAGAGCGGCGGCTACCGCGAGCTGCAGGAAGGCCAGAAGGTCGAGTTCGAGGTGACGCAGGGTCCGAAGGGCCCCCAGGCCGAGAAGGTCAAGGGCATCTGACCCACCCCGAGCATCGGTGACCCCGGTCCTCAGCGAGTCCCCCGACCAGACGGTCGGGGGACTCGCCGTTTCTGCGCGCCGCGGTCGGTCACCACGTGGATCGCCTCGGGGCGGGCGCTGGACGTCGTGCGCCTCCGGGCGGCCGGCCTGGACGTGTTTGGGGCGGGGCTGACGGGGCAGGTAGGGCTATGCGGTTGCGTGACCAGAACAAGGGAGACCTCGCGCTCACGGGTCTGACCCTGATCGTCGCCGCGGCGGCAGCCGTCGACGGAGCCTCCCGCTGGGTCGCCCGGCGTCATGGGCGAGGCAAGGGTCCCGCGCGCGTGCGGCCCGCGAAGCCGCACCAGGTCGTCGGCTTCCAGGGGTCGAGGAGCGGAAAGCGCTCGTAGGGGCGCGTGACGGCGTACCCGGTGGCCTCGCAGCGTTGGCCTGCCGTTTGCCCGTGGCTCAACTCGGTGGTCGCCCGCCCCGGTACTCCTGGGGACATGTCCCACAAACTGTTCGCATCGGGCGCTACAGCGCTCGCGCTGGCTTGCGCTCTCGTCGCGCAGTCCTCCACAGCTCCCGCTACCGCCGCCGCTTCGGACGCTGCCATGTCGGGCGCTTCGACCGCCGACCCCGCCTCGTCGGCCAAGTCGCTGCCCCTCGGCCCTTCCGGCCTCTCGGAGACACGGACCGCGCGGACTCTCCGGCCGGGCGTCACGTGGACCCACATCGACCGGGGCTCCGTGGACCCGGCCGTACGCTGGGTCGTCGAGCTCGGCATCCCCTCGACCCGGAGCAGCCCCGACCCGGACGCGTCGCCCCGGTCGGTGCAGGACCGCGCCAGCGCTGACGCCCTCGTCGGGTCGCTCGCGGCGCACGACGTGGACGCTGCCACCCAGCCGGTCACCCAGCCCCGGGCGGCCGACGTGGCACCGGGAGTCATCGGCTATCGCGTACGCCTCGTGACGACCTTCCCGTCCAAGGCCGCAGCGGACGCCGAGCTCGCGCGGGTGCGGGCCATGGGCTTCTCGGGCCGTAGCTGGTATGCCGGCTGGGACGGTGGCGCCGCCGCAGCCGGTCACTGGTCGGTCAACGTGCTGACGATCGACCCGCGGGAGTTCCGCGGCGGGATCGGCGGCACGTACGGGCCCTCCATCGAGACGCGCGAACGAACCTCGTGGCTCGCCGCGTACGAGAAGGCCAGCGCAGCAGTCAACGCCGGCTTCTTCGTCTTCGACCCCGCCGCGGGCGCGGAGGGAGATCCTGCCGGGGCCGGCGTCTACGACGGACGCCTCCTGTCCGAGACCGTCGGTCGCCGCCCGGTGCTCGTGCTCGACCCGAGGGGAGCGCACACGGCCGTGACGCGCCCGGTGTGGGAGGGAACGGTCCGGCTGCGCGCCGGTCAGGCCGCTCTCGACGGGATCGACCGCGTCCCGGGTCTGATCCGCAACTGCGGCGGCCACGGGGACACCCCGACCGACCAGCCGCTCCACGACGTCACATGCACGGACAGCGGTGAGCTCGTCGCGTTCAACCGCGAGTTCGGCGCTCGCACGCCGGGGGGTGCCGGGCGCGAGGTGATCCTCGACTCGGCCGGACGGGTCGTGCGCGTCGCGGACGCACGAGGCACCGTCCTGCGCGACGGTGAGCGCTCGATCCAGGCGACCGGTGACCGAGCCGGGGAGCTCGCCGGTGTCCGCGTTGGAGCCGCCCTCCCGCTGTCACTGACCCTCAGGTCCGCGAGCGGTGCCACCCTGACCCGTCCCGGCACGTCGGTCGTCAACGGCGGGCCCCAGCTGCTCCAGGGGGGCGCCTTCCACGTCACGCAGGCTGCCGACGGCATGGTTCATCCGGGCGACCCGTCGTTCCAGTACGGGTGGGTGCTCCAGCGCAACCCGCGCACCTTCGCGGGCGTCGACGCCTCGGGCCGGACCGTCCTCGTGACCGTCGACGGGCGCCAGCTCGGCGAGATGGGTCTGTCCATCCAGGAGACCGCCGACGTGGCGAAGTCCCTCGGCCTCGTGGACGCGCTGAACCTCGACGGCGGCGGCTCCACGGCGATGGTCGTCGAAGGTGGCCTGGTCTCGCACCCGTCAGACGCCGCGGGTGAGCGTGCGGTGGGCGACGCGATCTACGTCCGCTGAGGAAGACGGCTCTTGTGGTCGTCGCGGCCGCCATGTCGTGACAGGACGTGATGTGCGACGTGGCTGCTCAGGTGGGCGACGTCGGCTCTGCCGCAGTCACCGCGGACGTCCGTGCCAGGCGGTCGCCGGTGCGAGTCCAGTCCTCCAGAAGCCGCAGCGACTGCGCCAGGTCGTTCAGGTGGCCGGTGCCGAGCAGGCGTTCCCACTCGCGCTCGAGGTCCGCCAGCAGTGCGCGTGCGACGCGGAATCCACGCTCGGCGCGAGGGGTGGCCCGGATCAGGGAGGCTCGGGCGTCCGTCGGGTCGGCAGCTCGCTCCAGCAGCCCTGCTCGCTCGAGCTGGGTGACCAGCTGGCTCACGGCCGACTTGGTCACCTGCATCAGCTCGGCGAACTCGGAAAGCCTTCGACCCTCGGTCGTCATGTGCGCCAGCAGCGCGATGTGGGGCACGCGGATCTCGTGGTACCCGGCGTCGGCGAGCCGTCGCAGCATGGCGTGATGGACTGCGCGCTCGATGGCGCGCATGGGCTCGAGCAGGAGGTACTGCGGCTCGGCGCCCGCGCTGGAACCGCTTGACTCGGCATCTCTCACGGGGCGATAGTTTAGTACCTTAACCACATTCGAAGGAGGAGCCGTGGTCAAGTCCTCAGAGAGTGTTCAGCTGTCCCGGTCCGCCGAGGAGGTGTTCCGGTACGTCGCAGACCTGCGCAACGAGCCGAGCTGGCACGACGACATCGCCTCCGTCCCACCGGGAACCGATCCCGTCCCCGTCCCCGGCAAGACCTACCCGCTCACGTTCAAGCCCTTCATGGGCAAGACCGAGGGCACCTTCACCGCACTGGAGGTCGACCCCGGCCGGCGCATCGTCTACCGGGCCGCACTGGCGGGCCTGACCCCGCTGATCACCTACACCGTGACCCCGCAGGACGGCGGAGCGCAGTTCACCCGCTCGGTCGAGATGCATCCCACGGGGCTGAGGATCGCGATGACGCCGATGATGGCCCTGATGGTCCCGCGTCGGAACAAGGCCTTCGTCCAGAACCTCAAACGCGCCCTCGAGACCTGAATGACCTGCTCCGGCGTCGTCCAGTCGCGTCCAGACCCGGTGGCCGGGAAGCCTTGACCGGCGCCAGTCAGCGCGCGGTCTCCTCGACGAGCAAGATGCGGTTGCCGTCGGGGTCGCGGAAGTAGGCCATCGGCGGCACGGGCCCCCCGCCGACCCTGACGTCCTCGAACTCGACACCGCGCGAACGGAACTCGGCCATCGCGGCCTCGAGGTCGGGTGTGTCGAAGCCGAACGGTGCTGGGCCGCCGGGCTGCGGGTCGTCCGCGCCCGTCGGCGACACGAGCGCGATCACCGTGTACGCACCAACGGGAGCTACCTCGACCCAGCGGAAGCCCTCACCGAAGTCGGTGTCCGTGCGCACCTCGAAGCCGAGTTTGTCACGGTAGAACTCGAGCGCGCGATCCTGGTCGCTCACCGCCAGGTACACGGTGCCCACGCCCGGGATGTGCTGTGGCGTTTCGGTTCCGGTCATGCGGGGCTCCCTCGCCGTCGAAGGCATCACCCTAGCGCGAGTCCCGGACCCGTCCGCTGACTGATGGCCGGCTGCTGGCGGGCCAGCCGGCATCGGCCGTGTCGAAAAAAGGTCGCTCGTCGAAGGCCTGCGGAGCAGGACAGTCCTCACGAAACCCGGGGCACGATGAGAAGCGGCCGGCGGAGCGCACCGCGCCTTCGCGCAAACCTGGCGCGCAGCGGGCGCTCGACGAACCTGAAGCTCGCCTCGGCCAGAACGACGAACAGGGCGACCCAGGCCATGTCACCGACTACCGAGTGTCCGAACAGATTGAGTACCGCGATCCTCGCAAGGACATTCCAGAGGTAGATCGAGTACGCCCGCTCGCCGAGCCACCGCATCGGCGCGCTCGACAGCAGCACTCCGATCGCCGAACGTGGCCGCGTCACGACACCCGTCAGCATCACCAGCGTCAGCACTGTCCCCGCGACGATCACCAACGACGTGCGATGGGTGTCGTTGCGATGGGCCAGGACAGGAAGGAGAGCAACGGCCAACATCGCGAAGCGCGCAAGATGCCCTGTCACCCTTGACGCCCAGTCGTTTTGGACGACGATCGCGAGCAGTGCGCCGACCAGGATCGGCAGCGCATTCGTGTCCGTCCCGACGTACTGGTGCTGGTCGAACAGGATCTCCTGACTCAGGCCGAGCACGAGGTCGAGCACCAAGGTGATCCCGATGAGCGACATGGTGAGCGCGGCGAAGAGTCGCGGACTGCGTCGATAGCCCCAGAGCAGTGCGAACGGCCACAGCACGTAGAACTGTTCTTCGACGGAGAGCGTCCACGTGTAGTTGAAGTAGTCCTGCGTGGCGAAGGGATGCCCAGCCCAGTCGAAGAGGCTCGTCGTGTAGGTCGCGGCAGCAGCAGCGGGCGCGAGAACCTGGCCGACACCCAGATCGCGCCGACCGACGAGCAGCACCACGATGGTCGCCGCTGCGACGGTCAGCAATGCCGGGTAGAGGCGCGCCGCACGCCGACGATAGAACGCCCGGACGTCGATGGTGCCTGTCTGGAGCTCGCGGACCAACAGGCTGGTGATGAGGTAGCCCGACAGGCAGAAGAACACGGTCACGCCGACGAACCCGTCGACCAGCGGCCTGGTGGGTGCGTGCTGACCCAGGACCAGGAGAATTGCCACACCGCGGACCCCGTCCAGTGCAGGCTGGTAACCGTTGCCGCGCACGAGTCGCCCTCAGGAACGTAGGCGGCCGTGGACGGCACAAGAGGCGCCTCGGACCGAGGCCCTCAGGTGCATCCGAAACGTCCCACTTCGCAACCGAGTCCCTCCCTTCGCGGATCACTCGAGCCCCGGGTGCGGCGCAAGCGCGATCCACGTCGATGAGACGAATACGACGTGGTCGCGCCGCCGGTTCAGGTCGACGAGGCGCAGACGTCTCAGTCCCTGAGTGAGTCGCTCGACGATCGCTCGGTGACCGTCAGGCGCTGAGCACTCGGCCCGGGACCCAGGCGTGGCTCACCGGCATATCCGGCCGTGGTGTCGTGGGTCGGGGCTACGGTCGGGGCATGTCGGAGAAGCTCTCGCGCCAGGCGGCTTCGGACGCGCTGCCCACGTGGCGCTTCCTGCTGCAGCGGATGCACCTGACCGTGCGCGCGCCAGACGCCACGACCGTGTTCGACCTCGTCGCACGCATCGGCTCGCTGGCCGCCTCGCGGGGTCGACACCCCGACATCGACGTGCGCGGCGACGTCGTGCACCTCGCCGTGTCCACCGGGTCGCGTGACGGTGTCACCGACGACGACATCGCACTCGGCCGGGCCGTCGACGAGGTCGTCGCCGAGATGGGCCTCGCCTCCGAGCCGGGCAGCCTGACGGTCGTCGAGATCGCCATCGATGCCATGGACATCGACGCCGTGCGGCCCTTCTGGGATGCCGTGCTCGGCTGGGACGTCGTCGACCGCGACGACCTGCGCGACCGGCGCCGGATGGGACCCGCCGTGTGGTTCCAGCAGATGGACGAGCCGCGGCCGCAGCGCAACCGGATCCACATCGACGTCACCGTCGCCCACGACGAGGCACAGGGCCGCATCGAGCGCGCCCTCGCCGCGGGTGGACACATGGTCTCCGACGCGCGCGCCCCCGCCTTCTGGATCCTCGCCGACCCCGAGGGCAACGAGGCGTGCGTCTGCACCTGGCAGGGGCGCGACCCCGCCCCGACGGCCTGACGACGCCGGTCGGTCCGGTGACGCTCTGTGACCAGCGCCGCGAAGGGTGCCGAGCCAGTGCCGAGGTCGGTGGCCTGAGGCAGGGGAGCCCCTCTGCCTCGAGTCACCCGGTGACCCAGCTGCGGCGAATGCGTGGCGAACCGGGGACGAGCTGGTGCGAGGTGGGCGCTGAGTCCTGGGGTGAACCAACGCAGAGCCCCCCAGGGCAGCCGGCTGGCCGCCAGGCGTGGGTTACCGCCGGTCCTCACCCGCCTGACGTGCTCGACCTCGGGTCGTCGTCGCCGCACGCCGCGTCCTCGGCGGCGAGCGCAACCAGGGCCCCCACCTGCTCAGGGTGGGTGAAGAGATTGTTGTGCGAGCCGTCCAGCAGCGACGTGCGCACCCTCGGGGCGCTGCGGGCCGAACGCGCGAGCAGGTCGAGCCACTCGACCGGGGCGAACGAGTCGTGGGCGCCCGCCGTGAGCGTGACCGGCACGGGCAGGTGTGCGATGCGCTTCTCCGGTGCGTCGCGCAGCCCCGAGTGGAGCATCGCGACGACGCCGGTGCGACCCCGGTAGAGCTCCGCAGGGTTCAGCTCGCTCGGCGGGTCGTGACGGTAGGCGAACGGCGTCGCTCGCGCCAGACGGTGCAGCCGGCGCTGCTCCGGGGCGAAGGTGGGTCCGGCGAGCACGACGGCGAGTCCACGACGGTGCGCGCTCAGCGCCAGTCCCGCCGTGAGCGCCGCCTGCGCGCCCGTCGAGTGGCCGACCACGACCACGGGTCGTCCGGACGCCTCGGCCTCGACCCAGCGGGCGGCCATGAGGCCCGCGGCATGGATGTTCGGGCGAGTCGGCCGCGGCTGGCTGGACCCGAAGCCCGGCAGGTCGAGCACGACGCAGTCGAGGCCCCTGGCGGCGAGGGCGCGGGCCGTCGGCAGCGTGTAGGACGGCAGGCCGAGGCCGGGCACCACGACCACCAGCGGGCCGCCGGCGGAGGAGGTCTCGCCGGTCCCCTCGGTCCCGCCGATCGTCAGGGAGTGCACCACGCGGCCGCGCACGGTCGTCCACTGGTCGCGCACGTCCGGGCCGCGGTGAGGCCAGGTCACGCCGACCTGCCAGCGCGCGCGTGGGTCGTGGTGCTGGTGCGCACGACGAGCTCGGGCTCGATGACGGCTCCGGCGGGTCGAGAGACCGCGCCGTCGAGCCGCGCGGTCACGGCGCGGACCGCTTCAGCGCCCAGCCGCGCCGCGTCCTGGCGCACGGTCGTCAGCGAGACGTGGGGGTACGCCGCCTGCTCGATGTCGTCGAAGCCGACCACCGAGACGTCCTCGGGCACCCGCAGCCCGGCCTGCCTCACGACGTCGACGAAGCCCAGCGCGCACCGGTCGTTGAAGGCCGCCACTGCGGTCGGGTGGTCGGGGCCGAGGTCGAGGAACGCCCTCGCGGCCCGCGCTCCGTCGAGCTCGGTCAGCCCGCCGTCGAGCACGACCTCGTCGGCTGCCGGGGCGGCCCGCAGCCCGCGACGGTAGCCCTGCCGCCGCTCGGCGGCGCCCGGCGCCCGGCCTCCGTCGAGCAGCGCGATGCGCCGGTGGCCGAGGCCGCGCAGGTGCTCGACGGCGAGCCGCAGACCGAGCGCGTCGTCGGTGCGAACGACATCGACCGACGCCACGCGGACCGGGCGCAGCAGGCTCACCACCGGCATCCGATCGCCGAGTCGACGCAGGTCGGCACTGCCGAGACCGCTGCCGACGAGGACCAGTCCCTCGCACCGCTCCGCCAGCAGCGTGTCGACGGCCGCCCGGTCGTCGCGGTCGGGGGTCACCCCGCTGAGCACGACCTCGTAGCCGGCCGCGTCCGCCTCGGTGTAGAGGCTGCCGAGCAGCTCGCCGTGGAACGCGTGCCCGACGGCGAACGTGACCCCGAGCATCCGGGTGCGACCGCGCCCGAGCCGGCTCGCCCGGGTGTCGGGCCGGTAGTCGAGCTCACGCGCGGCCTCGAGCACCCGCGCACGCGTCTCGTCGGAGGCGCCGGCGACACCGCGGAACACGATCGAGACGAGGGCGCGCGAGACGCCGGCACGTGCGGCGACGTCCTCCATGGTCACTCGGGTCCCGGTCATGGGTCGAGAGTCTAGAGCGCTCCACAGCTTCTCGGCCGGACCTCTTGACGAGGAAGCCGTGCAGGCCCTTCACTTGTCTACTAGAGCGCTCTAGTCACGCGAACCGAAGGAGCTCCCCATGACAGCGCACGACCCCGTCCGCATCGGCCTCATCGGCTGCGGTCGCATCGGCACCCACCACGCCACGACCCTCTCCCGGCGTCTCTCGGAGGCCGAGCTCGTCGCCGTCGCCGACCCGTTCGAGGCCAGTGCCCGGCGCCTCGGCGAGGACCTCGACGTGGAGTGGCTCACCGACCCGCAGGCCCTCATCGACGACGACCGCATCGAGGCCGTCGCCATCACCTGCGCGAGCACCGCCCACGCCGCCCTCGTCGTCGCCGTGGCCACGGCCGGCAAGGCCGTCTTCGTCGAGAAGCCGATGGCGATGAACCTCGCCGACGCCGACCGCGCGATCGCCGCGGCCGAGGCAGCCGGCATACCGCTGCAGGTGGGCTTCAACCGGCGCTTCGCCCGTGACTTCGCGGTCGCCCACGAGGCCGTCGCGGCCGGCCGCATCGGCAGGCCACAGCTGTTGCGCTCGCTGACCCGCGACCCCGGCCTCGCCAACCCGGGCGCCGTGCCGCCGTGGACGATCTTCACGCAGACCCTCATCCACGACTTCGACGCTCTCAACTGGTTCAACGCCGGTGCCCGGGCTGTCGAGGTCGGCGTCATGGCCGACGCGCTCGTCGCGCCCGACTTCAAGGACGCAGGGCTGCTCGACACCGCGGTCGTGACGATCCGCTACGACAACGGCGCCATCGCCGTCGCCGAGGCGAGCTTCTCCGCGGCGTACGGCTACGACGTGCGCGGCGAGGTCTTCGGGTCGGCCGGCATGGTCCAGGCCGGCAGCCCCGCTCACCTGACCACGACCCTCTGGACGCGTGAGGGTGTCGCTGCCCCCACCGCGCGCCAGGACACCGACCTCATGGACGACGCGTATGCCGCCGAGCTCGCCGCGTTCTGCCGCGCCGTCCGCTCGGGCGGGCCGACTCTCGTCGGCGGCCACGACGCGCGCGCCGCGCTGCGGATCGCGCTCGCCTGCGTCGAGGCCTGCGAGACCGGCTCGACCGTCGCCGTGCGCGACGCCGACCGCGCGGTGGTCGCATGAGCGCCCCTGTGTCTCAGACGGTCCCCTTCACGCTCGCGGTCAGCTCGGAGATGGTCTTCGTCGACCTGCCCGTCGTCGACCGAGTGCGCCGTATCCACGAGCTCGGCTTCGCCGTCGAGATCTGGGACTGGACGAAGCACGACATCGACGCGCTGGTCGCGTTGCGTGACGAGGGAGTCGTCTACTCCTCGATGACCGGCTACGTCCGCGGCCGGCTCGCCGACCGTGAGGGCGCCGACGAGCTGCTCGCGACCGCAGCCGAGTCGGTGCCGGTGGCCAAGCGGCTCGGCACCCCCCGGCTCAACCTGCACGGCACGGGGCTCGGCGGTGACGGTCTCCCGGTGCAGCCGGCGCACGAGGTCACGGCGCAGATGTGGCTGACGGCGCGCGACACGCTCGCGCGCATCGCCGCGCTGGGGGAGCGCGAGGGCGTGCAGTTCGTCCTCGAGAACCTCAACACCGCGGTCGACCACCCCGGCGTGCCGTTCGCACGGGCCACCGACTGCCTCGCCCTCGTCGAGTCGGTCGACAGCCCCCACCTGCGCCTGATGCTCGACCTCTACCACGCCCAGATCGGCGAGGGGAACCTCGTCGAGCTGTGTCGGCGGGCGTTGCCGTGGATCGGCGAGATCCAGGTCGCCGACGTTCCGGGACGCTGCGAGCCCGGCACCGGCGAGATCGCCTACCCGGCCGTCGCGCGCGCGCTCGCCGAGATGGGCTACCGCGGCACCATCGGACTCGAGGCCTGGGCATCGGGCGACCCCGAGCTCGCCCTCAAGCGGTTCCGCGACGCCTTCACCGTCTGACATCGCGCCGACCCCGGTTCGATGTATCGCCGCGTGCCATGGGCCGCGGTGACACATCGACCCGACATCCGGGTCAGCGGACGACGAGGGCGACGGCGGAGACGACGGTCGCGACCAGCACGGCCTGGTCGAACCGGCTCTGGCTGAGGCGCCTCGCGGTGTGCAGGCCCACCCAGGTGCCGACGAGCACGAACGGCACGAGCAGGACGGTGCGCTTCGCCGTGTCGGCGTCGAAGAGCCCGAGCCCGGCGCTGAAGGGGAGCTTGCACAGGTTGACACCGAAGAAGAACAGGGCGCTCGTGCCGAGGAAGCGCCGCTTCTCCACTCCCTGCGCGACGAGGTAGAGCGTCATCACCGCGCCCGCGGCGTTCGCCGTCATCGTCGCGAAGCCGGCCGCTGCGCCCGTGCCGATCGCCGCGGCCCGCGACCCACCCACCTGTGACGTGTCGGTCGAGCGTCGCGTCAGCACGAGCTGGAGGGCGGCGAGTGCGAGCAGCAGCACGCCGATGGTGCGTCGCAGCGTGGTGTCGTCGACCCACGCGAGGAACAGAGCTCCCAGCGCGAGCCCGGGCAGTACGGCGGGCACGAGCCGCCGGATCAGTCGCCAGTCCGCGTCGCGGCGGTAGTGCCAGACCGCGACGACGTCGCCGACGATGAGCAGCAGCAGGATCGCCGCGGTCGACTCGCGCGTCGGCAGCACGAACGCGAAGATCGCGACCGCGACGCTTCCGAGGCCACCGATGGCGGTCTTGGCGAAGCCGACGAGCAGCGCGGCCACTGCGAGCAGCACCAGCGACGTCAGCGTCATGCCACCGGAGCGTATGCCGCCCTGCCGCCCCCGCGCGGCCGAGTCCAGCAGGCGCCCACACGGGCATCTGGGGCGGCCGCGGGCGTCACACCCCGAGCGGCGCGCCGAGCTTGGCGAGCAACCGGGCCATGGTCGCGCGCTCCGAGTCGGTGAGGGGCTCGAGCAGCCGGGCCTCGTTCGCGAAGTGCTCGGGCGCGGCCCGGTCGATGAGCTCGCGACCCTTGTCGGTGAGCACGACGATGCGGCTGCGGCGGTCGCCGTCGCAGACCCGCCGCGTGACGAGCCCCGCGCCCTCGAGCCGGTCGAGCCTCTTGGTCACGGCCCCCGACGTCACCATCGTCTGGTCCATGAGCTCGGACGGGGTGAGCTCGTACGGTTCACCGGTCCGCCTCAAGGTCGCGAGCACGTCGAAGTCGCCCTCGCCGAGACCGTGGGCGTTGTAGACCTTCACCAGCTCGGTCGTCAGCGCCAGCGCCACCCGGTGCAGCCGACCGATGACGAGGACGGGGCTGGCGTCGAGCTCGGGTCGCACGGCCGCCCACTGGTCGACGACGTGCTGGGCGTGGTCCTCGGTCCGCGGGACGGCAGGTCTCATGGGTGGAATATATCTTCTCCGGAAGATATTTTATCTTCCATGGAAGACAATCGAGCGAGCTGGGGCACCATCGCCCTCACCGCGCTGCCCGCCGCCATCTGGGGCTCCACGTATGCCGTCACGCAGCAGTGGCTGCCACCCGGCCGACCGCTCTTCGCCGCCACCGTGCGGGCTCTCCCGGTCGGGCTCCTCATGCTCCTGTGGATGCGCCGCCTGCCGCGGCGCGACTGGTGGTGGCGCTCGCTCGTGCTCGGGTCCCTCAACATCGGGCTCTTCTACGCTCTGCTCTTCGTCGCCGCCTACCGACTGCCGAGCGGGCTCGGCGCGACGCTCGTCGCCACGGCGCCGATGGTCACCATGGCCGTCACCCGGCTCGTCCTCGGGAGCCGTCCGGCGCGGATCTCCCTGGCAGCCGGCCTGGTCGGGCTCTTCGGTGTCGGCCTGCTCGTGCTGCAGAACGGCCTCGACAAACCCCTCGACCCTCTAGGGCTCGCGGCTGGTCTGCTCGCGGTCGTGCTGTCCTCTTTCGGCTTCGTGCTGACGAAGAAGTGGTCGCCGCCCGCCGACGTCGTGACCGTCACCTCGTGGCAGCTCGTCGCCGGCGGGCTCGTACTCCTGCCCGTCGGTCTCGTCGTCGAGGGCGCGCCCCCGCAGCTCGGCCTGCCCGCCGTCGGTGCGCTCCTCTACCTCGGGCTGGTCGGCAGCGGCCTCGCGTACGTCCTGTGGTTCCGCGGCCTGTCGCTCCTCGGTCCGACGTCGGCCTCGATCATCGGCCTCGTCAACCCCGTGGTCGGCGTCCTCCTCGGAGTCCTGCTCCTCCACGAGCACTTCGGACCCGTCCACCTCCTCGCGATGGTGCTCGTCGTCGCCAGCGTGGTCGTGGCCCAGGACCCCGTTCGCTCCCGTCTCGGTCGCGTGGTCCGCCGACCGGCATACGGCCTCGGCCTTCCCCCGGCGCCCCGACCGGGTAAGGCTGTGGCATGGCCACCGACCCCGACCACACGTTCGACGTCATCGTCATCGGGCTCGGCCCGGGTGGCGAGCACGTCGCCGGCACCCTGGCCGAACGGGGCCAGCGCGTGCTCGGCATCGACAACCGCCTCGTCGGCGGAGAGTGTCCCTACTGGGGCTGCATCCCGTCGAAGATGATGATCCGGGCCGCCGACGCGCTGGCCGAGGCCCGGCGGGTCGACGGCCTTGCGGGGACGGTCGGAGAGGTCACCCCCGACTGGTCGGCCGTGGCCACCCGCATCCGCGACGAGGCCACCGACGACTGGGACGACCGGGTCGCCGTCGACCGGCTCACGGGCAAGGGCGCGTCCTTCGTCCGCGGCACGGGCACCATCGCCGGTCCCGGCCGGGTCGACGTCGACGGCACGACCTACACCGCCGCCCGGGGCATCGTCGTCAACACGGGCACCAAGGCAGCGATCCCGCCGGTCGAGGGGCTCGCCGGCACGCCCTACTGGACCAACCACGAGATCATCGAGGCCAAGGAGCTGCCGGGCTCTCTCGTCGTCCTCGGTGGAGGGGCCATCGGCTGCGAGCTCGGCCAGGCGGTGGCCCGCTTCGGGGTCGAGGTCACGATCGTCGAGGCGGGCGAGCGCATCCTCGCCCACGAGGAGCCCGCGGCCTCCGACGTGCTGCGCAAGGCGCTCGAGGCCGACGGCGTCACCGTCCGCGAGGGCGTCGGCGCCACCAGGGTCACGCACGACGGGTCGACCTTCACCGTGACCCTCGCCGACGGCTCGAGCCTGTCGTCGGACCAGCTGCTGGTGGCGGCCGGCCGACACGCCGACCCAGCCGCCGTGGGTCTCGACCGGGTGGGGGTCGCGAAGGACTCGCGCACCGCCGCCGTCGACGACCGGTGCCGCGTCGCCGACGGGGTCTGGGCTGTCGGCGACATCACCGGCAAGGGCGCGTTCACGCACGTCTCGATGTACCAGGCGGGCGTCGTCATCCGCGACGTCCTCGGCGACGACGGACCTCCCGCGGAGTATGCCGCCCTCCCGCGCGTCACGTTCACCGATCCCGAGGTCGGGGCCGTCGGACTGACGGAGGCACAGGCACGCGACCAGCTCTCGAACGTGAAGGTGGGCGTCACACCTCTCGGCGAGACCACGCGCGGCTGGATCGCCAGGGCGGACGGGCTGATCAAGGTCGTCGCCGACGCCGACCGCGGCGTGCTCGTGGGTGCGACGGTGGTGGGCCCGGCCGGAGGCGAGGTCCTCGGCGCCCTGGCCGTCGCGGTGCACGGGCAGGTGCCGGTCGACCGGATGCGCGCGATGATCTACGCCTACCCGACGCTCCACCGCGGCATCGAGGACGCCCTCGGACGCCTCGCCTGACCACGCGATGGCTGCCGGGTGACGTCCCGGTGTCGGCGGGCCACGCGCGGGTGACGAGCGGATGGGTCGGCGGGGGTGGGGCGAACCGGACGATACGGTGAGCGCATGGCCCAGCGAATGCTCGCCCTCGACCTCGACGGCACCACGCTCAACCACATGGGCGAGCTGTCCGACCGCGTGCGGGACGCCGTGCGCGCCCTGCCCGACGACGTCGCCGTCGTCGTCGCCACAGGTCGCTCGATCATCGCCACGACCCCCGTCCTCGAGGCACTGGGGCTGCGCCAGGGCTACGCCATCTGCTCCAACGGCGCCCTGACCCTGCAGATCGACCCCACTGTGCCGCAGGGCTACTCGATCATCGACATGGTCACCTTCGACCCCCGTGCGGTGCTCGAGAAGATGCGCGTCGCCCTTCCCGAGGCGCTCATCGCCGTCGAGGAGCCCGGCATCGGCTTCAAGGTGAGCAAGCACTTCCCCGACGGCGAGCTCATGGGCGAGTCGCGCGAGGTCGAGTGGGACGAGCTCATCGCCCACCCCGTCACCCGTGTCACGCTGCGGCAGCCCGAGGCGACGGCCGAGGAGTTCATGGAGCTCGTCGAGCGCGCCGGCCTGCACGGGGTGTCGTACGCCGTCGGCTGGTCCGCGTGGCTCGACATCAACCCCGAGGGCGTGTCCAAGGGCAGCGCCCTCGAGCTCGTGCGTCGACGGCTGCAGATCGAGCCCATCAACACCGTGGCGTGCGGCGACCAGCGCAACGACCTCGAGATGCTCCACTGGGCCGCGTGGGGCGTCGCCATGGGCAACGCCCCCGACCAGGTCAAGGCCATCGCCGACGAGGTCGCAGGGCACGTCGACGAGGACGGCCTCGTCCCGATCCTCGAGGCCGTCGCCCAGGCCGCGCGCGACGGTGTGCCCTTCCGCGAGGGCGTCCAGTCCGCCGCCACCGCCCGGCTCGAGCTCTAGCCATGGCGGGGCCCCGACGGAGGCGCGGCGGCCGTGTCGAAGCGGGGACGTGCCGTTCGACGTAGGGGTGACGCGGGGAGATTCCCGCACCGACAGAGGAGACCATCGTGCGCTTCATGATCATCGTGCCCGCCAGCGGCGAGACCGAGCGGGGACTCAGCGGCAGCGAGCAGCAGTTCGCCGACATGCAGGCCTACAACGAGGAGATGCTCAAGGCCGGCGTGTTCGTCGACGGGCAGGGGCTGCACCCCACGGCCAAGGGCGCCCGCGTCACCTACGAGGACGGCGACTGGGTCGTCACCGACGGGCCGTTCGCGGAGGCCAAGGAGCTCATCGCCGGGTTCACGATCATCGACGTCAGCTCGCGCGAGGAGGCCCTCGAGTGGCTGAAGAAGTGGCCCACCTCGTGCGCGCCCGACCCGGGACAGGCGCTCGAGCTGCGCCAGGTCTACGCCCCCGAGGACTTCGCCGACGTGCTCACGCCCGAGATGATCGAGCGCGAGGAGCAGATGCGCGCCGAAGCGGCTCGCAACGCCGCCGGCGGCTGAGGGCAGCGGTCGCTGCCCCGCCACTCGAGAAGCGTGTCAGAGTGGCGGGGTGTCAACCGAGGCCACCGCTGACGACTCCTCCACGCCCACCCGGCCGAACGCGTACGCCGTCTCTCCCGACGAGGTGCAGCGCACGCTCGCAGCCGTCTGGCGCATGGAGGCCGCCAAGGTGACGGCCGTCGTCGCGCGGGTCGTCGGTGACGTCGGCCTCGCCGAGGACCTCGCCCAGGACGCCTTCGTGCAGGCCCTCGAGCAGTGGCCCCGCGACGGCATCCCGGGCAAGCCCGGCGCCTGGCTCACGTCGACGGCCCGCCGCCGGGCCATCGACCGCATCCGACGCGACGTCAACCTCGCGAGCAAGCTGCAGCAGGTGGGGCACATGGAGGAGCTGAGGGTGGCCGACCTGGCCGAGGCCGACTTCGACGCCGCCCTCGAGGACATCGACGACGACGTCCTCGGGCTCATCTTCGCGGCCTGCCACCCGGCCCTCACCGCCCAGGCGCGGATCTCGTTGACGCTGAGGATGATCGGCGGCCTCACCACGCGTGAGATCGCGCGGGCGTTCCTCACGAGCGAGCCGACGATCGGCCAGCGCATCTCGCGGGCGAAGAAGACGCTGAGCCAGGACGGCGTCACGATAGAGGTGCCCTCGGGTGCGGACCTCGCGCCGCGCCTCGCGTCGGTGCTCGAGGTCGTCTACCTCATCTTCAACGAGGGGTATGCCGCCACGTCGGGTCGCGACTGGGTGCGGGGCGACCTCATGGAGGAGGCGGTCCGGCTCGGCCGGGTGCTCGCCGCCCTCGCGCCCGGCGAGCCCGAGGTGCACGGCCTGCTCGCGCTCATGGAGATCCAGGCGTCCCGCACCCGCGCCCGCATCGGCCGCGACGGCGAGCCGGTGCTGCTGCTCGACCAGGACCGCACGAAGTGGGACTGGGGCCTCATCCGGCACGCCCTCGCCGCCCTCGACCGCGCGTCATCCCTTGCCACCTCGACGGGCCCCGGGCCGTACCTGCTGCAGGCCGCCATCGCCGCCTGCCACGCTCGTGCACGCAGCGCTGACGCCACCGACTGGTCGCAGATCGTCGCGCTCTACGAGCGGCTCGGCACGGTGCGCCCGTCGCCCGTCATCGACCTCAACCGGGCTGTCGCCATGTCGTACGCCGACGGTCCGGCCGACGCGCTCGTCGTCGTCGACGCCCTGGTGGCCACCAACGCCCTCGACGGCTACCACCTGCTCCCGAGCGTGCGCGGCGACCTGCTCTCGCGGCTCGGCCGCGACGACGAGGCCCGCGCCGAGTTCGCCCGGGCCGCGGAGATGGCCCAGAACGACGCCGAGAAGGCGCTGCTGCTGCGCCGGGCGGCGGGGGAGGCCTGAGCGCCGGCGGCTCAGGTCCTCACGAGTCGGTGGGTGCTCAGACGGCGGCGCCGGGTCCCGGCAGGACGTCGACGTCGTCGGCGTGCATCGGCCGGCCGCAGTGGCTGCACCGCGGGTCGACGACGGCGACCTGCCCGCACGCGTGGTGCCGGTAGAGCACCGGCGGCCCGGCCTCGCCGGCGAGCCAGCGGTCGCCCCACCGGACCATCACCATGAGCATCTCGACGAGCTCGGTGCCCTTCTCGGTGAGGTGGTAGTCGAAGCGGGGACGTGCGTCGTAGGGCCGACGCTCGAGCACGCCGTGCTCGACGAGATGGGCCAGCCGCTCGGTGAGCACCTTCCGCGAGATGCCGAGGTCGGCCTGGAGCTGCTCGAAGCGCGTCATGCCGACCCAGACGTCGCGCAGGATGAGCGGGGACCACGGCTCGCCGATCACGTCGAGCGTGCGGGCGATCGAGCACGTCATGTCGCCGAACCGGGTGCGTTGCATGTCCTGAACCTAGCATCCGGGGTTCCCTGAGGGAACTTCGGATGCTACCGTCAGTGAAGTTCCTTCAAGGAACCTGGCAGACCACCTCGGACCAGCCCCACCCTCAGGAAGGCACGACATGCTCGACGACGACGTCCGCACCGTCCTGGACGGCACCCCCATCGCCCATCTGGCGACAACGCTCCCCGACGGCTCGCCGCACTCGATCCCGCTGTGGATCGGCACCGTCGGCGACCGGGTCGCCTTGCTCACCGGTCCCGGGTCCCAGAAGGCCCGCAACCTGCGCCGCGACCCCAGGCTCGCCATCTCGCTGACGCCGGCCGACTCCCCCTTCACCCCCGTGGTCCTGCGGGGTCGCGTCGTCGAGTGGCTCGACGGCGAGGCCGGGTGGAAGGTGGTCGACGAGATCGCGATGAAGTACATCGGGTCGCCCTACGGCCGCGACCAGGAGCGTGTCGTGGCGCTCGTCGAGGTCGACCACCAGAGGCTGGGGATGTGACAGGCATGAGCCCGGACGTGACCGACGAGCAGATCCAGGCCCTGGCAGCGACCGCCAGACCGTTCAGCCTGGCGGTGCTGCGCTGGGCGCCCGGCCGGCACCAGTACGGAGCCGCGGCGATCGAGCTCGAGCACCAGCGGCGCATGGTCTCGATGCGGGCCGACGGTGTGGTCGCCGTGCTGTGCCCCGTCCTGTCGGACACCACGGCAGGTGTCGCGGTCATGACCGTGCCGGTCGACGAGGCCCGCACGATCATGGCCGACGACCCGTGCGTGCAGGCCGGCATGATGACCGTCGAGGTGCAGCCCTGCCTCGGGTTCCCGGGCGACACGGTTCCCGACGTCGCGAGCTGACCCCTCGGCCAGGACCCACCGTCAGCGGCTCGTGGCCTCGGCGGGCTCGGCGGGCTCGGCCGGCTCGTCCGCCCGTCGGTTGGCGACGAGGCTCGTCACCGTGACGACAGCGAGGATGCCGAGGATGAGGGCGAGCGAGAGCAGCGTCGGGACCTGCGGCACGCCCGCCCAGACGCCGTGCGCCCAGTGGAGCACGAGCTTCACGCCGATGAAGGCGAGGATGAGCGACAGTCCGTGGCCCAGGTGGACCAGCTTGGCCAGGGCGCCCTCGAGCACGAAGTAGAGCGCGCGCAGGCCGAGCAGGGCGAACGCGTTCGTCGCGAAGACGAGGTACGGGTCGCCCGTGATGCCGTAGACGGCGGGCACCGAGTCGACGGCGAAGACGATGTCGGTGCCGAGGATCGCGACCGCGACCAGCGCCAGCGGCGTCAGCGCCCGCCGACCCTCACGCCGGACGGTGAGGTTCGTGCCGGCATACACGTCGGTGACGGGGTGGAGGCGGCGGATCAGCCTGACGGTGCGCAGCTGGTCGACGTCGATGCTGTGGTCGGAGTGCGAGAGCGCGTCGCGGCCGACCTTGACCGCGGTGGCGAGCAGGATCGCGCCGAACAGCAGGAACGTCCACGCGAAGCTCGCGATCATCTGGGCGCCGAGCGCGATGAAGATGCCGCGGAGCACGAGCGCGCCGGCGACCCCGATGAGCAGCACCCGCTGGCGCAGCTCGCGCGGCACCGCGAAGGCCGACAGCAGGATGACGAACACGAAGAGGTTGTCGACCGAGAGCGACTTCTCGACGATGTAGCCGGTGTAGTACTCGACTCCCTGCTGCGAGCCGTACTGCCACCAGAGCCAGCCTCCGAAGAGCAGCGGGATCGCGATGTAGAACGCCGACCAGCCGAGCGCCTCGCGCATGCTCGGGTCGTGCGGGCGGCGGGTGATCAGGAAGTCGACGACGAAGAGCGCGAGCACGCCCGCGACCGTCGCGATCCAGAGGGTGGGGGTGCCGATCGACGCGGTGGTCGCGCCGGACGCGGCCTCGGCCGCTGCGGGTGCGGTGGCGGCGGGCGCCAGGACGGAGAGCATGGGACTCCTCAGAACGATGAACGTCTGAGGTCTCCTTCACCGGCGACGCCGGCCGCGGACCGGGGCGGTCGTGGGACCGCCGTACTGACCGGAGCGCGCGAGGAAGTACTCCCCTCGTGCACGAGTCTACGGGAGGTCGCCGGACGGGCCCAACGCCGGCGTGTGGCGGGTGGTTCAGCGGCGGGGGGACTGCGCCTCTGCGAGCGGGCTGGTCTCGCGCCGGGTTCGCCGGCGGGCGCTGACCCACACGACCAGAGCGACGAGAGCGAGCGCGACCACGACCACTCCCCACCACGACCCGGCCTCGGCCGCGAGCCATGCCTGCACGACGGCGAGGCCGATCGTCGCGTAGAGCACCGCCCACATGACCGACCCCACGACGGCGGCCGGGACGTACCACCGCAGGGGCATCCGCATCACGCCGGCGGTCAGGTGGATCGCGGTCTGGATGCCGACGGTCAGGTAGGAGAGGGTGACCGCGGCGGGTCCGAGCCGGCGGAGCAGGGCCTCGGCCCGCGCGGTCGGCTCGCCGTGCGTGCCGCGGTAGCGGCGCCAGCTCGCGACCGCGCCGCGGCCGAGCCAGTACGTGCCGTTGGAACGCACCATCGCGCTCGCGAACAGCGCGAGGAACGCCTGCCAGAAGGGCAGCTCGGCCAACCTGTCGAGCATGCCCACACCATAGGCGGGGCCGGCGACCCGGCGGTCACCGAGGTGCCGGCGAACGGCGACCGCGCTCAGCGTCTACCGAAGTCGACCTGGGCCGCCGGCTTCACGTCGCCCTTGCGGCCGGGAGCCTCGGACCAGCTCCAGTAGGTGTTGGTGTGCGCGATGACCTGCTCGGGGCTGACCGGCACGCCCCACTGGCGGAGGTCCTCGGTGGTGTGGGCGTCCTCGACGAGCGTGGCGTCGTAGCCGCGGACGAGCGCGCCGTGCAGCGTCGACCGGATGCACGCGTCGGTCTGCGCACCCGTGACGACGACCCGGCCGACCGACCGCTCGGCGAGCAACGACTCGAGGTCGGTCTCCTCGAACGAGTCGCCGAACCGCTTGTGCACGAGCGGCTCGTCGTCGCCCCGGGTCAGCTCGGGGACGTACTGCCAGCCGTCGGAGTCGATGGGCATGTTCTCGTCGTTGTGCTGCACCCAGATGACGGGCACGTGCTCGTTGCGGGCCCTGTCGACGAGGCCGTTGATGCGGGCGATGACGCCGTCGCGGTCCCACGCGTCGGCGACGACCTGCTGCTGCACGTCGATGACGAGCAGCGCCGTGTTGGGTCGTCCTTCAAGGGTGGTCATGAGGCGACGCTACGCCCGGGCGCCGACGGTGCGGCGGCGGAGGACGAGGAGGTCAGCCGGCGACGAGCAGGCAGAACGGGTGCCCCGCCGGGTCGGCCAGCACCACGAGAGCCTCGGGCTCGTCGTCGGTGCGGTCGAGCAGCACCTCCGCCCCGAGGGCCAGTGCCCGGTCGCGGTGCCGCTCCAGCTCGGCGAAGGTCGGCACCGCATAGTCGACGTGCAGCTGCATGGGCACGTCGTGGGCCGGCCAGGTCGAGCGCGGCAACGGTGCGTCGACCTGCTGGAAGGCCAGCCGCCGCACCCCGTCGGCGTCGAGCAGCACGAGCCAGTCGCAGTCGTCGTCGCTGCCGTCGGTGGGCGGCTCGTCCCCCGGCCGGTAGTGCAGGCCGAGCAGCTCGCGGTAGAACTCCGCGAGGCCGCGGGCGTCCTCCGTGTCGAGGGCGGTGTGCATGAGCCGCGGGTATGCCGCGGGCCCCGTCTGCTCTGCTCGCTCCGTCATGGCCCTCCTCGGGGTGCCGGCCGTGCCTGCCCTGACGGGCTCACCCTACGAGCGCCGGCCGCCCTACCGTGCCGTTGTGGAGGCGCCGACCGACCGCACGGTCTCGTGGCGGACCGCGGTCGCGGGCTTCGCCGAGGTCTTCCACGCGCAGTGGCACGACCACGCGTACCCGGGGCACGCCCACCACACGTGGACGCTGCCCGTCGTCGACGACGGCGTCATCGGCTGCGACCTCGACCGGCACGACCACACCGCGGTGCGTTCGGGCGTGACGCGGCTGCCGCCGCACGTCGTCCACCCCTGACCAGCCATCGACCCAGGCGCGGGTGGGATGCTGGGCGCGCGATGACGAACACGACCGACGCCCGCGAGCTGACCATCACCTCAGCGTCCAACCCGCGCCTCAAGGGGCTGCTCGGCCTGCGCCGCCGCCGCACCCGCGAGGAGACGGGCCAAACCCTCGTCGAGGGCTACGAGGAGATCGGTCTCGCGCTTTCTGCCGGTGTCCGGCCGGGCACCGTCTACGTCTGCGAGGAGCTCTTCAGCCCCGCGGGGCGCGCCGGCAGCCAGGACATCGGCCACCAGGCCGACCTGCTCGCGCGGTTGCGGGGCGACCGGGTCGAGGTCGTCCACCTGAGCCGCACCGCCTTCGAGAAGGTCAGCTACCGCGAGGGCCCCGACGGGCTGCTCGCCGTCGTCCACCGGGTCGGCGTCGCGCTCGCCGACCTCCGCGTCGACGGCCCCGACCACCTCACCCTGCTCAGCCAGGGCGTCGAGAAGCCGGGCAACCTCGGCGCGATGCTCCGCACCGCCGACGCCGCCGGTGTCGACGCCGTCGTCGCGGCCGACCCGGTCACCGACTGGGGCAACCCCAACGTCGTGCGCGCCAGCAAGGGAACCGTCTTCGCGGTGCCGGCCGCGAGCGCCACGACGGCCGCGACCCTCGAGTGGCTCGGGGACAACGACATCCGCCTCGTCGTCACGACCCCCGAGACCGACCTGCTGCACACCGACGTCGACTACACCGGGCGCGTCGCGATCGCCGTCGGCAGCGAGAAGCACGGCGCCGACCGCACCCTCCTCGAGGCCGCCACCCACCGGGTGCGAATCCCCATGCACGGCAAGGCGAACAGCCTCAACGTGGCCGCCTCGGCCGCCATCGTGCTCTACGAGGCGGTACGCCAGCGAGACCTGCGCTGACCCGGGGGAGGCGGTGCGACGGCATACGCCATGACCGCCACGCGAAGGGCGAGTGACGTCCGGGGCGGGCGCGCTGGGGCCGAGGAGGGGTGGTCAAGAGCACCCGTTGGCGTGTGTCACGATGTCTTGTATGCGAGTTGACCACGTCTCCTATGCAGCAGAGGCCGGTGGCCTCAAGGCCACCGCCGACCGGCTGTCGAAGCTCATCGGCGTCACCGCGGTCGATGGCGGGGTCCACCCCCGTTTCGGCACGCGCAACGTGATCTTTCCCCTGGCCAAGGACCACTACCTCGAGGTCGTCGAGGTGCTCGACCACCCCGCGTCCGACAAGGCGCCGTTCGGCCAGGCCGTGCGCGCCGCGTCCGAGGCCGGCGGCGGCTGGCTCGGGTGGGTCGTCGCGGTCGACGACATCTCGGTCGTCGAGCACCGCCTGGGCCGCGAGTCGGTCCCCGGCAACCGGCACCGTCCCGACGGCACCGAGCTCAAGTGGCGCCAGCTCGGCATCAAGGGCCTCATGGCCGACCCGCAGGTCCCCTACTTCATCGAGTGGGACGACATGACGGTCCACCCGTCCGCGGGCGCCGACACCGCCGTCTCGATCGACCACCTCCAGATCGCCGGTGACCCGAAGCGCGTCCGCGAGTGGCTCGGCCCCGAGGACACCTTCGACAAGGGCGGCATCGACTTCACCTTCGTCGCGCCGCACGGCACGCCGGGCCTGCTCTCGGTCACCTTCGACACCCCCGACGGCAAGGTCACCATCTGACTCTCCCTCCAGCTCGCACGCGACGGCGGCCACCCCACGTGGGTGGCCGCCGTTCGTCGTTCCCGGGGGCGTATGCCGGTCAGCGGTGCCAGCGCTTGAGGCGGAGCGAGTTCGTGACGACGAGTACCGACGACAGCGCCATCGCCGCGCCGGCGATCATCGGGTTGAGCAGGCCGAAGGCGGCGAGCGGGATCGCGGCCGTGTTGTAGCCGAACGCCCAGGAGAGGTTCTGCTTGATGACCCGCAGCGTCTCGCGGGAGAGGCCGATGGCGTCGCCCACGGCGTCGAGGTCGGGGCGCATGAGCACGATGTCGGCGGAGTCCATCGCGACGTCGGTGCCCGAGCCCATCGCGAGACCGAGGTCGGCCTGGGCGAGCGCGGCGGCGTCGTTGACCCCGTCGCCGACCATCGCCACGACCTTGTGCTGCTGCTGCAGCTCGGTGACGACCCGATGCTTGTCGGCAGGCATGACGTCGTACCGCACGTTGGACGCCGGGATGCCGACCTGCTCGGCGACGCTGCGGGCGTTGGAGGCGCTGTCGCCGGTGAGCAGGTAGGGCGTCAGGCCCAGCGCGCGCAGCCGGTCGATCGCGGCCCTCGACGTGTCGCGCACGGTGTCCTCGACGGTGAGGGCGGCCTCGGCGACGCCGTCCCAGCCGACGAAGACGGTGGTGCCCGCCTGCCGCGCCGCGTGCTCGACGAGGGTCGGGTCGACGCTCTCGAAGAGCGCGGCTTTGCCGACCGTGACCTCGGTGTCCTTGATGCGGGCGCTGGCGCCCTCACCGGGGCTGGACTGGAAGTCGCGGATGCGAGGCAGGTCGATGCGCGCCAGGGCCGCGCCGTCGACGATCGCCCGGGCGATGGGGTGCTCGCTGCCCTGCTCGACCGCGGCTGCGGCGGTGAGGGCGGCCTTCTTCGAGAGCCGGCCGCGCACCGCGATGCTGCGCAGCCGCAGCTCGCCCGTGGTGACGGTGCCGGTCTTGTCGAGCACGACCGTGTCGACGCGGCGGGTGTCCTCGAGCACCTGTGGACCCTTGATGAGGGTGCCGAGCTGGGCGCCACGACCGGTGCCGACGAGCAGGGCGGTCGGCGTCGCGAGCCCGAGCGCGCAGGGGCACGCGATGATCAGCACGGTCACCGCGACGGCGAGCGAGCGGGCGAGGCCGTGGCCGGTCGCGAGCCAGGCGACGAAGGTGACGAGCGCGATGACGAGGACGGCCGGCACGAACACGGCCGACACCCGGTCGGCGAGCCGCTGGACCCGCGCCTTGCCCGTCTGCGCGGTCTCGACGAGCCGCTGGATGCCGGCGAGCATCGTGTCGGCGCCGACCCTGCGGGCCTCGACGACGATGCGGCCGGTCGTGTTGACGGAGCCGCCGGTGACCGCGTCGCCCGGGGCGACGTCGACCGGCGTGGACTCGCCCGTGACGAGGCTCGCGTCGACGGCGCTCGACCCGTCGAGCACGACCCCGTCGGTCGCGATCTTCTCGCCGGGGCGAACGATGAACTGGTCGCCGACGACGAGCTGCTCGATGGGCACCCGCGTCTCGCTCGTGGTGCGGGTCTGCGGGTCGATGCGCAGCACCGCGACGTCCTTGGCGCCGAGGTCGAGCAGCGAGCGCAGGGCGTCCTTGCCGGAGTCCTTGGCGCGCGCCTCGAGGAAGCGCCCGGCGAGCAGGAACGTCGTCACGACGGCTGCGACCTCGAAGTAGAGCTCCCTCTCGCCGCCGGCGGTGAGCAGCTCGACGACGGAGTAGCCGTAGGCCGCCACGACACCGAGCGAGACCAGCGTGTCCATGGTGGAGGCGAGGTGGCGGGCGTTGACGGCGGCGGCCCGGTGGAACGGCCAGGCACACCAGAGCACGACCGGGGTCGCGAGCAGCAGCTGCAGCCACGGGCTCGCCCCGAGCGACGGCAGGAACATGGCGAGCACGAGCACCGGCACGGTGAGGGCGACGGCGGCGACCAGGCGCGGTCGGATGACGTCCTGCGCCGGGGTGTGCTCGAGGTGGTCGGCAGCCCCGTGGTCGCCGGCGACGTGGCCGCCGCGGTCGGCATGGTCGGCATGGTCGGCATGGTCGGCGTCGGCTCGCGCCGGTTCGCCGGGTGCTCCGTGCCCGTTCGGCGAGCTGGCCCTGGGTGTCTCGGTGGGGCGGGCTGTCTCGGCGGGCCGCGCCTTGTGGCGCGCGAGCTCCTGGGCGCGCAGCTTCTCCAGGAGGACACCCGCCGCGGGGCGAGGGGCGTGGGTCGGGACGGCATGCGGGCTCGGGGAGGTCGCCCCGGCGACGGTGGGTGCGGGAGCGGCGGGCGGGCCACCGATGACGCTGGCGCCGTAACCCGTCTTCTTCACCTCGGCGATGATCTGGTCGACCGTGACCGGGGCAGAGAAGGAGACGCTGGCCTTCTCGGTGGCGAGGTTGACGGTTGCGGACTCGACGCCGGCCACCTTGGACAGCTTGCGCTCGATGCGCGCGGAGCAGGAGGCGCAGGTCATGCCGGTGATGGCGAGCCGGACCTCCTCAGGGGTCTGCTCGTCGGGCGTCACCGGTGTCCGCCCCTCGCTCATCGGACGCTGTAACCCGCCTCGGCGACGGCGTCGGCGACGACGGCCGGGTCGAGGGGAGCCTCGCTCGTGATGGTGACGGGGGAGTCCTCACCGGGGTGCAGGTCGACGGCGACGGCCATCACCCCCGGCAGCGCCGACAGCTCCTGGCTGACTGCGGCGGTGCAGTGGCCGCACGTCATCCCGGCGACGGTGATCTCGGTCTGGGTGCTCATCGGGGTGCCTCCTGGGGCGGGTCGGGTGCGGGGCCGTCGGTGGTGGAGTACGTCAGCTGCGGACGAGGCGGGCGATGGCGTCGGCCGCCTCGCGCACCTTCTCCTGGGCTGCCTCGTCCGACTCGCGCGCCGCGTCGACGACGCAGTGCGACACGTGGTCCTCGAGCAGGCCGAGGCTCACGGCCTGCAGTGCCTTGGTGATGGCGCTGACCTGGGTCAGGATGTCGATGCAGTAGGTGTCGGTGTCGACCATCTTCTGCACGCCTCGCACCTGGCCCTCGATGCGGCGCAGCCGCTTCAGGTAGTCGTCCTTGCTGCCGGTGTATCCGGGCACGTCGCCACCTCCTCTCGATCGACAACAGCATACCCAGCAGGGGTATTCCGAAGACTGCTCCGTGTCACGACTGGTCCTCGACGAAGGAGGCGGCGAGCCGCTTGGGCGCCTTCGCGAGCCAGGCGTCGGTGAGCACCTCGCGCAGCTCGGCGACGGTGACCTTCGGCAGGTCGCGCTCGAGCAGGAGCACGGCGTTGTAGCCGTTCCAGTGCGGCGTCGTGAACCACGGGCTCGACTCGTCGCCGACCATCGCCTCCTTGTCCTCAGCGGTGCACGAGAAGGCGAGCACGTCGTCGTAGAGCTCGCCCGTGCCGGGGTCGAAGGCGTCCTTGCGAGGGCCGCGCGCGAACGCGAACGTCCTGCCCCTGACCTGGTATGCCGGCCGGCCGCCTTCCGTGGGGTCGCGGGTCACCTCCGGCAGGGAGAGGGCGATCTCGTCGAGGTCGGGCAACCGGGCCCTGCGTGATCGCGCCATGCCTCAGAACCGTAGCCGGGAGCGTGCGAACGCGACAGGATCGACGCGGTCTGAGCTCCCTGGAAAAGCCTCTGCGGCATACCCCTGGCGGGTATTCCGCAGGGTGAGTTATGGTGCTCGTAAGATACCCCCAGTGGGTATCTGTCCCAGCCCCCACCATCGGAGGACAGCACCATGATCCAGACCACCACCTGCACCGTCGTCGGGATGTCCTGTGGCCACTGCGTTTCCGAGACGGCCGTGCGCTCCGCCGTCGAAGAGGCCGGCTACGCCCTCGCGAGTGCGTCATGAGTGCCGCGGGGCGTTTCGCCCGCCTCGGGACGCCGTCGCGGGTCGCCGGATTCGTCCTGGGCCTGGGGGCGCTCTTCGGTGGTGCCCTCGCCATCGGCGCGGCTGTCGGGCCGAGCGCTGCGAAGGTCGCCGATGCCGGGTCCAGCACCGGGCACGGCACCGGCCACGGCACCGGCGGGTCCGGCTCGGCGACCTCGTCGCCCTCGGCCTCGATGTCCGGAGGGGCCTCGATGCCCGGAGGCCTGCGCGTCGCCCAGGACGGCTACGCCCTGCGCCTCGGTGCCACGCGGGCGACGGCCGGCACGGCCGTCCCGATGTGGTTCACCGTCACGGGTCCGGGCGGGGCGCCGGTCACGGCCTTCGACATGCAGCACGAGAAGCGCCTGCACCTCATCGCGGTGCGCCGCGACCAGAGCGGGTTCCAGCACGTGCACCCCACCCTCGCCGCGGACGGCACGTGGTCGACCACCCTCGACCTCACCCCGGGCACCTGGCGCCTCTTCGCCGACTTCAAGGCCTCGGGCGGCACCCCGCTCACCCTCGGCAGCGACCTCTCCGTGGCGGGTGCCTTCGAGCCGGTCCCGGCCGCCGCACCCTCGCGCACCGCCGTCGTCGACGGCTACACCGTCACCCTCACCGGCGACCTCGTGGCCGGCCGGGACGCCCGGCTCGGGCTCACGGTCACGAAAGACGGCAGGCCGGTCACCGACCTCGACCCCTACCTCGGCGCCTACGGCCACCTCGTCGCCCTCCGAGACGGCGACCTCGCCTACCTCCACGTCCACCCGGACGGCGAGCCCGGTGACGGACGCACCACGGCCGGGCCCGAGGTCGTCTTCCACACGCCGGTGCCGACCGCCGGTGGCTATCGCCTCCACCTCGACTTCCAGCACCAGGGCGTGGTGCGCACCGCCTCGTTCGTCGTCGCAGCCTCCGAGGCTCCCGACGCTGCTCCAGCGAGCACCCCCGCGCCCGAGCCCACGCAGACAGGAGACTCCGATGGCCACGGCCACTGACCCCCGCCCGACCGTTGGCAGCCTGCAGCTCACCGGCGCGACCGGTCTGCCCGGCACGACGACCGAGCTCGACATCACGGGCATGACATGCGCGTCGTGCGCCAACCGGATCGAGCGCAGGCTCAACAAGCTCGACGGTGTCGCCGCGACGGTGAACTACGCGACCGAGAAGGCCCGCGTCACGGCCGCCGACGCCGTGTCGGTGGCCGACCTCGTGCGCACCGTTCAGGAGGCCGGCTACGGCGCGACCGTCCGGGCCCCGGCGGCGAGCGCGCCCGACGCGCCCGGCACGGACGGCGCGGCTGGTGCGACGGGCAACGCGGGCGCCGACGGTCACGACCCGGCATACGACCGCGTGCGCCGGCTGCGCGAGCGGCTCGTCGTGTCAACGGTCCTCACGGTCCCGGTCATCGCGATGTCGATGGTGCCGGCACTCCAGTTCACGTACTGGCAGTGGGCCTCGCTGACGCTCGCCGCTCCTGTGGTCGTGTGGGGTGCGGGGCCATTCCATCGGGCCGCCTGGACCAACCTGCGCCACGGCACGACGACGATGGACACCCTCGTCTCGATGGGCACCCTCGCGGCGTTCGGCTGGTCGCTCCGGGCTCTCTTCCTGGGAGACGCCGGTGTGCCGGGCATGGTGCACCCGTTCGAGCTCACTGTCGCGCGCACCGACGGCTCCGGCAACCTCTACCTCGAGGTGGCGTCGGGCGTGACGACGTTCCTGCTCGCCGGGCGCTACGTCGAGGCCCGCTCGAAGCGACAGGCCGGTGCGGCCCTGCGAGCGCTGCTCGAGATGGGCGCGAAGGACGTCGCCGTGCTTCGGACCGGCTCCGACGGGCGTGACGTCGAGGGGCGTGTTCCGGTGGGGTCCCTCACCGTCGGCACGCGGTTCGTCGTGAGGCCGGGAGAGAAGATCGCGACCGACGGGCTCGTCGAGCAGGGCACGTCGGCGGTCGACGCGTCGATGCTCACGGGCGAGTCGGTGCCCGTCGCCGTTGTCCCCGGCGACGCTGTCGTGGGCGCGACGGTCAACGCGGGCGGACGCCTCGTCGTGCGGGCCACCCGGGTGGGCGCCGACACGCAGCTCGCGCAGATGGCACGCCTCGTCGAGGACGCGCAGAACGGCAAGGCACAGGTGCAGCGCCTCGCTGACCGGGTGTCGGGCATCTTCGTGCCGGTCGTCATCGCGATCGCAGTGGCGACGCTCGGCTACTGGCTGGGCACGGGTGACGGCACCGCAGCCGCCTTCACCGCCGCCGTCGCGGTGCTCATCATCGCCTGCCCGTGCGCGCTGGGCCTCGCGACCCCCAAGGCTCTCATGGTCGGCACCGGCCGCGGCGCCCAGCTCGGCATCCTCATCAAGGGGCCCGAGCTGCTCGAGTCGACGCGCCGCGTCGACACGGTCGTGCTCGACAAGACCGGCACGGTGACGACCGGCCAGATGCGCCTGCGCGATGTCGTGCCGGCTGAGGGTGAGTCCGCCGACGACGTCCTGCTCCTGGCCGCCGCCGTCGAGGACGCGTCGGAGCACCCGGTCGCGCGAGCGGTCGCGACCGGGGCGCGGGAACGCCTCGTGGCGACGCCGGGGGCCGAGCACCCCCTACCGGCTATGGCCGACTTCGCGAACAGCGAGGGCCTCGGTGTCCGGGGCGTCGTCACCGCGGAGGGTGTGCCGCACGACGTCGTCGTGGGGCGTGCGTCGTTCGTGGAAGGCAGCGGCACCGCAGTGCCCGACGAGCTGGCCACGGCGATGCGACGGGCCGAGGAGTCCGGCGGCACGGCGGTCGTCGTCGCGTGGGACGGCGCCGCCCGCGGCGTGCTCGTCGTCGCCGACGCGGTCAAGCCGACCTCGGCCGAGGCGATCACCAGGCTGCGCGGGCTCGGGCTGCACCCGGTGCTGCTCACCGGCGACAACGCGGCGACCGCGCGCGCCGTCGGGGCCGAGGTCGGCGTCGCCCCGGACGACGTGATCGCCGAGGTGCTGCCCGCCGACAAGGTCGACGTCGTGAAGCGGCTGCAGGCCGAGGGGCGTGTCGTCGCCATGGTCGGCGACGGCGTCAACGACGCGGCCGCGCTCGCCCAGGCCGACCTCGGCCTCGCCATGGGCACGGGCACGGACGTGGCCATCGAGGCGAGTGACCTGACGCTCGTGCGGGGCGACCTGCGCGTGGCTGCCGACGCGATCCGACTCTCGCGGCGCACCCTCGCGACCATCAAGGGCAACCTGTTCTGGGCGTTCGCCTACAACGTGGCCGCCCTGCCGCTCGCGGCCGCGGGACTGCTCAACCCGATGCTCGCCGGTGCCGCCATGGCCTTCTCGTCGGTCTTCGTCGTGACGAACAGCCTGCGGCTGCGCAGCTTCCGCCCTTCGACCGCGAGCGCCTGACCGCGGCACGGGACCCCGCGGACACACGAACCCCCCCTCGCGGGCGGCTGCCCTGCACGGGCAGCCCGCTCGGGGCGGGCTCGTGTGCCGTCAGGCCAGGAAGTCGTCGACGAGCCGGCTCGCCAGCGCGGTGTAGGTCTGCGGCGTCAGCTCGACGAAGCGCGCCTCGACGTCGTCCGGCAGCCCGAGCCCGCGCACGAACTCACGCACCTCCTCGCCACCGACGCGGCGCCCACGGGTCAGCTCCTTGAGCCGCTCGTAGGGCTCCTCCATGCCCGGGACACCTTGCGCACCAAGGGCCCTCATCGCCGACTGGATGGGCTCGCCGAGCACCTCCCAGTTGGCCTCGAGGTCGGCGGCCATGCGCTCGGGCACGGCATCAAGGCCCGCGAGACCCCGCGACACGTTGTCGAGGGCGAGCAGCGAGTGCCCGAAGGCGGTGCCGATGTTGCGTTGCATGCTCGAGTCGGTGAGGTCGCGCTGCAGGCGGCTCTGCACGAGCGTGCCGCCCAGCACGTCGAGAAGCGCGTTGGAGACCTCGAGGTTGGCCTCGGCGTTCTCGAAACGGATCGGGTTGACCTTGTGAGGCATCGTCGAGCTGCCCACGGTGCCCTGGCCCCGCACCTGTGCGAAGTAGCCCATCGAGATGTAGGTCCACACGTCGGTGCAGAGGTTGTGCAGGATGCGGTTGAAGCGCGCGACGTCGGCGTAGAGCTCGGCCTGCCAGTCGTGGCTCTCGATCTGCGTGGTCAGCGGGTTCCACGTGAGGCCGAGGCCCTCGACGAAGGCACGCGACACGGCCGGCCAGTCGACGTCGGGCAGCGCGAGCGCGTGCGCGCCGAAGGTTCCGGTCGCGCCGTTGAACTTGCCGAGGTACTCCTGCTTGCCGATGCGACGCAGCTGGCGGCCGAGGCGGTGCGCGAGGACGGCGAGCTCCTTGCCCATCGTCGTCGGCGTCGCCGGCTGGCCGTGGGTGTGCGCGAGGAGCGGCACGTCCTTGAGCTCTCGCGCCATCGCGGACACCTGGTCGACGAGGTCCTGCGCCCTGGGCAGCCAGACCTCCTCGACCGCACCCTTGACCATGAGCGCGTAGGAGAGGTTGTTGATGTCCTCGCTCGTGCAGCCGAAGTGGATCAGCTCGGCGAGGCCCTTGTCGGCGTCGGCCGGCGCGATCTCGGCGAGGCGCTTCTTGAGGAAGTACTCGACGGCCTTGACGTCGTGCACCGTGACCCGTTCGATGTCGCCGAGCTCGGCCACCTCGTCGGGCCCGAAGCCGTCCACGACGGCCCGCAGCGCCACGACCTCGTCGCCGCTGAGCTTGCGCACCCCCGGCACGACCCCGTTGCTCGTCTGGTGCACGAGCCACTCCACCTCGACGTGCACGCGCTCGCGGTTGAGCGCGGCCTCCGACAGGTGGTCGACGAGGGGGACGACGGCACCGCGGTAGCGGCCGTCGAGCGCCCCGAGCGCGATGGGCGGGGTTGCGTCAGCGAGCGAAGCCATGGCCCCCATCCTCCCAGAGCGCGAGGAGTGGTCCGTATGCCGTCCACGACGGTCGGGTGGCCGGTGACCCGGCCCGACGGCATACGCCCCCGGGCGGCTAGTCGAGATCGGGCACGAGGAGCGAGAACACCTCTCCCTCAGGGCCGCTCAGCACCGCCCCGAAGCCGAAGGGCCCGTCGAACGGCGGCTGGAGCACGGTGGCGCCGTTGACGAGCGCCTTCTCCAGCGAGCGACCCACGTCGTGCGTGGCGAAGGAGGCAACCCAGTGGGACGGGATGGTCGCGGGCCAGTCGTCGCCGATCTCTGCGAGGCCGTATGCCGGGTTGCCGTCACCGGTGTGCGCCGTCGACCAGCGGGGCCCGTCGGGCTCGGTCTCGTCTGTGAACTCGTGGCCGAAGACGGCCTGCTGGAAGGCCTGCACCTGGTCGTAGGCGCGGGTCAGCAGCTCGTTCCACGTCAGCGACCCCGGCTCGTCGAGGAGGCCGATGCCGGGCAGGTCGCGCGGCTGCCACAGCCCGAAGTACGTGCCGCCGGGGTCGACGGCGATGAGGGTGCGGGCCAGCGCCCCGAGATCGACGGGCCGACCGATGGTGCGGCCGCCGTACGCGTTGACGGCGCTCGCGGCGACGTCGATCTCGCCGACGCGCAGGTAGGTCGTCCACTGGCTGGGGACCGGGGCCGCGTCGGGCTTGCGGCTGATGCCGGCGACGGGATGGCCGTCGAGCAGCGCCATCGTGTAGCCGCCGGTCGCGGCGTCACCGGTGACCCACTGCCAGCCGAAGAGCTCGGTGTAGAAGCGTCTCGCCTGCGGGACGTCGTTGACGAGCAGGTCGACCCAGCAGGGGGATCCATAGGGGAAGTCGGGCACAGTCGGCTCAGGTCTCGCGTCGGTGTCAGGGCCGACCGGTGTCCGGCAGCTCCTCGCGGGCGTCCGGCCGACCGTCCAGCCGGCCGTCCAGCTGGTCCCTGACGTGCTGAAGGATGCCACGACAGGCGGCCTCGACCTCCGCGAAACACCGGGCGAAGTGGTCCTCACCGCCGTACCACGGGTCGCCGGTCTCGAGAGTGCCCGCCGCGACGGCCTCGGGGTCGAACTCGCGGACGAGCCGGATCTTGCGACGGTTCGCCGGCGTACGCGCGAGGCGCTGGAGCGTGCGCACGTGGCCCTCGTCGGAGGCGAGCACGAGGTCGACGTCGTCGAACTCGTCGGGGTCGAACTCGCGGGCGCGGTGCCGGCTGCCGTCGTAGCCGTGCCGGGCGAGCTCGGCGACCGTGCGGGGGTCGGCGTGCTCGCCGACGTGCCAGTCGCCGGTGCCGCTCGAGCTGACCCGCACGTGGTCGCTGAGGCCTGCCTCCTCGACCATCCGCTCGAGGATCACGTGACCCATGGGCGACCTGCAGATGTTGCCGCTGCACACGAAGGTGACGTGGACGGGGCGAGGCGACATGATCCCCATTGAACACCGACGAGAAGGGCCGGTAGGCCGAAGCGATCCCACGTGATGCGGGGCCGCGGGGCAGTGTCGGTGGCCGGTGACATGGTCCTCCCATGACGACGACACCGCAGCCGGCAGTGGGGGCAGCCGCCCCCGAGGCCCTCGAGGCCTGCCTGGTCGAGCTCGCGCTCGCCGGCGACCTCGACGGCATCGTCGGGCTGTACGCCGCCGACGCCGTCGTGAGCCTGCCGCTCGGTCGCGAGGCGGCCGGGCACTCGGCCATCCGTGCCGCCTTCGCCGCGGCGCTGGCCGCAGGGGTCCTGGGCCCGTTCGAGCCGGCGGTCGCCTCGCGTGCCGTCGTCACCGGCGACCTCGCGATGACGACGTCGTCGGGCGCCGACGGGTCGGTGCGCACCCAGGTCGCGCGGCGCACGCCCGACGGCCGGTGGGTCTGGGTGCGTGACGGGTCGCGGCTGCGGGGTGTCTCGGCCTGCCTGCCCGACGGCTCGGCCCCGCTCGCCGTGGCGTAGCGTCGCTCTGTGACCGACGCTTCTCCCGAGTCCGACACCGGTGTCGGGTCCGCCGCCCCCGAGCGCAGGTCACACCTCATCGACCTCACGCCGCTGCGGGTCAGCCCCGCGTTCGCCCGGCTCTGGTTCGGCAACACCCTCGCGGGCATCGGCACCTTCGTCACCAACACGGCCGTCGGCCTGCACATCTACGACCTGACCCGCTCGACGTTCATGGTCTCGCTCGTGGCCTGGTTCTCGCTGCTGCCGATGATCGTCGCCGGCCTCTACGGCGGGGCGGTCGCCGACCGCTTCGACCGGCGCACGGTCGCCCTGTCGGCGTCGACGGTCGCGTGGGCCTCGACCGTCGTCCTGGCGACGATCGCGTGGCTCGGCGCCGCGCACGTGTGGATGTTCTACGTCATCACGACGGTCAACGCCGTCGCCGCCACGATCGCCTCGGCGACCCGCCAGGCGATCACGCCACGGCTGCTGCCCAAGGAGCAGCTGCCGAAAGCCGCTGCGCTGCTCGGCATCTCGGCCGGAGTCATGGTCACGGTCGGGCCCGGTGTCGCCGGTGTGCTCGTCGCCCGCGCCGGCTACGCCTGGACCTACACGATCGACGTCATCCTCTTCTTCGCCGGCTTCTTCGGCCTCTGGACGCTGCCCCACATCCGGCCCGAGGGTCAGCGACCGGCAACCGGTGGCTTCCGGTCCGTCGTCGACGGGCTCGCGCACCTGCGCAGGGCGCCGAACGTCCGCATGAGCTTCGTCGTCGACATCATCGCGATGACCTTCGGGCAGCCGATGGTGCTCTTCCCGGCGGTCGGCGCCATCGTCATCGGCGGCGGATCGGTGACCGCAGGCATCCTGCTCGCGTCGTTCGCCGTCGGCGGCATCCTCTCGAGCCTCGGCTCGGGGCGGGTGACCGGGCTGCGCTGGCAGGGCAGGGCGATCCGCGACTCGATCGTCGCGTACGGCCTCGGCATCCTCGGCTTCGGCCTCGTGCTCGCGGTGACGACCCTCGGCGGCTCGGCCGTCTCGTCGATGGACTTCGGCCACGTCAACCGGTGGGCGCTGGCCGTCGCGGCGGTCTGCCTCGCCGTGTCTGGCGGGGCCGACAACATCAGCGCGATCTTCCGCCAGGCGATCCTCCAGTCGGCCGTGCCCGATCAGCTGCGCGGACGCACCCAGGGCGTGTTCACCGTCGTCGTCACGGGTGGGCCACGGCTGGGCCAGATGTTCGCCGGCACGCTGGCCACGCTCACGGCCACCTGGGTCCCGTCGGTCGTCGGCGGCGTGCTGGTCGTCGTGCTCGTCGTCGTCACCGTGGCCCGGGTGACCTCGTTCCGGGAGTACGACGCTCTCGACCCGCGTCCCTGACGAGACGCCCACGAGATGGGCCCCGCGGTTCACGCGGACCGACGGACCGCCACGACCGCGCCGCTCCCTGCTGAGCCGCGTCGAGCCGGGCGCTTCGTGGAGGTCCGTCGGACTGCGGCAGTCATCGACAGCGCCTCGCGCACGTAGTCCGGCTGCCTCATCACCTCGGCCCACGTGAAGCGGAGCACCACCCAGCCCCGAGCCCCGAGTCCGGTGTAGCGACGGCAGTCGTGCTGCAGTGCCGCCGCGTCCGCGTGGAACTCGAGGCTCTCCGCCTCGATGACGATCATCAGGTCGGCGTCCGCCAGATCGACCCTCGCGTGGAAGCCACGCGACCTGATGACGTGCTGCGGCACGATCGTGAGGCCCTTGACCGAGAGGCAGATCGCCCGGAGGACGGACTCGAACGGGTTGGCCGCACGGTGGTCGGCATGCAGCAGCACCCGCCCGACCCTCCTTCGCTGCCTCGGTGGGAGGGCAGCGGCTGCAGGGACCACGTCAGCGAGCCGCACACCGGACCGCAGTGCCGAGTCGGTGACGGCCAGGGCCTCGTCGAACGGCAGGTCGAGGCAGCAGTCGAGGACCGTGCGCACCCTGCTGGTGACCCATCCGTCGACGACGTCCTCGTCGCGCAGCGTGCGCCAGTGCCGCACGACACCCGACCGCGCCTGCTCACGCAGCTTGCGCCCGCGCGGGAGCGTGATGTGCGGCTCGGCCGGGGCCCACTTGACACCCCAGCCCCAGTGGAGCGCGGCCGTCGTGTGCGACGCGGTGGCGCCGGCGCGAGTGGCCAGCTCGCGCGCCACGTCGAGGCCCGGCAGCGCGTAGCGCCCTCGAGCCACCCGGACGAGCAGGCCTTCCGCCGTGGCCTTCCTGATGCGGTTCGCCGAGCCGACGGTGCGCAGATCTCGCCATGAGCAGAGCCCGCCGTGCTGGGCGACCAGGTCGGTGAGCTCCACCTGAGCAGCCTGCCGCGTCCTTGACCACTCGCAGGCCGGCCGTCCACAGGCAGACGGACCGCCACGGGCGGACCGCTCACGCTCAGTCGCGTCGGTCCGTGCTGTTCGTGGCGGTCCGTGTGACGACACCGACCACGTATGCCGTCACGCCACGGCCGGCGCGAAGGCGGGCGCCCAGCCGCGCCACCCGGCATACGGCCTCAGGGACGGAGGTGACGGCTCAGTCGGGGTAGCCGGTGGGGTTGGCCTGCTGCCAGCGCCACGTGTCGGCGCACATGTCGTCGATGGTGCGGGTCGCGACCCAGCCGAGCTCGCGGTTCGCCTTGGCCGGGTCGGCGTAGGAGACGGCCACGTCACCCGGCCGGCGGTCGACGACGCGGTAGGGCAGCTCGCGGCCGACCGCGCGCTCGAACGCGTGGAGCATCTCGAGCACCGACGTGCCCTGGCCGGTGCCGAGGTTCCACGTGCCGACGGGCTCGTCCATGGTGCCGAGGCGGTTGAGGGCGGCGAGGTGGCCGGCCGCGAGGTCCTCGACGTGGATGTAGTCGCGCTGGCCGGTGCCGTCGGGTGTGGGGTAGTCGTCGCCGTAGACCGACAGGAACTCGCGGCGACCCACGGCGACCTGCGCGATGAAGGGGACGAGGTTGTTGGGGATGCCCTGCGGGTCCTCCCCGATGGTGCCCGAGGCGTGGGCGCCGATCGGGTTGAAGTAGCGCAGCAGGGCGATGCGCACGGACGGGTCGGCGACGGCGACGTCGCGCAGGATCTGCTCCTGCATCACCTTGGTCCAGCCGTACGGGTTGGTCGCGAAGGTCGGGCGCTCCTCGGTCGCGGCCTCCTGGTCGGTGCCGTAGACGGTGGCCGACGAGCTGAAGACGAGCTTGGTCACGCCGTGGCGGCGCATCGCGCGCACGAGCGAGAACGTGGAGCCGAGGTTGTTCTCGTAGTACTCGAGGGGCAGCTCGACGCTCTCGCCCACGGCCTTGAGACCCGCGAAGTGGATGACCGCGTCGATCGGCTCGTTGGCGAAGAGGTGCTCGGTCTTGTCGTGGTCGGTCAGGTCGAAGGAGTGCACCGGCAGGTGCCGGCCCGTGAGGGCCTCGAGCCGGTTGACGACGCTGGGCTTGCTGTTGCCGAAGTTGTCGACGATGAGCACGTCGTGCCCCGCCGCGACGAGCTGGACCACGGTGTGCGAGCCGATGTAACCGGTTCCGCCACTGACGAGTACGCGCATGCGCCCACCCTATAGATCGCGACCCCGGGCGCCCCGTCCCGTTCCGGGCGTCAGACGAGCGACAGCTCGGCGATCGCGAGGCCGTAGAGGGCGAGGGGAGCCGCGACGAGCAGGGCCGCGGCGGCATACATGGTCGCGGCGACGACGCCGAGGGGCAGGCCGGCGATCCGGTGGGCGTCGAGCAGCTGGATGCGCGCGCTCGCGACGCGGGTGCTGTCGGACATGGCCATGGCCCCTACCGGCTTGGGGCCGCCGGCCATCGCGACGATCGCGCGGCCCGTGTTGACGGCCCCGGCCCGGCGCACCGCGGCGCGGTCGGCGAGCACCTCGATGAGCAGGTGCACCTCGCGCAGCGCGGCCTCGGAGCGCAGGAACGGTGGCATCGCCTCGTGCACGACCGTGAAGAACTCCATGACGAGGTCGTGCCGTGCGGCGAGGTGGGCACGTTCGTGGGCGAGCACCGCGGTCAGCTCGTCGGGTCCGAGGCGGTCGAGGGTGCCCTGGGTGAGGACGACGCGCCTCCGCACGCCGGGCACGCAGTATGCCGTCGGGGTCGTGTGCTCGAGCACGCGCATGTGGCGGTCGGCGCCCTCGCCGGGCGTCCCGAGCAGGTCGACGAGGTCGCGGTGACGGCGCCGGGCTGCGCGCAGGTTGCGGCCCACGCGGTCGCCCGAGAGCAGCAGACGCACGGCGACGACGGCGCTGAGCAGGGCAGCGACGGTCACGGTCGGCCAGCTCTGCGACAGCCGCACCTGCTGCCCGAGCAGTGCGGGCAGGGCCGCGGGCGCGGCGAGGAGGGCGGCGAGCACCGCGGCCACGGCCGTCGCCTGCCACAGCACCAGCGCCGCCCGCGGGGCGCGGCGAAGGCTGGTCACCCGGGCGAGGGCTCGGGGGACCGGCCAGGAGAGCAGGACCGCCAGCGCGACGAGTCCCGCGACGACGAGCACGGGTCAGGCTCGGCGGTCGTCGGGTCGGCGGGCCTCGAGCTCGGCGAGGGCTGCCTTGAGCTCGTCGATCTCCTCGGGGGTCGACTCGTCGAGGAAGTGCAGCAGGGCCGAGCGGCGGGTGTCGCCGGCGAGCTCGCCCAGGGTGTGGTGCAGCGACTCGGACGTCAGCTCGGCACGGGTCGACGCCGGTGTGTAGCGCCACGCTCGGCCGTCGCGCTCGCGCCTGACGAGGTCCTTCTTCGCCATCCGGTCGAGCACGGTCATGAGGGTCGTGTAGGCGAGACCCCGCTCGACACCGATGGAGTCGTGGACCTCACGCACCGTGCGGCCCTCGGGATGGGCGTCGGAGGTGCTCCAGAGCTCTTCCATGACGGCGCGCTCGAGGTCGCCGAGGCGGTTGCGGGGGGTGCTGGGCATGGCGGCTCCTATCTATCGGCCCTGTCGACACGTCGGCCGGCCTCGTGCGTGTGGTCGTCCGGGTGGGCGACCACGGTGGCTGCCATCGTCGCCGATGGGCGCGCCGCACCTCGACGACACGGTCGAACAGGTCGGCCCCGTCGTCGCGGTGGGTCACCATGATGATGGTCCGAGCGCGCCCCCCGGCGTCCGTGCGGTCGCTGAGTGCCGTGAGGTCCTCGACGACGGCGCGGGCCGTGGGTGGGTCGAGGTGCGCGACCGGTTCGTCGAGGAGCACGAGCGGCCGCCCGCTGAGGTGGGCCCTGGCGATGCCGAGGCGGGCGCGCTCGCCGCCGGAGAGGCCGCGGCCCCCGGCTCCGAGGACGGTGTCGAGGCCGTCGGGCAGCTCTGCCCGGACGTCGGCAAGGCCGGCGGCCTTCAACGCACGGTCGACGTCGTCGTCGGTGGCGTCGGGCCGCGCCAGGGTGAGGTTGTTGCGCAGGCTCGTGGCGAGCACGTGCGTCTCGTCGTCGACCACCGCAACTCGCGAACGCGCCTGTGCCAGAGGCAGGTCGAGTGCGTCGACCCCGTAGAGGTGATAGCTCCCGCCCGTCGGGTCGAGGTGCCGGGCCAGCACCGCGAGCAGCGTCGACTTGCCGCTGCCGTTCGCGCCGGTGACTGCGATCGCGGTGCCGGGCTCGACGGCGAGGCCGGTCGGCGCGAGGTCGGTGCGCTCGCCCGTCCACGACGCCGTGACGTCGCGCAGGTCGACGGCAACGCCGGCGTATGCCGGCTGGTCGGGTCGGGCGCCGAGGGTGGGCTGGGCACCGGGCTGGGAGTCGGGCTGGGAGTCGGGCTGGGCGTCAGGCTGGGCGTCGGGCTGGGCGTCGGGTTGCGAGTCGGGCGCTGCGGTGGCTGGGTCGACGACGGCGGGGGAGAGCCCGAGCAGGGCGTCGATGCGGCGCTGGCTGCCGCGGGCGCGCGCCAGGGCCCGCATCGCGTCGACGAGCGGGCTGACCGCGTCGGAGACCGCGACGGGCGTGAGCACGAGCAGCGCCTTGACGGGTGTGGCGACGTCGAGGTCTCGTGCGATGACGGCGGTCGCGACGACGGCGGCCCCCACGGCGACGAGGTGGAGCGAGGCGGCCAGGGACCGGCCCGCGCTGATGCGGCGGGTGGTGCGCGCCAGGGTGGTGTGGGCGCGGTCCAGCCAGGTCATGGCGGTGGCCCATCCGCCGACGGCGCGCAGCTCGGTGGCCTGGCTCGCGACGAGCTCGCTCACCCGTGTGACCTCGGCGCGGGCCGCGAGCAGGTCGGGCAGGGAACGGGACTCGAGCGTGGCCGCGAGGGCGCTGACCACCGTGACGACGGCCCCGAGGGCGAGCATCACGAGCCCGACCGGCTGCGAGAGCGCCGTCGTCAGGGCGATCGCGAGGCCGCCGGCGACCGCCGTGGAGATGACCGGCACGGTGACGCGCACCTGGGCGTCGACGGCGTCGGTGAGGTCGTCGACGACCCCGGTGAGCACGTCCGAACGGCGTCGTCGTCCGAGCCGAGCCGGCGTCAGGGGGACGAGGGCCTCGTAGGTCGAGGTCCGGCGTTCGGCGAGCAGGCGCAGCGCGGCGTCGTGGCTGACGAGCCGCTCCCAGTAGCGGAAGACCGGTCTGGCCATGCCGAACGCGCGCACCATGACGATGGCCGTCAGCAGGGTGAGGATGACCGGCCGCTCGGCGGCGCGGACGATGAGCCACCCGGACGTCGCGGTGAGCGCCATGCCCGAGGCGGTCGCGATGCCACCGAGGAGGCCACCGCGCAGCGTGCCGGCGGTGGGCCACCAGACCGGACGGGTGTCGGTGGTCATCGCACGGCCTCCTCTGGCTGGTCGACGGACGAGCCGGCGGCGCCGTGGCGACGCACCTCGACGTGCTGGTCGGCGTGCGCCAGCAGCTCGTCGCGGTGGGTGACGGCGATGACGACGCGTCGCTGGGCGAGCTCGGCGACCAGGCCCGCGACGTGCTCGGCGCCCTCGGGGTCGAGGTGAGCGGTCGGCTCGTCCAGGAGCAGCACGCTCTCGGGGGCGAGCCAGGCCCGGGCGAGGGCGAGGCGCTGCCGCTGGCCCGCGGAGAGGCCGAAGCCGTCGTCGCCGAGGTCGGCGGAGAGCCCGCCGGGCAGGGACGCGACGACGCCGTGGACCCCGACCGCGCGCAGGGACTCCCAGAGCCGTTCGTCGGTCGCGGTGTGCCCGACGGTGAGAGCCTCGCGTACCGATCCCGTCGCGAGGAAGGGACGCTGGGTGACGTAGTGGCTGGGTGGCGCGGTGACCGTGCCGGCCATGGGGACCCGGAGGCCCGCGACGAGGTCGAGCAGCGTCGACTTGCCGGCACCCGAAGGGCCGGTGACGACGGTGAGGCCGGGACCGGCGACGAGCGACAGGTCACGGATCACCGGGACGGCCGACCCGGCATACGCGTAGGTGACCCCCTCGAGCCGCACCTGCCCACCCGGCGCACCCCCCGGGCCTGTACCGAACGGGGCGTTCGGCGCGGGGGAGGGGAGGTGGTCCAGCTCGGCGAGGATGGCGTCGAGGGCGACGGCGCCGTCGGCCGCGGAGTGGTACTCGGCGCCGACGCGGCGCACGGGCCAGTACGCCTCGGGCGCGAGCAGGACCGCGACGAGCCCGGCGCCGAGGGCCATCGACCCGTGCGAGAGGCGGAGCCCCACGGTCACGGCGACGATGGCGACCGAGATCGTCGCCAGCAGCTCGAGCGCGGCCGACGAGAGGAAGGCGATCTTCAGCGTCTCCATCGTCGCCCGGCGGTGCCGGTCGCTCACGGCGCGCACCGTCGCGACCTGGCGACGTGCGCGACCGTAGCCGACGAGTGTCGGCAGACCGCGCACGACGTCGAGGAAGTGACCGGAGAGCGCGGCCAGGGCCGACCACCGTCGCTCGGTCGACTCCTCGGTTGCCCGGCCGATGAGGGCGGCGAAGAGCGGGAGGAGCGGCAGGGTGAGCGCCACGACCAGGGCGCTCGGCCAGTCGACGACGACGAGCGTGCCCGCGGCGAGGGCCGGCACGACCACGGCGTGCACGAGCGTCGGGAGGTAGCGGGCGGCATACGGCTCCACCGCGGCGGCTCCCGAGGTCGCGAGCGACACCGCCCTGCCGGGGGCGGGGCGCGAGTCGGCGTCGCGGGCGCCCCACCCGCGCAGCAGCGAGGCGCGCAGGGCCGACGACACGGTGACCCCGGCCCAGGCGGCCACCCACTCGGTCGTGGCGGCGAGCACAGCCCGGACGACGAAGAGCCCGAGCAGCCAGGCGACCGGCTGGGTGAGGTCGCCACGGTCGACCACGGCCACGACCACGGCCGACAGCGCGAACGCCGTCGCGATGGTCGCGACACCGGTCAGCACACCGGTGGCGGCGAGCGCACCGACGGGCCCCCGGGCAGCGGGCACCGCTCGGAGGAGCCTCGGGTCGAAGGGCTTCATCGGATGGCCTCGGGCGTCGTCAGCGGTGAGCGGTCTTGACGGCCGCGTCGTCGGGAATGTGCTTGGTGCCCAGACGCTTCCGGAACACCCAGTACGTCCAGCCCTGGTAGAGCACGACGACCGGAGTGAAGACGAGGGCGACCACCGTCATCACCTTGAGCGTGTAGTCGGTGCTCGACGCGTTGTCGACGGTGAGGCTCCACGCCGGGTTCGTCGACGAGGGCATGACGTTCGGGAACAGCACGAGGAAGTAGGTGGCGACGGCAAGGGCGATCGTGCCCGCCGTGCCGAGGAACGCCCAGCCCTCGCGTCCGGCCCGGTTGGCGGCGAGGCCGCCGATGAGCGCGACGGCAGCGACGGCGGTGGTGGCCCATGACGCCGCCTTGCCGTCGCTGAAGCCGAGCCAGAGCAGCAGGGCGAGGGCGAGCACGGCGGCGACGGCGCCCACGCGCTCGGCGATGGCGCGGGCCTCCAGGCGGATCCGGCCCTCGGTCTTCAGGGCGACGAAGATCGCGCCGTGCGTCAGGAAGAGCGCCACGAAGACGACGCCTCCGAGCAGGCCGGCGGGGTTGAGCAGGGTGAGGACGCTGCCGGTGAACTCCTTGCTCGCGTCGATCGGCACGCCGCGCACGATGTTCGTCAGGGCCACGCCCCAGAGGAACGCCGGCACGACCGAGCCCCAGAAGATGGCGAGGTCCCAGCGCGCCTTCCATGACGCCTCGGGCCGCTTGTGGCGGTACTCGAAGCCGAGGTTGCGCAGGATGAGCGCGACGAGGATGACGAGCAGGGGCAGGTAGAAGCCGCTGAACAGGGTTGCGTACCAGTGCGGGAAGGCGGCGAACGTCGCACCGCCCGCGGTGAGCACCCACACCTCGTTGCCGTCCCACACGGGACCGATCGTGTTGAGCAGCACGCGGCGGCGCTTCTCGGCGTCGACGGCGTCGGTGGCGTACTTCCTCCCGCCGAGGACGGGCAGCAGCATGCCGACGCCGAAGTCGAAGCCCTCGAGCACGAAGTAGCCGGTCCACAGGAGGCCGAGGACGATGAACCAGAAGGTTGCGAGATCCATTGCGGTTCAGTCCCTCTCAGTAGGCGAAGGCGAGGGGGGCGTCCTCGTCACGGTCGGCGGGGTCCTGCGGCGGCTCGAAGGGCTCGGCGCCCTTGCGCACGTAGTACAGGAAGAGCTTGACCTCGACGACGGCGAGGGCGCCGTAGAGCAGTGTGAAGACCGTCATCGAGGTGATGACCTCGCCGATCGAGACGCCGGGCGAGACGCCGGTCGCGGTGGTCATGAGGCCGAAGACGAGCCACGGCTGGCGACCCGTCTCGGTGAAGATCCAGCCGAAGCTGTTGGCGAGGATCGGCAGGAACGGCGTCAGGACCGCGGCCCAGAGCAGCCAGCGATGGGTCGGCGTGCGATCCTTGCGGGTCAGCCAGAGCACCACGAGCGAGATCGCCGCGGCCGCCATGCCGAGCCCGATCATGAGACGGAACGTCCAGTACGTGGTCGGGATGTTCGGCGCGTAGCCCGTCGCCGACGCGACGAGCGGGTTGCCGCTCGCGCCGTACGTGTCCGCGTACAGGGCCTTGAGGTCGTTGATGCCGTCGACCGCGCCGCCGAAGTTGCCGGTCGCGAGGAAGCTGAGCAGGCCCGGCACCTCGATGATGTCGTTCGCGTGCGATCCGTCGAGCGAGCCGACAGAGAGCACCGAGAACGGCGCCCCCACGCCGGCGGGCACCGACTCGTACAGGGCCTCGGCGGCAGCCATCTTCATGGGCTGCACCTCGGTCATGATCTTGCCCTGGACGTCGCCCGTGAGGGAGACGCCGAGCGCGGCGACGAGGGTCACGACCGCGCCGATGCGGGCCGCCCGGCGGTACATCGGGGCATCGCCGAGAGCCACGTCCTCGCCGGCCCCCTCGGCGCGCAGGGTCTCTCGCCTCATGCACCAGAGCGCGACGCCCATGACCACGGCAGCGCCGGCCATGTAGGCGGCGAAGATGACGTGGGGGAACGTGACGAGCTGGACCTTGTTGGTGAGCACGGCGAGGAAATCGGTGAGCTCGGCGCGGCCCGTCGCCCTGTTGTAGGTGTAGCCGACGGGGTGCTGCATGAACGAGTTGGCCGACAGGATGAAGTACGCCGACAGGATCGTGCCGATGTGGACGATCCACATCGTCGCGGCGTGGAGCTTCTCGGGGATGCGGCCCCAGCCGAAGATCCAGAGGCCGAGGAAGGTCGACTCGAGGAAGAACGCGAGCAGCGCCTCGATGGCGAGCGGCGCGCCGAAGATGTCACCGACGAAGCGGGAGTAGTCGCTCCAGTTCATGCCGAACTGGAACTCCTGCACGATGCCGGTCACGAGGCCCAGCGCGAAGTTGATCAGGAAGAGCTTGCCGAAGAACTTCGCGAGCCGGAGCCACTGCTCGTTGTGCGTGCGCACCCAGGCGGTGTGGAAGCAGGCGACGATCGCGGACATGCCGATGGTGATCGGCACGAAGAGAAAGTGGTACACGGTGGTGATCGCGAACTGCCACCGTGCCAGGTCCGTTGCATCCATCGAGGTCCCCCGGAGGGTCTGCGGAACTACAGGTCGTAGTAGATACTACACGTTGTAGTTGATGCTGCGGCAGGCCCTTCCGTTGACACGCCGCCTCCCCGATGGGTCAATCGCCGGATGGTCGACCTTCCGCTCGTCGTGGACGCCGAGTCTCGCGAGTCGCCGTTCGAGCAGGTGCGCGCGCAGCTCGAGGCACTCATCCGCGCCGGTCGACTGCTACCGGGCGACAGGCTGCCGACCGTCCGGGCCCTGGCTGGGCAGCTCGGGCTGGCTGCCAACACGGTGGCGCGGGCCTACAAGCTGCTCGAGTCGGCCGGTCTCGTCGAGACACACAGCCGCGCGGGCACGACCGTCGCGTCCGGTGCCCACGCGGCCGAGGCTGCGCTGGGAGCGCTCGCAGCCCGGTTCGTCGCCGAGTCCCGTCAGGCCGGGCTCGACGACACCGCCGCCGTGGCACTCGTCCTGGAGGCCCAGCGTGCCGGCTGGCCGGATGCCCCACCCATCGAGAGAGCGATCCGTCCGCGTGTGGGCGCTCGCTCGCCTTCTCGATGAAGTGGGGGGGGCGCAGGTCGCTCGCGGGGTCAGCGCGTCGGAGTCAGCTTCGCGATGGCGATGCGCCGTCCCGACTTCGCCTCGTACGGCGCGAACGACGGGTAGGTCGTGACGAAGTCGTGCCAGCCGGCCTCACGGGCGGCTCCGCCCAGCACCTCGACCGACACTGGCGTGCGCTCGCTGCCGACCTGGATCGTGGCCGTCGAGGCAGCGCGCAGGTTCCGGATCCACTGGGGCTCCCTCGGCTGCCCGCCGGCCGTCGCCGCGAGGTAGTACGCGCCGTCACGGTGGATGTACGCGACGGGCACGGTGTGCGAGACCCCTGAGGTGCGCCCGGCGACGGTGAGCAGCAGCACCGGGCTGCCGCCCCTGGCCTTGCCGCCGACCTTGCCCCCGGTGCGGCGGTAGACCCACACCGCGGCCGTGTTGCCGGCCTTCCACAGCCTCTGCGACAGCGATGCCATGACGTGCCCCGATCGGTCGTTCGGGCCCCGGGACAGGCCCGCTCGCTCCGAGTCAAGCACGCACCGACCACGGGTGGCCGAGGAACGGTCGAGACGGCATACGGGACGGGGCCTCACTCCTTGGGACGCTCGTCGACGATGCGGCGCGCCTTGCCGACCGACCGCTCGATCGACCCGGGGTCGCGCACCTCGACCCGGCACGACGTGCCGATGCGCCGCTTGACCGTCGCCTCGAGCGTGCGCGCGATCTCGTCGGCCTCGCCGGCGCCGAGTGGTGCGAGCGGCTCGACGAGCACGGTCAGCTCGACCATGCGGCCCGGTTGCGTCAGCACGCACTGGAAGTAGGGCGACAGGCGCGGCTCCGCGAGCACGTGCTCCTCGATCTGGGTCGGGAACACGTTGACGCCGCGGATGATCATCATGTCGTCGGTGCGGCCGGTGACCTTCTCCATCCGCCGCATCGACGGGACGGCCGTGCCGGGGAGCAGGCGAGTCAGATCCCGTGTGCGGTAACGGATCACGGGCATCGCCTGCTTCGTGAGCGAAGTGAGGACGAGCTCGCCGAGCTCGCCGTCGGGCAGCACCTGCTCGGTGACCGGGTCGATGATCTCGGGGTAGAAGTGGTCCTCCCAGATGTGCAGGCCGTCCTTCGTCGTCGCCGCCTCCTGCGCGACCCCGGGGCCCATCACCTCGGACAGGCCGTAGATGTCGACGGCGTCCATGCCGGTGCGCCGCTCGATCTCCTGCCGCATCGACTCGGTCCACGGCTCGGCGCCGAAGATGCCGACCTGCAGCGACGTCGACGCGGGGTCGACCCCCGAGCGCTCCATCTCGTCGAGCAGGCTGAGGAAGTAGGAGGGAGTGACCATGATGACGCGCGGCCCGAAGTCCCGGATGAGCTGGACCTGGCGCTCGGTCATGCCACCGCTGACCGGCACCACCGTCGCGCCCAGCCGCTCGACGCCGTAGTGCGCGCCGAGCCCGCCGGTGAAGAGGCCGTAGCCGTACGCCACGTGCACGACGTCGCCCGGGTGCCCGCCGGCGAGCCGGATCGAGCGAGCCACGAGGTCGGCCCACGTGTCGATGTCGCCCTTCGTGTAGCCGACCACGGTCGGACGGCCCGTGGTGCCCGAGCTCGCGTGCACGCGGACGACCTGCTCGCGGGGCACCGCGAACATGCCGAACGGGTAGTTGGCGCGCAGGTCCGCCTTCGTCGTGAACGGCAGACGGCTCACGTCGCCCAGCGACTGCAGGTCGTCGGGGTGGAAGCCCGTCGCGTCGAACGCCTCGCGGTAGTGCGGGACGTGCTCGTACGCCGCCCGGACCGTCCGCTGGAGGCGCTCGAGCTGCATGGCGCGCAGCTCGTCCACCTCGATGGTCGGGATCTCGTGGTCGGGCAGCCGTGACTCCGTCGTCATGCGGGCCATTCTCGCCCACCCCGTTTTGCGGCCCGAGGCCCAGCGCAGATGAAGATTTGTGCTCTATTGCCGCCGGTACGTGCCTCGGTGGGGGTCACGGTGCAAGGATCGTCGCCTGTCGCCACCGTTCGCCATGTGGCCCTGAAAGAGGAGTTTGTCTGTGAAGTCTCGCCCCATGCGCTCTCTCGCTGCCGTTGCCGCCCTCAGCGCGCTGGCCCTGGCCGGCTGCAGCAGCGGCCCGGCCAACACCACGGCGACGCCGGCCGCCACCGCCAGCGGAGCCTCCGGCGTCAAGCTGATCTCCGACGGCAAGCTGACCGTCTGCACCCACCTGCCGTACGCGCCGTTCCAGTCGAACGACGACTCGGGCAAGACCGTCGGCTTCGACGTCGACATGATGGACCTCGTCGCCAAGAAGCTCGGCGTGCAGCAGACCATCGTCGACACCCCCTTCGAGGGCATCAAGTCGGGCCAGGACATGGCCACCGGCAAGTGCGACATCGCTGCCGCCGGCATGACCATCACCGACGAGCGCAAGAAGGCCATCCTCTTCTCCGAGCCCTACTTCGACGCGACCCAGGCGCTGCTCGTCAACAACGCGTCGACCGTCAAGACGCTCGCCGACCTCAAGGGCAAGAAGCTCGGCGCGCAGTCATCGACGACCGGTCTCGACTACGCGAACAAGAACAAGGACGCGAACGGCTACGACGTCGTCGAGTTCCAGGACCTCGCCGCCGAGACGCAGGCGCTGCTCACCGGCCAGATCGACGGTGCGATCAACGACCTCCCCGTCTGGAGCGAGGCCATCAAGGAGAACGCCGGCAAGGCGAAGATCGCCACGCAGTTCGACACCGGCGAGCAGTACGGCTTCGGCATGAAGCTCGGCAACGACGGCCTCAAGAAGGTCGTCGACGAGATCATCACCTCCTCCAAGAGCGACGGCACGTACGACAAGCTGTTCAAGAAGTGGATCGGGGACGTGCCCGCCCAGTAAGGGCGACCACACCTGTCCCAGGTCAGGGCTGGCGCAGACCGCACGTCTGCGCCAGCCTTGCCCTTGTCCGCCCCGCAGACGAAGTGAGGACCCCATGACCACCCAAACCGCCGAGCCCGCCCGGAGCGGACTCTCGCGCCGGCAGCGGGCGCGCCTCGGCCGGGGGGCGCAGTACGCCATCGGCCTTGCCGTCGTCGCCCTCATCCTCGTCAAGACCGACTGGCCCACGTTCAGCGCCGCCTTCCTGCGCAGCGACATCTTCCAGCGGATGATGCCTCGGGTCATCACGATCGGCCTCGTCAACACCCTCATCTACACGGCGCTCGCGTTCGTCTTCGCCTTCGTCGTCGGGCTGCTGCTCGCGATGATGAAGCTCAGCTCGATCGGGCCCTACCGCTGGTTCGCGACGGCATACGTCGAGTTCTTCCGGGGGGTGCCCGCGCTCGTCGTCCTCTTCATGGTCGCCTACGGCATCCCGAACGCCTTCGCGGGCTTCAGCTTCCCGGGCGGCACCTACGGCATGGTCATGGTGGGCCTCGGCGTCACGGCCGCCGCGTACATGGCCGAGACGTTCCGGGCCGGCATCCAGGCCGTGCCGCGGGGTCAGGTCGAGGCCGCCCGCACCCTCGGCATGAGCTCCTCGCGCACGATGCGCACCATCGTGCTGCCGCAGGCGTTCCGCATCGTCATCCCGCCGCTCACCAACGAGCTGATCCTGCTCGTCAAGGACTCGTCGCTCGTCTACGTGGTCGGTGTCACGGCCTCGACGTACGAGCTGACGAAGTTCTCACAGGACTTCCTCAACCGCACCGTCAGCCCGACGCCGCTCATCGTCGGGGCGGTCTGCTACCTCGCGATCACCCTGCCCCTGTCCATGCTCGTGCGCCAGCTCGAGCGACGCTACGCGAAGGCCCGCTGATGTCGACCCCGAGCCGCACCACCGACTCCGCTGACTCCCGCGGGCACGTCGGCCGTCACGCCATCTCGATCCGCAACCTCAAGAAGTCGTTCGGCAGCAACGAGGTGCTCAAGGACATCAGCCTCGACATCGACCAGGGCGAGGTCGTCTGCGTCATCGGCCCGTCGGGGTCGGGCAAGTCGACGCTGCTGCGCTGCGTCAACCTCCTCGAGCAGCCGACGTCCGGGCAGATCTTCGTCGGCGACGACGAGATCACCGACCCCGACGTCGACATCGACGGCGTGCGCCGCCGCATCGGCATGGTGTTCCAGTCGTTCAACCTCTTCCCGCACCTGACCGTCCTCGACAACCTGACCGTCGCCCAGACGAAGGTGCTGCGGCGCTCCAAGAGCAAGGCGCGCGAGGCCGCCCGGCACAACCTCGAGCGCGTCGGCATGACGCACAAGGAAAGTGCCTTCCCGGCGCAGCTGTCGGGCGGGCAGCAGCAGCGCGTCGCCATCGCCCGGTCGCTGTCGATGGACCCCGAGCTGATGCTCTTCGACGAGCCGACCTCCGCGCTCGACCCCGAGCTCGTCGGCGAGGTGCTCGCGGTCATGAAGTCGCTGGCCGCCGAGGGCATGACGATGATGATCGTCACGCACGAGATGGCCTTCGCCCGAGAGGTCGCCAACCGCGTCGTCTTCATGGACGGCGGCTTCGTCGTCGAGCAGGGTCCGGCCGCCGAGGTCATCGGCGACCCGCAGGAGGTGCGCACCAAGTCGTTCCTGCACCGCGTGCTCAACCCCATGGTGATCGAGGCCGACGAGGTCGGCGACGAGGGCGTACGCGACATCGGCTGAGCCGTCGGCGCGCCGACCCACGCCCTCCCGGACGAGGGAGCACTCCGTCACCGCATCCGCCGATCGAGACAACGCTCCGTCACCACGCTGCAGCCCGGGGAGGCCCTCCCGGGGCCGTCGCTGCGGGGGCGGTTCACGCGGGAGGCGCCGCCTCCGCTAGACTGGTGCGCAGTGGCCCGCCCAGTTCTGCCTCGGGCCGCTTCTTCTTGGCCTGGCCCACCCGCCGGCCGCGTCGATTCGCTCTTGCGCCGCGACCCTCACCGTTGAGGCCCTCGCGCCGGGCAGAACGACCGCATCCACTTTTTGGAGTACCCACCTGTGTCCACTGACACGAACTTCGCCGTGCTCGGCGTGCCCACCTCGCTCGTCACCGTCCTGAACGACCTCGGCATCACCACCCCGACCCCGATCCAGACGGCCACGCTGCCCGACTCGATCGCCGGCCGCGACGTCCTCGGCCGTGGTCGCACGGGCTCGGGCAAGACGTACGCCTTCCTGCTGCCGCTGATGACGCGGCTGTCCCAGTCCGGCGGTCGCCGGCAGGCGCGTCGTCCCCGCGCCCTCATCCTCGCGCCGACGCGCGAGCTCGTCGCGCAGATCGACACCGCGATGGCTCCGCTCGCCAAGGCGCTCGGCCTCACGTCGCAGACGATCTTCGGCGGCGTCGGCCAGAACCCCCAGGTCCAGGGGCTGCGGGGCGGCGTCGACGTCATCGTCGCCTGCCCGGGTCGCCTCGAGGACCTCATGCAGCAGGGCCACGTCTTCCTCGACGGCATCGAGGTGACGATCCTCGACGAGGCCGACCACATGGCCGACCTCGGCTTCCTGCCGGGCGTGCGCCGCATCATGGACAAGACGCCGCGCGACAGCCAGCGGCTGCTCTTCTCGGCGACGCTCGACGGAGCGATCAACGTCCTCGTCAAGCGCTTCCTGTCGAGTCCCGTGACCCACGAGGCGGATTCGGCGCAGTCGCCCGTCGCGACGATGAGCCACCACGTGCTCCACGTCGACAACGGCTCGCACCTGCCCGTCATCCTCGACCTCACCGCGGCGCCCGGCCGCAAGGTCGTCTTCACCCGCACGAAGCACCGTGCCAAGAAGCTCGCCAAGCAGCTCAACGCGTCGGGAGTTCCGGCCGTCGAGCTGCACGGCAACCTGAGCCAGAACGCGCGAACGCGCAACATGGACGACTTCCACTCGGGCCGCGCGCAGACGCTCGTCGCGACCGACATCGCCGCCCGCGGCATCCACGTCGACGACGTCGCCCTCGTCATCCACGCCGACCCGCCCGTCGAGCACAAGGCGTACCTCCACCGCTCCGGCCGCACCGCACGTGCCGGCAATGAGGGCACCGTCGTCACGATGATGCTCGATGAGCAGGTGCGCGACGTGCGCGACCTGACGCGCAAGGCCGGCATCAAGCCGACGACCACCCGCGTGGCCATTGGCCACCCGCTCCTCACCGAGCTCGCCCCCGGCGAGCGGTCGTACGCCGGCGGGCTCGTCCGCGAGGCCGTCGCGGCAGGCGCTGGTGCTGGCGGTTCGGCCGCCGCGTCCGGTTCCGGCGGTGGATCGGGTCGGGGGCGTGGTCGGGGGCGTGGCCGTGGCGGCAACGGCGGCGCGTCCGGCGGTGGACGGGGCACGAGCACCGTTCGCCCGGCTGCCGAGCACGGTCGCGGACCCGGCGAGGGTGGCCCCGGTCGGGGTCGCGGTGACCAGGGCTCCGACATCCAGGGTGGAGGCGCCCGCGGCGCCGGTCGTTCGGGTGCTCGCGGTTCGGGCCGCACCCGTTCCGCGCAGGGCGCCGAGTTTCAGACGTCCGCCCGCCGTGGTGGCGGTGCCGGCGGCTCGGGCCGCCGTGCCGGAGGTTCGGGCCGGTCAGGTGGTTCGGCCACGGTCTACTCGACGAGCAGCGGCGGCGCCGCGGCCTTCTCGGCCGGCACACGGGCAGGCAGCCGCCGCGCCCGCTGACGCACGCGCTCACAACCCCCGACAGGTCCCCAACCGTCGAAGGGGCACGTATCGGCCTCGCGACGGTTGGGACGTCGCGGAGCGGCGGCGCGCGAGCGAGCGGCCGGGTGTGCCCGCGAGCCGGTGGGGCGACGTCAGTGGCGCTTGAGGGAGCGGCTGCGGCCGCGGAACTCCGCGATGATCTGACCGTCCGACTCACGCTTGACCGTGACGTCCGTGATGCCACTGCGGCCGAACGCCGAGCGCACCCGCGCCTCGGCGACCAGCACGTCACCGAGCCTGCCGGGCGCGGTGAAGGCGATGTCGGCCCCGGCAGCCACCGTGAGGCGCCCCCGCGAGTTGCAGGCAAGCGCGAAGCACGAGTCGGCCAAGGTGAAGATGTAGCCGCCGTGGCAGATGGCGTGGCCGTTGACCATGTCGTCGCGGATCCCCATCCGCACGACCGCGTGGTCCTGCTCGACCACCGTGGCCTCCATGCCGAGGCGGCGCGAGGCCTGGTCGTCGGCCCACATCTGCCGGGCGAAGGCGACGCCCTCGTCGCCCGCGTCCACGTGGGGCTCGTCGATGTCGCTCATGACACGCTCCCGTCGGTCAGGGCCGGGCTCGGCCGGTAACGCCCGCCCGGGTAGGCGGTGTCGAGCTCGGCCAGCTGGCGAGCGACCACGTCGAAGCCGATCTCACGCCCCCACTCGATGGGGCCTCGGGGGTAGCGCACCCCGAGCCGCATCGCCGTGTCGACGTCGTCGGCGCTGGCCTCGCCGCGCGCCACGAGGTCGACGGCCTCGTTGACGAGCATCGCCAGCGTGCGTGCCAGCGGGTCGGTCTCGACCGGTCCGCCGACGAGGCGAGCAGCGAGTTCGAGGTCGGGTTCGGCCCCCTCGACCGCACCGTCGGCGGCATACGTGTAGACGCCCGAGCCCGACTTGCGACCCAGCCGCCCCGCCTCGACGAGCCCACGCTGGAGCTCCGTCGGCGCGTATCGCTCGTCGTGGTCGGTCTGCTCCCACACCGACGTGCCGACGGCGAGGTTGACGTCCTGGCCGATGAAGTCGGTGAGCTCGAGCGGCCCCATCGGGAAGCCACCCTTCTCGCGCAGGATCCAGTCGACCGTTGCCGCGTCGGCGATCCCGGCCTCGACCATGCGCTGCGCCTCGCCGTAGAACGGCCGGGCGACCCGGTTGACGATGAAGCCGGGCGTCGAGCTGCACCGCACCGGAGTCTTGCCCCAGGCCTCCATGAGCGCGGTCACGTGCTCGACGTAGGCCTTCGCGGTCCGCTTGCCCTGCACCACCTCGACGAGGGCCATCACCGGTGGCGGGTTGAAGAAGTGCAGGCCGAGCACGCGCTCCGGGTCGGCGACGTCGTCGGCGATCTCGTCGATGTCGATGCTCGACGTGTTCGTCGCGAGGACGGTGGTCGAGGGCTGGCGTTCGGCGAGCTCGGCGAAGATGCCCTGCTTGACCGCGAGGTTCTCGGGCACGGCCTCGATGACGAGGCCGCACTCGGGCAGCCCGTCGAGCGACTCGGCCGGCGTGATGCGGGCGAGCGCGGCGGACGCGTCGTCCTGCGACAGGCGGCCCTTCTCGACCAGGCGCGTCAGTGCCGAGCCGACCTTCTCGATGGCTGCCACCGCTGCGCCCTCGACGAGGTCGACGAGCGTCACAGGGTGGCCGGCGGTCGCCGCGACCTGGGCGATGCCGGCTCCCATCGCTCCTGCGCCGACGACGCCGACGGGGCCGAACGTCGACTCGACCGCGTCCTCCTCGCTGCGTGCTGCACCGGCTCCGGGGGTGTCCGTGTCCATGTCCGCCATCCTGCCGGGTCCGGGTGCCCGCGTGCTCACCGGGCGGTCAGGGAGCACCTGCGGCCGGGGCTAGCATCGTGTCGTGACTGCACCGGCAACGACGCCCACCCACGCCCTCCTCGACACGCACGCAGGGGTCCTCGACGAGATCCGTCAGGCCCTCACGACGCGTTCCTGGTACTCCCGCTACCCCGAGTCGCCGAGCCCGCGCGTCTACGGCGAGTCCGCTGCCACGGAGGGGCTGAACGCCTACGAGGCGCACCTCCAGCAGCCGTATGCCGCCCTGTCGAGCCAGCCGACCGACGGTGCCTTCGTCGGCAGCGAGGTGTCGCCCTACGGGCCGGCCCTCGGCGCGACCTACCCGGCGCTCGACGTCGACGCCGCCTTCGAGGCCGCCAAGGCGGCGATCCCGGCCTGGCGCGACGCCGGCCCGCAGGTGCGTGCCGCCGTGTGCGTGGAGATCGTCGACCGCATCAACAAGCGCAGCTTCGAGATCGCCAACGCGGTGATGCACACGTCGGGCCAGCCTTTCGTCATGTCGTTCCAGGCCGGCGGGCCGCACGCCCAGGACCGCGCGATCGAGGCGGTGGCGGCGGGGCTCGTCGAGCAGGAGCGCGTGCCGGCCTCGGTCGTGTCGGAGAAGCCCGGCCGCGACCGCGAGGGCAACCCGGCGCCGACGCGCATGCAGAAGGACTACCGCATCGTCCCGCGCGGCATCGCGCTCGTCATCGGCTGCAACACGTTCCCGACGTGGAACGCCTACCCCGGCATCTTCGCCTCGCTCGTGACGGGCAACCCGGTCGTCGTCAAGCCGCACCCGCGGGCCGTCCTGCCGCTCGCGATCTCGGTCGAGGTCGCCCGCGAGGTGCTCAGCGAGGCGGGCTTCGACGCCGCGCTCGTCCAGCTCGCCCCCGAGGGCGACGGCCAGGGGCTCGCCAGGACGCTCGCCGAGCGCGACGACGTCGCGATCATCGACTACACCGGTGGTCCGACGTTCGGCGCCTGGCTCGAGCAGCAGGCCGGCGCCCGCGGCGCGCTCGTCTACACGGAGAAGGCCGGCATCAACTCGATCGTCATCGACTCGACCGACGACCTCAAGGGCATGCTGGGCAACCTCGCCTTCAGCCTGACCCTCTACTCCGGCCAGATGTGCACCGCGCCGCAGAACCTCTACGTCCCGGCCGACGGCATCGACACCGATGAGGGCCACCTGTCCTTCGACGACTTCGGCGACAGGCTCGCCGGCGCCGTGGGGCGGCTCACCGGCGACGACACCAAGGCCGTCGAGCTGCTCGGCGCGACCGTCAACGACCAGGTGCGCAGCAACGCCGACTCGCTCGGCCGGCTCGCGTCCGACGCGGGGGGCCGGGTCGTGCTCGACTCGCGCCGCGTCACCCACCCGACGTACGCCGACGCCGTCGTCCGCGCGCCGGGTCTCGTCGCGCTCGACGTCGCCCGCGAGGACGTCTACACGCAGGAGTGCTTCGGCCCCGTCGGCTTCCTGATCCGCACCGCCTCGACTGAGCAGTCGCTGGCCCAGCTCGCCGACACCGTGCACGAGCACGGCGCCATGACGGCGGCCGTCTACTCCACGAGCGAGGACGTGCTCGACGCGGCGCGCGACGCGGCCGCTGCTGGCGGGGTCGCCCTGTCCGAGAACCTCACCGGCCAGATCTTCGTCAACCAGACGGCTGCGTTCTCCGACCTGCACGGCACCGGCGCCAACCCGGCGGCCAACGCGGCCTACACCGACGCCGCCTTCGTCGCGAACCGCTTCCGGGTCATCACCTCCCGCCGGCACGTCTGACGTCTGTGGTCGTCGCTCCCTCCCTACTTGACCGGGCTGCCCTGCAGCGCAGGGTGATTCGCACGCTCGTCGGCTCGCAGGTGCTCGGTGGCGTGGGCATGGCCTGCGGCATCGCGGTGGGCGCGCTGCTCGCCGAGGACCTCAGCGGCACCGAGGCGCTCGCCGGCGTCGGCACCACGGCGCAGGTGCTCGGCACGGCCCTCATCACCATCCCGGTGGCGAGGGCAACGGCAGCCCGCGGACGCCGGGTGGGTCTGCGCCTCGGCCTGACCCTCGCCTTCGTCGGCGCGGCGGTCGTCCTCGTCGCCGCGGTGCTGCGCTCCTTCCCGCTCTTCGTCGTGGGCATGTTCCTCTTCGGCGGCGGCACCACCGCCAACAACCAGACGAGGTATGCCGCCGCCGACCTCGCGGTGCCGGCGCGCCGAGGGCGCGACCTCAGCATCGTCGTCTGGGCGACGACCATCGGGTCGGTCGCCGGCCCGAACCTCGTCGGCCCGGGCAAGGCCGTGGCGCAGGCGGTCGGTGTTCCCGAGCTGTCGGGCGTCTTCGTCTTCTCGCTCGCCGGGTTCGTGCTCGCATGGTTCGTCGTAGACCGGCTGCTGCGGCCCGACCCGCTCCTCACGGCGCGGGTCCTCGACGCCCAGGCGCGACGAGTCGACGGCGAGCAGCAGCGGGACGCTCTGGTCGCAGGCTCCGGCGGCGACGACGTGACGTCCGGTTCCGTCGCCGACGCCACGCAGCACGGCGCCCCCAACCACGACGGCTCGATGCGACGTGGCCTCACCGTGGTGCGCGCCAACCCGCGGGCGCTCCAGGGGATCCTCGTGATGGCGCTCGGCCACCTCGTGATGGTGAGCGTCATGGTGATGACCCCGATCCACATGAAGCACGGGCACGCCGAGCTGGAGGTCATCGGCTTCGTCATCTCGATGCACATCATGGGGATGTTCGCGCTGTCACCGCTCGTCGGCATGGCCGTCGACCGCTGGGGCGGGCAGGTCGTGGCGACGACCGGCGGGGCGGTGCTGGCGGTTGCCGCCGTGCTGGCTTCGCGTTCGCACGCCGGCTGGTCGGGGCTGCTGCTCGTCGCGCTCTTCCTGCTCGGAGTCGGCTGGTCGTGCACGCTCGTGTCGGGCTCGACGCTGCTGACCTCGGCGGTCTCGACCGACGAGAGGCCCGCCACCCAGGGATTTGCCGACGTGCTCATGGGCCTCGCCGGCGCCGGAGGTGGCGTCGCGGCCGGTGTCGTGGTCGGCTCCGCCGGCTACGGCATGCTCGCGCTCGGCTCTGCCGTGGTCGGTGTCGTCATCCTCGTCATCGGCGCCCCTCGCGGACCGCGCCGCAGTGGCGACGCGGAGGCGAGCCCCGCCTGACCGGTCGTGGTCAGGCGAGGAGCGTCAGCACGAAACCGATGAGCGGGATGGTGCCCTGCGACAGCGCGGCCCGCAGGTAGCTGCTGCCGGTCGTGATGAGCACCGTCGCGGCAGCCACCATCGAACCCGTGCAGAAGAGCATGAGGGTCTTGCCGACCTCGTGGTGGCCGGTCCACCAGAGCACGATGCCGAGCGCCGCACCGAGCCCGAGGAAGAGGTTGTAGAAGCCCTGGTTGTACGCCATCGGCCTCGTCACGTCGGCCGCGGACTGGTCGGCGACACCGAAGCGACGCCAGATCTCAGGCCGGGTCCAGGCGAGGCTCTCCATGCAGAAGATGTAGACGTGGAGCAGGGCGGCCAGACCGACGAACACGCTCGCGACGACGCTCATGCCCGGATCCTAGGGCCGCGTGTGGTCCCGCCGTGAGCCGGACCCGACGGGGCGCTCCCGCGATCGAAAGGTCGCGACACCCCTGGGATCGAACGGGCTTTCCGTCGGCACCCGCCGCGTGACGAAGCGCGCTTTCGACGGGATGGCCGTCAGGCGGTGATGCGCAGGGTGCTCGTGCGGTCGGGCCGGACGAGCACCTCGATGCGGTCGGCGACGCGCGACTTCAGCTCGGTGACGTGGCTGACGATGCCGACGGTGCGCCCGCCCTCGCGCAGGCCCTCGAGCGTGTGCATGACGTCGTCGAGCACGTCGGGGTCGAGCGTGCCGAAGCCCTCGTCGACGAACAGGGTGCCGAGGTCGACGCCACCGGACTCGGCGCGCACCACCTCGGCCAGCGCGAGCGCGAGCGACAGGGACACGTAGAAGGTCTCGCCGCCGGAGAGCGTGCCGACCTCACGCACCTGGTTGGTGTGCATGTCGTGCACCCGCACGCCGAGGCCCGACTTGGCGTTGCCCTTCTTCGCGTCGGTGTGCTCGAGGGTGTAGCGACCACCCGAGAAGCGGCCGAGCTCGGTGTTGGCGGCCGACAGCACCTCGGTGAACCGCCGGATGAGGACGTACTTCGCGAGGTCGAGGTTGAGCTGGTTGTCGCCGTTGCCGGCGACGAGCTGGCCGACCCGCACCGCGTCGGCGGTCTCGGCGATCACGGCAGCGTTGCGTGACAGGGCGTCGCGGATGTCGGCGGCCCGGCGCTTCGTGCGCGTCACCTGGTCGCGCAGGCTGCCGTGCTCGTGGGCGGCCGCCTCCATGTCCTTCTTCGCGGCGACGGCGAGCGCCTCGAGCTGATCGATGTCGTCGAAGAGGGCGTCGAGCTGGACGTCGGCGAGCTCGGGCCCGGTGAGGCCGGCCCGCACCTGCGTGCAGGCCCGCTCGAAGTCGTCGATCTCCTTGGTGCGGGCGCTGATCCACTCGGTGCCGCGGTCGGCGGCCATCCACTCGGCGACGTCGGAGAAGCCGAACTGGGCGAGGTCGGAGTCGCGGGCCGCGGTGTCCTCGGCGACGGCCGCCGCGGCGACATCGCGCTGGGTGATGGCGTCGACCAGCGCGTCGATGCGACCGGCGGCCGCCACGAGGTCGTCGCGCCTGGCCACGACACTGGGGTGACCGTCGCGGGCCTGCTCGACGAGGGAGGTCTCCTCGGCGATGCGTGCGCCGAGGTCGGTGACGGACTGCTCGGTGCGGGCGAGCTCGGCACCGAGCGTGGCGGCCTCGGTGGACAGGGCCTCGGCCCTGTCGCGCAGCTCGCCGAGCCGGGTGGCTCCGGCCTCGACGTCGGACCGGGCCCGCACCGACTCGGCCAGCTCGCGGGCTGCGTCCTCGGCCCGCGAGCGCGCCTTCGCGACGTCGAGCCCGTCTGCACGGGCCGCGAGCTCACGCACCTCGGAGCGCAGGGCAGCGAGGGCGTCGGCGGCGGTCGCCGCCCGCCGCCGCAGCTCCACGACGCGGGTCTCCTCCGTCTCGATCTGCTCGGGAGTGACGGCGTCGAGGGTCGGGCGCGCCGGCGACGGGTGCTCCGTGGAGCCACAGACCGGGCACGGGTCGCCGGCGGTGAGCGACAGGCCGAGCTCGCCGGCGATCCCCTCGATGCGTGCGCGCCGCAGCCCGGCGAGGGCGGTCTCGGCAGCGGCCACGGCCGACAGGGCCGCAGCAGCCGCGGCCTCGCAGCCCGGGACCCGCCCGGCCGCCGCAGCGTGCGCCAGCGCCGCCTCGAGGCGCTCCTTCGCCCGCTCGCCCTCCGCGGCCCGCCCGTCGACGAGAGCGGCCACTCGCCGGGCCTCGGTGAGGGCCTCCTCGTGCGCGCGGATGGCTGCCGGCAGGGCGTCGAGCTCGGTCGTCACTGCCGCGGCGGAGCGTCGGATGCCGTCGCGTCGCTCGGCGAGACGCCGCTGCTCGGCCAGGCGCGAGCCGAGTGCGGCCTCGACGGAGATGGCGCCGGTGAGAGAGCCGACGACCTCCCGCGCATGAGCGGCCGCCTCGCGCAGGGCGGCAGGGCCGCGGTCGCGCAGGCCCGGCTCGACCTGCTCGCGCGCCCGGCGGAGGGAGACGTCCGCTCGACGCAATGCCTGCTCGGACAGCGCGAGCGTGCGCACGGCGCCCGCGACCGGCCGGGCCTGCTGCGCCCGCGAGACCTCCTCGCGCAGCTCGGTGAAGCGCACGGCCTGCTTGCCGAGGTCGTGCTCCTGCTGCTGCAGTGCGAGCAGGCGTTCGCGGCGCTGCATGCGCAGCCTGGCGTCGCTGACCATGTCGGCCATCTGCTTGTGGGTCTCGATCGCCTCGCGGCTGGCCTTGCCGGCGTGCCGCTCGCGTGTCATCAGCTCGTCGACGACCTGGGCCAGCTCGGCCTCGAGAGCCTCGGGGGCGGTGCGGCTCAGGGCCTCGAGCACGTCGCGGCGCTCGGTCTCGAGGCCCGCCGAGACGGCGAGGGCGTGCACGGCCAGGCGGATCTCGTCGACGGCCGACTGCCTGCGGGCCTGGGCCGCCTTGCCGGCCTCGACGATCTCGTCCTGCACGCGTCGGAAGAACGCGGTGCCGAAGACCTTCTCGAGGAGCTTGCCCTTGTCCTCCGACCTCGCCCGGAGGAACGTCGCGAACTCGCCCTGCGGCAGGATCACCGTCTGCACGAACTGGTCGCGCGTCAGCCCCACGGCACGCGTGATCTCGTCGTCGCAGTCGCCGATGTTGGTCGACAGCAGCTCGCCACCGGTGAGGTCGTCGGGGGTCTGGAGCCGCCACAGCTTGATCGTTGGCTGCTGCACCGTCGAGCCCGCGCCGCGCGACTTCGGTCGCTCGAAGCGCGGGGTGCGCTGGACCCGGTAGAGCCCGGACTGGGTCTCGAAGACGAGCACGACGACCGGGACGGTGCGTGGGTCGGCGTGGTGCGAGTGGATGCGCTCGACGTCGGCGGAGGCCTGGGCGACCTTGCCGTAGAGCGCGAACGTGATGGCGTCGATGATCGTCGACTTGCCCGAGCCGGTGGGGCCCTCGAGCAGGAAGAGGCCGGCGCGCCCGACGGTGGTGAAGTCGATGACCTCGGTGCCGGCATAGGGCCCGATGGCCGTCATGGAGAGGTGGTGCAGCTGCACGTCACGCCACCTCCTGGGCCTCGGCCTTGTGCTGGGCGACGACGGCGGCCTCGAAGCCGGCCGCGAAGACGTCGACCTCACCGTCGCTCGCCTCGGTCTTGGTGACGTAGGCGATGAAGTCGGAACCGAGCTCGCGCGGGTCGCGCTCGCTCACGACGGTCGTGCCGCCGCGGGTGCGCTCGACCGAGCCCTCGGGCTCGTGGAAGACCTGGAGCGCGTGCGGGAAGCGTGACTTGAGGCGGTCCATGAGCGAGTCGGGCCGCACGCGGTCGGTCACCGTGACGCGTACCCACGCGCTCTCGGCGGCGGTGTGCTCGGGTGCCTCGAGCAGCTCGTCGAGTCGCCCGCGCAGGGTGGCCATGGCGCGCGGCTGCGCGATCTCGACGGGCGTGACCCGCGCGGGTGCGGCCTCGTCGAGGTCGACGAGCAGCACGACCTTCTGGTGGTCCTGCTCGGAGAAGGAGTAGCGCAGCGGCGACCCGGAGTAGCGCACGACCGACCCCTCCGCGGAGTCGGGCGCCTGCGGCCCGTGGAGGTGGCCGAGCGCGGCGTAGTCGATGCCCGCGAAGACGGTGCCGGCCACCCGGTCGACGCCGCCGACCATGATCGAGCGCTCGGAGTCGCTCGGCTCCGCGCCGGCGACGAACGCGTGGGCGAGCACGACCGAACGCACGCCCGCACGGTCGGCGAGGTCGGCGCGGATGCGGTCGCACGCAGCGCCGACGACGGCCTGGTGCGACCGCGGCAGCGGCTCACCACCACCCGCCAGCGCAACTCGCGCGTGGTCGGGGTCGAGGTAGGGGATGCCGTAGATCGCGGCCCGCACACCGTCGCCGCCCTCGAGCAGGACCGGCAGGTCGAGCTGCCCGAGGTCGGTGACCATGCGGATGCGGTCGCGGAAGAGCCCGGAGCCGTAGCCGAGGCGGATCGCCGAGTCGTGGTTGCCCGACGTGATGACGACGGTCGTGACGGCAGACAGCCGCGAGAGGGTCCACTCGAAGAGCTGCACCGACTCGACGGGCGGGACACCCCGGTCGTAGACGTCTCCCGCGACGAGCACCGCGTCGACGGGGATGCCGTCGGGGGGCGACTCGACGAGCTCGCAGATGCGCTCCAGGACAGCCGCCTGCGCCTCGTGGAGGTTCACGCCGTGGAGCGTGCGCCCGAGGTGCCAGTCGGAGGTGTGGAGCAACCGCATGGCTCGACGGTAGGACCCCGCGCCGACACCCTCCGAACCGACACCCCGGTCGGCGGGCAGGTGGCCGACCCGGGGGCGTATGCCGTGAGCCCGTCTTCCGGACGGAAGACGGGCTCACGCGTACTCACCGGGTGCGGTGCGCGTCAGTCGGTCTTGATGAAGCTGAGGATCATCGAGACGAAGGTGACGATGAGCGCCCCGAAGACGGCGTCCCAGAAGAAGTGGTCGATGTGGAACGCCAGGTTGAGCTTGCCGGCGAGCCACGAGGTGAGCTCGAGCATCAGCGCGTTGACGATGAAGACGAACAGTCCCAGCGTCAGGATGATGAACGGCATCGACAGCAGCTTCGCGACGGGCCGGATCAAGGCGTTGACGACGCCGAAGACCAGGGCGACGAGGACGACGGTCCAGAAGATGTTGCCCGTGCGGCCCTCACCGAACGTGATGCCCGGGATGGCCCACGCGGCGATCCACAGGGCGACGGCGTTGATGACCGTCTGCAGCGCGAAGTTGATGAGCATGCGCTCAGTGTTCCACGGCGGCAGGCGAGTCGGCGGGTAGGCCGGGGTGCTCGTCACCGGGGATGCGGGGCTGGAACATCGAGTTGAGCCGGAGCAGGTC